>NZ_JADPCH010000009.1 GCF_015670745.1 Collinsella aerofaciens | reverse complement strand
TCCGCATCTGATGGTGTCGACGTCAATGGTATACGGGTGCACCATCGACGTCTTCAATTCAGAAGATATCAGTGCGGAATGTTCCGGAGAGAAACCCCGTCACGCCCCCGGATCCCCTGCGTTTACGGCCTTGAGGTCGGCGTGGGCGGAGATCGTGGCTGATGGGGATACGTGTCCCGGTCGCTGTTTCGCGGCTTTGCCGCGAAAGGCGCGTTACTTTGGCGTGGACGGAGAACGTGGTTATCGCGTTAACTTGTCCCGCTCGCATTTCTGGAGCGTTCCCCCCGCCATAAATTAGCCTCAGCATACTTGCACGAATACCCTCTCGTGCTACACTTGCAGTTGCTGTTTCAGGGCGGGGTGGAATTCCCCACTGGCGGTAAATTGGGCGGTGCCAAAGGGGTGCCGTGGCGCAGGCGAGGACCTGCGTCGAGCCGATGAGTCCGCGACCCGTGCGTGTGTTGGTTCGCATGCCGGCTGAACTGGTGAGATTCCAGTACCAACGGTTAGAGTCCGGATGAAAGAGGCAGGTGATCTTATGTCTGAACAGTCGCAGCATATCCATTTTGAGAACACGAATAGGTGGAGCACCAAACAGCTCGTTACCATGGCGCTGATGTGCGCCTTGGGTGCCCTGTTTATGTACGTGCAGTTGCCCATCCTTCCTTCGGCGCCGTTTTTGACCTATGATCCGTCGCTGGTACCGGCGATGGTGTGCGGGTTTGCGTACGGCCCTGGTGCCGGCACTGCCGTCGCCGCCATGGCGATTGTCATCCATGCGCTCACTACGGGTGACTGGGTCGGCGCGCTTATGAACCTGGTTGCCACGCTGGGCTACATTCTGCCCGCGGCTATCGTCTATCAGAAGATGCATACCTATAAGGGTGCCGTGATTGGCCTGGTGCTCGGCGTTATTGCCGCTACGGCATTGTCTATGGTCGCAAACCTTACCATTGGCGTATGGTTCTGGTATGGCTCGGTCGATGTGATCGCCCCGCTCATGATTCCTGCCGTGCTGCCGTTTAACCTCATCAAGACCGTGCTCAACTCGGTGTTGACGCTGGCGGTGTACAAGGCGGTCTCTAATCTCATCACGCCTAAAAAGGACCAGGTCAAAGGTCGCGCATGATTGAGTGTCGGGGCGTTTCCTTTAGCTATGACGGTGCCGTGTCGGCACTCGACGGTATCGATCTGAACATCGAGGACGGGGAGTTTTTCTGCATTCTCGGTGGCAATGGGTCGGGCAAGTCGACGTTTGCCAAGCATCTGAATGCACTGTTGCAGCCCGATGCGGGCACGGTACGCATCAACGGCATGGATGCGTCCGACCCCGAGCTGGTCTACGACATTCGTTCGACCGCGGGCATGGTGTTCCAGAATCCCGATGATCAGCTGGTGGCAACGCTTGTCGAAGATGACGTTGCGTTTGGTCCCGAAAACCTTGGCGTGCCATCGGCGCAAATTGCGCAGCGCGTACGCGAGGCACTGAAGGGCGTGGGCCTGGTGGGCTTTGAGCGCCACGAGACCCATGCGCTTTCGGGTGGCCAAAAGCAACGCGTGGCGCTTGCCGGCGTGCTCGCCATGGAGCCGCGCGTGCTCATATTGGATGAGGCTTCCTCGATGCTTGATCCGCGTGGGCGCAAGGGCCTCATGAAGGCTTGCCGCGCGTTGCACGATCGCGGCATGACCATCGTGATGATTACGCACTTTATGGAGGAGGCCGCCGAGGCCGATCGTGTCGCGGTGTTTCGGGCGGGGCGCGTTGCCATGCTCGGTACGCCCGAGGAAATCTTGACGCGAGCGGACGAACTTGCGCAGCTCAACCTGGACATGCCGGAGTCGTGCTGCCTAGGTAGGGCACTTCGTGAGAAGGGCGTTTCCGTTTGCGCGCAGGTGCGCGAGGCAGATATGGTTGCCGAGATTGCACAGGCTTATGCCGAGCGGAGCGGGACGGACATCGCAGGGCAGCCTTCCGCATCCGATTCTCATGTGCTTGACAATGGATCCTCTGCGGCCGACGGGATAGCCGCGTCGGAGCCCGTTATCGAGATTTCGCACCTCTCGCATAGTTACTCGCTGAGCGCCCGCGAGCGCCGTCGATGGCGCAAGCGCTCGACCACTGCGGACGCATCGAGCAAACAGGCTCTTTGGGGCAACGATCCAAACAGCCCCTGGGCGCTACGTGATGTTTCGCTGACGGTGCGCCGCGGCGAGTTTCTGGGATTGGCGGGTCATACCGGCTCGGGTAAATCGACGCTGGTTCAGCATCTCAACGGGTTGATTCGTCCGCAGGAGGGAAGCGTTTGCGCGCTGGGGCTCGACCTATCAAGCAAGAAAGACGCCGCCGCGGTTAAGGCCAAGGTCGGCGTGGTGTTTCAGTATCCCGAGCGCCAGCTATTTGCCGAGACCGTGGCGCGGGACGTGGCGTTTGGCCCGCGCAACCTTGGCCTGCCAGAAGACGAGGTTGCACGCCGTGTCGCATCATCGCTTGCGCGCGTGGGCCTCGACCTTGCTGCGATGGGCGACAAGAGCCCCTTTGAGCTTTCGGGCGGCCAGCAGCGCCGCGTGGCGTTTGCCGGCGTGCTCGCCATGGAGCCCGAGGTGCTGGTGCTCGACGAGCCCATGGCGGGGCTCGATCCGGCTGCGCGCGGGGATTTCCTGGGGCTCATCGATCGGCTCCATCGCGAGGGCCTGACTGTTGTCATGGTTTCGCATAGCATGGATGACCTGGCAAATTGCTGTGACCGTATCGTTGTGATGAACGAGGGCGCCGTGTTTGCCGAGGGAACGCCCGCGCAGGTTTTTGCGCACGCGGACGAGCTCAAGTCGATCGGCCTGGGCGTTCCCGCCGCCCAGCGCATGGCGCTGGCGCTCGCGAAAGCCGGTGTGCCGCTCCGCTGCGACAATCTTTATACGGTTGAGGCGCTAGCCGACGAGTTGGCCGGCTTGCTGCTGGGCTGCGCGGACGTGCCTTTGAGGGTTCCGTGTCAGGCTGGTTCCAAGGCGCCCACGCGAGAGGAGGGCTGCTAATGGAGGCGTTCTCATTTGGCAGCTACTATCCCGGGGATAGCGCGGTGCATCGCCTGGATCCGCGCACTAAGTTGCTTCTAGGTTTCGCATTTCTGATCACCGTGCTCACCGTCGGAAGCTTTTGCGGGCTGGTTCCGGTCGCAATATTTGTCGTGCTGGTCTATGTCATGGCCCGGGTGCCGTTGCGCCGGGTCCTATCATCGATGGCACCATTGCTGGCGATTGTCGTGGTGGTCGCGGTGCTCAACCTGTTTTCCGACCAGAGTGGCCGCATCCTGTGGCGGCTTGGCTTTTTGCAGGTGAGCGAGGGCTCGCTGCGTTCTGCGACGTTTATGACATGCCGTCTGACCCTGATGATGGCCGGCATGAGCGCCATTACACTCACCACGCCCACGCTCGATCTCACTGCGGGCTTTGAGCGTTTGCTCGCACCGCTTGCGCGTCTGGGGCTTCCGGCACACGAGCTCGGTATGATCATGGGCATCGCGCTGCGCTTTATGCCGCAATTTGCCACCGAGATGAAGCAGACGGCCGATGCACAGGCAAGTCGCGGCGCGCGCGTGACGGGCGGTCCGCTCGGCGGTGTGCGCATGCTCGGCAGTGTGGCGATTCCGCTGTTCACCGGCGTGTTCCGTCATGCCGAGACGCTTTCGGCCGCCATGGATGCGCGCTGTTATCACGGCGAGCAGGGACGCACGCGTCTGCATGCGCTTGCGTTTGGCCGCGGGGATGCACTGGCAGCGCTGGCGATGGCGCTGCTGGTGACATGCGTTGTCGTTATCAATCTTCAACTCGTCTAAGCTCGATTCGAGCGCAAGAAAGAGGTCTCTATGACCGACATCGATCGCACGGCTCAGCTCGAGCGCGCCTGCTCGTATCTCAGGCGCATTCCGGCGTGGTATCTTGCCACGACCGATGCGAGCGACGGGCATCAGCCCCGCGTGAGGCCGTTTTCCTTTGCCATGGTCGATGATGGCAAGCTGTGGTTTTGCACGTCGCGCGACAAGGACGTGTGGGCGGAGTTGAGCGCGAATCCCAAGTTTGAGGTATCGGGCTGGAAGCCGGGGGAGTGCTGGATCGTGTTAACTGGCGAGGCCGCGCTCGAGGACGATGCATTCGTGAGCGACAAGGTGCGCCAAGCGGGCTTTAAGCACATGGTGGGCATTGGCGAGCAACACGATAGCGCCAACGATGGCCGCCTTGCATTCTTCTCGGTCCGCAACATCGCCGCACGGTTCTGCGATATCGACGGCAGCGAAGAGCGCCTCGAGCTCTAATTTCCCAAATTGGCTACCCATTCCAAAAAGACTGGTCAGGCGTCAGGAGGACACATGGACGGATTGAATACGGTGTTGGAGTATCTGACGTCGGTGCCGGCGTGGTATCTGGCGACGAGCGTGGGCGGGCAGCCGCATGTGCGTCCGTTCTCGTTTGTGCAGATTCAGGACGGCAAGCTGTGGTTTGTGACAGCGCGCACCAAAGATGTGTGGCAGGAGCTGCTGCAAAACCAGCGCTTTGAGGCCACGAGTTGGTGGCCGGGCCATGGTTGGTTGATCCTGCGCGGGCGTGCAGGGCTGGAAGACCGGGCTTCGAGCGAAATGCGCGAGGCCGGATGGAAACATCTTGAGCGCTTGAGCGAGCACTATGAGGGGCCTAACGACCCCGCGCTCGTCTTCTTTAGCGTTGAGGATCCCGAGGCTTTTATCTGCAATCACGACGAATGGGTGCCGGTCGAGCTCTAGCCAGCTGGCTCATCCTAACAACTTAGTTTTCGCATGGGCGGGTCCCGTGTTGCCCGGCGCCGTAAGGAGTGCCGGTCAATACGGGGCCCGCTCTATTTGTCAATTCCTTCAAGTGAATGTGTCGGGAATGTTTCAATGCATGAACATGCAAGCTATTTACGTATAAATGCATCTTTTGGTGCTAAAGTTTCAACCCACTTCATAACGACCGCTGCGAAATGCGCATCGGTGCATAAATCGCAGACAAGGAGTCTGATATGTCTTTGAAGGTTGGAATCGTCGGCGCGGCTGGATATGCCGGAGCCGAGCTCATTCGCCTCGTACTCGGCCATCCCGAGTTTGAACTTGTTGCCATTACGTCCAACGCCGATGCCGGCCAGCCGCTGTCCGCGGTGTATCCGAGCTTTGCTGGCGTGAGCGATCTGGTTTTCACCACGCATGACGCCCCCGAGCTCAAGAGCTGCGATGCGGTTTTTCTTGCCGTGCCGCACACGGCTGCCATGGCACAGGTGCCCGCGCTGCTTGCATCGGGCGTCTCCTGCTTTGATCTTTCGGCCGACTACCGCCTGAACGACGCGTCCGTCTTTGAGACGTGGTATGCCGCCGAGCATACGAGCCCCGAGCTGCTCAAGACCCGTGCCTTTGGCCTGCCCGAGCTATTCTGCCGGGACTTGGAGACCGCCGCATCCGACCATGCCGACGGCAAACCCGTGCTGGTCGCCTGCGCCGGTTGCTATCCCACCGCAACGAGCCTTGCTGCCGCTCCTGCCGTGCGTGCGGGCTGGGTGGCAGAGAACGGCCCCGTAATCGTCGATGCCATTAGTGGCGTGACGGGCGCCGGTAAGTCCTGCAACGCTCGCACCCATTTTTGTAGCGCGGACGAGAACCTGGAGGCCTATGGCGTAGGCAAACATCGCCATACGCCCGAGATTGAGCAGATCCTGGACCTGACCGATCGCGTCGTCTTTACTCCGCACTTGGCACCGCTCAAGCGCGGCCTGCTTTCCACGGTGACGATGCCGCTCGCGCCGCAGGCTCTCGACGCGTTGGCCCTTGAGGACGTCGTCGACCATTACAAGAAGTTCTACGCCGGTCGCACCTTTGTGCGCGTGCTCGATGCCGGCCAGCAGCCCAAGACGGCTTCGGTCGTCGGCACCAATGCTGCCCAGATCGGTCTTGCGCTCAACAAGCGCGCGGGCGTGCTGGTGGCGACGGGTGCTATCGACAATCTGTGCAAGGGTGCTGCGGGACAGGCGGTCCAGTGCGCCAACATCGTTTTTGGCTTTGACGAGCGACGAGGCTTGCCCACAGTGGCGTGCCCGGTGTAGCACATTCGATTGTTAGCGATTTGGTGGTCGGGTATCGAGTTGGGCGCCACTTTTAAGCTGCTCTAGTAGTTTCGACCGGTATGGCGTGCCAGCCGATGCCCGCTTTTTTGTCTGATATAAGGAGTCGTAGGGGACGATGAATACCGACCTGATTGATATCAAGATTCGCGCCGTCGAGGGTGGCGTTACGGCTGCGGCTGGTTTTAAGGCTGCAGGCATCCACGCTGGGTTCCGCAAGAACCCCGAGCGTCTGGATTACGCGCTCGTCGTGCCCGATAAACCCTGTCCCGGCGCCGGCGTGTTTACCACCAATCGCTTTTGCGCGGCGCCCGTGCAGGTGAGCCGTGCCAACCTGGGCGGTGCCGACAAGGGCTACGGTATCATCGCCGGCGTTTCGGTCAACTCTGGCAATGCCAACGCCGCCACGGGTGAGACCGGCCTTGCATGCGCGCGCGAGACATGCAGCATCGCATCGCAGGTCATCGGCTGCGAGCCCCAGCAGATTCTGGTTGCCTCCACGGGTGTGATTGGTCAGATTCTTCCGATCGACACGTTCGAGACTGCCGTTCCCGCCGCCTACGAGGCGCTCTCCGCCCACGGTGGCGCCGATGCCGCCCGCGCCATCATGACCACCGATACTCATTCCAAGGAGTATGCCGTTCGCTACCGCAGCGAAGCCGCGGGGCACGCGGGCAATGTCTATACGGTAGGCGGAATGTGCAAGGGCTCGGGCATGATCATGCCCAACATGGCCACCATGATCGCAGTTATCACCACCGATGCCCCCGTCGAGCCTGCGGCACTTCATGCCCTGCTGCTCTCGACCGTCAAGCAGACCTTTAACAAGGTAACGGTCGATTCCGACACCTCGACCAACGACACCTGCATCATGCTTGCCTCCGGCGCCGCTGCCGCAGATGCCGAGCCTATCGTCGAGGGCTCCGATGCCTTCGACGAGTTGGCATTTGCCGTGCACGAGGTGTGCGAGAGCCTGGCGCGCAATATCGCCGCCGATGGCGAGGGCGCATCCAAGCTCGTTACGGTCAACGTTACCGGCGCCGTGAACGACGAGGAGGCCGATATCGCCGCCCGTGCCGTTGCCAACTCGCCGCTCGTTAAGACCTGCATCGCCGGCCACGACTGCAACTGGGGCCGTGTTGCTATGGCGCTTGGCAAGTGCGGCGTGAAGTTTAATCAGGAAGACGTTTCCATCGACATGATGGGCATGCCTGTCTGTCGCGACGGTCTGACTGTTCCCTTTGACGAGGACGAGGCTCTGCGACGTTTCGAGGCGCCCGAGATCGTGATCTCGGCCGACCTGGGCGCAGGCGACGCGGCAACGACCGTGTGGACCTGCGACCTCACGCATGAATACATCTCCATCAACGGCGACTACCGTTCCTAGACTCCGGGCGCACCGCGCGTTCCACTGTGTTTGCGGACAGCGGAGCACGGCGCGATAACGATACGAAAGACGAGGCAGATTATGAAATTCGCACGCGATTGTCGTTCGAGCGAATCCAACGAAGCAACCGCGCAGCTGCTGTTTGAAGCGCTGCCGTGGATTAAGAACCTGACCGGCAAGACGGTTGTTATCAAATATGGCGGAGCCGCCATGGTTGATGAGCAGCTGCGCCGCGACGTGATGAGCGACATCGTTTTGCTCAAGATCATCGGTATGCGCCCCGTCATCGTGCACGGCGGCGGCAAGGCTATCAACGAGGCGCTGAGCCATTACGATATTCCCGTCGAGTTTAAGAACGGCCAGCGCGTGACCACGCCGGCGACTATGGATATCGTGCGCGAGGTGCTGGGCGGCAAGGTCAACCAGGAGCTGGTTGCCGCCATCAACCACCACGGCAACCTGGCCGTGGGCGTGTCGGGCAGCGATGCCGGCACGCTCATCGCCGAGCCGCTCGACCCCGAGCTCGGTCGCGTGGGCAAAGTGACGCACGTCAACACCGACTATATCGAGCGCTTACTCGATAGCGAGTACATCCCCGTCATCGCTACCGTCGCGGCGGGGGAGGACGGCGGTTTCTTCAACATCAACGCCGACACCGCCGCCGGTGCCGTTGCCGCGGCGCTCCACGCGCATAAGGCGATCTTTTTGACCGATGTCGATGGCCTGTACAAGGACTTTAGCGACAAGGACTCGCTTATCTCCAACCTAACGCTCGACGAGGTTAACGAAATGCTCTACGGCGGCGAGGTCGATAAGGGCATGATTCCCAAGCTGCGCGCGGCCGTCGATGCGCTTACCGGCGGCGTATTTCGTGCCCACATCATTAACGGTACTACGCCGCATTCGCTGCTCCTGGAGCTGCTGACCGATGCCGGCGTCGGCACCGTGATCCATTCCACCGAGACGGCTTACGAATTCGATACGCATCCGCATCCGCTTTCGACGTTTGCTGCGCGTCTGACCGAAAACCTTGACGAGGTCGAGAAGCTTCAGACGGTCTAGCTGACCCGCAGCCGCCCCATTCCTGCACCCATAGGTCTGCGCCGTCCGGCGCTCAACGAAAGGCATCCCATGTCACTTGCAGCTCAGCAATCGCTTGAATCCCATTACGTTATGCATACCTTTGGCCGCTCTCCGGTCGAGTTTGTCGAGGGTCACGGCATGAAGCTCACCGGCGACGATGGCCGTGAGTACCTCGACTTTCTTGCCGGCATCGGCGTGTGCAGCCTAGGTCATGGCAACCTGGCTGTGCTCTCGGCGCTCGAGGCACAGACCAAAAAGCTCATGCATGTTTCCAATTACTTCTACATCGAGCAGCGTGGACAGGTCGCGGCGCTGCTGTCCAAGCTTGCTAACGACGACGTAGATGGTGCGCGCGTGCTTGCCGATGCCATTGCCGCCGGCGATGAGACCACGGCATCTGCTCTTGGTGCCCCGGCTGCGGATGAGCAGGTTTGGGAGACCTTCTTTGCCAACTCTGGCGCCGAGGCCAACGAGGGCTCGATGAAGCTCGCGCGCCTGTACGCCAAGCGTGCCGGTAATGGCGGCAACACCATCGTGTGCATGCGCGGCGGCTTCCACGGCCGTACGCTCGAGACCATTGCCGCCACCATGCAGGATTGGCTGCAGGACAGCTTCCGTCCGCTGCCGGGTGGCTTTGTGGCCTGCACGCCCAACGATGTGGACGAGCTGCGTGCGATCTTTAAGCAGCTGGGGAGCGAGATTTGTGCCGTGATGCTCGAGCCGATCCAGGGTGAGAGTGGTGTGCACCCCATGACCGAGGAGTTTATGGCGGCAGCGCGCGACCTGGCACACGAAGTGGGAGCCGTGCTTATCGCCGACGAGGTCCAGTGCGGCATCTTCCGCTCCGGCAAGCCGTTTGCATTCCAAACCTATGGTGTGGAGCCCGACATCATGAGCCTTGCCAAGGGCATTGCCGATGGCGTGCCCATGGGTGCCGTCGTGGCAAAGAAGGAGATTGCCGACGTGTTTAAGCCAGGCGACCACGGCTCGACCTTTGGCGGTAGCTGCTTGGCCGTCGCGGCGTGCGCCGCGACGCTCTCCGCGCTTGTGCGCGGCGATTATGCCGACCATGCTGCCAAGGTGGGTGCCTATATGGAGGCAAAGCTCGCCAAGCTGCCGCACGTGACCGAGGTACGTGGTCGCGGCTTGATGCTCGGCTGTGATTTGGATGATGCCGCGGGCGACGCGCATGATGTTGTTGCCCGCGCGCTGGCCGCCGGTGCCGTAATCAACGCTACGGGTGCCCATACGCTGCGTTTCCTGCCGCCACTCGTCTGCGAGGAAGCCGACGTGGACAACCTGATCGAGATTTTGTCGGACGTTTTGGCCTAACACGGCGCAATAACTCAATTTGGACCGGGTCCCGGACTGCGGACGTGCCATATGCGGCACGATTCAGCGGTCTGGACCCCGTTTTGTCTTAGATTTGCTAAGGCGGGGGAGACCTGCTGGTCAAAAAACATCAAATATGAGTACTGTTACCGATTTGGTAGCAGCAATTTTGGACTAATAAGGCTAGATAGCAAGACGAAATGGCGATGAATACACGATTTTAATCCAACTGTTAGTCCTTATAATGGACACATGTTGCGTAACTTAAGCAAATGCTATCTTTTTATATGTTGCAAGCAAAGTAACAGTACTCATTTTTGCCATTTTTTGACCACGGACCTTGAAATAAGGGGTCCTTAGAGCTCGAATCCCATGCACTGGGCCCAAACAAAAACGGTCCCCCTTCGAGGACCGTTTCCAATTCAGTGGTGGGCGATGAGGGATGTCCGCGTGCGGCTGGCGCCGCCCGCGCCCCGCTTCGTCGCTCCGCTCCTCGCGTGCTGCGCTGGAAAACGCTTCGCGTTTCCTCAGCTCCGCACCCTGGCGGGTTCGAATCCCATGCGCCGGGCCCAAACAAAAACGGTCCCCTTTCGAGGACCGTTTCCAATTCAATGGTGGGCGATGAGGGATTCGAACCCCCAGCCTTGTGCGTGTAAAGCACCTGCGCTAACCGTTGCGCCAATCGCCCGTGCGGAGAGAGTATAGCAAAACAATCGCCTCATTCACCTCATATCCATTAAAGGTAACTGGCACGTGTCGCAGCGGAGCTGATTCAGTTGAGATTGCCTGAACATTCCGCCCCTCTTTACGCCCTCGGGTATACTCAAAAGCTACTGATTCGATTTGATGCCCAGCAACAGCAGAGGGGATAGTATATGTGCGGTTTTGTCGGTTTTGTCGGTGGGACGGATAACCAATCCGAGGTGCTCACCAAGATGATGGACCGCATCGTCCATCGCGGTCCCGACATGGGCGGTCAGTTTATCGACGGCCGCGTTGCCCTCGGCTTCCGCCGCCTGTCGATCCTCGACCTGACCGAGGCTGGCGCCCAACCCATGGCTAACGAGGACGGTAGCGTCGTTATCGTCTTTAACGGCGAGATCTACAACTTCCAAGAACTCCGTTCCGAGCTCGAAGCCAAGGGCTACAAGTTCCATTGCGGCGCCGACACCGAGAGCCTCCTGCACGGCTACGAGGAGTGGGGCGAGGCCGTCCTCGATCGCCTGCGCGGTATGTACGCCTTCGTCATCTGGGACAAAAAGAAGAACAAGCTTTTTGGCGCCCGCGACATCTTTGGCATCAAGCCGCTCTACTACTATCCCATGGCCGATGCGGGCGACGGCGCTCCGGGCGTGCTCTTTGGTTCCGAGATCAAGAGCTTCCTGGACTACCCGCACTTCCACAAGGCGGTCAACAAAAAGGCTCTGCGTCCGTACATGACGCTGCAGTATTCGGCAACCGAGGAGACCTTCTTCGAGGGTGTCTACAAGCTGCCGCCGGCGCACTACTTTACCGTCGATATCCCGACCGGCAAGATGAACATCGAGCGCTACTGGGATTGCGATTACTCTGCCGTCGAGAAGCCGTTCGAAGAGTATGTCGATGAGCTGGACGAAGTCGTGCACGAGAGCGTCGAGGCCCATCGCATCGCCGACGTCAAGGTCGCGTCGTTCCTCTCCGGTGGCGTCGACTCCAGCTACATCGCCGCTTGCCTCATGCCCGACAAGACCTTCTCGGTGGGCTTTGACTACAAGAACTTCAACGAGACCAACTACGCCAAGGAGCTTTCCGATAAGCTCGGCGTCGAAAACGTTCGCAAGATGATTACCGCCGACGAGTTCTTCGGTGCGCTCGAGGACATCCAGTATCATATGGACGAGCCGCAGTCCAACCTGTCTTCCGTGCCGCTGTGGTTCTTGGCCGAGATGGCCCGCAAGGACGTCACCGTCGTGCTTTCGGGCGAAGGCGCCGACGAGCTTTTTGGCGGCTACGCCTACTACGAGGACACGGTCCCGGTGCGCAAGTACAAAAAGATGGTGCCGCTGCCCATCCGTCGCGCGCTCGGTAACCTGGCGCTGCATATGCCGTACTTCAAGGGACATAACTTCCTAGTCAAGGGTGCCGAGATCCCCGAGAAGTCGTTCCTGGGACAGGCTCTGGTATGGCCGGAGCGCGAGGTCGACGGCGTGCTCAAGCCCGAGTACAACACCGGCGATGGCGCCTTCGAGCTTGCCGCTCCCATCTATGCGCGCGTGAAGGGTCAGCCCGAGCTGGTCAAGAAGCAGTACTTGGACATGAACATGTGGCTCCCGGGCGACATTCTGCTCAAGGCCGACAAGATGTGCATGGCGCACTCGCTGGAGCTGCGCGTGCCCTTCCTGGACCGCAAAGTCATGGAGTTCGCTGAGCACATTCCCGACCGCTACCGCATCAACGAGAACGGCAACAAACAGGTACTCCGCCACGCTGCCAACAAGTCGCTGCCCGATGAGTGGGCCACCCGTCCCAAGGTGGGCTTCCCGGTGCCGATTGTCTACTGGCTACGCGAGCAAAAGTGGTACGACTATGTCAAGGAGTACTTCACCGCGCCGTGGGCAAGCGAGTTCTTCGATACCGACGAGCTCATGCACCTGCTCGATCTGCACTTTGCAGGCAAGGGCGATTTCCAGCGCAAGATCTATACGCCGCTCGTGTTCTTGGTGTGGTACAAGCGCTTCTTTATCGACGAGGACCAGCCCGCTGTTCAGGCTGCCTAGCCTCGGCTTACGAACGCCTGCGCGTAACGGCTCCTCCGGGAGCCGTTTTTGCGTGGGTGCGTTTCAGTTACTATAAAAACCGTCCCTGCCAAATGGCTGAGAAAGGTGAAAGATGCACCATTCGGATTCCGCGACCGTGACCACGGTCGATACGCTTGCCAAACTGCTCGATGTGTGCGGCGAGCTGCGCGCATCAGAGCAGGTTGACGAGCGTGCCGTGACCGGCTGCTCGTTTGATTCGCGCGCGGTCTCGGCAGGTGACGTATTCTTCTGCAAAGGTGCTGCCTTTAAGCCCGCGTTTTTGAGCATGGCGCTCGATGCGGGCGCCGTCGCATTTGTGTGTGAGGAGTCGCTGGTCGAGTCTCTGGAGCCGCTGGCGAAGGAGAGCGGTGCTGCGATGCTGGTTGTTGATAGCGTTCGCACGGCCATGGCCCTGTTGCCGCCGGAGGTCTACGACCGTCCCGACCACGACGTCAAGATCGTGGGCATCACCGGCACCAAGGGAAAGACCACGGCCGCTTTTATGCTCCAGTCGATTATCAAAGCGGCGGGCGAGTCCTGCGGCATGATCGGCTCGGTGAGTACCGACGATGGCATCGAGTGCTACGAGAGCACCAATACTACGCCCGAGGCCCCCGAGATCTGGCGCCATATCGCCAACTGCCGCACGTCCGGTCGCCAGTCCATGGTCATGGAGGTCTCGAGCCAGGCGCTCAAGTACCAACGCGTCGAGAATCTGCCGTTTGACGTGGCGTGCTTCCTCAACATCGGCCGCGACCACATCTCGCCGATCGAACACCCCACGTTTGAGGATTATTTTGAGAGCAAACTTAGGATTTTTGACCAGGCAAAGACCGCCGTGGTGAATTTGGGCACCGAAGAGGTCGATCGTGTGCTGGAGACAGCGTCGACGGCCGAGCGCTTGGTGACCGTTGGCGTCGAGCATCCCGAGGCAAGCCTGTGGGCGAGCGACGTACGCATGGTCGGCTTTAGCATCGAGTTCAACTTGCATGGCCTGTGTGCCGACGAGTCCGAGGCGGGGGAGAAGGTCCTGCTGGGTATCGCGGGAGACTTTAACGTGGAAAACGCGCTGGTCGCTATCGCCGCTGCGCGCGAGATCGGCATCGGTATCGATGCCATCAAGAAGGGCCTCTCCAAACTGCGTGTGCCGGGCCGTATGGAGGTCGTGGAGTCGAAGGACGGTCGCGTGATCTGCGTCGTCGACTACGCGCACAACCAGCTTTCGTTCCGTTCGCTTTTCTCGTCGGTCAAGCGCGCGTTTCCCGCCAGCCCGGTCGTTGCGGTGTTTGGTGCCGCTGGCGGCAAGGCGCAGGAGCGCCGTGAGCAATTGCCGCGCGAGGCCGCACCGTATTCCGACCTGATGATCTTTGCCAACGAGGATCCAGCTCACGAGGACCCGATGAAGGTCTGTCGCGAGCTTGCCGAACATGTTCCCGACGATACGCCGAACAAGATCATCCTCGATCGCGAAGCCGCTGTGCATGCGGCGTTCAAGGCGGCGCGCGAGGAGTACGTCAACCCCGATGCTCCCACCATTGTCTTGCTGCTGGCAAAGGGTGACGAGGAGCTCATGCACGTGGGCGACGAGTTCGTGCCCATCGAGAGCGACCTTTCGCTGGCCAATCGCCTGATCGATGTTACCCAGTTTGACTAATGAACCATGATGGCGGCGGCGCCCTGAGTGCGCTGTCGCCATAAGCGTGTTCCCTCAATCAAAACATGCCGTCCAAGTCCAAACCCTTCTACGTAAACGGAGTAACCATGTCCCACAACACCCTGCCGACCGTTGCCGAGCTTTCGGGCGAGATGCGCGAGCGCTTGGCCAAGGTCAAGTACGTCTTTACCGACCTGGATGCCACGATGCTCGCGCCCGGCTCGTGCGTGCTGCGCGACAACGACGGCAACCCCTCGACCAAACTCGTCGAGGCTGTCGTGGCGCTCGCTCGCGCTGGTATTCAGGTGGTTCCCACCTCGGGCCGCAACCGTACCATGATCCACGAGGACGCGCGCGTGCTCGGTCTCAACTCCTACATCGGCGAGATGGGCGGCCTGGTCATGTACGACCTCAAAGCCAACGATTGGGAGTATCTGACCGGCGACATGCCCTACGACTCCTCTTGCGGCCTCACGCCGCACCAGGTGATCGAGCAGACCGGCGTGTGCGAGAAGATCCTCGCCCGCTGGCCGCACAAGATCGAGTATCACAACGACATGTCGACCGGCTACAAATACCGTGAGGTCACCGTCGGCATGCGCGGCGATGTGCCCGACGATGAGGTTCAGGCCATCCTGGACGAGGCCGGCTGCGGTCTGATCTGGGCTTGCAACGGCCATCTGACTCACCTGTCCAAGCCGACGACGCTCGAGCTCGATCGCGTCGAGGACGGTCGCGCATTCAACATCAATCCGGCGGGTCTCAACAAGGGCGTCGCCATTGCGCGCTTCTGCGAGCACCTGGGGATCGAGCGCGAGGAGACGTTGGCGCTCGGCGACTCCGAGTCCGACTTCTACATGGCCGATCACGTGGGCACGTTCTGCCTGGTCGAGAATGGCCTGACGAGCGCCGGCGCGCCCGAGTTCCTGGCTGCTTGCGAGAACGCTTTCGTTACGCGCGGCAAAATTGTCGACGGTTGGGCGGCGACGGCAGAGCTGCTGGTCGCGGCGCGTTCGTAGCGCGGCACCGCCGCACTTGGACATGTCTTTTCGAGAGAGACTGGTGAGGTAATGTCCGATATCGAGAATCCGGCAGGCGACACGCGCCCGATTGGCGTGTTCGATTCTGGTTTGGGCGGTCTGACGGTTGCGCGCGCGATTGCGACGGCGCTGCCGCACGAGTCCGTCTACTACTTTGGCGACACCAAGCGCTGTCCCTACGGCACGCGCACCGAGGATGAGGTGCGCTCGTTTGCGTTGCAGGCGGGTCGTTGGCTTTCGAAGCACGACGTCAAGATTATGGTCATCGCCTGCAACACGGCGACCGCTGCGGCCTTGCGTCTGGCCCAGCAGGTGCTCGACGTTCCCGTGATCGGCGTGATTGCGCCGGGTGCCCGTGCGGCAATCAACAGCACGCGTACGCGTCGCGTGGGCGTGCTCGCCACCAACCTCACCATTCGCTCGGGCGCCTACACGCGCGCCATTCAAGATCTAGATGCCGGCGTCGATGTATACGGCTGTCCTGCCTCGAGCTTTGTCGAGGTTGTCGAACACGAGCTCGCCTCGGGTGCGCATCTGCAAGAGCAGTGGCTCGAGAACGAGGACATCTTCGATACGCCTGCCGTGCGTGCGCTGGTGGGTGCCACGGTTGAGCCGCTGCGCGACCACGGTATCGATACCGTGGTACTCGGCTGTACGCATTTTCCGCTGTTGGTGGGACCTATCCGGCATGCGCTGGGGCCTGGGGTGCGCGTCGTGAGTTCCGCCGAGGAGACCACGCGCGAGCTGACCGATATCCTCACGCGCCGCGAGCAGCTGGCGGGCGACGCCGCCGAGCCGCAGCATCGTTTTGCCACGACGGCCGATAACATTGCCGAGTTTGCGGTGGCGGGCAGCTTTATCTTTGGTCAGCCGCTCAAGAGCATCGAACATATCGATATCGATGAGCTGAAATAGATGTAAGGCAGCCGCCAAAGCCTTCGCCACATCTTTTGCCGAAAGGATATTTCTATGGAGTACATGCAGGTCAACCGTGCCAACGGCCGCGCCGCCAACGAGTTGCGCCCCGTTAAGCTCACCCGTGGCGTCATGAAGCACGCCCACGGCTCGTGTTTGGCCGAGTTCGGTGACACGCGCGTGCTGTGCGCCGCCACTATCGAGGAGGGCGTGCCGGGCTGGCGAAAGGGAGCTAAGGCCGGCTGGGTGACCGCGGAATACGCCATGCTGCCGGCGTCGACCGGCAAGCGCTGCAAGCGTGAGCACGCCAACCGCAAGGGTCGCTCCATGGAGATCGAGCGCCTCATTGGCCGCAGCCTGCGTACCGTCGTCAACATGAAGGCGCTCGGCGAGTACACCGTCACCGTCGACTGCGATGTGATTCAGGCCGATGGCGGCACGCGTACAGCGAGCATCACCGGCGCCTGGGTGGCGCTGCACGACGCCCTCGCCATGTGGGTCGAGGCGGGCAAGATCGAGCGCATCCCGCTTACCGGCCAGGTGGCTGCCATCTCCATGGGCGTTGTCGACGGCAATACGCTGCTTGACCTCGATTATTCCGAGGACAGCCATGCCGAGGTCGATATGAACCTCGTCGCCACCGACACCGGTGAGATGATCGAGCTCCAGGGTACCGGCGAGCAGGCGCCCTTCGACCGCAAGCGCCTCAACGCCCTGCTCGACCTGGGCGACAAGGGTATCGCCGAGCTCATCGAGCTTCAGCGCCAAGCCATCGCCTAACCTGCCAAAAGGGACAGGTTTATTTTGGTAGGTTTTATCTGCTGAAATGCTGCGTTGAAAGGTCCGATCGCCTGAGAGGGGAGGGGTCAAGTGCCCAAACGCCCCTCACGCGGCTTGCTATAGAGACAAGGAGGCCAGTCATGGCACTTGAGAAGATTGACATCGACACCCTCGACCCGGCGGCGACCATCGTCGTGGCAACGGGCAACGCCCATAAGCTCACCGAGATCGAGGCCATTTTGGGCAAGGTCATGCCCGAGGTGCGCTTTGTGGCGCTCGGCCAGCTGGGTGATTTTGAGGATCCCGAGGAAAACGGCACGACGTTTTTGGAGAACGCCATCATCAAGGCCCAAGCCGCGGTTGAGGAGACGGGCCTTATGGCCATTGCCGACGATTCGGGCTTGGTCGTCGACGCGCTGGACGGTGAGCCCGGTGTGTATAGCGCGCGCTATGCGGGCGTGCACGGAGACGATGCCGCCAACAACGCCAAGCTGCTCGTAAATCTGGAGGGCGTGGCCGACGAGGACCGCACTGCGCGCTTTATGAGCGTCGTCGCGCTCATCGACACGGACGGTTTGGTCACCTATGGTGAGGGCGCCTGCGAGGGCGTTATCGCACACGAGGGCCGCGGCGATCACGGCTTTGGCTACGACCCGCTGTTCCTGCCGGTCGACACGCCGGGCAAGACCATGGCCGAGCTGACGGCTGACGAGAAGAACGCCATCAGCCATCGTTTCCACGCGCTCGAGCATCTGTCCGCCAAGCTGACGGGCGAGGAGTAGGCCATGCGTGCGGTGGTGCAGCGCGTGCTCAACGCCGGCGTGACGGTCGATGGCGAATGCGTGGGTCGCATTGGGCGCGGCTACCTGGTGCTGCTGGGCGTGGGTCACGGCGACACACGTGCCGAGGCCGACAAGCTGTGGGGCAAGCTCCGCGGGCTGCGTATCAACGAGGACGAGAACGGCAAGACCAACTTGGCGCTTGCCGATGTCGACGGCGAGGTGCTCGTGGTGTCGCAGTTCACGCTGTTCGCCGACTGCCGCCACGGTCGCCGCCCATCGTTTACGGATGCCGGCGCCCCCGATGTCGCCAACGAGCTCTACGAGTACTTCCTGACGCTTGTTCGCGAGGACGTCGAGCACGTAGCACATGGCATCTTCGGCGCCGATATGAAAGTCGACTTGGTCAACGACGGTCCATTTACCATCGTCCTGGATACCGATAGTCTGTAAGTAGTCAATTTGGGACGGGGCTTATTTAGCTACTTGCGTATGGCCATAACAGGGTGCTATAGTATTAGAGTTTTGTCTATCTTAGGGGTATTATCCCCTTTTTGAATTGCACCTTCTGGAGGCCCTGTTCATGGAAGAGATGGAAGTCAATCACGTCGACGACATCCACGAGAAGCTGACCGATATGGTGGGCGATCGCGTCAAGGTTAAGGCCAACATGGGCCGTACCCGCGTCGTCGAGCGCATGGGCACCATCAAGAGCGTCCACCCGGCCGTCTTCATTGTTGAGGTTGACGAGCGTCGTGGCCGCAAGTCGCGTCAGTCCTACCAGTATATCGATGTGCTCACCGGTCAGGTCGAGCTGTTCGACCCCGAGAGCGGCGAGCACATCTTTACCCCGCTCGGCAATCAACTCGAGGAGCATTAACGGTGACCGATCGGTCCCTGACTCTTTCCGCGCCGGCAAAGATTAACCTCTACCTGGGGGTTCATACCGAGCGCGATGACCGCGGCTACCACAGGGTCGATTCCCTGATGGCAGCCGTCGGTCTTTCCGATACCGTGACGGTCACGCCGGCGCAGGCGCTGACCGTCCAGACGGTTCCGGCATCAGATTTTCCCATGCAAAAGAATACGGCGTATCGGGCTGCGGTTGCTATGGTCGATCATTATGGTCGCGAGGCAAACATCTGCGTGACGATTGAGAAGCGCATTCCATTGTGCGCCGGCTTGGGCGGTCCCTCGACGGATGCGGCCGCGGTCATTGTCGCCTTGGCGGAGCTCTGGGGCATTGATCGCACCGACCCAGCGCTCGACGATATTGCGCGGGGCATTGGTGCTGACGTCCCGTTCTTTTTGCACGCGAGTCCTGCGTTCTACGTAGGTGGGGGAGACGTGCTGGCAACTGAGTACCCCGCGCTGCCCGCGACGCCCGTCGTGCTGGTCAAGCCGCGCGAGGCAAGTGTTTCGACAATTGAAGCCTATCGACGTTTTGACGAGGCCTGGGTGCCTGCGGACAAGCCCGGCGCGATAGCTTCTGCCTTGCGTGCTGGTGATGCCGAGACGGCATATGCACTCATCCATAACAACCTTGGTGTCATTTCCGCACAGATGGAGTCGCAGATTCAAACGGTCCTCGACTGGCTGCGTAAACAGGACGGAACCGTTGCTGTAGATGTGTGCGGATCGGGTGCCTGCTCGTTTGCCATTTGCGACACCGCTGCCACGGCCGAAAGGCTTGCCGATGCTGCCCAGCAAAATGGCTGGTGGGCCTGCGCGACTGAGCTTATTCCCAACACGGTTCAAATCGACGCTTCAAAGAAATAAAAATTTCTCTAGCACGCGGCGAAAATCTTTGTTACTATAGTCGAGCTAACGGGTTGTGGCTCAGTTTGGTAGAGCACTGCGTTCGGGACGCAGGGGTCGCTGGTTCAAATCCAGTCAACCCGACCAGAGCATGAGGAGGGACCGCTTCTTGCGGTCCCTTTTTTTAGCTAGTGTTGTGATACCGCGATACCCGCGGTATACTCATTCGAGCTTGTCTCGCTGTATTGTGGAGGTCTACATGTTTGGACTGAGGGCTCCTGAGCTCATCATTATTCTCGTCGTTGTCCTGATTATCTTCGGGCCCAAGAACCTGCCGAAGCTCGGCAAGTCCCTTGGCTCTACCGTCAAGAATATCCGTGAGGGTATGGAGGGCGACGATAAGGCCGAGACCAAGCAGGCCGAGGAGGTCGTGGTCGAGCAGTCCGAGGAGGACAAAGAGATCGCTGAGCTCGAGGCCAAGCTCGCTGCTGCCAAGAAGAAGCAGGCAGAGGACAGCGACGCGGACGCAGAGTAGTCCCATCCCTTTGGGGTGAGCACCTGACCGGCTTGCCCGCAGGCTAGCCGGTCTTTTTCGTTTTGTTGACAGTTGATCGTTTGATCAGAGTTGGGGAGATATCCGTATGGACGCAAGCCAGATCGTACTGACCGCTGAGGGCCGCCAGAAGCTCGTCGAGGAGCTTGCTTGGCGTGAGGGCGATTACGCCAAGGAGATCGTCGAGGACATCAAGGAAGCCCGCGCGTTCGGCGACCTTTCGGAGAACTCCGAGTACGACGCCGCTAAGGACAAGCAGGCCCAGAACGCCGCTCGTATCGCCGAGATCCAGGCCATCCTCGCCAACGCTCAGGTTGCTGCCACCACGGGCGACCTGACCGTCTCCATCGGTTCCACCGTTTCGCTGATTGATCCCAACGGCGAGGTCATGGAAGTCACGCTCGTTGGTACCACCGAGACCAACTCGCTCGAGCACAAGATTTCCAACGAGTCTCCGGTCGGCCATGCCATCATCGGTCACGGCGAGGGCGACTCCGTCGAGGTCGTTACGCCTTCCGGCAAGACTCGCGTCTACACCATCGCCAAGATCGCACGCTAGACCACGGTCCCGCGTAAAGGTATGTTTTCGCTCCCTGGGACCGAATCCTGGGGAGCGTTTTAGTTTGAGGAGCTAACTTATGGCAGAGAACCAGAACGCCGCAGATCAGGCATCGACGCTCAACGACGAGCGCGCCACCCGCCTGGCCAAGCGCGCCGCCCTGTTCGAGGCGGGCCAGAACCCCTATCCCGAGCACTCTGAGCTTGAGGACTACGTCGCCGATATCGAGGCTAAGTACGCCGAGCTTGCCGATGGCGAGGACACCGAGGACGTCGTGAAGATCGCCGGCCGCGTGGTCGCCAAGCGCGGTCAGGGCAAGATCATGTTCATCGTCGTGCGCGATGCGACTGCCGAGATTCAGCTGTTCTGCCGCATCAACGACATGGACGAGGCTGCCTGGAGTACGCTCAAGGCCCTCGACCTGGGCGACATCCTGGGCGTGACCGGCGTGGTCGTGCGCACCCAGCGTGGCCAGCTTTCCGTTGCCCCTAAGAGCGCGACCCTGCTTGCCAAGGCCGTTCGTCCGCTGCCCGAGAAGTTCCACGGTCTTTCCGACAAGGAGACCCGCTATCGCCAGCGCTATGTCGACCTGATCGCCAACGACGACGTTCGCGAGACCTTCCGTAAGCGTTCGCAGATTCTCTCCACCTTCCGTCGCTTTATGGAGTCCGACGGCTACATGGAGGTCGAGACCCCCATCCTGCAGACCATCCAAGGCGGCGCTACTGCCAAGCCGTTCATTACCCACTTCAACGCGCTCGATCAGGAGTGCTACCTGCGTATTGCCACCGAGCTGCACCTCAAGCGCTGCATCGTCGGTGGTTTTGAGCGCGTGTTCGAGATCGGCCGCATCTTCCGTAACGAGGGCATGGACCTTACCCACAACCCCGAGTTCACCACGATGGAGGCCTACCGTGCCTTCTCCGACCTCGAGGGCATGAAGGCACTCGCCCAAGGTGTCATCAAGGCTGCCAACAAGGCCATCGGCAACCCCGAGGTCATCGAGTACCAGGGCCAGACCATCGACCTTTCTGGTGAGTGGGCCAGCCGTCCCATGACCGACATCGTCTCCGACGTGCTCGGCAAGCAGGTCACCATCGACACGCCGGTCGAGGAGCTTGCTGCCGCCGCGCGCGAGAAGGGCCTGGAGATCAAGCCCGAGTGGACTGCTGGCAAGATCATCGCCGAGATTTACGATGAGCTGGGCGAGGACACCATCGTCAACCCGACGTTCGTGTGCGATTACCCCATCGAGGTCAGCCCGCTTGCCAAGCGTTTTGAGGACGACCCGCGCCTGACGCACCGCTTTGAGCTGGTCATCGCCGGTCACGAGTACGCCAACGCGTTCTCCGAGCTCAACGACCCGGTCGACCAGGCCGAGCGCTTTGCCGCTCAGATGGCCGAGAAGGCTGGCGGCGACGACGAGGCCATGGAGTACGACGAGGACTACGTGCGCGCCCTCGAGTACGGTATGCCTCCTGCGGGCGGCATCGGCATCGGCATTGACCGCGTGGTCATGCTGCTCACCAACCAGGCTTCCATCCGCGACGTGCTGCTGTTCCCGCACATGAAGCCCGAGAAGGGTTTCCAGTCCGGTGCCGCTGCCGCCAAGGCTGCCGAGGCCGGCAACGCCGCGAGCCCGTTCGTTAAGTCGCTTAAGCCCACGCTCGATTACTCCAAGATCGCCGTTGAGCCGCTGTTTGAGGAGTTCGTCGACTTTGATACCTTCTCCAAGAGCGATTTCCGCGCTGTGAAGGTCAAGGCATGCGAGGCCGTCAAGAAGTCCAAGAAGCTGCTGAACTTTACGCTCGACGACGGTACCGGTACCGACCGCACCATCCTCTCCGGCATTCACGGTTATTATGAGCCCGAGGACCTGGTCGGTAAGACCCTGCTCGCCATCACCAATCTGCCTCCGCGCAAGATGATGGGCATTCCCAGCTGCGGCATGCTCATCAGTGCCATCCACGAGGAGGAGGGCGAGGAGCGCCTCAATCTGATCCAGCTCGACGCTTCCATCCCCGCCGGCGCAAAGATGTACTAGGGGGTTACGCGGGTTTACCAACCCGCGTAACGGCTCGACGCTGCGCGCCGCCCAGAGCGACAATTTGTCATTCAAAAGGCAAGGCATGACCAGAAGGTCTATGCCCTGCCTTTTTCATGCCAACTTGTTCGCTCTGGACGTCGCTCGCTGTCCGTCCTCTATCTGCGGCGTTGACTTGGTTGACACTTAGAACATCGATGTAGTCATTGGGGACGTTCTTAAACGACTACCCACGGCTATTGCGCACATGGTTCGCATGACAGCCGCCTCTTTTATGTTTCCTTTAGCCGTCGCTGTCTAGGATGGGGGTTAGTCGATAGGAAGGGAGCACCGGGATGGACGATGCGAGCGAGCGCGCAATCGAAGAGGACATGCTCGATCAGTTCAATTACTTTGATGATGAGGATGAGGAGCTAATCGATCGTCGCGAGCCGGCATCGCTTGACTCATTTGATCTGGTCGATGAAGAGCCCGACGAGGACGAGGGCGAATTAACGGAGCCCCCACAGCCTTCGCGCCTTGACTCGCTGCTTTCGAGAGCCCCCATGCACCACGGCGTTCGTGCCGGCGCGCTCCATATGAAAACTGACTGGCACCAGATCGTGACGGCAGGCGATGAGCTTGCCGTCGATGCGCCGCTCACCGATAAGTCATCCATCATCTGCCGCACCGGCATGCTTATGCTGGCAAGCGGAACAGGTGCCTGGCGCGTGCGCGATACCATGAATCGTGTTGCTGCCGTACTCGGCGTCACGATTCACGTCGACCTGAGCCTTCTGTCGTTTGAGTGTACTTGCATCGAAGATGGCCACTGCTTTAACGAGGTTGTCAGCCTGCCCACAACGGGAGTCAATACCCATCGCATTTGGATGATGGAGAGTTTCCTCAAGGAAATCGAGACCTATGGTCGTCGCTTCACGGTACACGAGTACCACGAGATGCTCAGGACCGTTGAGAGCTCAAAACCCGATTACTCTCCCTGGCAACAGGGCCTTGCGGCAGCCTGTGCTTGCGGCGCCTTCGTCTTTTTGCTCGGCGGCGGCCCTATCGAGATGGCCTGCGCATTCGTAGGCGCTGGTGTCGGTAACTTTGCTCGCTCCCATATTCTCAAGCAGGGTCTTGGCCAGTTTAGCGCGCTGACGACGGGCGTTGCGCTCGCTTGCGTTTCGTATCTGCTGGCATTGCTCGGCCTTGGCCAGGTCGTACCGGGGGCAATGTCGCACCAAGAAGGCTATATCGGCGCCATGCTCTTCGTGATTCCCGGCTTTCCCCTCATTACGGCAGGCCTCGACATCGCTAAGCTCGATATGCGAAGCGGCATTGAGCGTCTTTCGTATGCCGTGTCGATTATTGTGATGGCGACCCTTGTGGGCTGGATGGTTGCCGAGTGTGTGGGGCTGGCACCGGATGATTTTGCCCCGCTCGGCCTTTCGCCGCTTGCCCTTACGCTCCTGCGCGTGGTGATGAGCTTCGTTGGCGTATTCGGCTTCTCGGTGATGTTCAACAGCCCGGTAAAGATGGCCGCGGCAGCTGGGTTGATCGGCGCCGTTTCCAATACCCTGCGCCTTACGCTCGTCGATGCGCCGACGATGATTCCCTTCCTGGGCCTCAGCACGGGAATGCCTCCCGAGGCAGCAGCGTTTATCGGCGCGCTGGTATCGGGTCTGCTGGCAAGCTTGGCCGAAGTCAAGCTCACCTACCCGCGTATCGCTCTCACGGTGCCTTCGATTGTCATTATGGTGCCCGGTCTGTATCTCTATCGCTCTATGTATTACATGTGCACCTTCGACACGGTCAACATGCTCGGCTGGTTTGTGCGCGCAGTGCTCATCGTGGCGTTTCTGCCCGTTGGCTTGGGCGTGGCGAGAACCCTCACCGACCCTCGCTGGCGCCATACCAGCTAATTGGTGCAAGGGGGACAGGTTACTTTGCACCAAATGAGTTGCGGTGAAATAGGGACTGAATTGTTGCTTAAAGGGTCAAAACAGTCCGTATTCCACCGCAACTTATGGGGTCGGGGGGGGGATTATTGGTGCCATGCATCTCCATAAACTCAACGCTTACGAAGCGCGCGCCGTTCGTGTTAGGGTAGTTCCACCACATAAGTAGTCGCAGACGCACGTACCACGGGCGGGCGAGATGAAGTCCCAACAGCTCCATCTTGCCCGCCCGTTTTTGTTGCGTGGTGCCGCGGCGTAACACAGAAAGGACAATGCCCTTTATGCCTATCAACAAACGAGAGAGACTGCTGTTCACCTTTATCATGTGCTTTTGCATGGTGCTCTGGATGAGCATCTACAACGTTGCCCTGCAGCATGGGGCCATCAACGGCGAGGTTGTTGCCGCCGCGTGGCTCGGCTTCCCCGTTGCCTACATTTTTGCCATGTGCTGCGACTGGTTTGTTGCCAGCCCCCTTGCCAAGGGTTTCGCCTTTAAATTCCTGGTCACGCCGGGCAAGAGTTCGCCGCTTGCCATGACGCTCGCCGTCAGCTCCTGCATGGTCGTTCCCATGGTCATCATCATGTCGCTGTACGGTGCCTGTGAGGGTCTGACGCACATGCCCGGCGGCATCCTTGCGAACCTGTATTCCGTGCCCGCGATCTGGATGATCAACATCCCGCATAATTTTGTGATGGCGCTGCCGTGGAACCTTTTGGTAGCCGGTCCGATTTCCCGCTTCATCTTCCGTCGCGCCTTCCCTGTGGGGACGGTTTTCGAGGAGGAGCATGCCGAGCTCTTGGAGCAGGCTATGGCTCCTGAGTGCGAGTAGCTCGCTTAGGGATCTGCTGAGCGCGGGCGACTTGCTTGGTTGGAGCCCAAAGCGTGGATAGCTCTCTCGGCGACATCGCGGGCGTGAGCGGTGCGCATGACCGGAGGGCCCGTGCTGCTCCGTTGCCCGACGTGCTAGCGCGCAGAACAATCTGTTGGTGCATTCGGCGGCTGCTGAAGCGTTTCGGCAGCCGCTTTTTATACGGAGTTTAAATACAACAGTCTGTTGTATTACGTAGAGTGGTATATCTCTAGCGGGAAAAATGCGAGAGACGGAGCATTATGGCGTTGCTAGTAGGACTGGACGTAGGGTCGACGACGACCAAAGTTTACGCGATGCACGAGGATATGACCGAGGCGTGGTGGGGATATCGCCGCCACGGGGCGTGTCAGACAGCGAGCGTGCGCGCCATGCTCGGCGAGCTCGCCGAGCGCTTTCCCCATGAGTCGCTGCGCGTTGCGGTGACCGGCTCGGGTGCGCGCGATATCGCGACCGCGCTGGGCGCCTCGTACGTTCAGGAGGTGGTCGCCAACGCGCTCGCGATCAGCAGGTTCTATCCGCAGACGCGCTGCGCCATCGAGCTGGGCGGCCAAGACGCCAAGATGATCTTCTTCCGCACCAACGATAAGGGAGACATCGAGGTTGCCGACATGCGCATGAACGGCTCGTGCGCAGGCGGTACCGGTGCATTTATCGACGAGATGGCAAAGCTCATGGGGGTCGGCACCGAATCGGGCGAGTTCGAGCAGCTCGCAAGCCGGGGAACGACCGTCCACGAGGTCTCGGGCCGCTGCGGCGTGTACGCAAAGACCGATATCCAGCCGCTGCTCAACGAGGGCATTCCTACCACCGACCTGGCGCTTTCGGCGCTTCACGCGGTCGCCCGCCAAACGATCGGCGGTCTGGCCCAGGGTATCGACATCGAGCCGCCGGTAATCTTCGAGGGCGGTACGCTCGCCTACAACCCCACGCTGGTCCGCGTGTTCCGGGAGCAACTGAATCTATCGGACGATCAGGTTATCGTCCCGCGCGATCCGCAGATCATGGTCGCGCGCGGTGCCGCCCTGTCGCTGACCGACATGTTCGCATCGTCCCAACCGATCGACCTTCCCGACGCTTTTGTCCGGCTGGATAAGCTCGAGACGGTCGCGCCCGCAAGCGGGAAGGGACGTCTTGCCCAGCCCTTTTTTGCCACACCTGCCGAGCAGGCGGATTTTACGGCACGCCATGGCAAAGAGACGCCGGCAAAGGGTCCGGATGCGTATGCGCCCGGAGAGACGGTGCGTGTGGCGCTCGGTATCGATTCGGGGAGCACGACGACCAAGTTCGCCCTGGTCGATGAGGCGGGTGAGCTTGTCGATTCGTTCTACGCGTCTAATAACGGCAGACCGCTCGACGTCGCCCAACAGGGTCTTGTCAGCTTGAAGAACCGCTGGGAGACAGCGGGAGTCACGCTTGCGATCGATGCCGTGGGCACCACGGGATACGGCGAGGAGCTTTTCGCGCGCGCGTTCCACGCCGACTACCATACGGTCGAGACGGTCGCGCACGCCCGCGCCGCGTGCGCATGCGTTCCAGATGCGACCTTCGTGCTCGACATCGGCGGACAGGATATGAAGGCCATCTGGCTCAACCACGGCGTGCTGACCGATATCGTCGTCAACGAGGCGTGCTCTGCGGGCTGCGGCTCGTTCCTCGAGGGTTTTGCCAAAAACCTCGGAATAGCCGTTGAGGATATCGCGACCGAGGCATTTTCGTCCAAAGCCCCCGCCGTTCTCGGCAGCCGCTGCACGGTGTTCATGAACAGCAGCGTCGTTTCCGAGCAGCGGCGCGGTAAGGGTCCGGGCGACATCATGGCCGGTCTCTGCCGTTCGATTATCGAGAACGTGTTCACCAAGGTCATTCGCGTTTCAAATCTCAACCGTCTGGGCGACAAAGTCGTCGTCCAGGGCGGCACGTTCCGAAACGACGCGGTGCTGCGCGCATTCGAGCAGTATTTGGGCAAACCCGTCACGCGTGCGCCCCACCCGGGGCTGATGGGCGCTATCGGTATCGCCCTGCTCGCGCGCGAGGAATGCCGCAAGGGCGACGCCGCCACGTCGTTTATCGGGCTCGATGCCGTGGAGCGCTTCGAGCATCGCGAGTTCGGCGGCGTTACCTGCCGTCGGTGCAACAACCGCTGCCAGCGCGCGGTCGTGGCATTTGGCGACGGCTCGCTTTACGTCACGGGCAATCGCTGCCCGCGCGGCGGCGCCATCTCATGGGATGAGCTCGTGCGCGAGGTTCCCGCGGCGGAGGAGCTGCGTCCGCAGGGTGCTTGCGAGGCACAGGCACCCGGCACGGGGCGCGACCGGACCGCGGCTGCCCCCAATCTCTTTGTCGACCGCGAGAAGCTGCTGTTCGAGTCGTGCCCCACGGTTCCCGTCTGCGGGGGGCGCGATGTCACGATCGGCATTCCCCGTGTGCTCGAGTTCTGGGACACCATGCCGTTCTGGTCGACGTTCTTCAGCACGCTCGGCTTTAAGGTGCGCGTCTCGGGACGCAGCACCAAGGCGATGTACGAGCGCGGTCTGGCGCACGTCACATCCGACACCGTGTGCTTCCCGGCCAAGCTCGTCCACGGGCACATCCGCAATCTCGTCGACGCCGGCGTCGACCGCATCTTCATGCCCATCATCACGACGGTGCCCACCGAAAACACCGCCTCTACCAGCGAGTGGATGTGCGCCGTCGTAAAGGGATACCCCTACGTGATGCGCAATTCCGATAACCCGGAGGAGCGTTTCGGCGTTCCGTTCGATACGCCGCTGTTCCACTGGTACGACGAGGGCGACCGAAACCGCCAGCTCAAGGCGTGGTGCAAGGAGACCTTCGATATCGATGCCGACCTGGTTGCCAAGGCGACCGAGCAGGCGGACCGCGCGCAGCAGACGTTTGAGAACCAGCTGCAGCTGCGCGGCAGGCAGGTGCTCGAGAACGTGCGCGAGGACGGCGGCTACGCGGTGGTGATCGCTTCGCGCCCGTACCACAACGACCCGCTGGTCAACCACGGGCTGCCCAAGCTCTTCTCTGAGCGCGGCATCCCCGTGCTGACGCCCGATGCGGTGCCGGGGGTCTGCAACGTCGATCTTTCCAACAGCCGCATCGACATCGTGAACAACTACCATGCGCGCATGCTGTCGTGCGCGGTCATCGTCGCATCGACGCCCGAGCTCGAGCTCGTGCAGATGGGCAGCTTCGGCTGCGGCCACGATGCGTATCTCACCGACGAGATCGCGCGCATGATGGGCGAGATGGGCTCCAAGGTTCCGATGATGATCAAGCTCGATGAGAGCGACGTCGCCGGTCCCATGGGCATTCGCGTGCGTTCGTTTATCGAGTCGGTCAACCGTCGTCGCGCGGAGGAGCGTGCCGAGGGCGCCCGGGTGCACGCGGTCCATCCGCTCGACGACCCGTATAAGGTCAAGTACACCAAGCGCGACCGGCACGACAAGATCGCGCTGGTCCCCAACACCTCCCATGCGTTCTGCAGGCTCATGACCGCGGCGATGCGCAATCAGGGCGTGCGCGCCGAGGCCCTTGATATCGGGCGCGAGGATGCCATCCGCCTGGGCAAACGCTATGTGCACAACGACATCTGCTTCCCCGCGCAAATCGTGATCGGCGAGGCGCTCGCGGCACTCGAGAGCGGTAAGTACGACCCGCACGACGTCGCCGTGGTGACTGGCAAGTATATCGGCGACTGCCGCCTGACGCACTACATGCCCCTGCTGCGCCGCGCGCTCGACGACGCGGGATACGACTATGTCCCGGTGCTCACCAACGACGACGTCGATGCCCACAATGCGCATCCGGGCTTCAAGCTCGGCCTTGGCCCGAGCATCCAGATCGCCTACGGTCTTCCCATGATCGATGCCCTCGAGGCCATGCTTAGGCGCATCCGTCCCTACGAGCTCGAGAAGGGCGCGGCGGACGCTGCGTTCGACCGCGCGCTCGATGAGGTTATCGAGGGCATGGAGCGCTCCGGGCTGAGAGGCCAGGCGACGGGCTTCAAACGCGCGCTTGCGATCATGGACGCCGTTCCGTACGACCGCTCGAACCCGCATCCGACCGTTCTCATCGTGGGCGAGTACCTGCTCAATTTCCATCTCGGCGCCAACCACGAGATCGAGCGCTACCTCGAGGACAACGGGCTCGAGGTCATCGAGGCGCGCATGACCGACGTGATCCGCAAGACCTATTTCTACAAGCATGCGCAGTCGCGCGAGTTCCACGTCGACCTGTCGCTGCCCGAAAAGGCCTGGTACGCCACGGCGGACAACCTGTTCGAGCTCGCGCACGACCGTTGCGACCGCCTGGGCGCGGCGAGCCCGCTCTACGAGCCGCCGACGCGCA
Organism: Collinsella aerofaciens; assembly: GCF_015670745.1. Taxonomy (GTDB): domain Bacteria; phylum Actinomycetota; class Coriobacteriia; order Coriobacteriales; family Coriobacteriaceae; genus Collinsella; species Collinsella aerofaciens_T. Next base: position 57,401 of record NZ_JADPCH010000009.1, on the reverse strand, counting down.
TGCCCGAGCTCGTGCGCGCGAGCGATAAGATCCTGCACCATACGTTCGATGCGGGCGAGGGCGTGCTGATTCCGGCGGAGATCCTCGAGCACGCCAAGCGCGGCTGCCGCAACTTCGTGATCCTGCAGCCGTTCGGGTGTCTGCCCAACCATGTCGTGGGGCGTGGGCTCATCCATGCGCTCAAGGAGCAGTATCCCACGGCACAGTTCCTGCCGCTCGACTACGATCCCGACGTGAGCTTCGCCAACGTGGAGAACCGTCTTCAGATGCTCATCATGAACGCCAAGGCGCAGGGGTGCGGTGAGGCGCATGGCGAGACCGCGTAAGGACGCCGATGCGCCCGATGCACGCACCCGTATCATCGAGGCGTTTTGGGAGCTCATCGAGAACAACAGCATCTTCGAGCTGTCGGTTGGCGAGGTGACCCGCGCCGCCCAGTGCAATCGCGGAACGTTTTACTACTATTTTCACGATTTCGATGAACTCGTCGCCATCGCCATAGCCCAGCTGCTGCAGGATAACGAGCTCATCACCGATGCCCTCTGGCATTTTTCGAGCGAGGGCGACCTTTCGGCGTTCGACCGGCGCGACGTCCGCTGCCTGCTGCGGCGCATCGTCATCACCATGAGGGCGGGTGCCGCCGAGCAGGTCGTGCAGGGCATCCATACGATCATCATCGACCGCGTGAGAGAGATCGTCCACCCCGACGGAGAAGAGCTCAAGGCAGATTCGAGCTTTGCGGTGGGCTTTCTGGTCTCGGGCATCATGGGCTTTGTGATGGCGGTCGGCTTTGCCCGGGAGGGCGGCGAGGAGATAGACCTCGAGCAGCCGGGGGACAGCGCGTGCGCGTACCTGAGGGCGGTCGCCATGCAGACGGTGGAAACGGTCGCGCAAGTCGAGGGCGTCGATACATCCGAGCTGCTCGAACGCGTCTCCAAGGAGGCCGATGCCTATCGCGCATCGCGTGCGACGAGCCCCGACGTGGTGAAAGACGCCTAGGGTTTCTCTTGCGGGGCGCCTGTCGCGCATCGCGCGGTGAGTCCCGCGATGCGGTCATAACCTGCATTCATGTGAGCCGGGTTTATAGATATTCCTCCAGCTGTTAACATAGACAACCTGTGGGTAAAGAGACAAAAGCGCCGCCGACGGGCGGGCGTTTTGATTTCGATGAACTCATGTAAGGAAACGAGCATGTTAGATAGATTTACCGATCGAGCGCGCAAGGTCATGTCGATGGCCAAACAGGAGGCGCTCGATCTGCACTCAAATAAGGTGGGCACCGAGCACCTGCTGCTCGCACTCGCCAAGGAGGACGAGGGCATCGCTGCCGAGGCGCTGCGCTCGCTTGATATCTCCTACGACGACATCATGGACACCCTCAAGGAGGTCCAGACCACGGTTCCCGAGCCCAGCGAGGAGACCGAGGCTGCCAAGCTTGCCTTTACGCCGCTCGTCATTAGCGTGATGGAGCGCTCCTTCCGCGTGGCACGTGAGAACAACCAGACCTACGTGTCGACCGAGCACTTGCTGATCGGCATCGTCGAAGAGGGCAACGGCATGGCCATGGACATCCTCATGCGCCTAGGTGTGTCGTCCGCCTCCATCAAAAAGGCTATCGAGAAACTCACCGCCAAGGACCAGGACAAGAAGCGTCCGCTCGCCGGCGCCGGTGCTGGTCGTCCCGGTGCGGGCCTGCCGTTCTTTAGCGGATCGGATGCCTCTCAGCAAAAGGGGAGTGGCACCGATACGCTCAAGCAGTTCGCGACCAACCTCACACAGAAGGCGCGCGACGGCGAGCTCGACCCTGTAATTGGTCGCGAAAAGGAAGTCCAGCGTATGATGGAAATTCTTTCGCGCCGCACCAAGAACAACCCGCTCATTCTGGGCGACCCCGGCGTGGGCAAGACGGCCATCGTCGAGGGCTTGGCTCAGCAGATTGCAGCCGGCAACGTGCCCGAGAACCTCATGAACCAGAATATCTGGACGCTCGACCTGCCGGGCCTCGTGGCGGGTGCCAAGTATCGCGGCGAGTTTGAGGAGCGCCTCAAGAACGTGATCCAGGAGGCCACCGAAGCCGATGACGTCATCCTGTTTATCGACGAGATGCACACCATCATCGGTGCCGGTTCTGCCGAGGGTTCCATCGACGCGAGCTCCATGCTCAAGCCCGTGCTTGCGCGCGGTGCCTTCCAGATTATCGGCGCCACCACGGCCGAGGAATTCCGCAAGTACCTCACCAAGGATCCGGCCTTCGAGCGTCGCTTCCAGACCATCGATGTCGAGGAGCCGAGCGTCGAGGACACGGTCAAGATCCTGACCGCGCTCAAGCCGCGCTACGAGGAGCACCACCATGTGCGCTATACGCAGGGTGCTATCGAGGCCGCCGCGAACCTTTCCAACCGCTACATCCAGGATCGCTTCCTGCCCGATAAGGCTATCGACCTCATTGACGAGGCCGGTGCCCGCGCTCGCATCGCCGCGAATCGCGCGCCCGAGCCGGTGCGTGAGGCCGAGCATCGCATAGAGGAGCTCAAGGCCGCCGCGCAGGAGGCCACCGAGAGCGATGACATGAACAAGGCCGCCGAGATCACCGAGCAGCAGAAGGCCGCCGAGATTGAGCTCGCCGAGGCCAAGGCCGCCTGGACCGCCGAGCTCGACGCTAGCCCGCTCACCATCGACGTAAGTCAGATTGCCGACATCGTGTCCGTGACCTCTGGCGTGCCGGTTTCCTCGCTCACCGAGAGCGAGAGCCGGCGCCTGCTGCAGACCGAAAGCGTGCTCAAGACGCGCATCATCGGCCAGGATGAGGCAGTCGAGGCCGTCGCCAAGGCCGTGCGCCGCAGCCGCTCGCCGCTCAAGGACCCGCGTCGTCCCGGCGGCAGCTTTATCTTCCTGGGTCCCACCGGCACGGGCAAGACTGAGCTCGCCAAGACGCTCGCCGAGTACCTCTTTGGCAGCAAGGACGCGCTCATCAGCTTCGACATGTCGGAGTTCGGCAGCGAGTTCGAGGTCTCCAAGCTCATCGGTAGCCCTCCGGGTTACGTGGGCCACGACGAGGGCGGTCAGCTTACCAAGGCCGTTCGTCGTCACCCGTACTCAGTCGTGCTGTTCGACGAGATCGAGAAGGCGCACCCCGACATCTTCAATATCCTGCTGCAGGTGTTGGAGGAGGGCCGTCTGACCGATAGCCAGGGCAAGACGGTCGACTTCCGCAACACGGTGATCATCATGACGTCAAACGTGGGCGCCCGCGAGATCGCGCAGGATACGAGCGTTGGCTTTGGCACCACCGGCGAGCAAGGCCTTACCTCGAGCGAGATTAAGGGTCGTGCGATGGGTGAGCTCAAGCGCCTGTTCCGCCCCGAGCTGCTCAACCGTATCGACGACATCGTGGTGTTCCAGAAGCTTTCGGGCGAGAACCTGACCAAGATCGCGCACCTGCTGGTGGACGACCTGCGTCAGCGTCTGATCGCCAACGGCATGAACATCAAGCTCACCGATGCGGCCTACGACAAGATCGTGGCCGAGGGCACCGACCTCACCAACGGTGCGCGTCCGCTGCGCCGTGCCATCCAAAAGCTCATCGAGGACCCGCTGTCCGAGGAGCTTCTGGCCGGCGAGTGGGGCGAGGGCGATACCGTCCTGTGCGACGTGGCCGACGGCAAGTTTGTCTTTAGCCATGGCACGGGCGAGATCCCGGCACCGCGTCCGGCGGGCACGCTCGGTGGCGATATCGCTCCGGCGGCACCGCACACCGGCAACGCCGCGCCCGTGAGCGGCGGCGTGACCTCGGGCCCTGGCGGCATGATGCAAGCCGGTTCTGGCGCGCTGTAGGGCGTGGCGACAATTTGATATGCGCAATCGAGGCGCTCCGGAAAGGGCGCCTCGATTTGTAGAGCTGCGGTAACTGTGACCGTTACGCTATACGGTCCACCGTTAGCCGATGATGCGAGGGCGCTCGGCGTTTTCGACTGGTTTATGCACGCAAAGTCTGGGAATATACAAGTCGCATGTCTTACTGTCTAACCAGTTGCGCCAAGGAGGCACCATGGACTACAAGATTACCGGCTACGAGCCCGCCCAGCTGTTCCATTTCTTTGAGGAGATCAGCGCGATCCCCCGTGGGTCTGGCAACGAGAAGGGCATCAGCGATTTTTTGGTTGCGTTTGCCAAGGAGCGCGGCCTCGACGTGTATCAGGACGAGGTCTACAACGTCATCATTCGTAAGCCCGCATCTGCCGGCGCCGAGAATGCCCCGACCGTGATGCTGCAGGGCCACATCGACATGGTGTGCGACAAGCTTGGCTCCGTTGAGCACGACTTTACGACCGATGGTATCGACCTGGTCGTCAAGGACGGCGTCCTCACCGCTAACGGCACCACCCTGGGCGCCGACAACGGCATTGCTGTCGCTCTGATGCTCACCGTGCTCAACGACGATTCGATTGCTCATCCGGCCCTCGAGTGCGTGTTCACCACCGACGAGGAGACTGGCCTGGTTGGCGCCGAGACGCTCGACAAGTCCCAGATTAGCGCCCGCACCATGATCAACCTCGATTCCGAGGAGGAGGGCGTGGCCACCGTCAGCTGCGCCGGCGGTGTCGTCGTTACCTACACCTGCCCGATCGTGCGCGAGCACAAGACCGGCAGCACCCTTACGCTCGAGATCTCCGGCCTGCTGGGTGGTCACTCCGGCGCCGACATCCACCTGGAGCGCGGCAACGGCAACCTCATCATGGCCCGCATCATCGACCGCCTGATGGTCGCCGGCGAGCCCGCCATCGTCAGCTTTAACGGCGGCACTAAGGACAACGCCATCAACCGTGAGTGCAAGGCCGAGCTGGTCTACACTGATCACGCTGCCGCCGAGGCCGCGGCCCAGATCGCAAAGGGCATCATTGCCGACGTCACTGCCGAGCTCGAGGTCTTTGACCCCGGCTTTACCTGCACCGTCGAGATTGCCGACGACGCCGAGGTCGAGGCCATGGATCAGAAGTCCGCGCTTGCCCTCATCCGCGCCCTGCGTCTTGCCCCTAACGGCGTGATTCGCCGCAACGTCGCCACCGACGGCTCCGTCGAGGTTTCCTCCAACATCGGCGTGGTTGCCACCTCTGACGACCAGGTCAAGATCATGCTGTCCCCGCGCTCCTCGATCACCTCGCTGCAGAACGAGTTCAAGGACCGCCTGCAGACGCTGGCCGATGTCCTGGGCTTCGACGCCAAGTTTGAGTTCGAGTATCCCGGCTGGAGCTATGCCGAGCATTCGCCGGTCCGCGACGTCTTTGTCGAGAGCTATCGCGAGCTCTTTGGCTCCGAGCTGCGTATCGAGTCCATTCACGCCGGCCTTGAGTGCGGCCTGTTTGCCGAGGCCCTGCACGGCCTGGACGCCATCGCCGTGGGCCCGACGCTCTCCGATGTCCATACCCCGGACGAGAGCATGGAACTCGCTTCTGCTGAGCGCTTCTACGAGCTGCTCATCGACGTGCTCAAGCGCCTCGCTGCGTAAAGGTTGCGCTAGCAGCAGTCCGAGCCACGTGCTGGTGGATTGCAAATGACATTACGTGAGGGGGCACCCGAGCTTTTGCGACGGGTGCCCCCTCTCTTCTTTTGGGAAATGGGAGATTGATTGGCGTCTAGCCCATATCCGCCTTGATGAGGTCGAGGGTGCGCTGGCAGTTTTCGCGGACGGGGCCGAGCATATGCTCGCGCAGGTCCGCCATGCCGGGCAGGTCGGCGTATTCGTCCATGATCTCTTCCATGCAAATGGGTACCTCGGAGGCGAGGTCCATCATGGTCGCAAAGCAAAACTTCTCGGATAGCCCGGCATTGGTGAGCGCCGCCTCCAGCGCGGGGTCGTCCTTACCGTGGTATCGGCGGATAGCGCCTGGACCGATGCGCCCCACACGATTTTCGCCGCCAACGCTCATGACAAGGCGCGCTTTTCGCCGCATGCGTTCGTATGCCAGCCCCGATGCAACGTCATACATACGGGCCATCATAGCTGTGTCGCCGTTTCCAAGAAGCAGGGAATAGTTCTTCGCATGCGCGTCCGGTGCGCCGATGATGGCGTTGAAGAACAGTATCTGCGTAAACAGATACAGGTTAAGTTGATGATGACTCGTATTGACGAGGAGTTCCTGAATATCGCGTGCGGTCGGGCCGCCGTCTGCTGTGTACTTTTGAGCGGGCATCACTCCAAGGGCCTGACAGAGGTCTTCTTGATGTAGACGCATGATTGTTCCGTCTTTGTCTTTCACGCGGTCATATCGCTCAACAATGAGGGCGGGTTCGTCCTCAAATAAGCGATACTCAACGTTCGCCGTTGCGATACCCGCGCGCTGGGCGCTTTTCATGCAGACAAACTCATTAAGAGCCTCGAGTTTAAATCCGATAACACCATTTTTGAAAATATGCGTCGTGGGCGAGGAGCCCACGCATTCGCACCAGCGACCGTCTATGAGTGCGAGAGCGAACTTGCCCTGATTGCCTCCAAGTGACCAACTTTCATCTAGGCCCATCCACGATGCCTCGCGGTCATCTCTGATCGACTTGAGGCGCAAGGCAATCTCGTGGTCGTCTATAGGGCGGTATTCGCCAGTGCGATGCAAGACGGCGTCGATATCTTCTTCGGCGCAAAACTGCACTCCGCCCGGACAGTCGAGTCCGATATGGCTGAGCAGCGCAACGGCATTGTTGGGTCTAACGTCGAATTCGGCAGCAATCGCTTTTCGTTGGTCCTCGCTGTCGGGCAGAAGGCCAAACAAGTACGGATTCATGACCTGTTGGCCGTATGGGCGATTTGATACGGGAATGTTGGTCGATAGGGCTGGCCCGTCATAATCTTGATCGTAGACAAAACTGACCAGACCGCTCTCATCTTGCATGAGCGTTCCTGCGGGTACACCACAAATAATAGTCCGAAGCGATGTGGTGGCCATTGGCTACCTCCCTTTAGGCCTGGTTTGGGCAGATGGGTTTGCGGCAATCGAGACTCCGAGATTGGACATGGCGAAATCGGCGAAGGCCTTGTCGTAGAGCTCGGACGTAAAGGGGACATCTGCGAGAGTCGGAATGGCTGCGCTGCGACGGTTGCGATGGTGAAAACATTGAGCGTGATGGCGCCTGGGGGTGCTACGAGGTTGCAAATCAGCATGCGGGGCGTCGACTGGTTGCTCGTTATTCGTTTTAGCGATATCCCCTTGAGCGGCGAGCGCCAGTCCGAGAGCATTGAAGATTGCCAATAGCTTGTCGAGTCGAATGCCGGTGGCGTCTCCTAGCTCGAGCGATGCGAGCAGGCGCTCCGAAACACCGGCTTTTTTAGCGAGGGCCGCACGGGTGATTCCCTGCGCCTCGCGTGCCTGGCGCACGTAGATGCCAGCTTGGCGCGGTGTGGTGATGGGAAGGGTATCCACGGCGATCTCCTAACGTGCAGACTTTTGCATATCAGTATGACATGCAAAAGTCTGCATGAAAAGGCATTATGCAAAACTCTGCATGAGGCCTTGTGCGGCGTTGAGTTTTGAGCGATTGTGTTTGGCGTTACAGCGCCAAAATCCCCAGATGCTCAAGCAAGATCTTAAGCCCGATGAGGATAAGCACGATGCCGCCCACGATGGTGGCAGGCTTTTCGTAGCGCGCACCAAAGGTGTGGCCAATCGCCACGCCGGCGACGGAGAAGATAAACGTTGTGATGCCTATAAGCGATACAGCGGGCACGATGTCGACCGAGAGCGCGGCAAATGAGATGCCCACGGCTAGGGCGTCGATTGAGGTGGCGATAGCGAGGATCAGGTACTCGACCAGGTCAATCTTTTCGGCATCCTTGCCGTCGCCTTCATCCTCGTCCTCGGTAAAGGCCTCCCACAGCATTTTGCCGCCGATGAAGGCGAGCAGGATAAAGGCGATCCAGTGGTCGATGGGTCCGATGATGCCCATGAATTGACTGCCGAGCGCCCATCCGATTACGGGCATGCCGGCCTGAAAGCCGCCAAAGAACAGGCCGAGCACTACGGCGACTTTAAGGTTGATCTTTTTCATGCCAAGGCCCTTGCAGATGGATACGGCAAAGGCGTCCATCGAAAGGCCAACGGCGAGCAACACGAGCTCTGCGAGTCCCATAGTCTGGCTCCCTCTCTGCGGGCGGGCCCGCGTGTACCTCTTGGGGGAGTAACAAAAAAGACCCGTGGCGTACGCGTTGCGCGCACAGCCACGAGTCTCGTTCATTAAGGCAAGCCAGGCCGCATCGGCCAGTGTGTTGACTTGCCGCGCCACCGGAGGCGAACCCGATCACGCGACTACTCCCTCATTTATGCGAATCCCGATGCTACCACATAAGCAGCTCATTTGGATTGGGGCTCTCAGCTGTGTTCGCTCATTCTGTAAGCATCGGATTTTGCGGGCGTCACAGGGGCAAACCGTGAGAAACTTATTGACGTTTATGGAGCGTATACGATGGGAGCGATGCCTTGGATAAGAACGAGCTGCAAAAACGTATGGAACAGGCCATTCGCCTGACTGCCCCCGGCCAGCCGATCCGCACCGCCCTCGACATGATCATTGCTGGTCACTTGGGCGCCCTTATCTGCGTCGGCGACACCGAAAACGTGCTCGCCGCCGGTAACGACGGCTTCCCGCTCAACATTTCGTTTACCTCGAACCGCCTGTTCGAGCTTTCCAAGATGGACGGCGCCATCGTTATCGATGGCGACCTCACCCAGATCCTGCGCGCCAACTTCCACCTCAATCCCGATCCCTCGCTCGCCACGAGTGAGACGGGCATGCGTCACCGTACTGCCGCTCGCATGTCGGTGCTCACCGATGCCATCGTGATCTCGGTTTCGGCTCGTCGTGCCGTCGTCAACGTGTACGTTCACGGCAAGAGCTACGAGATCCAGCCCGTCACCACCATCATGAGCTCGGTCAACCAGCTCGTCGCCACGCTCCAGACTACCCGTCAGTCGCTCGATCGCTCCCTGCTGCGCCTGACGGCCCTCGAGCTCGACGACTACGTCACGCTCGCCGACATTACCGGTATTTTCTCGAGCTTCGAGATCATGCAGCAGGCAAAGACCGAGCTTAAGGATTGCATCGTCAAGCTGGGTAACCAGGGCAAGCTCGTGCAGATGCAGCTCGAGCAGCTCGCGGGCTCCAGCATGGATACCGAATACGACCTGATGATCCGCGACTACGCAAGCGATTCCTCCGAGGCAAACGCCGAGAAGATCCGCGCCGAGCTTGCCCGTATGACGCCTAAGGACCTGTCCGACCCGCAGCACGTGGCGGCAGTTCTGGGCTACGACGACCTGGACGAGGACTCCGTCATGACACCGCTGGGCCTGCGCACACTTTCGCGCGTGTCCGTTGTGCGCGACGGCGTGGCCGAGAAGATCGTCGACGAGTATGGCTCGTTGCAGGAGCTCATGGACGACATCAGCGAGGATCCGGAGCGCCTGGGCGACTTTGGCGTTAACAACCCTGCCATTCTTGCGGACTCCCTGTACCGCATGAAGGGCACCAAACAGGGGAACGCATAATGGCGCCCGTATGCGCCGTGGTCGTTGCCGGTGGCAGCGGCCAGCGCTTTGGTAACCCCGGTGGCAAGCAGCTCGTCAATGTAGCGGGCCGTCCGCTTATGAGCTGGTCCATCCGCGCGTTCGATCGGAGCGATAAGGTCGGCCACATCGTCGTGGTTTGCCCTGCCGAGCGTCGTGCCGAGATGCGCCGCCTGGCCATCGACCCGTTTGACTATGACACGCCCATCAGCATTGCCGATGCCGGCGATACCCGTCAGGATTCCACCCGTGCCGGCGTGCATGCGGTTCCGGCGGGCTTTGAATACGTCGCCATTCACGATGGCGCTCGTCCGCTCATTACGACCGAGGCCATCGACCACGCTATCGACGTGCTCGTGAGCGACCGTGCTCTCGACGGTGTCGTGTGCGGCCAGCCCGCGATTGACACGCTCAAGATCGTTGACGGCGATAATATCGTCGAGACGCCGCCGCGTGAGCTCTATTGGGCCGCGCAGACGCCGCAGATCTTTAGCGTCGATGCTATGAAGCGCGCCCACGCTGCAGCCATTGCCGAGGGCTTTATCGGTACGGACGATTCGTCACTGGTCGAGCGCATGGGAGGACGCGTCCGCTGCGTCCAGAGCCCGCGCGATAACCTTAAGGTGACGGTGCTCGAGGACTTGCGTCCCGTAACCGCGATTCTGCTTGGCCGCATGGCCGAGGGAGAGGACCTTCCCCATGTTCAGTAACCTGCGCATTGGCCATGGCTACGACGTTCACCGTCTGGTGGAGGGGCGTCGATGTATCATCGGCGGTGTCGATATTCCCTACGAGCGTGGCCTGCTGGGCCACTCGGATGCCGATGTGCTCGCGCACGCCTTGGCCGACGCTATTCTGGGCGCCTGCCGCGGGGGAGACATCGGCAAGCTATTCCCCGATACCGACCCCGCCTATGAGGGTGCCGATTCGATGGTGCTGCTCGCTCGCGTGATGGACTATGCGCGCGAGCTGGGCTTTGAGTTTGTCGATGCCGATTGCACCATTGCCTGTCAGCAACCCAAGATCACCCCGCACCGCGATGCCATGCGCGCCAACCTCGCCCATGCCCTGGGCGTTGACGTCGAAAACGTGGGCGTCGCCGCCACTACGACCGAAAAGCTCGGTTGGGAAGGCCAGGGCGAGGGAATCGGCGCCTGGGCCGTCTGCCTGCTACAGAAAACCGTTAAGGAGTAACGAATGCGTATCTACAACAGCGCTACCCATAAAAAGGAAGAGTTCCAGCCCATCGAGTCCGGCAAGGTCCGCATGTACGTGTGCGGCCCCACGGTCTACGACAACATCCACATCGGCAATGCCCGCACGTTCATCAGCTTTGACGTGATTCGTCGCTGGCTCATCGCGAGCGGTTACGAGGTCACGTTTGCCCAGAACCTCACCGATGTCGATGACAAGATCATCAAGCGCGCCAACGAGCAGGGCCGCACGGCCGCCGAGGTCGCGACGGAGTTCTCGGACAAGTTCATCGGCGTCATGCGCGCCGCCAACGTGCTCGATCCCGATGTGCGCCCCCGCGCCACCAAGGAAAGCGGCCCCATGATCGCCATGATCAAGACGCTCATCGAGCAGGGCCATGCTTACGCCGCCGATAACGGCGACGTGTACTTTGCTGTGCGCAGCGATCCCAACTATGGCCAGGTCTCGGGCCGCAACATCGATGACCTTATGGTTGGTGCGCGTATCGAGGAGAACGAGGACAAGAACGACCCGCTCGACTTTGCCCTGTGGAAGGCCGCCAAGCCCGGCGAGCCCAGCTGGCCGAGTCCCTGGGGCGAGGGCCGTCCCGGTTGGCACACCGAGTGCGCTGCCATGGTGCATCGCTACCTGGGCACCCCGATCGACATCCACGGCGGCGGCTCCGACCTTGCCTTCCCGCATCACGAGAACGAGTGCGCCCAGGCCACCTGCGCCTGGCACCAGGGCTTCTCCAACACCTGGATGCACACGGGCATGCTGCTGGTTGACGGCGAGAAGATGTCCAAGTCGCTCGGAAACTTCTTTACGCTGGCCGAGGTGCTCGAGCAGCACTCTGCCGCGGCCCTGCGCCTGTTGATGCTGCAGACGAGCTATCGCTCGCCGCTCGACTTCTCCTGGGAGCGCCTGGAGGGTGCCGAGAATTCGCTCACGCGTATTGCCGGTACGGTCGAGAACCTTCGTTGGGCTGCGAACCATGCGACGGCCGATGCCGATGCGGCTGCCGCCGAGGCGTTTGCCGCCAAGGCCGCCGAGACCCGCGCCGCCTTTAAGGAGTGCATGGACGACGACTTTAACACCGCCGGTGCCATGGGTGCTGTCTTTGGCTTTGTCACCGAGTGCAATCAGTATCTGGAGCAGGCGGGCGATGCTGCCGACAAGGCCGCAGTCCTGGCTGCCGCCGATACGCTGGCCGAGCTGCTCGATACGTTTGGCGTTGAGCTTCCCGAGCCCAAGGTCGAGTTGCCGCTGGGCCTGCTGGGCGTTGCCGCCGGTTTGGTTGCCTACACGGGCGACGACGTGGACGAGGCCGCTGCCAAGATTCTCGAGGCTCGTGCCGAGGCTCGTGCCGCCAAGAACTGGGATCTGGCAGATGCCATCCGCGACCAGCTCAAGGACCTGGGCCTCACCATTGAGGATACTGCCGCGGGCACTCGTATTAAGAGTCTCTAGTATTTGTCGACCGTTCGAGGTGCGGCAGATTGCCTTGAAAGAGGAGGGCATAGACCTGGTGGTCATGCCCGACGATTGAAAGGCAAGGTGCCGTGGCTCGGACGGTCGATTCTTGTTCGTTATCTATTTAAGGAGGCCGTTTTATGGCCGACAATCGCAGGCGTGCGCCTCGTGGCGGCAAGCAGGCTGCTTCTGGCTCGCGTTCGATTCGCCGCAATGATCGCGCTGCTGCTCCCAAGGGCCAGCGCGAGTGCTCCCAAGCCCAGGCTGCGCGTCCGCAGCGAGATCGCAACCGCGACAACGTTCAGGTCTCCAAGGGCGAGTTTATCGAAGGCCGCCGTGCTGCCGCCGAGGCGCTGCGTACCGGCTTTCCCGTCAAGTGCGCGCTCATCGCCGAGGGCGGCGAGCGCGATGCCGCCCTGTCTCGTCTGGTCGATGACCTCAACGCCGCGGGCGCCCGCATTAAGTATGTGCCGCGTGCGCAGCTCGATGCGCTGTCGAGCCATGGCGCTCACCAGGGCATTGCGCTCGAGGTGGGTAATTTCCCCTATGCGGACGTCGCCGACATCCTCGGCCGCGCGGGCGATGGCCCGGCACTCGTCGTTGTGCTCGACCATGTGACTGACGACGGCAACTTTGGCGCCATCGTGCGCTCCGCCGAGGTTGTGGGCGCGGCCGGCGTCATCATCGCCAACAAGCGTGCCGCCGGCGTGACCGTGGGCAGCTACAAGACCTCAGCCGGTGCCGTCATGCATCTGCCTATCGCGCAGGTTCCCAATATCGCCCGTGCGCTCGACGACCTCAAGGCCGCTGGCTTTTGGGTAGGCGGTGCCTCCGAGCACGCCGAAGGCAGTTGCTGGGATGCTCCCTTCGAGGGTCGCGTGGCGCTCGTCATGGGCTCCGAGGGCGACGGCATCTCGCGCCTGGTGCTCGAGAAATGCGACTTTTTGACCAAGCTTCCCCAGCGCGGCATGACCGAGAGCCTCAATGTTGCCCAGGCGACCACGGCGCTGTGCTTTGAGTGGCTGCGCCGCAACGCCGGCGAGCTCATGGGGGAGGAGTAGCGCATGTCCAAGAAGAACCGCACCAAGTCCAAGGCCAAGCGCTTTGGCGAGGGCTCGGCCAAGCCGATTGTTTCGGCCACGACCTATGGCGTGGGCGGCAATGCGTTTGCGCAGGCTATTGCCGACCCAGTCTCGACGGTGCACTCCAACAAGCCCGAGCTGCTGGTGGTCGACGGCTACAACGTGATCCACTGCACGCCGCGCTACGAAAAGCTCGTGTACGACCATTCCGACGATCCGTATTCCAGCGACGTTCACGATATGGCGCGCACTGCCCTCATTAACGACGTGGCGGCGTTTGCCCAGGGCCGCTACGAGGCCGTGATCGTGTTCGACGGCGCGGGCAATATCTCCAACGAGCGTCCCAACCTGCCGGCCCGCGGCGTGCGCATCGAATTTTCGCCGACGGGTGTTTCGGCCGATACCGTGGTGCAGAAGCTCTGCATCGAGGCACGCGAGGAAGGTCGCGCGTGCTCCGTGGTATCGAGCGACGGCACGATCCAGGCTGTCGTCATGGGCAAGGGCGTCACGCGCATCTCGAGCCGTATGCTGGTGGACGAGATCAAACAGATCGATAACGACGTTCACGAGGCAGAGGAAGCTCCGCAGATCAAGATGACTCTGGGCAGCCGCCTGAGTCCCGATGCCCTGGCCAAGCTCAAGGCCCTCCGCGGGAGGTAGGGGAGTTGGCGGGGCGATGCTGTCTCGCTAACTCCATTCAGCGATGTTGATCATTCTTTTGAGGCGCCACGTTAGCGCCTCTTTTAGATAAGGCAGTCTCGCTGTTAGAGCATCGTTTTTAGACAGAATCTCGATTGCCTCGTCAACGAAGCCTTCGAGTTTGTCGCCGTCAAACCAGCCCATGTCCTCGACGAGCAACATTTGTTTGGCGGGGCTTGAATGAAATTGTGCGCTGGTAAAACTGTGCTCTCCTGCCCGAAGCTCCTCAAGAGAAATGTTGCAACAGAGCGATGAGCCCGAATCGAAGATGGGGGCAGGTCTGCAGGCTAGCGTGTTGACGTTTCGCACGAGGCCGAAGTTGCGCCAATGACGATCGTAGTTGGCAATAATGTCGTCACATACGATCATGCGGTCAAGGGCATCCTTGACGCCTGTCACCCCGAGCTCCTCGCAGTTTGCTACATATCGCTCGTAGTCGGTTAGCCGTTCATCTGCGTTTGCGTGCTGGTTTACATAGAACGCAGGGACATACTCTTCTTCATCAGTTAAGAAGACATCGCATGTGCTCAGGGCGGAAGTGCCCGTGCCCTCGAGCGAGTAAGGCACATAATCGCAGGCGTTTAGGATGCGACGGTGGAGCGCGGTCGCCACCAGCTCGTTATAAGGTTCCTGGTCCAGGTGCGCTCCTGCCTTATGCAGAATTCGACGTTCGCCCTCGCACGTCCAGTACTTTTGAAGATTGCCGTCCGAGGTGTTATCGGGCTTTGCGGCAGCCGCTTTTCCCTCTGGGGCAAAGGGTGCAATGGACAGCGAGACGTCATCAAAGGCGTTATTGAAGAAGTTGATATCCTTCCAGGTGAGACCGGAACCTTGGGGCCTAATCCAATACTGGTCGGATAAGGAGAGGCCGAGATTTCGCTGGACGAGTTCATCGGGAACATCGACTGCGGCTTCTGCAAGCAGGGAGGCTAGCCCAATGCGTGCGAGCGGGATACCGCGGCCGCGCCACCAGATGCGGAAGGAGTCTAGCGATATGGGGCTATTAGGGCCAAATACTCCAATAGGGGCGTGGGCGTAATCGATGTCGGCACCGATGTGGGTAAAGTCTTTTCGCGATGTACTGTAGACCAGCTGAGCGACTTCGTACGTGCGGTTCATGAGGGTGAACGCTATCTCGCTCTTACCGTGGCCGCGGCGGGGACGTCCTCCCGTTTTGGTCACGGAGCGGAGTCGCGTATCGACGCTGTCTTTGTCGATGAGCCATACACCAGAAGCCTTGCGGGCCTCAAGTGCTCCGTTTTTTATGAGCTCCTGCACCCTGCGCGGAGTGATGCCGAGCAGTTCGGCTGCTTCCTTGGTAGTAAGCATCGCGAAACCCTTCGTTAGAACGAATAGTTTTATATAAAGCAATTGTAATTAAAACTATTCGTTTTGACGAATGGTTTTGAGATTGGGGGCGAACCGACAGAAATGAACGGGCCTGGTACCTGTTGTTGCTGGATTTTGCATATTTGTATAACGCTGTGTGGCCTGTTGCGCCTCGTCCGCAATTCCTTTATTCTTAACTGGCTTCGCGCGAAAGCGCCAAGTGTGCCAGTGTGGCGCAACGGTAGCGCAACTGATTTGTAATCAGTGGGTTGCAGGTTCGATTCCTGTCACTGGCTCCATGAGAGTTTCGGGCTCTGTCTCTATATGGGACAGAGCCCGTTTCTATTTAGGTGGTGCGCCATCGGGTTAGCGCCCATCCCGTTTTTGGTTTGTCTCGTCCTCCAGTTTGTCTAAATCTGTAACACCAAGACCGATATTTGGCATCTAACTGTTACAGATTGAGATGAAACTTAGGGTGTTTTAGGAATATCTTGATCTGTAACATGTAGAAGCGGAATAGGCCTCTTGCTGTTACAGATCGAGACAAGGGCGGGTGCGGACCTGGATGTTCTGCTCGAGCGTGGATTTCTGGACACGCGAGAGAAGAAAATCTTCCGACCGGAGAACGAGCGTGGATAATTAACTTGGATAGGGAGCTAAGGTAAACACCGATTGTCTATCGAAGGCTTTAGAAACAACGACCCCGATTTCATTGTGGAATCGGGGTCGTTTGTGCCTGAGGAATCCGAATGGATTAATCGAGCTCCTAAGGGACTTCTTGGGTTCTTGCTAATGGTCTGCCGAGGATGTCCCCAATGCAAGCAGCGGGCATCTACTCAATATAGTTGGGATTCTTCTTGATGATCACGCGTGCAGCGATGAACGAGACAACGATGGCGATGACGGCGACAACGCACGCCAGTACGAAGTTGCCCATGGATCCATCGGGAGCGATAAAGATCAGCGCAGAAAGAAGACCGGGGCATGCTCCCGCAACATACTCCTTCAGGACGAAGATGCCTGCAGGGAGTCCCGCGCAGAGGGCGCCGATTGCTGTGCCGACAAGCAGGCGGGGACGCTCGATGAGGCAGCCGTAAAATGCGGGCTCAGTTACGCCACAGAGTGCGGTGACGGCAACCGTGGTGACCATACCTCTCTTCTCCTTGTTGCCTTTCATTGCAGTTGCCAAGGCGAGACTCGTGCCGCCAATGCAGAGGTTTGAGATGAAGCCAAAGATGATGGGCGCCCAGCCGAGCTGCGCCAAGCTCGTAACTTCGATCGCGATGTAGGCCTTATCAAGACCGAGCATGACAAAATAGGGGTTAAGGGCTGCAAGGATTGGAGTAGCGATAAATGCCACGTTATCCATGAGCCACGTGGCGGCATCACTCAGAGCGTAGCCCATCATGCTGCCGGCGGGGCCGAGGATAATCAGCTCAACAGGCACGACGATGATCATGGTGAGCAGCGGCTTCAAGAACAGTTTGGTAATGTCGGGGATGATTTTCTGAAGACCGCGATCAACAAAGTACATGAACACAACGCCCAGTACGATTGGCACCACCGTGCTCGAGTAGTCATTCGTCGGGATGGGGATGCCAAGAAAGTCGAGACCCTCAGCACCGCTAATAGACGAGCTAATCATGATTGCGCCCAGCAGTGCGCCCATGATAGGCTGCATCTTCATGACGGCGGCGAGCTGATAGCCGAGGTAAACGGGCAGGAAGCTAAATGAGGCGCTGAAGATCGCCAGCAGAACCTGGGCGGTTCCGCTATCGGTGCTCAATCCACAATAATTGACCAGGAGATTCTTGATCGAAAGAATGAGTCCGCCAACGATGAGCGCCGGGACGATGGGCATGAATACCTGTGCAGAGACGTTCCCGAATTTCTCAATCAAGCCCATGGCGGTGTTACCGCTTTTAATGCCTTCTGCAAGGTCTTTGGCGGTTTGGGCATCGTCGGCAACCGTGCCACCGCCGACTTCGATTCCCGCGAAGTCGAGGAAGTCGTTGTAGGCCTCGGTGACGTTGGGGCCGATGATCACCTGAAGCTGGCCACCGCTGACTACTGCCCCGAGCGCCTGGTCAGCCGATTTGGCGAGCTGGAGATCGATGATCGAGGTGTCTCGTGCGTCGATGCGAAGGCGCGTCGCACAATGAGTTACCGATGTAATGTTCTCTTTGCCGCCAACAGCCTTTAGGACTGTTTCGGACATTGCCTGATATTTCATCTCTTTCTCCTAACCTTCCTGCTCCTGATACTTCGAGATAAGGTCTCGGTACCAATACCAGCTCTTTTTGGGGGTGCGCTCCAGATTGTTCTCGAAGTCGATATGGACAAGTCCGTATCGTTTTTCGTAGCCGTTGATCCAGCTATACAGATCCATCGTCGACCAGAGGTAGTAGCCCTCAACGCGCGCGCCGTCGCGCTTAGCCCTCATCATGTGCTCGATGAACTGGCCCAGAAGCTCGATGCGGTCATCATCGTGGATTATTCCGTCTGCGTCTGGTTGCTCATAGGCGCCATGTCCGTTTTCCGTAATAAAGATGCGGGGCGCGTCATAGCGCTCGTGGACATCCATGATGGTTGAATACATGCAACTTGGGAGTATTTCGCGGCCCCATTTATTGCGGGGAACATTGCTGTCGCGGGCGCTTTCAAACAAGGGCGCAATGCATTTTCCTTCGACCTTTTTGCTCGAACCGCCCTTATTGTTCGCCGAAACGGCAAGCTCTCCACCGTGCCAGTCGGTTACATACTCTCGGCAATACACGTTGAGTCCAATAAAATCGACTTTACCGTCTCTGAATTCTTCTACGTCATTTGGGGATCGATAGAGCGAGACGCCAAGTTTTTCAAGGATTTCGTCCATTTCTGGCGGCAGTTGACCCTGAAGTGCTGGTGCCAGAATCATGCGATTGGCGAAAAAGTCTGCGTATCGAAATACGTCATCGGGGTGCTCGGTTGCCGGGTCGAGTTCGACAACGCCGCCATCGTGGACGGCGCCGATGATGCCGTCGTAGCCCATTTGACGATATGCTCGGACTGCGAGTGCGCTTGCGCGCATCAGGTTGTACTGAAACTGCATGTACGACTGAACGTCGAGCGATCGATTGGGGGGATAGTTGCCCAACATGTTTACGCAGTAGCTGTAGAAATGCGGCTCGTTAACGGTAGCCCAGATTTTGACGCGGTCTCCAAAGCGCTCAAAGCAAATCTTGGCGTATTTGCAGAACCACTCTGCCATATCGTTGTTCAGCCATCCGCCTTTGCAAGCAAGCGTGAATGGCAGATCGTAATGGAACAGCGTAACGTTGGGCTCTATGCCATTTTCGAGGCAGCAATCAATGACCCGATTATAAAAATCGATACCCTTTTCATTCACTTCACCGATACCCGTGGGGATGATTCGACTCCATGAAAGAGAGAAGCGATAGGTGTTTTGTCCGCCTTCTTTCATCATGCGGATATCTTCTTCATAGCGATGGTAGAAGTCGCAAGATACATCACCGTCAACATGGTTGATGTTCTTATTGCTTGTGTGGTTAAAGAAATCCCACTCGCCAAGGCCTTTGCCGTCTTCGTTCCAGGCACCCTCGCACTGATAAGACGCCGTGGCGGAACCCCAGAGAAACGGGATGTTGTTCACGTTGCCCATGAATCCCCTTTCCATCATTCAACACGGTGGATACGTGTGGCGGAATTACGATTAAGATGACGTCAACTGATTTGAATCATAGGAGAACGACCAAAGCTGTTTGATTCAATAAATGAACTATGATTTCGAGGAGAGCGGAAAGAGGGATCACGTGAATATCAATGACTTCGATGTGCTCAATCGCATTAGCTCCATCATCAACAGCGAGTTTGGGTCAAACGATGCCGCCATCGCTCGATATCTCATCGCTCACATTAGGCGTTCGAGCGAAATCAATGTTGCCACAATAACCCGCGATGCATTCGTGACCCGTTCCGCTGTTCGTCGTTTCTGCAATCGATTGGGCTACCAGTCTCTTAGCGATTTGAAAGAATCATTTACTCAATCAGTCTTTCCAAGCGACTTAAGCCATCGAGAGGAGGAATTTGGCTACGAGGAGTACAGGGCAGAGCTCGACGTTCGCATGATCGAGATGTTCGCTGAGGTTGAAAGCGGCGTGTCCGATATCGCTATTAAGCACCTTGCCGACGAAATTGATGGCCATAAAAACGTTGAAATCTGGTGCACCAATAATGTGAGCGCCAATCTCGTACGATTTCAGCAGGAAATGTTTTATGCGGGCAAGATAGTTCGCATAGTTGCTGGGGCTAACGTCGCGGAATTGAAAAACATGGGAGACGCTTCGCAGTCATTGATAATTCTCGTATCGGTCTCCGGGCTATTTGCGTCCCAGGCGCGTGAGTATCTTGATTGCCGTTCGGGCAGGAAGATTCTAATTACTGCGTTTAGCAACGATGACAAATCGAGGTCTTTTGACCGTGTATATCGTCTTGGTAATGCGGGAAACGGAATTGACCGACTCGGCGTTTATTCGAAATACGCCATGACCTATTTCTTCGACTTGCTATCGTCGTGTTACTTGAGTCGCTACCCCTGCACCAAGGGGGAGCCGCTCTATGGGTCTACTTTGGTCTGGCCCGAGCAGTAGCGGCTCTATAGTTCTCCCGTCTGGAGAATGAGCGTGGATAATCTCCGCTTTGGGCTTAGAGCCGCGCTAAAAGCGGGAGATTATCCACGCTTGAACGTGCCGTGGAAGCACGATCGTGACCTATGTAATAGTGCAAGAGGGTCGGTATCGAAGGTCGATGCTGCAGATGTACTCCACCGTGACAAAGTGTTCCCTCGTGAAATGTCACAAGCGTAGCCAAATCCACCGTCCTTCATATCCAAACTCAATAAAACCGCAGGTCACGGCTATATAGATACGCCCGGCACCGTGTATCTAGAGGTTTTCGTTGACAGCCACCAAGGTGGCATCGTATTATCTTCTTCGTTCGCGGGGGCGGCGGTCCAAAAGACCAAAGGACCTGCGGATACTTGAACGATTGGGAGTTTGCCCGAGTGGTTAATGGGGACGGGCTGTAAACCCGTTGGCTCTGCCTACATAGGTTCGAATCCTATAGCTCCCACCCGTCAAGTGCCTGTATAGCTCAGTCGGTAGAGCACTTCGTTGGTAACGAAGAGGTCACCAGTTCAAGTCTGGTTGCAGGCTCCATCCGGCGGTGTAGCTCAGTTGGTTAGAGCACACGGTTCATACCCGTGGCGTCACTGGTTCGAATCCAGTCACCGCTACCATAGGTAACACGGTGGCTTCTCAATAGTATGTTGAGAGGCCACTATGGTATAAAGGCAAAGTCCCGTCCGGGGACGACCTGTTAAGAGGAGGGCTTTATGGCCAAAGAGAAGTTTGAGCGCACTAAGCCGCATGTTAACATCGGCACCATTGGTCACGTCGACCACGGCAAGACCACGCTGACCGCTGCCATCACCAAGGTTCTCTCCGAGACCGAGGGCTGCAAGGCTGACTTCACTGCGTTCGAGAACATCGACAAGGCTCCCGAGGAGCGCGAGCGCGGCATTACGATCTCCGTCTCCCACGTCGAGTACGAGACTGCTGCCCGTCACTACGCTCACGTTGACTGCCCGGGCCACGCTGACTACGTCAAGAACATGATCTCCGGTGCTGCTCAGATGGACGGCGCTATCCTGGTCATCGCCGCTACCGACGGCCCCATGGCTCAGACCCGCGAGCACATCCTGCTCGCCCGTCAGGTCGGCGTTCCCTACATCGTCGTCTTCCTGAACAAGTGCGACATGGTCGACGATGACGAGCTCATCGACCTCGTCGAGATGGAGACCCGTGAGCTCCTCTCCGAGTACGATTTCCCCGGCGACGACATTCCCGTCATCCGTGGTTCCGCTCTGGGCGCTCTCGAGGGCGACGCCAAGTGGATGGACGCTATCCGCGAGCTCATGAAGGCCGTCGACGAGTACATCCCGACGCCTGCTCGTAACAACGACCTCCCCTTCCTGATGGCCGTTGAGGACGTTATGACCATCTCCGGCCGTGGTACCGTTGCTACCGGCCGTGTCGAGCGCGGTGAGCTCAAGCTCAACGAGCCCGTCGAGATCGTCGGCATCAAGGATACCCAGAACACCGTCGTTACCGGTATCGAGATGTTCCGTAAGTCCATGGACTTCTGCGAGGCTGGCGACAACGTCGGTCTGCTGCTCCGCGGCATCAAGCGCGAGGACATCGAGCGCGGCCAGGTTCTCTGCAAGCCCGGTTCGGTTACCCCGCACACCATGTTCACCGGTGAGATCTACGTTCTGACCAAGGAGGAGGGCGGCCGTCACACCCCGTTCTTCGATGGTTATCGTCCTCAGTTCTACTTCCGTACCACCGACGTTACCGGTACGGTCAAGCTCCCCGAGGGCACCGAGATGGCTATGCCTGGTGACCACATCACCATCGAGGGCGACCTCATCCACCCGATCGCCATGGAGGAGGGCCTGCGCTTCGCTATCCGCGAGGGTGGCCACACCGTCGGTTCGGGCATCGTCTCCACGATCATTGAGTAAATTAGCTCTTTGATATAGCTGACTTAGAGAACCCGGCACTTATATGGGTGCCGGGTTCTTTTCTGCAATGGATATTGAGCCGTTGCTGGTGTCGAGAGGATCGACAATGGTCCTGGATGCACCGTCGATTAGATCTCGATGGCTTCATTGATGTGTTCCAAATATGAATGGATCCACCGAGAACCAATTGACTCGAGGTTTTCATTGACAGCACTTACGTGGAGCTGATAAAGTAACAACTCGTGCCCGTACGGGGCGGAAATGAAAGGTTCAGGATACATGCGTACTCTAGTTACTCTTGCGTGCACTGAGTGCAAGCGCCGCAACTATACGACCACCAAGAACAAGTCGACCATGCCTGATCGTATGGAGATCAAGAAGTATTGCCCCTGGTGCCGTCACCACACGCTGCACAAAGAGACTCGCTAGTCTCTAGTCACATACGCCAGTAGTTCAATTGGTAGAGCATCGGTCTCCAAAACCGAGTGTTGAGGGTTCGAGTCCTTCCTGGCGTGCCAGTCATTATTCCGTAAGCTCCCAATTGGGGGCTTACGGTTTACTCATGTATAAGCGCATTGCGCGGAGGTAACCCAAATGGCCAACAAGAAGAACAAGAAGAAGGCTCAGCAGCAGGCGCCTGCCAACAACGCTGCCGCCAACTCCAAGGTTGAGGCCAAGAAGGCCGTTGCCAAGAAGAACGAGAAGGCTGCGAAGTCCAAGAAGAACGAGAAGCCTGGTTTCTTCGCCCGCACCAAGAAGTATTTCGCTTCGGTCAAGTCCGAGATGAAGCGTGTCACGTGGCCCGATAAGAAGGAGCTCGTGAACTACTCGGTCGTCGTTTGCGCTTCTCTGATCGTCGTCGGCGTCGTCATCGCTCTGCTCGATGCTGGCTTTGGCGAGGCTCTTGCTCTGTTCTCTGGATTGAGGGGCTAAACCATGTCTAAGCGTTGGTACGTCGTTCACACTTACTCTGGATACGAGAACCGTGTTAAGTCCGATCTCGAGCATCGAATCGAGACTATGGGCATGCAGGACCGTATCTTTGATATCGAGATTCCTATGGAGCGTGTCACCGAGATTAAAGAGGGTGGCAAGCGTGAGACCAAGGATTCCAAGATTTTCCCGGGTTATGTCCTTGTCCGCATGGAGATGGATGATGATGCTTGGACGTGTGTTCGTAACACGCCTGGCGTCACCGGTTTCCTAGGCGGCAACGGCAAGCCCGCTCCGCTTTCCCGCGACGAGTACAACAAGATGACTCGTCGTCCCGGTAAGGGCGATTCGCCCAAGCGCACCTCGGTTGATATTGAGGTCGGTACGTCCGTCCGCGTCACCGATGGCCCGCTTACCGACTTTGATGGCAAGGTCTCCGAGGTTAACACCGAGGCTGGCAAGCTCAAGGTCACGCTGATGATCTTTGGCCGCGAGACGCCGGTCGAGCTCGACTTTAACCAGGTCGCTGTCATCGCTTAAGTTTTCGTCCGTTCGCGCGAGCGTGCTTCTTCTGTGACTGCTCATCTCAGGAGTGCTTCTAACACGTGCGTGCTTACGATATAGCAAGTACTTCACACTCGTGATTCGAAAGGAATGACCATGGCTGAGAAGAAGGTTGCCAACGTCATTAAGCTCCAGATTCCTGCTGGTGCAGCAAACCCTGCTCCTCCCGTCGGCCCCGCCCTGGGCGCTGCTGGCGTGAACATCATGCAGTTCTGCCAGGCCTTTAACGCCGAGACGCAGGACAAGAAGGGTGACATCATCCCCGTTGAGATCTCTGTCTACGAGGACAAGTCCTTCTCCTTCATCACCAAGACCCCGCCGGCGGCTCACCTTATCAAGAAGGAGCTGAACCTCAAGTCTGGTTCCGCTAAGCCCCAGGCTGACAAGGTTGGTCAGCTCTCCCAGGAGCAGCTCACCAAGATCGCCGAGATCAAGATGCCGGACCTCAATGCCAACGACATTGACGCCGCCAAGAAGATCATCGCCGGTACCGCCCGTTCCATGGGCGTCACCATCGCTGAGTAGCGATTTCTTATGGTAACGGCGGGTGCTCCGACCGGGGCGCCCGTTAAATGTGTGCAATAGGGCACACGATACGATGTGGGAGGGCTCACGCCCGTTTAACCACAGGAGGTAATGCACATGGCTAAGCATGGTAAGAGCTATAACGACGCTGCCGAGAAGATCGACCGCGCCACGCTCTACACCCCCCTTCAGGCTGCCAAGCTCATCAAGGAGCTCGACACCGCCAAGTTCGACGAGACCGTCGAGGCTCACTTCCGTCTGGGCATCGATACTCGTAAGGCTGACCAGAACATCCGTGGTTCCATCTCCCTGCCCCACGGCACCGGCAAGACCGTTCGTGTTGCCGTCTTCGCCGAGGGCGAGAAGGCCCGTGAGGCTGAGGCTGCCGGCGCCGACATCATCGGTTCCGACGAGCTTGTCGCCCAGATTCAGAAGGGCGAGATCAACTTCGACGCCGCTATCGCTACGCCGAACATGATGGCCAAGGTTGGCCGCATCGGTAAGATCCTTGGTCCCCGTGGCCTCATGCCGAACCCCAAGCTCGGCACCGTGACCATGGACGTCGCCAAGATGGTCTCCGAGCTCAAGGCCGGCCGCGTTGAGTACCGCGCCGACCGCTACGGCATCTGCCACGTGCCCCTGGGCAAGAAGTCCTTCTCTGAGCAGCAGCTCGTCGAGAACTACGCTGCCCTGTACACCGAGATTCTGCGCGTCAAGCCCTCTTCTGCTAAGGGCAAGTACGTCAAGTCCATCTCCGTGTCTTCCACCATGGGCCCTGGAGTCAAGGTCGATCCCGCTGTCCAGCGTGACTTCCTGGCTGAGTAACTGCTAGTTACTGCCTGAGTACAGCAAGCATTGCTAAAGAAACCCGGTTCTGCCTTGTGCAGGACCGGGTTTCTTGCTATCTCGGGCCAAAACCACCACAAAGGGGACAGGCACCTTTGTGGTGGTTTTGGCACTTTGGCGTCAATGTTATGGCATCGCAGCGAGCCGGTTCCAAGTGCCCCAGGTCGTCCCGAAAGAGGAGCGACGCGTACTTTGGTACGCGAGCGACGGCTTGAGGGGCGAGATGGGGTGCTTGGGGCCGGCGCAGCGTCAAGCCTTAAAGGTGGTTACCAGGGTGTTCTGGCGGTAGAGGACTCGATGGCTTCGTGGCGTTTGAGCTCGCGGCGCATGGTTTGTGAGTTGAGCCAAGCTGCTTGCCAGCCGCGGATGGGGTAGTGCGTCTGGTCGAGCTCAAACTGCGTATAGCCGCAGGCGTTGATGATCGTCGTTCCACACACATGCTGACGCTCGCGCTGAAAATCGCAACCGTAGCTTTGGTGCACATGCCCGTGCACCATGTAGTCGGGATTCCAGGATTCGAGTGCTGTGTTAAAACACTCGAATCCTCGATGCGGCAGATCGTCCAGATCACCCATACCGGCGGCGGGTGCATGGGTAAGCAGAATGTCGCACCCGCCGACCATCCTAACCTTACGCGACAGCTTACGCATACGCTTGGACATCTCTCGTTCGGTGTACATGTTGGCGCCGTCGCGATAACGCATGGACCCGCCAAGGCCCGCAATGCGAATCCCTCGGTACGTGTACACGCTGTCTTCTACGCAGATACATCCGCCCGGTGCA
The DNA here is from genome assembly GCF_015670745.1 of Collinsella aerofaciens. Taxonomy (GTDB): domain Bacteria; phylum Actinomycetota; class Coriobacteriia; order Coriobacteriales; family Coriobacteriaceae; genus Collinsella; species Collinsella aerofaciens_T. Next base: position 31,839 of record NZ_JADPCH010000009.1, on the reverse strand, counting down.
TGACGTGCGTAGCGGTCATCGTGATTGCCACGCACGTAGATGAGCGGTTTGTTGATGACCGTAACCAAAAACTCAAGATAGTCCGGGTCCAGATCGCCGGCGGACAAAATCAGGTCGACGCCCTCAAAGCGTTCCTTGCGAAAGCACTCCCAAAGGCATCGTTCTTCGGTATCGGCTATGGCAAGGATTTTCATAGGGCAGGGACTTTCGGCTCATCGTCGAGCTGCGGAATGGTGCCTACCACGTTATCCGCCAGCCAATTCATCTCGACAATCTGCGTGCTCGGCAGCGGAGGGAAGCCTTCGATCTGTACCACGCCGTTCTGGCTGTGGAGCTCGCCGCCAAAGGGGTTGATGGATCCCTCAACAATGCCGTTACGGAGCAACTGCACGAGTTTGCGCGTCTGGTAGGGTAGGCCCGGAGCGTAACGGATGTCGATAACGCCAGAGCTCATGCCGTACCAGTAGTTGACGGCGCGCACTTGGTTGTCATCGCTGGTCTCGTCCCACGTGCCGTGCAGAAGGCTGCGAACGATGAGCTCGTAGTAACGGCCCCAGTTCCATACCGGCATGGCGATGCCGGAAACCTTGCCATCGACCAGGCGGTGGAGTCCGTAGGCCGTAGGGTCTTCGAGCGACTTTGACATGTCAGCGCCGGTCATGACGCTCACGCCTTCGCGGCACATGGCCTCGGCAAGACCGCCGGCGGGTACATCGCCCCAGGTGAGGATAATTTGCGCGCGGGGGTCGAGCAGCGAGGCACCGATGGCAAAGGCATTGATCTCGCTGAGCGCGCCGGATGCGAAGACCGACGCGTGGTAGCCGATGCGATGGTTGTCTGCCATGCTGGCGGCAAGGGCGCCCAGGAGGAACTTGGCCTCGTACATCTTGCCAAAGTACGAACGGACGCTTTGGTGGGGAAGGCCGATAGAGCAGTTGAGGAACCGAACCTGGGGATACTCAACGGCAGCTCTGAGCGTGTATTCCATCAGGCGGTGCGAGGTCGAGAAGATGACGTTGTCTCCATGTTTGACAGCCGTTTTCACGGCGGCGTAGAACACGTCCGGATCGTGACAGTCCTCGAACGCCTCGGTGCGCACGATACCGTCAAAGTGCTCATCGAGATACTGGCGTCCTTGGTCGTGCAGACTGTCCCAGCTCGACGCCGCACAGGGGAACTCATGGATAAAGGCGATGCGCAGGGGGTTGGCCGTCGAATAGACAGTCTTGCCCATAAAGAAGTTGAGCACGCCGGAGGTGGACTTGGTGGGCGACTCCTCCTCATCGACGCTCGGCGCTTCGACAAGATCGACCTTGTCCTCGTCATTTTTGCCGGCAATGACCAGCTCGCGCCAAATCTTGCACAGGCGGTTTACGACGATATCCGTCGGCGTATCCAGCAGGCGGTCCTGGTTGTACACATTGAGGTAGACGAGCATGGCGTCGGCAGGCGTAATGTCCAGGTGGTCGCCGCCTGCGCGAAGGTAGGCGCGCTTAAAGAGCAGGAAGGTGTGGCGTAGGTAGTCGACCTTTTTCTGCGGCCATTTTTCGATAAGATTCTGACCGAGCATCTTGGCGAGCGTCTCGTAGCTTCCCTCACGCGAGAACTCGATCTCGTATAGGGGGCAGACGCGCCAAAACGCGCAGAATTCACCGTACAGGCGGCTTTCGACGGAATCCCATGTGCCGGGGTAGAGACGGGTGACCCTGGCCGAAACCGTTGGAGCGTCCAGGAATTTGAGGACACTGACGCGTTTGTTGCCTTCCTGGACATAGAACCGATGCATGAACTCGGTGACGATGATGGGGTCGCGATAGCCCTCGGTTACCTGGATGTCGTAGAGGTTGGACCACTTGCGGGCGAACTCGGTGTTAAACGGCAGCAGGGGCATAAAGTTGCATGAAAAGGCGGGCTGACGGCCCTTGGTGACCGTGCCGACGACCATTTCGAGCGGAATATCCCGCAGGCCGACGCTCACTCGCTGACCTAAGGGGAGCTGAGCAACCAAGCTATCGAGGTCCGTAAGGTATGGATGCTCGCTTTGGCTAATGGCGCGTCGACGTCCTTGCTCGCCGCGCTTGCGTGCTTGACGATAGGCCTCTTCCATAATGTTGCTCCCTTAGTCGTTTAAACAACTATATGAACCATGGTACCACGAATGAAAACCACTACAAAGATGCCTGACCCCTTTGCGGTGGTTTAGGCGATGATGGGGGCGATGGCGCGGATGCAGGCGTCGGCAGCGGTGAAAGTGGTGCTGTCGTCGCTGACGATAAAGATGATCTTTCCTTTGATGCCAAAGTCGCCGATTTCGCTAAAGAGCACGTAGGGCTCTTTGTCAAAGCCCGAGATGGGCGAGACGGCCGTTTTGGTTGCGCTCGTGAGCTCGTCTGCCAGCACGTCAAGGGAAGCCCACTTAGACGTGTCCTTTACAGCAACGGGCACGGCCACGCGTCCAAAGGGCATCAAATGCACGAGCGTGTTCTTGGAGATGTTGGAGTTGGGCACAATGATGGTCTGTCCACAGGCATCCTCAATCGTTGTATGACGCCAAGTGATGTCTTGGACCACGCCGGATACGCCGCCGACCTCGATATTGTCGCCGGGTTTGATGATGCCCATAAAGGTCACTTGCATGCCGCCGATAAGGTTTGACAGCGTGTCCTGAAAGCCGAGCGAGATGGCGATGCCGCCGACGCCAAGAGCGGCGACGAGCGCGTTTGCGTTAATGCCAAAGCAGTTGTCGAGGATAAAGCTGCCGCCAATCATCCAGATGACGGCGCGCGCGATGTTGATGAAGATACTTGATGCCGGAAGCGGGTTATCGTCACGGTTAAGCAGATGGTTCAGGGTCTTGGATACGACCTCGGCGGCGACGGCGGTGCCTATCGCCAAGATGACGGCCCAGATGATGTTGTGGACCCATCGTTGTGCAAAGAAATGAAGAATCGGCTCAAACAATTCCATGTAGGGAAAACCTCCTAATGATCGTCCAACCATGATACCCACCAAGAAGCCCGTCCGGTCACATCGGACGGGCCGATAACTTGAGATGGGGTGGCCGCGGTGGCGTAAGCTGGGGCGCCGGCGAGCACGCCGGCAAGGAGTGCGGCGGTCAAGGCGAGACGGGGAAGAGAGCTTCTCGTGGCAGTTTCCTTAGTCCTTAACCAGTAGTTCCTGCTGACGCTGGATTATCGACATAATATGCGAAAACCGCCGCAAGGGCGTCTGTCCCTTTGCGGCGGTTTTGACGTTTGCGCAGATAAAACCTACCAAAATAAACCTGTCCCTTTTTTGGCAGGTTTTAGCTCAGCAGCATGCGGTCGTTGGCGAGCTCGCCTCCCGAGACCTCCTCGAACTTCTGCAGCAGGTCGGCTACGGTGAGCGACTTCTTCTCATCGCCCGCCACGTCGTAGATCACGTGGCCTTCGTGCATCATGATCAGACGGTTGCCCAGACGGATGGCGTCGTTCATGTTGTGCGTGACCATGAGCGTGGTCAGGTGGTTCTCGTCGACGATCTCCTCGGTCAGGTTAAGCACCTTAGAGGCCGTCTTGGGGTCGAGGGCCGCGGTGTGCTCGTCGAGCAGCAGCAGGCGCGGCCTGGTGAGCGTGGCCATCAACAGGGTGAGTGCCTGGCGCTGGCCGCCCGAGAGCAGGCCGACCTTGGCGTTGAGACGCGTGTCCAGACCAAGGTCCAGGCGCTTGAGCAGCTCAACGTACTCATCTTTCTCGGCCTTGGTGACGCCCCACGAAAGGCCGCGACGCTGGCCGCGACGCTTGGCGAGGGCCAGGTTCTCGGCGATTTGCATGTCGGCAGCGGTACCGCGCATGGGGTCCTGAAACACGCGGCCCAGGTACTTGGCGCGCTGCGACTCGCTCAGGCGCGAGATGTCGGTGCCGTCGAGCTCAATAACGCCCGAATCGAGCGGGTACACGCCGGCGATCATGTTGAGCAGCGTGGACTTGCCGGCGCCGTTGCCGCCGATCACGGTTACAAAGTCGCCGTCATTCAGGGTGAGGTCGACGCCGGTGAGCGCGCGCTTCTCGGTGACGGTGCCCTTGTTAAAGGTCTTCTTGACGTGCGAGAGCTTAAGCATCTGCCTCATCTCCCTTCGTGTAGGAGCTGCGGAGCTTATAGCGCTCCCAAACCACGGGTACGCACAGGGCCACAGCGACAATTACGGCGGAAAGCAGCTTCATGTCGTTGGCGTCCATGCCCAACTGCAGCACGATGGCGCGGATAAGGAAGTACACCACGGAGCCAAAGACGGCGGAGGCAAGACGGACGCTAAACTGCGTGAGGCCGCCGGGCAGCAGACGGCCGAGCACCTCACCGATAACAATGGCGGCAAGACCGATAACGATGGCACCGGTGCCCATACCAATGTCGGCATACTTTTGGCTCTGGCAGATGAGCGCGCCCGAAAGGCCGATGAGGGCGTTGGAGAGCACGAGGGCGATCATCTTGGTGGAGTTGGTGTTGACGCCCAGGGCGCGGATCATGTACTCGTTGTTGCCGGTGGCGCGCAGCGCCGAGCCAATCTCGGTGCCAAAGAACCAATACAGGATGGCAACGATAGCCACGGCGAGCAGGATGCCCAAGATGATGGCAACGGTGGACTGCGGCAGGCCGGTCATATTGCTGACGGCCGAAAACACGGTGCCCTTGGCAAGAATGGGCGTATTGGATTTGCCCATGATGCGCAGGTTGATGGACCACAGGCTGATCTGGGTGAGGATTCCGGCGAGGATCGCGGGAATCTCAAAGACGGTGGTCAGAATGCCCGTGACGGCGCCCGCGATGGCGCCGGCGCACATACCGGCCAGCACGGCGAACAGCGGGTCGACGTTGTTATTGACGATGAGCACAGCGCAGACGCAGCCGCCGAGGGCAAAGCTGCCGTCGCAGGTCATATCGGGAATGTCGAGCAGGCGGAACGTGATAAACACGCCAAGCACCATAATGCCCCAGAGGACGCCCTGCGAAACGGCGCCCTGCAATGCAATGAGCATGCTTCATACCTCCTAGGATAGGGTGGACACGTGATTCACCATAATAGCGGTAACAATGCATAGAAGAGTTACGGACAGACGTTTTGTTTTACCTGAAACAAGCAGGGCGGACGCCGGTCTACAGCGCCCGCCCCTGTGGCTCAGATATTGAATAACGCGGCTAAAGCGCGAGCACGGGCTCTAGACGCATGCTGCGTATGGCATTACGCGTCCAGGGCGGAAAGGTCGATGCCCAGGGCCTCGGCCATTTCGTCGTTCTTGACGACGACCAGGTCCTTGCTTGAGAGGTGCTTGATCGCCATGTCCTCGGGCTTGGCTTCGCCCTTCAGGATCTTGACGGCCATCTCGCCTGCGGCGTAGCCCAGATCCTCGTAGTTGATGGAGAGGGTGAACAGGCCGCCGGCCTTGCACATGCCCTCCTCGCCAGTCACGAAGGGGAGCTTGTTCTCCTTGCAGATCTGGCCGACCTGCGAGGCACCCGCGGCGATGGTGTTGTCGGTGGGGGAGTACAGCGCGTCGACCTTGCCCACGGCAGACTCGACGACGGACTGAATCTCGTTGGAGCTCGAGACGGTGAAGTCAGTGTACTCGAGGCCCAGCTTGTCGAGCTCTTTCTTGGCGGCCTTGATCTGGACGTCGGAGTTGGACTCGGCGGTGCAGTAGAGTAGGCCGACCTTCTTTACGTCGGGCAGGACCTTCTGCATCATCTCGAGCTGCTCGGCGACCGGGGTGAGGTCGGAAGCGCCCGTGACGTTGGTGCCCGGCTTGTCGTTGTCCTGTACCAGGCCGGAGGCGGCGTAGTCGGTGATGGCACAGCCCACGATGGGGATATCGGCCGTGGCGCCGGCGGCAGCCTGCGCGGCGGGTGTGGCGATGGCATAAATCAGGTTGACGTTGTCGCCCACAAACTTGTCGGCAATGGACTTACACGTGGACTGGTCGTTCTGGGCGTTCTTCTGGTCAATCTTGACCTTAAGGCCGCTCTCCTTGATGGCCTTGACAAAGCCGTCGTTGGCGGCATCGAGTGCGGAGTGCTCGGTGAGCTGCAGAACGCCGATGGTGTAGTCGGAACCGGCGGCAGCAGAGCCGGAACCAGAGTTGCCGCCGCATCCGGCGAGCGGGGCGAGCGCGAGCAGGCCGGCGGAGACCAGAAGGCTCCTGCGGCTGATGGTGATGTCCTTCATATCATTACCCCCAGTATAAAAATGGCTGGAAACACTGCACTGGGACAAAGTGCAAGTGGAACTATAGTAGCGCTGATGCCCATTTTTACAACAGCCTGGCGGGTTTTTTAATACAGAATCGGATGGGCGGTACGGGTAGTCGAATGGGCGGCGGAGGGTCTTATGCGGCGGAGGAGGCGTCGTCCTCGTCCAGGGCGGCGAAGAGCTTCTTGCCGTCGAGCAGGCGCGTGCTGACGTTTCTCATACGGGCGATCTCGACGGTGCGCAGCGTATCGTCGGTGCCTCGGGCGTCGTAGACCGTTCCCAGCAGATACGAGATGCCATCGCGCTGCCTGATGGCAAAGGGGCGGAGTGTCATCCGTGCTGCTTCGGTTTCGCCGCGTGTCGTGACGCTCGAAATATCAAAACTCACCGTGGTTCCGTGGTCGATGGCCTGCTCGACGAGCTCGCACGTGTCGATGCGCTTGATGGGCGTGCGTGTTGCCTTGGTAGCCTTGCTGTCTGCGCTTGGAGCGGGTTCGGGTGTATCGAGGTAGCCGCGAACGTCGGCGCTCGCCATGGCAACTAAGTGCTGCGCCATGCGCTTGCGGATAGCGATAGGCGTGGAGCGGTTGCGCATGACCATACCGTGGAGCCGGATGATCTCTTCATCGGTGAGCGGGCGGGTAAGAAGTTTGTAGCCCACGCCGCGTTTGTACTCAATTTCGTATCCGGCATGGCGAAGCGCGGAGATGGCGGTGTAGATGCTGCGCCGCGCCGCCGAGATGGGCATGCGGGCGGGGTCGTCGGGATGGGCGAGGCGCTGGATCAACTCATCGGAAAGCATGGCCTTGTCCTCGCCGGTGTTTTCGCTTAATAGTTGCAGGATTCGAACGGCGCGATAGGCTGCCATCGAGGCGGCGCCTCTCGTCGTGGTGTCGTAGGTTTCAACAGCGGCTTCGGTCATGGTGCCCACGTCCTTTCCGTTTTGGGTGGCGACGGTATGGAGCCTAGGACGTGGGGCTTTCCCAGGGGCGCAGGGCGCTCTGGGCGGTCGGTAGTCGTCGGCAAACGGCGGGTCGAGTTTTCAACAGCCCTGCTCGACTGACCAAAAACTTGCCAAAAGCTTGACGGATGCTGTTGAAAAAAGCGTCTCTCGACCGATGTCGAGAGACGCTTATGCGATGAGCGTTGGCGTGTGGCGACGCGAGCTAGCGTCCGACGATTAGAAGTCGGCGTTGCCCACGGTGCGCGGGTGCGGCAGGACGTCGCGGATGTTGCCCACGCCGGTCAGATACATGACCAAGCGCTCGAAGCCCAGACCGTAGCCGGCGTGCTTGCAGGAACCGTAGCGGCGCAGGTCAAGGTAGTACTTGTACTGCTCGGGATTCATGCCCAGGTCCTTGATGCGGGCCTCGAGCAGATCCAGGCGCTCCTCGCGCTGGGAGCCGCCGATAATCTCGCCGATACCGGGAACCAGGCAGTCGGCGGCGGCGACGGTCTTGCCGTCCTCGTTCATGCGCATGTAGAACGCCTTGATCTCGGCCGGGTAGTCGGTCACGAAGGTAGGGCGCTTAAAGTGCTCCTCGGTCAGGAAGCGCTCGTGCTCGGTCTGCAGGTCGATGCCCCAGCTGACGGGGTAATCAAACTGGTGGCCAGCAGCGACTGCCTGCTCCAGGATCTCGACGGCCTCGGTGTAGGTAACGCGGGCAAAGTCGGAGTTGGCGACATGGTCCAGGCGCTCGAGCAGACCCTTGTCCACAAACTTGTTGAGCATATTGAGCTCGTCGGGGCAGGTTGCCATAACGTCCTTGAGGACGTACTTGAGCATGGCCTCGGCGTTGTCCATGTAGTCGTTAAGGTCGGCAAAGGCCATCTCGGGCTCGATCATCCAAAACTCGGCGGCGTGGCGCGTGGTGTTGGAGTTCTCGGCGCGGAAGGTGGGACCAAAGGTGTACACGTCGCCAAAGGCCATGGCAAAGTTCTCGGCATTGAGCTGGCCGGACACGGTGAGGTTCGCATGCTTGCCAAAGAAGTCCTGGCTCCAGTCGACCTCGCCGGACTCGGTGAGGGGCGGATTTTTGGGGTCGAGCGTGGTCACGCGGAACATCTCGCCGGCGCCTTCGCAGTCACTCGTGGTGATGATGGGGGTGTTGACGTAGACAAAACCCTGCTCCTGGAAGAAGCGGTGGATGGCGGCAGCCGCGACAGAGCGGATGCGGAACACGGCGCGGAACAGGTTGGTGCGCGGGCGCAGGTGCTGCTGGGTGCGCAGGAACTCGACGGTTGCGCGCTTCTTCTGCAGCGGGTAATCCGGGGCGCTCGTGCCCTCGACCTCGATGGAAGTGGCAGAAAGCTCGAAAGGCTGGGGTGCATCGGGGGTCAGTTTGACGGTGCCGGTGCAAATGAGTGCGGCCGAGACGTTTTGATGTGCGATCTCGTCGTAGTTGTCGAGTGCCTCGCGGTTCATGACGACCTGCAGGTCGCGGAAGCAGCTGCCGTCGTTGAGCGTAACAAAGCCAAAGTTCTTCATGTCGCGGACGGACTTGACCCAGCCGGCGACGGTGACGGTTTGGCCGCCGAGCGACTCGGCATCGGCATAGAGCTGCGCGATTTTGGTGCGGTTCACGTATCCTCCCATAACGGTTGAATGATAGTTATCCATACAGTTCGATATTCTAGCAGCTCGGCTCATTTGGGCTATACAGATAAGGCATTGGCGGGATGGTTTTTCAAACGAAAAGCGCCCGCGGCCTAATGGTCGTGGGCGCTCGACGAGGTGCCTTTTGGCTGTGTGGTGCGGGGCCTGGCTACTTGGTCTTGGCTACCAGCAGCGGGTCGCCAAGCTTGACGAGCGGGTTGCCGCCGATAAGCGTTCCGGACTCGCCGACATGGTCGATGCTCTTAAGACGATCGAGCTCGGAGACGATGACGGTCACGATGTCCTCGTGACCAGCGGCCTTAATGGCCTCGCGGTCGAAGCTGATGAGCGGCTGGCCTGCCTTGACCACATCGCCCATCTCGACAAAGCGGGCAAAACCCTTGCCGTTCATTTCCACGGTGCCCAGGCCAACATGGATGAACACGCGAAGACCGTCCTCGGTGATCATGCCGATGGAGTGGTTGGTGACAGTGGTGGCGCCGATGCGGCCGTTGGCGGGCGCATAGATGGTGCCGGTAATGGGCTCGATGCCATAGCCCTGGCCAAGCATGCCCGAGGCGATCGTCTCGTCGGGAACCTCGTCCAGGTTGACGAGCACGCCGTTGACGGGGGCGTAGATGACGCCTTCGCGGGTAGCGAAGCTTGCTGCGGGCGGAACGGACGCCTCGCCGGTCGAGGTGAAGGTGGACTTAAGCGAATCGAGCAGACCCATAGTTGCCTCCAACTTAAATAGGCGCATATCGCGCGTTTGGTTTGCCGGAAACGTTTCGCATGTGTTTCGCGGCTTGGTCAACGCCCCTATTTTACGCTGCTCAACGATACCTCTGAACTGGGATTATGTGATATATCAGTTGAAGGGAAACTTATTGCCGGAGTGTTTCTGCGCCACGGGTTCAAGTGGGGTACGCTTGAAGGCGAAAAACAAGGGCGCATAATTTGCGCGAAGGGAGCACATATGATTGTTGAGAACCATGCGCTGTGGGGCGAGGAGCCGACCGAGGAATATCCGGCGACGTTTACGTATTTGGGTGCCGAGCCGCTGCCCGACAAGCCCAATGGCCGCCGCCCCGCGGTGATCATCTGCGGCGGAGGCGGGTTTACGCATATCGCTCCGCACGAGCAGGACCCGGTGGCGTTTGCGTTTTTGGATCACGGTTACCAGACCTTTGTGCTCAACTATGTCACGAGTTCTACGGGTGACGTGAGCTTTCCGCACCCCCAGGCAGATCTTGCCAAGATGGTCGCCACGGTGCGCGCCAACGCCGACGAGTGGCATGTCGATCCTAAGCGTGTGTGCGTCGTGGGATTCTCGGCGGGCGGCATGATCTGTGCTTCGCTGGCAACGCAATGGAAGACTGGTCCCTTCGCGGGCTTGGCAGGGGCGCGTCCGGACGACATTCGTCCCGATGCCGTGGTGCTGGGCTATCCGCTGCTCGACTTTGCCTATGTGCGCGACATGCAGACGCGCGACCCGCGCATCGACCTGCGCGTGCCCAAGACGGGCGGCAAGACGGGACGCGATTTGCTCAACGACTACCTGTCGATGGTGACGGGCGGCGAGGCAACTGACGAGCATCTGGCCGACATCTGCCCCACCACGCATGTTTCGCGTCAGATGCCACCGACCTTTGTGTGGGGCGTGTCCGACGACAAGACGGCGCCGATCGCGCAGGTCTACCCGTTTGCGCAGCGCATGGCCGAGGAGGGCGTTGCATGCGAGATGCACGTCTTTGACCAGGGTGGTCACGGCCTTTCGCTCGGCAACGCCAACACCGCGGTCGACAACGAGGACAAACAGGTGGCAGTCCGCCCTTGGATTCGCCTAGCCTTCCGCTTCCTGGAGCGCCACGGGTTTTAGTTACGGCGTTTTACCAAACGCCGTAACCACTTGACGCTGCAAGCCCGCCAGGGCGGCAATCTGCCTTTCAACTTCGGCGGCATGACCAGAAGGTCAATGCCGCCTCGTTTCAAGGCACCTTGCTCGCCCTGGCGGGCTTTCGCTGTCGGTTCCAAGACATCGGCATCGTCCTAGCTGTCAAGGGCTTGGCGTAGGTAGTCATTGGGGACGTTCTTAAGCGACTAGTCGAAAGGGACACTCTTGCGGCACTTGGCACTCGGGGACGTTCCTTTTGTGCCGGCACTTGGGGACGTTCCTTGCAGCAATCTGTCGATTGAACGTCGTTGTGTGTTCGCGCTATCATGCATGGTTACAATTGGTTAGCCATGGCAAACGGTTAGCCATGGTGAACATAAATACAACGCCCTGTGGGCGCCGGGGGAGGAACACGGACGTGAAGCTCGATACACTCGAGATTGGAAAGGACGCCGTTGTCGCATCGGTGGCATCGGACGATCAGGCACTCCGACAGCATATTTTGGACATGGGTCTAACGCCGGGCACCGAAGTCACCATGATGAAGTACGCCCCCATGGGTGACCCGCTCGAGATCCGCCTGCGTGGCTACGAGTTGACACTGCGTAAGGACGATGCCGCTCGCATCGAGCTCGTGGGTATTCACGACACCGATACGGGTCCGCGCGCTAACGCCGCAATCGGCACGACGGAGCATCCGGCCCTGGGCGAGGGGACGTATTCGCCCCGTGCGGCAAAGACGGCCGTGCCAGAGGGCGCGCCGCTGCACTTTGCCCTCGCCGGCAACCAAAACTGCGGCAAGACCACGTTATTCAACCAGCTGACGGGCTCCAACCAGCATGTCGGTAACTTTCCCGGCGTGACGGTCGACCGCAAAGATGGCACCATCCGTAACCATCCCGAGGCGAGCGTTACCGACCTGCCCGGCATTTACTCCCTGTCGCCGTACACAGGCGAGGAGGTCGTGAGCCGTCAGTTCATCCTCGACGAGCGTCCGGACGCCATCATCGACATCATTGACGCCACCAACATCGAGCGCAACCTGTACCTGACACTGCAGCTCATGGAGCTTGACCGTCCTATGGTCATCGCGCTCAACATGATGGACGAGGTGACCGCCAACGGCGGCGCCGTGGACGTCAACTTGCTCGAGAGCCTGTTGGGCGTGCCCGTTGTCCCCATTAGCGCTGCCCGCAACGAGGGCATCGGCGAGCTGGTGGACCACGCCCTGCACGTGGCGCGGTTCCGCGAGCGCCCCGGTCGCCTGGACTTTTGCGCGCCCGACGGTCCGGACGGCGGTGCACTGCATCGCTGCATCCACGGTATTGCTAACCTGATCGAGGACCATGCCGTGACGGCGCACATCCCGGTGCGCTTTGCGGCGACCAAGCTGGTCGAGGGCGATGAGCTGGTAACCGAGGCGCTTCACCTGGATCGCAATGAGCTCGACGCTATCGAGCACATCATCACCCAGATGGAGGGCGAGGCCGGCACCGACCGCCTATCTGCGCTGGCCGATATGCGTTTTAGCTTTATCGGCGACGTGTGCGGGCGTTGCGTCGTCAAGCCGCACGAGAGCCGCGAGCACGTGCGCTCCGTCAAGATTGACCGCATCCTGACAGGTCGTTACACAGCCATTCCGGCGTTTCTGGTGATCATGGGCCTCGTCTTTTGGCTGACGTTTGGCGTGATCGGCGCGGCGTTGCAGGGACTTATGGAGGACGGTATCGCTGCCATCATCGCCTCGGCCGATGCGGGCCTCAAGGCGTTCGGTACCAACGACGTGGTGCGCTCGCTGGCTGTCGACGGCGTGCTTACGGGCGTGGGCAGTGTGCTGACCTTCCTGCCGATTATCGTCGTGCTCTTTTTGTTCCTCTCCATTCTGGAAGACTCCGGATACATGGCGCGCGTGGCCTTTGTCATGGATAAGGTGTTGCGTCGCTTTGGCCTGTCGGGCCGCAGTTTCGTGCCCATGCTCGTCGGTTTTGGCTGCACCGTGCCGGCTATCATGTCGACCCGTACGCTCCCATCCGAGCACGACCGCAAGATGACGGTCATGCTCACGCCGTTTATGAGCTGCTCAGCCAAGCTGCCGGTTTACGGCTTGCTGTGCGGGGCGTTTTTCCCGCAGGCGACGGTTCCCGCCATGGTCTCGCTCTATCTGATCGGTATCGTGGTCGGCTGCGTCGCGGCTTTGGTGCTCAACCGCACGGCATTTAAGGGCGACCCGGTGCCGTTTATCATGGAGCTCCCCAATTACCGCCTGCCGAGCGTCAAGACGACGGTGATGCTGGCATGGGATAAGGCCAAGGACTTCATCACCAAGGCCTTTACCATTATCTTTGCCGCTACGGTGGTCATCTGGTTCCTGCAGACGTTCGATATCCGCTTTAACGTGGTCGCCGACCAGTCGCAAAGCCTGCTTGCCGGTCTGGGTAGCATCATCGCGCCGGTGTTGGCCCCGCTCGGCTTTGGCGACTGGCGCGCCTCGACGGCGCTCGTCACGGGGCTCATTGCCAAGGAGAGCGTCATCTCGACGCTCACGGTGCTTTTGGGCGCAACGTCGCCCGCGGCGCTGTCGACCATGTTTTCGCCGTTTACCGCCTACGTGTTCTTGGTCTTTACGTTGCTGTACCCGCCTTGTGTGGCGGCAATCGGCGCCGTCAAGAGCGAGTTGGGCGCGCGCTATGCCGTGGCCGTATTCGCGTTTCAGGTCGCCGTTGCCTGGATCGTGGCGTTTGTCGTGCATTCGGCGGGCATATTGCTGGGGTTGGCTTAGTTATGAATTGACGGCGCAACCTCTGTGTATCGAATTGTTTTCGGCCCCGCATCTGTACTGACGGATGCGGGGCCGTTGCTATATAATCGCCTCCGCTCAAAACGATTGGAGACGTTATATATGACTCAGATAAGGCAAGACGGCATCACGCTCAAGCAGTGGCTCCCGCTCATCGGGCTCACCTGCTGTGCGTTCGTGTTCAACACGTCGGAGTTTATGCCCATCGGCCTTTTGACTGATATCGCCGCGTCGTTCTCGCTCACCGAGGCCCAGGCGGGCATCATGATCTCGGTCTACGCCTGGGGCGTCATGCTGCTGTCGTTGCCGCTCATGGTGTTTGCCTCGCGCTTCGAGTTCAAGCGGATGCTGCTGGGCGTGCTCGCCGTGTTCTCGCTGGGCCAGTTTCTGTCCGCTGTGGCGCCGACTTATCCCATCCTGGTCTGCGCGCGCCTGGTGGTCGCTTGCGCACATGCCGTGTTCTGGTCAGTCGCCTCGATTATGGCCTCGCGCCTGGTCGACACTCGCCACGGCGCGCTCGCCATCAGCATGATCGCTACGGGCTCGTCCATCGCGCAGATCTTTGGCCTGCCTCTCGGTCGCGCCATTGGCTTGGCCGTGGGCTGGCGCATGACGTTTGCCGTGGTCGGGGGCCTCTCAGCCATCGCGGTCGTCTACCAGGCAGCGGTGTTCCCGGCCATGCCGGCGGGTGAGCGCTTTACCGTCAAACAGCTGCCCGAGCTGCTCAAGAACCCGCTCCTCATCGCGCTCTACGCAGTCACGGTCTTCATGGCGACCGGCTATTACGCAAGCTACAGCTATATCGAGCCCTTCCTGGCGCAGGTCGCGCACGTCGATGCGGGCGCCATTACCATGACGCTGACGGCGTTTGGCTGCTCTGGTTTGCTCGGAAGCTGGCTGTTTGGCCGCCTGTTCGATGGGCATCGCTTCCCGTTCTTGGCTATCACGCTCTCCGGCGTGCCGGTGGCCCTGCTGCTCATGGGGCCGGCCGCATCGTCGCTCGTGACAGTGCTTGCCGTCTGCGCACTGTGGGGTTGCTGCGCCACGGCCTTTAACGTGGCGTTTCAGGCCGAGCTCATCAAGTGCACGTCGGCAGATTCGTCGGCCGTCGCCATGTCGATCTTCTCGGGCCTGTTTAATCTGGGTATCGGCACGGGTACCGCGATCGGCGGAGCCGTGGTTTCGGGCCCCGGTATCGCCTTGATCGGCTACGCGGGTGGTGCGATCGCTGCCGTGGGCGTCATCCTCGCTATCACGGTGATGTTCCCGGTCATTCGTCGCGCAAAGCCTGTCGCCTAACCACGTCCCCTCATCAGTTGCGGTGGAATAGTTCCTGTTTAAGGCCTCTGAAGGCCCAGGCAGGAACTATTCCACCGCAACTTATTTTGGGGGAGAGGATACAAGCTGGGCATACAATGGATGTCGTTGTGTTGAGCTTACCGGGAGGTTGCTATGTGGGCATACGAGACGACGTTCTATCAGATCTATCCGCTGGGCTTTTGCGGAGCTCCGCGCGAAAACGCCGCGCCCGTTGCCGAGGATGAGCTCGCCCAGGCTGCCAACGCCGCGCCCAACCCCGATGCGCCCATCATGAAGATCGCCAAATGGGCCGACTACCTGCAAAAACTCGGTATCGGCGCTGTGCTCATTAACCCGCCGCTCGAATCCGATAGCCATGGCTACGACACGCGCAGCCTGCGCCACATCGACTGCCGCCTGGGTGGGGACGCCGACTTTGCCGCCGTGTGCGAGACGCTGCATGCCCACGGCATCCGCGTGGTGCTCGACGCTGTCTTCAACCACGTCGGTCGCGGCTTTTGGGCCTTCCGCGATGTGCAGGAGCGTAAGTGGGACTCGCCGTACAAGGACTGGTTCCACATTAGCTTTGACGGCGACTCCTGCTATGGCGACGGCTTTTGGTACGAGGGCTGGGAAGGCCATTTTGAGCTTGTGAAGCTCAACCTGCAAAATCCCGCTGTGGTCGATTACCTGCTCGAGTCTGTGCGCCGTTGGGCCGAGGTCTTTGGCGTCGACGGCCTGCGCCTGGACGTTGCCTATATGCTCGACCGCGACTTTATGCGCCGCCTGCACGCCTTTGCCCGTGAGCTCAAGCCCGACTTCGCGCTGATCGGCGAGACGCTCCACGGCGACTACAACCAGATCGTCAACGATGAGATGCTCGACTCCTGCACCAACTACGAGTGCTACAAGGGCCTGTACTCCAGCTTTAACTCGGTCAACATGTTCGAGATCGCGCACTCGCTGCACCGTCAGTTTGGCGGCGACCCCTGGTGCATCTACCGCGGCAAACACCTGCTGTCGTTTGTCGACAACCACGACGTGCCGCGCCTGGCGAGCATCCTCACCGACAAGTCGTGCCTGCGTCCCGCCTATGGCATGCTGTTTGGCATGCCGGGCATCCCGTGCGTCTACTATGGCAGCGAGTGGGGGATTCCTGGCGAAAAGGGCGGCCCCGATGGCGACTGGGCGCTGCGCCCTGTGCTCGATGAGCCTGCGCCCAACGAGCTGACGGCGTTCATCACGCAGCTCGCGCACCTTCGCTCGACCGACGACGCAGCTGCCCGTGCTCTTAACTACGGTGCCTATCGCAACGTGGTGATCCAGAATAAACAGCTGCTGTTCGAGCGCGCCTGCGACGATGCGACGGTGCTCGTGGCAGTGAACGCCGTGGACGAGCCTTACACCTTTGGCGCCGGCGAGCTCAACGGCTCCTTTGTCGACCTGCTTGCCGACGGCGCGCCCACGGTCGAGCTGGCGGGCTCCCTTGAGCTTGCGCCCTACGAGGTGCGTTATCTGCTGAGGGCCTAGGCCATGGCTGCGTCCGACGAGGGCTATCAACATATTGAGCATGGGTTTGAGCCCGTGTTTGACGAGCGCTCGCGCGTTTTGGTGCTGGGGTCGTTTCCCTCGGTGCTCTCGCGTGCCAATGCCTTCTACTACGGCAATCCGCAGAACCGCTTTTGGCGCGTGATGGCCGCGTGCCTCGGTGTGCCCGTGCCGCCCAACGAGGGCGATCCTTTGGCAAGCGGTGAGCCCGCGACGCTCGATGCCTCGATTGCCGTCAAGCGGGCCATGCTACTGAACGGCGGCGTGGCCCTGTGGGATGTGATCGAGAGCTGCGACATTGAGGGCTCGAGCGACGCGAGCATTCGCAACGTTGTGCCGGCACATATCGAGCGCATTACCGGCACAGCTCCCATTGGGCGGGTGATATGCAACGGTGGTACAGCTGGCCGGCTCTACAAGCGCTATCTACAAGAACGCACCGGGCTGTCCGCCATCGTCCTGCCCTCGACAAGTCCCGCCAATGCAGCGTGGCGTCTGGAACGTCTTGTTGAGCGTTGGCATGCAGCCGTTGACTGGGCCGCTCTCTAATTTAGATATTGGATTGAGCATGGGTGCTGAGGCGTTTGATGATGGTGCGCCAGATCGGCGCGGGCAGCGCGGGCTCGACACGCACCATGCCGTCGGCGTCGACACTATCGGCATTGCTACCTCCAAGCAGCTGCGCATGTTCAATGGAGCAGCCCATGCGCACGGCGCCCACAAGCTTATCCATCGCTTCCGAAAATGGTCGGCGCAAGAGGCCCATGCGTGGGGAATGGCGAAGCGCCGCGATGCCGCTGCCGGCGCAGATGGCAACGCCGCCACACCACAATTGGTCATGGCGCTCACATGCCTTGTGCAGGCGAACGGCGGTCCCGCGCGCCTGCTCAGTGCCCTCTTGTGCGGCTCGAATCGCGGCATAGACGCGCGTTCCCGTACCGCCAAAGCGCTCAAGCGCCTGCTCGATGGCTGTCAACGTCTCATCGTCAGCCACATCTTCAATGGCCAGCACGATGCCATCGGCAACGCTGCCGGCGTCATTTGCCTTCAAGTCGACCGGGCGGGGGAGCGCGGTGCCAGAAAGCTGTGCATAGGCGGCGATGGCATCCTGCAGGTCCCAAAGCAAAAACTCAAGATCGGCGCTATTGGGAATGCTGATATACGCAATGGTTTGCAGTGTTTTTGGTACATCGCCGTGTGTGGTCGGCTCCATGCTGCCTCCTTTCCGGTTGGTTTCCGTTTAGGTTACACCGTCCGGCGGCGCCCCGCCGCGCTATCCTAGTGCAACCCTTACGAAAGGAACGCCATGCGACTGCCCATGAATACCTCGCTTGCCACGCTCAAGCCCTCCGGTATCCGCCGAATCAACGCGCTCGCCGCCCAGCACCCGGGGTGCATCGCGCTTGCGCTTGGCGAGCCCGATTTTCCCACGCCCGATGTGATTAGCGCCGAGGTGACCGCCGCACTGGACCGCGGTGACACGCACTATCCGCCCAACAACGGTCGCCCCGCCCTGCGTGAGGCGTTGTCTACCTACATGGGAGACGTGGGCCTTACGTTTTCGGCCGACGAGGTCATCCTGACCGATGGCGCGACTGAGGCCCTGTCGGCAGCATTCATGGCTATGCTCAACCCCGGCGACGAGGTCATCATCCCCACGCCGGCCTTTGGCCTGTACGAGAGCATCGTCGTGGCCAACCACGCCAAAGCGGTCTTTTTGGATACGGAGCCTACGCAATTCCAGATTGACGAGGACGCACTTCGTGCCTGTGTGACGCCGGCGACCAAGGCCATCGTCATCTGCTCGCCCAACAACCCCACGGGCTGCATCCTCAGCGCAGCATCGCTCGACGCCGTGGCGCGCGTGGCAGAGCAGGCGGGCATCTACGTGGTCTGCGACGACGTATACAACCGCCTGGTTTATGTGGATGGCTACGAGCGCTTTGCCCAGCGTCACCCGGAGCTGCGTGAACAGACGGTCATCATCGAGAGCTTCTCCAAGCCCTGGTCCATGACCGGCTGGCGCCTGGGCTGGCTCGCGGCAGCGGCACCCGTCATCGCCGAGATCGCCAAGGCTCACCAATACTTAGTATCGAGTGCCGTCTCCTTCGAAATGGACGCCGCAGCCCGAGCCCTGACCGTCGACCCAACCCCCATGCTCAAAGTCTACCGAGCCCGTCGCGAACGCGTACTCGCAGCCTTAGACGCCATGGGCCTCGACGTAGTGGAACCAGCCGGCGCCTTCTACGCTTTCCCGAGCATCAGACAGTACGGCCTAACCAGCGAAGACTTCTGTATCAAAGCCATCAAAGAAGCAAACGTAGCCCTAGTCCCGGGCGACTGCTTCGGCACCGAAGGCCACATCCGCCTAAGCTACTGCGTTTCCGACCAAGATTTGGACGAAGGCCTAAATCGCCTGTCCACCTTCATTTCAACCTTATAGCCCAACGGGACGCAACACATCAGCCCACCGACCCAAGCATTATGAGTGGGGCGCGTCGCTCAACGGACACGAGGATTCGCAGCAAAGTTACCGCAGCTCCGGTCCGAGGGGCCGGGTTGAGATTTTCGTAGATTCCGCACGAGCCGAAGAGCACTTAATGTGCTCTTCGTGCGAGCCAGGACTTGACCGAGCGAAAATCTCAACCCGGCCCCTCGGACCGGAGCGTATGCAGGGTTTGTGTACGAATCCTCGCGCCCGTTGACCGACGCCGGGGTCCCCGCCATAATACTTTCGGTTCACGCACGAATCCGCTGCCAGAGACAGCCGGCGCAAACGGGTCTTACCCGCGAGCTTAATGGGACTTCCCGCCAGCCGAGGTGGTCGAGTAGATATGTCTTCTCGCCCCCGTCGCTCATGCAGCGCGGGGGCTTTCTTTTTGGACATGCCCCCGTCACGTCCTTGTGGCGGACCGTGCCCGGAAAGAATTCGAGGAGGTGTAATTCATGCCCCAGCAGTACAAAATCGACAAGGTTGCAGAGATCGAGTCCCGTATCGCCGAGAACGCCGGTCTGTTCGTCGTCAACTACAACGGTCTGACGGTTAAGCAGGCTCAAGAGCTGCGTCATCAGCTTCGCGAGTGCGGCGCCGAGATGAAGGTCTACAAGAACAACCTGGTCAAGATCGCCCTCAAGAACCAGGAGCAGCCCGAGCTCGACGAGATCCTCGCCGGCCCCGTTGCTTATGTGTTCTACGAGACCGAGCCGGTCGAGTCCGCTAAGGCCCTTAAGGACTTCTCCGCTAAGTCCAAGGGCGTCCTTGAGATCAAGGGCGGTATCTCCGACGGCAAGGCCGTTTCCGCTGATGATGTTAAGGCTATCGCCGAGCTGCCCACCAAGGATCAGCTTCTCGGCCAGATCGCCGGTCTCATCTCCGGTTTCGCTCGCGACATCGCTGTCTGCGTCAACGGCGTTTCCTCTGGTCTCGCTCGTTCGATCCAGCAGGTCTCCGAGCAGAAGGCAGCCTAGTTGCTGTTTTCACCCGCGGCGGCAACGCCGCACCCCTGGCGCTTTCGCGCCGTGTTTTAACTGATCTCCGTGCATCCGCACGGAAACCGAAAGGACTTAGAAATGGCTAAGCTTACCACCGATGAGATCATCGATGCTCTTAAGGAAATGACCCTTCTCGAGGCTTCCGAGCTCGTTAAGGCTATCGAGGACACCTTCGGCGTTTCCGCCGCTGCTCCTGCCGCTGTTGTCGCCGCTCCCGCTGCTGGCGCTGCTGAGGCCGAGGAGAAGACCGAGTTTGACGTCGTGCTCGAGGGCTTCGGCGACAACAAGATCCAGGTCATCAAGGCCGTCCGTGAGCTCACCAACCTTGGCCTGAAGGAGGCCAAGGAGGTCGTCGAGGGCGCTCCCAAGGCTGTTCTCGAGGGTGCCAAGAAGGAGGACGCCGAGGCTGCCAAGGAGAAGCTCGAGGCTGCTGGCGCTGCTGTCACCCTCAAGTAATCAGGCTTTCTCGCCAGATTTCTTTGCAGGCGGGGTTCGCATTGCGAGCCCCGTCTTTTTTGTTTTTCAGTCCCTCGACATCGGTAGCTCAAACTGCCGTATTCTGTGATTTGCGTCGTATCGGGTGCCCTGCCGTTGGGCAATAAAATTGCACCATTCGAGCAATAATTTGCGTTGACCTGCTGAAGAATTGTCTCTGCCTTGTAGCGACATATAGTTCCAGCGGTAAGATGCTTGGGTATCGCAATTTGGTCTGCGGCCGTGCGCCGCACGCATGGGGCGCTTTTGCGCCTGCGAAAGGATCTTTGAATAACATGAAGGCAATCATCCCCGCCGCCGGTCTTGGCACGCGTTTTCTGCCTGGCACCAAGTGCACGCCCAAAGAGATGCTGCCGGTGCTCGACAAGCCCGTCATTCAGTACGTCGTCGAGGAGGCGCTCGACCCCGAGGAAGTCGACGACGCCATCATCGTTACATCTCCCGGTAAGCCCGAGCTACTGAACTACTTCCAGCCCGATCGCTCGCTCGAGAACCTGCTGCGCGAGCGCGGCAAGAACGCCTATGCCGATGCCGTCGCCCACGCTGGCGGTATGCCGGTCGACTTCCGTTATCAGTACGAGCCCAAGGGCCTCGGCCATGCTATCCGCTCTGCTGCCGACGCCGTGGCAGGGGAGAACTTCCTGGTTCTTCTGGGCGACTACGTTGTGCCTAATCGCGACATCTGCGACAAGATGCTCGCCGTTTCCAAGGAGCACGGTGGAGCTTCGGTTATCGCCGTCGCTGCTTGCTTGCCCGAGGAAGTCAGCCGCTACGGCGTTATCGCCGGCGAGCGCGTCGGTTCGCTCGAGGGCGCCGAGGACGTTGCCGATGCAGAGCCGGGCGCTGTCTGGCGCATCGGCGGTCTGGTCGAGAAGCCCGCTCCCGAGGCGGCTCCGTCCAACCTGTACATTGTCGGCCGTTATCTGCTGAGCCCGCTGGTCATGGACCTGCTCGCTGATCAGCAGGCCGGCAAGGGCGGCGAGATTCAGCTTACCGACGCCATGGCCCGCTCGCTCGACCGCGAGGCCATGTACGCGGTCGTCATCGACCCGCTGTCGGGCTACGACACCGGCACTCCCTCTGGCTGGATGGCCACCAACGCTCTCATGGCTGCAAGCGATCCTCGCTTTGCAAGCGCCTTCTGGGACGCCATCGACGAGCGCGGCGGCTTGATGCGCAAGTAAGCCTTCGGACATCGACATTTACGGGCGCGGACCTCGGTTCGCGCCCGTTTTTTATAAGAGCTGCGATTGCCGGCTCTCTGTTCACAGAAAATATATGAACAGATGTTCGGTATACCACTATCTACCTGCGTGTTTTCTGTCGAAAAACTTTGCTACTCCAAAAACTCAATCGCGTCAAGGCTTTTCTTGCCCAACGGTCGGTACCTGATAAACTATTAGGTTGCGATAACTGGCGAAGCTATGCCTCGCCAACCCACCGAGCATTTCCGTGAAGGAGGAAAAACCTGGTGACCTACGCATACACTGCCACTGAGCGCAAGCGCGTCAGCTTCGGGAAAATCCCGGAGGCCATGGAGCTCCCCAACCTTATCTCTGTTCAAAGGGAATCCTTTGAGCGTTTTAAGGACGAGGGCCTTCGTGAGGCGTTCAAGGAATCCAGCCCCATCCAGAGCCAGAACCATGTTCTCGAGGTTACCTTCGGCGAGCATCAGTTCGGCGACCCCGCGCACACCGTCGAGGAGTGCCGCGAGAAGGATATGACCTATCAGGCTCCGCTTCTGACCGACGTCCGTCTCACCAACAAGGAGACCGGCGAGATCAAGGAGCAGCTCGTCTTTATGGGCGACTTCCCCATGATGACCGATCAGGGCACCTTCATCATCAACGGTACCGAGCGTATCGTCGTCTCGCAGCTCGTCCGCTCCCCGGGCGTGTACTACAGCTCCGAGATGGATTCGGGCAAGCAGATCTACAAGGCCCAGATCATCCCGTCCCGCGGTGCCTGGCTTGAGTTTGAGGTCGACAAGCGCGACCAGCTCATGGTCTCCATTGACCGTAAGCGCAAGCAGAGCGCAACGATGTTCCTGCGCGCCCTTGGCATCGCTGTCACCAACGACGACATCATCGAGCTGCTCGGCAACTCCGATGTGATCAAGCGCACCCTCGAGCGCGATACCGCCCTCACCCGCGAGGATGCCCTTATCGAGATCTACCGTCGCCTGCGCCCGGGAGAGCCTCCCACCGTGGACGCTTCCCGCAGCCTGCTCGAGGGCCTGCTCTTCAACCCGCAGCGCTACGATCTGGCCCGCGTCGGTCGTTACAAGGTCAACAAGAAGCTCAACCTCACCACCGAGGAAGAGGTCACGGTGCTCACCGACGAGGATATCGTCGCGACGCTGCGCTACCTGCTGTCCCTCGCTGCCGGCGAGCAGGGCTTCAAGGTCGACGACATCGACCACTTTGGCAACCGCCGCATCCGTACCGTCGGCGAGCTCGTCGCCAACCAGTTCCGTATCGGCATGAGCCGTATGGAGCGCGTCGTCCGTGAGCGCATGAGCTCCCAGGACATCGACGAGATCACCCCGCAGTCGCTCATCAACATCCGCCCGATCGTGGCCTCCATCAAGGAGTTCTTCGGTTCCTCGCAGCTCTCGCAGTTCATGGACCAGGCGAACCCCCTGACCGGTCTGACCCACAAGCGCCGTCTGTCCGCACTCGGCCCTGGCGGTCTTGCCGGCCACAAGTCTGGCTCCAGCCGCCGCACCAACGTGCCGACGGCCGTCCGCGACGTCCACAACTCGCACTACAGCCGCATGTGCCCGATCGAGACCCCCGAAGGCCCCAACATCGGCCTGATCGGCTCGCTCGCCCTCTACGCCCGCGTCAACGAGTACGGCTTCATCGAGGCTCCGTTCCGTCGCGTCGAGAACGGCGTTGCCACCGACCAGATCGACTGGATGACCGCTGACGAGGAAGAGAAGCACGTCATCGCGCCGGCCAACACGCCGCTCGATCCCAAGACCAACGAGTTCATCACGACCGATGCCGAGGGCAAGCTTGTTCGCCCGCACACCGTGATCGCCCGTACCCGCGACTTCGACGGCTCCTTCGGCGCTCCCGCCGACGTGCCTGTCGAGGACGTCGACTACATGGACGTCTCGCCGCGTCAGATGCTCTCCGTCGCAGCCACGCTGATCCCGTTCCTCGAGCACGACGACGCCAAGCGTACGCTGATGGGCGCTAACATGCAGCGTCAGGCCGTGCCGCTGGTTCACCCTGCCGCTCCCTATGTCGGTACCGGCATGGAGCGTCGCGCCGCTCTGGACTCTGGCGAGGTCACCCTGGCCAAGAACGCCGGCGAGGTCATCTTTGCCGACGCCGCCAAGATCATCGTCAAGCATGCCGGCGGCATGGACGAGTATCACCTGGCCAAGTACCAGCGCTCCAACCAGTCCACCTGCATCAACCACCGTCCGCTCGTGCGCGTCGGTGACACCGTTGAGCAGGGCGAGCCCCTGGCTGACGGTCCTTCGACCGATCATGGCGAGCTCGCACTGGGTCAGAACCTCACCGTGGCATACATGCCGTGGGAAGGCTTCAACTACGAGGACGGTATCGTCGTGTCCGAGCGCCTGGTGGCCGAGGACCTGCTGACGACCATCAACATCACCCGTCACGAGATCGATGCCCGCGACACCAAGCTCGGCCCCGAGGAGATCACCCGCGAGATCCCGAACCTCTCTGAGGATATGCTTGCCAACCTCGACGAGGACGGCATTATCCGCATCGGCGCCGAGGTCGGCCCTGGCGACATCCTGGTCGGCAAGGTCACGCCTAAGGGCGAGAGCGCTCTGACCGCCGAGGAGCGCCTGCTGCGCGCCATCTTCGGTGCCAAGGCCCACGACGTTCGCGACACCTCCCTTAAGATGCCTCACGGCGCTTACGGCCGCGTCATCGACGTCGTCCGCTTTAGCCGCGAGAACGGCGACGATCTGGCCCCCGGCGTCAACGAGCAGGTGCGCGTCTACGTCGCCCAGCGTCGTAAGATCCAGCAGGGCGATAAGATCGCCGGCCGCCACGGCAACAAGGGTGTTATCTGTAACGTTCTGCCGGTCGAGGACATGCCCTACATGGCTGACGGTACCCCGATCGACGTTATCCTCAACCCGCTGGGCGTTCCTTCGCGTATGAACGTCGGCCAGCTGCTCGAGTGCCACCTTGGCTGGGCTGCTGCCTGCGGTTGGGATACCGAGCAGGCCGACTCCGACAAGTACGTCCCCGGTCCGTTCTTCACCGCCACGCCTGTCTTCGACGGCGCCAAGGAGGATGAGATCGCCGAGGTCATTCGTCGTGCCAACAAGAACATGCTCAACAAGGCCACCGCTGCCTTTGGCGATCACATGCGTCCCGAGTTCGTCATCCAGCTTGACGAGCGCGGCAAGACCCGTCTGTTCGACGGCCGCACCGGCGAGGAGTTCCGCGAGCCCATTACCGTGGGTACGTCCTACATCCTCAAGCTCGGCCACATGGTCGACGACAAGATCCACGCCCGTTCGACCGGCCCTTACAGCCTGGTTACCCAGCAACCGCTGGGCGGCAAGGCTCAGTTCGGCGGCCAGCGCTTCGGCGAGATGGAAGTTTGGGCACTGTACGCATACGGTGCTGCCAACGTCCTGCAGGAGATCCTGACCGTCAAGTCCGACGATACCGTGGGCCGCGTCAAGACCTACGAGTCCATCGTCAAGGGCGAGAACGTCCCGGTTCCGGGTATCCCCGAGTCCTTCAAGGTTCTCGTCAAGGAGATCCGTTCCCTCGCACTGGACATCGAGCCCATGCACGATGCCGACGAGGACGCCTCCGCCCCTGTGACCGCCGAGGAGACCTCTGCTCTCGACGACCTGGCTGCGCTCGCCGGCGTTGACACCGACGTCGAGGCCCAGGATGCCGAGACCGCCGAGGCACCCGAGGCTGTCGCCGCCACGACCACTGATAAGGAGTAGTTGACTGTGGCAGATTTCGAAGCTACTGATTTTGACTCGGTAAAGATCTCCCTTGCCTCCGCCGACCAGATCCGTTCCTGGTCGCACGGTGAGGTCAAGAAGCCGGAGACCATCAATTACCGTACCCTCAAGCCCGAGAAGGACGGCCTGTTCTGCGAGAAGATCTTCGGTCCCGCCAAGGACTGGGAGTGCTCCTGCGGCAAGTACAAGGGCATCCGCTTTAAGGGCATCGTCTGCGAGCGCTGCGGCGTCGAGGTCACCTCGGCCAAGGTTCGTCGCGAGCGCATGGGTCACATCGAGCTCGCCGCTCCCGTGTCCCACATCTGGTACTTCAAGAGCCCCACGAGCTTCCCGATGAGCCGTATGCTCGACATCAAGTCCAAGGACCTCGAGAAGGTTCTGTACTTTGCCAGCTACATCATCACCGAGGTCGACTACGAGGCTCGCGAGGCCGACGCTGACGACCTGCGCGAGGAGCTCGCCGCCGATCTGGAAGAGATCGATGCCGAGTGCGCCCGCCAGATCGAGTCCCTCAAGGAGCAGGGCAACCCCGAGAACTTCGACGAGTTCTCCGACGAGGAGCCGCTGACCCCCGAGGAGATCGCCTCTGGCATCGTCGACATCGAGGAAGAGTGCAAGGACGAGAAGCAGCTCCGCACGGACGCCTTCAACGCCTTCATGAAGCTTACCGAGCGCGACCTCATCTCCGATGAGCCGCTGTTCCGCGAGATGACCCGTTACTACTCCATGTACTTCAAGGGTGGTATGGGTGCCGAGGCCGTCCGCGACCTGCTCGCTGCCATCGACCTCCCCTCCGAGGCCGAGAAGCTCAAGGCCATCATCGCCGACGAGGATTCCCAGAAGCAGAAGCGCGAGAAGGCCGTTAAGCGCCTCGAGGTCGTTGACGCCTTCCTGAAGGGCGGCAACAACCCCGCGAACATGATCCTGGATGTCATCCCGGTCATTCCGCCCGATCTGCGCCCGATGGTCCAGCTCGACGGCGGCCGCTTCGCCGCGTCCGACCTCAACGACCTGTATCGTCGCGTGATCAACCGTAACAACCGACTCAAGCGCCTGCTCGACCTGGACGCCCCTGCGATTATCGTGAACAACGAGAAGCGCATGCTCCAGGAGTCCGTGGACGCCCTGTTCGACAACGGCCGTCGTGGTCGCCCGGTCTCTGGCCGTGGCGGTCGCCCGCTCAAGTCGCTCGCCGAGGCCCTCAAGGGCAAGCAGGGTCGTTTCCGTCAGAACCTGCTGGGTAAGCGTGTCGACTACTCCGGCCGTTCGGTTATCGTTACCGACCCCAAGCTGCTGCTGCACCAGTGCGGTCTGCCCAAGACCATGGCGCTGGAGCTCTTCAAGCCCTTCGTCATGAAGCGCCTGGTCGAGCTTGGCAAGGTCGAGAACATCAAGGGCGCCAAGCGCGCTATCGACCGTGGTGCCACCTTTGTGTGGGACATCCTCGAAGAGGTCATCGACGGCCGCGTCGTGCTGCTCAACCGTGCACCGACCCTGCACCGTCTGTCCATCCAGGCCTTTGAGCCGGTGCTGGTCGAGGGCAAGGCTATCCACCTGCATCCGCTGGTCTGCTCGCCCTTCAACGCCGACTTCGACGGCGACCAGATGTCTGTCCACGTGCCGCTGTCCAGCCAGGCTCAGGCCGAGGCCCGCGTGCTCATGCTCTCTGCGAACAACCTGCGCTCGCCGGCATCCGGCAAGCCGGTCAACATCCCCTCGCAGGACATGATCATCGGTGTGTACTACCTGACCCAGGTCCGCGACGGTCTGCCGGGCGAGAACCACGTGTTCGCCAGCTTTGACGACGCGCTGCACGCCTATGACTGCCGCTCCGAGGTCGACATGCAGGCCAAGATTCAGGTCCGCGTGTCCGCTGCCGACGCCAATGTCATCAACGAGGACGGCACCCGTATCTTCCGCGTCAAGAACGGCAAGAACGAGTTTGTCGACTACGACGTCACCGGCAACAAGACCGCGCGCTTCGAGACCTCCATCGGCCGCATCATCTTCAACCGCCAGTGCCTGCCCGAAGACTATGAGTTCATGAACTACAAGATGGTCAAGGGCGACGTGGCCAAGCTGGTTGCCGACTGCTGCGATCGCTATCCCGAGGCCAAGGTCGGTCCGATCCTCGACGCCATCAAGTACTCCGGCTTCCACTACGCTACCCGCGCCGGCCTCACCATCTCGGTGTGGGACGCTCTCATCCCTGCCGAGAAGCAGGAGCTGCTCGACCGCGCCCAGGCCAACGTCGACCAGATCAACGAGTACTTCGAGGAGGGCTTCATCAACGAGACGGAGCGCCACATCGAAGTCGTTAACGAGTGGACCGCTTGCACCGACAAGGTTGCAGCGCTCATGCTCGACTTGTTCGACGAGGAGAACCCGCTCTACATGATGGCCGACTCCGGCGCCCGTGGTTCTAAGACCCAGCTGCGTCAGCTCGGCGGCATGCGTGGCCTGATGGCAGACATGTCCGGCGAGACGATCGACCTTCCCATTAAGGCGAACTTCCGCGAGGGCCTGCTGCCACTCGAGTACTTCATTTCGACCTACGGCGCCCGTAAGGGCCTGGTCGATACCGCATCCCACACTTCGGACTCTGGTTACCTGACCCGTCGTCTGGTCGACGTGGCCCAGGACGTCATCGTCCGCGAGGAGGACTGCGGTACGCACGAGGGCGTCACCTACAACCTCATCATCCCAGGCACCACCGACCTCAACACCGACCTCGTCGGCCGTTGCTTCATTGAGGACGTCGTGGCTCCCGATGGCACCGTGCTCTTTGAGCAGGACGGCTACATCGAGAAGGTCGCCGACATCCAGAAGATGGTCGATGCCGGCCTCAAGAAGGTCAAGCTTCGCGCACTGCTCACCTGCCGCTCCAAGTACGGCGTGTGCCAGAAGTGCTACGGCTGGGATCTTTCCACTCGTCGTCCGGTCGCCATCGGTACCGCAGTCGGCATTATTGCCGCCCAGTCCATCGGCGAGCCCGGTACGCAGCTTACGATGCGTACCATTCACTCCGGCGGCGTCGCTGGCGTCGACGATATTACGCAGGGTCTGCCTACGGTCAGCCGTATGTTCGATATCGTCGGCAACGTCAACGAGAAGATTCTGGGTCGCGAGGCCGAGCTGGCTCCGTACTCCGGTCACCTCTCGATTAAGCCCGAGAAGTCCGAGTACGTGCTGACGCTCACCGACTCCGAGGATCACACCCGTGTCCTCGACGAGCGTCGCGTTCCCGCTTCGGTGCGCTTTATGCCCGAGATCGAGGACGGCTGCGAGGTTCGCGCCGGCGACCAGATCACCAAGGGCTTCGTCAACTTCCGCAACCTGCGCAAGCTGACCGATATCGAGTCGACGATGCACACCTTCGTCGAGAGCGTCAAGGACGTCTACACCAGCCAGGGCGTCGACCTGAACGACAAGCACATCGAGGTGCTCGCACGTCAGATGCTGCGTCGCGTTCAGATCACCAACCCCGGTGACTCCAAGTACCTGCTTGGTCAGTACGTCGACCGCTACGAGTTCGCCGACGAGGTCGAGCGCGTTGTCCGTCTGGGCGGTCAGGCTCCCGTGGCCGAGCCCGTCATCCTGGGTACGCTCAAGGTCGCGTCCAACATCGACTCCTGGCTGTCGAGCGCTTCGTTCATCCGTACCGCCGGCGTCCTTACCGAGGCTGCCATCGAGGGCAAGGTCGATCACCTGCTCGACCTTAAGTCCAACGTCATCGTCGGTAAGAAGATCCCGGCTGGTACCGGCCTCAAGCCGTACGCCAACGCCAAGCTGACGTATCGCACGGCCGACGGCTACGTGGACATCGACGGCCCGGCTTCGCCCAACGCCAAGTCGCTGCCCGAGTGGGCTCCGGTGGAGCTCAAGGACCTGGACGAGCAGCTTCCGCAGCAGCTCGACTGGGCCGGCTACGACGAGTTCGGTGGTGCTGACGGTTCGTTCACCCGCAACGGCCACACCATCTCTGCCGAGAAGGCTCGCCTGTACCTGTTCGACGACCTGGGCGTGTCGCAGCGCTGGACCAACAAGTTCAGCGAGGTCGGCATCGAGACGGTCGGCGACCTGGTTGGCAAGTCCGAGGAGGATCTGCTGCGCATCGATGGCATCGGTGCCAAGGCGATCGAGGAGCTCCGTGACGGCCTGGAGGCCCACGACCTGCTCTACATCCTCGAGAACAACGACGACGTTGCCGACGAGGAAGACCTCTCGCAGCTGCTGCAGATGGTCTTTAGCCCCGACGGTCCGGACGATATCCTGCTGGGTACCTCCGCTCCGACGCATCACGCCGACGCCGACGAGGAGCTCCTGGGCGCCCCGATCGACGACAAGAAGGCTCCCGCCAACGGCGCGATCAACGAGGACATGGCTTCCCTCGACGAGCTGCTCAACCAGCTCGTGGACACCGACGACGCCGAAGAGGCCAAGGACAACGACGAGGAGTAATTTCCTAGTACGTTAACCGCCCTTCCAAAGACCCGTTTCCCAACAGGGAAGCGGGTCTTTTTTGTTGAAGAAAACCTGCCAAAAAGGGACAGGTTTATTTTGGTAGGTTTTTCCTGCTTGAATTTGAAACATTCTGTTCGGTCAAAGCGTATCTATGGTGAGGACCTCAGCAAGAATCATTAACGTCACCGGGTGGTGATTATGGAAGAACAAGCATTTAGACAGGCGGTCGAGGATCACCGTGATGTCGTGTTTCGGATCGCATTGACGTACCTGCGCGATCGCGCCGATGCCGATGATGTTGTCCAAGATGTCTTTCTTAAGTTGCTTAAAAGCGATGGACACTTTGAAAGTTGGGAACATCTTCGTCGCTGGCTTATCCGGGTCACGATCAATGAATGCAAATCGCTCTTTCGAAAGCCATGGAGGCGTGTGGAGGATATTGAGAACCTGGCCGATTCGCTTTCGGCGGCGCAGGATGAGACCAAGGCGGTCCTGTCAGACGTTATGCGACTTCCGGAGCGATTCCGCGTTCCCATCGTGCTCTATTACTATCTGGGCTTTTCGACCTCAGAGATTGCCGAGTTGATGCATGTACCAGCCGCGACCGTTCGAACGCGTTTAGCTCGTGGTCGATCGAAGCTCAAATTCATCCTAGAGGAGGGCGACCGTGAAATCCAATCAAATCAAGCAGGCCTTCGAGTCCATCCAAGCCGATAGCGACCTTGCCGACCGTGTTATTGATGCTGCGGCTGGAGAGCCGCTTCGTCGAAAGGGTCACGCGAAGCCTCTGTATGTTGCCGTAATCGGATGTCTTGCCGGAGTACTGGCGACCGGAGGGGTCGCCTACGCCGTTATCAATTCCAGCTATTTTGCCTCAGCCTGGGGAAACCACGGCAATGGGGATTCCATTACCTGGACCAACGGTGGCTCATCGGGGACTAAATACACCTACACCAGAGAGTTTGGTGATGGCATCGCGCCCCAGAGCCTGGAGGGTTCAGTACAGAAGGTTAATCTGTCCGTCGAGGGTAACGGCTATACGCTCGATATCCATGAGATGGCTATCGATAAAAACGGTTGCGGTGCCGTGACGTTTACGCTGTCCAATCCAAATGGAGTTAACTACTACAAGCCGGCAGCAGAGACAGGCGAACTTGTTCTCTATGGTGAAGAAGAACAAGGCATCGGCACGCCCAGCATGAACTTCGGCGAGGAATGGGCTGACACACGCTGCACCATTGATAAGGACACATCAAGCGATGCTGTCATTAATGGCACGATGTACTTTGCTTCTATGGATCGCGAGCGAGGTTTTCAACATGCGGTCACCTGGAATATCTCGTGGACCGAGGGCGAAGGCGAGGATGCGAAGCCGTTCGAGGCATCGACGCCCGAGTTTAGCGTCGGAGCGTACGTCGATACAAAGGAACTCCGCTCCGATGACTCGCCTCTCGAGATCAGCCCGTTTTCCATCCAGACGCACATCGATGATCTGGGCATTGACGCAGTCACGAAAAAGTTGACCGTTACCTACAAGGATGGATCGGAGCAGATTATCGAAGATGATACTGCGGGCGCGTACAATTTCTATGTCTCGCTGACGCGCAATAGCGGAGAGAACATCTCGGTGCCGACAAAACTGATCAATGTCGATCAAGTGGTCTCGGTAACCCTTGAGGGCACGAGGTACACATCAACAGGAGAGACCGAAACAGAAGTACCCTTTACGATCGTTTATTCGTAAAGTCTGGGCCGCTTCCCAAGTGGGGAAGCGGCCTTTTTAGCGTTATATGGACGAGTAGATTGGACGTTATTCGTCTGATTCTCGGAAGAACGTGGCAAATGGATGCGAATCACCGTGAAGAGTGGCGTTTTCCCAGATAAAACCGACCAAAATAAACCTGTCCCTTTTTGGAAGGGAACGTTGCCCCGACGAGCACGTCGGATTCCCGGCCCGGGCGGCCCGCTGTTTAAGTTTGTCGCGAGTTCCGCACGCAAAGGAAAGCACTTAATGTGCTTTCCGTCTTGCGCAGGACTGTAGAGCAGC
>NZ_JADPCH010000008.1 GCF_015670745.1 Collinsella aerofaciens | reverse complement strand
TTGCTGCTCTACAGTCCTGCGCAAGACGGAAAGCACATTAAGTGCTTTCCTTTGCGTGCGGAACTCGCGACAAACTTCATGCCCTCCGGTCCGCCCCGGGAGCTGGGGTAACTTATTCGGGCCCGGCATTCAGAAAAGTCAGTGCAGCAAAATGGCGATGCAGATGGTGCGAACAAGAAAGGGGCACGTTGCTGAAACGTGCCCCTTATGGGTGGGGTATGGGGTTAGCGCTCGTAAATCAAGTTACCTGCCAGGTAGGTGGCCTGAACCTTGGTGGCCTGGAGCTCTTGGGGGTCGATGGTGAGCGGGTTTTGGTCCAGGACTACAAGGTCGGCATACTTGCCGGGCTCCAAGCTGCCGAGGTTTTGCTCGTCGCCCGCTGCGTACGCGCTGCCAAGCGTGTAGTTGCGCAGGGCCGTTGCCGCGTCGATACGCTCGCTCGGCAACCAGCCGCCCTCGGGCCAGTGGCTGCGGGGGTCCTGGCGCGTGATAGCCGTGTAGAGCACATTCATGCTGGTAACGGGCGTAATAGGGCTGTCGGTACCGAAGGCTTGGCGAATGCCGCGCTGCTTATAGGTCGCAAACGGCCACATGATGCGGCTGCGCTCCAGGCCCAGATCGCGCTCGGGGCCGCCCGGGTCGAGTGTAATGTGACAGGGCTGGCTCGAGGCAACGACGTTAAGCTTGCGTAGACGATCGATGTCCTCGGGCAGGAGGTTCTCCAGATGCTCGAGCGTGTTATGACCGTGCTGGGGCAGTCCGTACAGTTCGGCGGCCTCCTCAAAGATATCGAGCGCGGCATGGATGGCACCGTCGCCGATGACGTGGATGCGCACGGTGTGGCCGCGCTCCGCGGCCGCCAGAACCAGCTTACGCATGCGCTCGGCAGGAACTGTCAGACGGCCCTGGTCGCCCGGGAAGCGCGGGTTGGTATAGGGCTCGGTGAGATAGGCCGTGTGTTCGCTCGACACGCCGTCGAAGAACTGCTTAAAGCCTGGCGCCGAGAGCAGCGCGTTGTTCGCGTAGCGGGTCTGCAGCTCTTCCAAGCGTGACTGGTCATCCAACAGCGTGGGGAACAGATGGGCTCGGATGCCCAACTTGCCGGCTGCCTGCAGTTTGTCGTAGACGTCGTCGCGGATAAAATCGCAGCCCGGCATGGGCATGAGCGACATATCGCATATCGAGGTGATGCCCTGCTCGGCCATACGCCTCATTTGATCGGCGTAAGCGCTTGCGATGCGATCTTCGCCCAGCCACTCAAGGCAGCGCGGCAGCAGCTGCATGGCAGCCGCCTCGTGAGCGATACCCGTGAGCTCGCCGTTTGCGTCCTTGTCGTAGCTACCGCCCGCTGGTGACTCGCTGTCGCGCGTGACGCCGAGTGCATCGAGTGCGCGGCTGTTGAGCCACAGCGTGTGCCCGTCGCCCGAATACATAACACAGGGACGATCGGGGAATGCCACATCAAGCGACGCCTTGGTAGGATGCTCGGGCGGGTCCCAACGGTAGTCGCGCCAGCCCTGCGTCACAACCCAAGCGTCGTCGGGCAGGTCCTGGGAAAACTCGAGCGCATGTTGCACCAGCGCCGCCTCGGACGTGCCCATATCCATGAGCATGTACGGCGAGGAACCGACCGAGGTATGGAAGAAGTGCAGATGAGCGTCATGGAAACCGGGGCAGACAAACTGCTCGCCGTAGTCGATAACCGACGTGGCGGCGGGAGCGGCGGCGATCACGTCACCGGGCGCACCGACTGCGACGGTACGGTCGCCTGCAATGGCAATCGCCAGCTCGCGGGCGGTATCGATGCCGTCTTGCGCGGTAAAGACGTTCTTGGAGCGGATAATCCGATCGATATGCTGCATGAGCATCCCCATCTCTGGCAGGAAATTCAACACCCCCGAGTGTACTCCCCCGCCCCTGCAACAAAACCCCAAGCGGCAAACGGCAACTTTACCAGCCCTAGCGGCAGGTGGCATACTGGAGAGAGCCTGTACGATTTTGCGATCAACCCAGCAAGGAGCAAATCGACCATGACGAAGACCAAGGCACAGCAGATTATGGCGGCGACCGAGGCTCGCGCGGCTGACGACGTCACCGCAGCCATCAAAGATATCGCTACCGAGTTTGAACCCTATATCATCAAGCAGCGCCGCCACTTCCATAAGCACCCGGAGCTGAGCCTTGCCGAGGAGCGCACGACCTCCGACATCGCCAACCAGCTCGACGCCATGAATATCCCCTACGAGCGTCCGCTCAAGACCGGCTTGGTAGCAACGCTTCGCGGCACCGCGCCGGATGCCTACCGCGAGGACGGCACGCCGCGCCGCCGTATCCTGCTACGCGCCGATATCGACGCCCTGCCCGTCACCGAACAGACCGGCGAGGAGTTCGCCAGCGTCAATGAGGGTTGCATGCACGCCTGCGGTCACGACTGTCATATCGCCATGATGCTCGGCACGCTGCAAATCCTGCGCCACATGACCGATGACATCCACGGCGAGGTCCGCATCGTGTTCCAGCCCAGCGAGGAAAACGGCCAGGGTGCCAAGCTCATGATCGGCACCGGTGTGCTCGATGGCGTCGATGGCGCCTATGCCGCTCACATTTGGAGCGAGGTCGACGCCGGCACCGTGAGCTGCGAGCCCGGCCCGCGCATGGCAAACACCGACTGGTTCCGCATCGACGTTCGCGGCACCTCGTGCCATGGCGCCATGCCCCAGCGCGGCCACGACGCCGTTATGGTGGCTGCCGAGATCGTCAACGCCCTGCAGACCATCGTCTCGCGCGAAATCAGCCCCTACGAGCCCGCCGTCATCACCGTCGGCGAGTTGCATGGTGGCACCGCGCGCAACGTTATCGCCGGCACGGCCTACCTTGCCGGCACGGTGCGCACCTATGGCGACAGGACGCACGAGGAAATGCCCGAGCTCATGCGCCGCATCGTGGAGCACACCGCGGCAGCCCTGGGCGCCGAGGCCGAACTTACCGACTACACCATCGCCAACTACAAGGTCGAAAACGATGCCGCCTCGAGCGAGCGCTGCCGTCAGGCCGTGGTCAAGTGCCTGGGTGCAGCCGGCGAAGGCCATTATCGCGGCACGCTTTCGGGCGAGGACTTCTCGGAGTATCTGCGCCGCGTACCGGGCGTGCTCGCCTTTGTTGGCACGCGCAACCCCCAGATCGGCGCCACCTATGCCCAGCACTCCTGCTTCTATAAGATCGACGAGAGCGTGCTCGCCAAGGGCTCCATGGTAGCCGCTCAGTATGCCATCGACTTTTTGGCCGAGCCCACGCAAGAAGAGCTCGACGGCCCCACGATCGCCGCGGTTGCCGAGACCAATCCCGACCTGGCAGCCAAGCTGCGCTCTGCCAAGGCAACGGCCGCCGAGGCCCGCGACGCCGTGCACGACGCCCGCACCGCCCGCCATGCCGCCATCAAGGGCATCCACGATGCGCGGGCTGCCGCTCGCCACGAGGAGAAGCATGGCGAGTAGCCGTCACGCCCACCCATAACAACCTGGCTAGAGCAAAGCGAGGGCAAACGTTATCTCAACGTTCGCCCCCCGCTTATATGTCGACCGTTTTTCTAGCGCGTCCTCCGTCACGACAGGTAAGAGCGAAGGATGGTGAGCCAGCGTGGGGTTTCGAGGTGGATGATATCGGTGGGAACTCCGGCGGGAGCGTGGCCACCAAAGAGCAGGCCCGCGTCTGCCGGGTTGATAAGGCGCACGATCCATACGGCAACGACCAGCACGCACAGAACAATAACCGCAATGTCGATGCCGCGCTTTAGCTTGCTCGACGTCACCTCCTCGCGCACGAACGCGAGCACAAACGCAATCGGCACCACCCAAAACAGCGGATGGTAGGCAAAGGCCGCCGCAAAATCGAGGCGCAGTGCTGCCAGCCAGGCCCTCGTCATGCCACATCCCGGACAGGGAATGCCCGTCATCAGGCGAAACACGCAGCCGATATCGAGCAGGTAGAGTGCGAGCCAGGCGACAAAGAGCGCGCCGATGCAAGAAAGGGCGCGGCGAATGAGTTCCGCCGCGCCCTTATGTCCCTGGGAGCTGTTCACGCCGCTCTTATCGTTAGGCACGAGCGTCAAGACGGACGTTATAAGCCGTTGCCATGGCATTGGTATTCTTGATGATGATGTTCATGGCAAAGATGGAGCCAAGGCCGCACAGCAGCGCGCCGACGATCTGCCACATAAGAACGGTGGTACCGTTCTCCTGGAACATCAGGCCATAGCGAGGAGCATTAGCCTGCAGGCGGTTGCCGATCTTGTAGTACCAGTAGAGTGCGTAGAAGCCGCAGGTCACGAACGACAGCAGGATAAATGCTGCCAGACCCGGCGTGGAATCACCGTCGTCCTGGCACATGACATTGATGTCGCGCGCGAGGCAATAGAGGAAGTAATACGAATAGATGCCGCAGGTCACGATGGAAAGCAGGAGCCAGCCGATTACGCCACGGTCGGTCTTAATCGGAGCATAGCCCATCGGGGCAGGTGCAGGCTGCTGAGCATACTGCTGCTGCCCGGCGTACTGCTGCTGCCCGGCGTACTGTTGCTGGGGCTGAGGCGCAGGCTGAACTGCCTGAACCGGAGCGGGCTGAATCTTCGTGGGCTGCGGAGCAGGTTGGGGCTGAGATGCAGGCTGCGGCGCGGGCTGCGGAGCAGGAGCAGCGGGAGCGGCACCGACGGCAGAACCGCAGACGGGGCAGAATTTGGCATCATCCGAAATGGGAGAACCACAAGTGGGACAGAATATAAGCTTCTCCTTTTCCTAAGGCGTTGCACGCCTTCAAACCTTACACGTCTATGTTCTCAACAATAGCCGCGACGTTGTTGCGCAACATTGACCAATTTCCGAGAAATTTTGCTACAACCGATTTCCCAGGCATTTTCTTGCTTCCGCAGCAGAAAAAGGCACCCCGGGCTCAGTTGCCCAGGGCGCCTCGACCGACTATTCGGTTTGATTGTTTTCGGCAGCAGGATTATCGCCCGGCTCATCCGCCGGCGTGGCAACGGCATTCCAAGCGGGTTCCGCAGGCGTCGCCTCGGGCGCAGGCGCGGGTGCCGGGGCAGGTGCCGGGGCAGGTGCCGGAGCGGGTGCAGGCGCGGGTGCAGGCGCGGGTGCCGGGGCAGGGGCAGCACCAGTGGCGGCCGTGGGATTGAACCCCGCAGGAGCAGGCTTCTTCTCACCCGGGAGCACGAACGTCAGGACATCGTCGGTATCCTCATCGGCCCACTCGCTGGCATGGCGCGCGGCCCAGTAGCCAACGGCACGATATTTGAGCATCGTGCCAAACACATTCAGGAACACGGTGACAAAGGCGATGATCATCAGGAACAGGATGAGCGTAATGCCGCCACCCTCGATGATAGCCTCAAGACCCGAAGGACGAGAATAGTAGCCGTAGTAGCCATAGCTGCTAATGACCAGCGCGGCAACAAAGCCAAAGATGGCGGTGAAAATCCAGGTGATGATATTGGAAACAATGCCCGTCAAAAACTCGGGGAGAATCGAGGCGCAGAACAGCTTGCCCAGGTTGGCCTTGTAGGACTTCCAGACCTTCTCGAGCGAAAACGCGCTTTCCACGCGGCCGGCGACTGCAAAGTGCATCACGGCAGCGTCACCAAACATCTTAAAGAAAATGCCCAACACCGCCGATACGATCATGGCAAAGACAAGCAGACCCATCGACCCGATGAGTGCGCCCTCGAGGCCGCTCGAACCGAAGTAATAGTACGAACCAACGGCACCGATCACAGCGCTCTCAAGCACCGAGAACACCACGCCAATCACCGGAATAATGGCCACGAACCCGAGCACGTTCGTAATGACAGACGAGAAGATGCCCAGCCCAAAGGAGGTCGAGCGCAGCAGCGGACGCTCCATGCCGTTATCGTCCTTGAGCGACAGGTCGCGACCCCACTCGATAGCAAAGCCAGCGCCGCACACGCTTGCCACGTAAGCGAGCAAAAAGCCAATGGCCGCCGCGATGCCACCGATAACGGGGATAAACAGCACCAGCACCGACACGACGCAGATCAGCGCCGGCAAAAAGGCAATCTGGCATACGCGAACCAGGGCGCCGGGAACCTTAATCATGTCGTTGAAGGCCTGCGCCATGCAGCCCTTGGGCACGTTCATAGCCGGCTGGGGCGCAACGAACGGCTGCGGTTGGGGCTGCGGCTGGGGCTGGCCCTGCGGGACGGAACCGGCAGAGGCATGGGGGGCCTCGGTATTAGGGGCACCGCACACGCCGCAGAACTTGTCGTTATCGCCCATGGGAGCGCCACACTGCGAACAGAACATCGAAATCATCCCTTCGTATCTAGAGCGAATCACCTGGATCGCAAACGATGTCTTTGGCAACATTATCGCCCAATGTGGGGACAACCCCAAGATGACCGATTTGCAACGTAGGCGGCTTTATTCAATGATTCGAAGGGTATATCCGCGCTAGTTCGTGCCGCGGAAGCCCTTGCCCACGATCTCGGAGCTGTCAACGATCGTGATAAACGCATCCGGATCGATATCGCGGGTATAGCGGCGCAGTTGCACTGCCTCGCGACGGCTCAGCACGCTCATAATCACCGTGACGCACTTGCCCGAGAAGGCGCCGTAGCCACGGCTGATCGTTGCCGTGCGGTTGAGATGCTTGACAATAAACTCCTCGACTTTGCGCGGTTCGGCGCAAATAATCGTACAGACCTTGCGCAGATGGATGCTCTCGATGGCCTTATCGACGACGAGCGTCTTGGCAAACAGGCCAAGC
Source organism: Collinsella aerofaciens (assembly GCF_015670745.1). Lineage (GTDB taxonomy): Bacteria > Actinomycetota > Coriobacteriia > Coriobacteriales > Coriobacteriaceae > Collinsella > Collinsella aerofaciens_T. Next base: position 83,561 of record NZ_JADPCH010000008.1, on the reverse strand, counting down.
ACGCAGTACAGGCCGACGCGCGGGCCATACAAAAACGCCGCGATGGTCACGATGCCGATATCGACCAGCAACAGGGCACGGCCGATCTCGAGCGTCGTGCGACGCTTGAGGATCATGGCAAGGATGTCGGTGCCGCCCGTCGAGGCGCCAATGTCAAAGACAATGGCACTGCCCAGCGCCGGCAAGATGACGGCAAAACACAGGTCGAGCCACATATCGCCCGTCATCGAAACATCCGTCGGAATGAAGAGCTCAAACAGCGAGACGTAGGCCGAAAGCGCAAACGAGGCAAAGACGCTCCAAAGGATTGCCTTGCGCTCCAAAAAGATAAAACCCAGGATGACCAGGACCGCGTTGATAATCCACATAAATACGCCGACGGGCAGAGTCGGGAACAGAGTGGAAAGAATGACCGACACGCCCGAGGTGCCGCCGAAGGCAAAGTGATTGGGCGTTTTGAAAGCCACGATGGCAAAGGCCGTGAGGATCAGGCCCAGATTGAGCTCGGCAAAAAAGCGCGGAAAGCCTGGCTCCTGGCTGCGCTTGCGGCCGGCGCGCTCGCCACGTTCGATATCCTCGCGACCGACGACGCGCTCCATCGGCACCACCGGAGGACGATGCACCTCCTCGGCGGCACGCGACGCCGCCTCTGCCGCAGCGGCTTCAATCGCCCATGCCTTGCTTTCGGTCTCGTGTTCGTCGGCCATTACGGCAACCCCTCGTTAACAATTTGGAAACAATGCGCCCATTAGGGTAACGCGGAACGCGAAGATTGCAACCCTTAGTTAGACGAGCGGTATGACTAGATCGAGGCTATATAGAAAACGGTCGACCGCGCTTTTGCTTGCGCTGTCGGCCGTTTGACGTTTTCGCAGATAAAACCTGCCAAAACAAACATCCCTTTTTGGAAGGTTATTCGTGCTGGCTGGTGCGGTGCTCGTACTCCTCGGGGGTGATGACATCCTCGATGCGCAGGTTGACGCCCGCCACCTCAAGGCCGGTCATCGCGGCAAGGCGCTCGGTGACACGTGCCTTAACATCGTCGAAGATCGCGGGCGCATAGGCGCCGTACTCGATGATGACCGAGATGTTGACGACCACGCGGTTGTCATCGGTGACCTCGACCGTCACGCCCTTGGTCAGGTTCTCGGCACCAAACTGCTCCTGCACAAAGTGCATGAGGTTACCCTTCATGCCCAGAACGTGCGGAACCTCGCGGGTGGCCATGGCGACGATCTTCTCGATCACGCCGTTGGAATAGGTCAGCGAGTCCTCGGACTCGTCCGCCTCCTCATCCATCTCCTCGTTATCCTCGTCCGCATCGGACTCGGCCTCGACGAGCGCCTCGTTCTCGAGCGTTACGTCCTCCGCCTCGGCGGCGACGGCCTCGTTCGTCTCGAGCTCGGTATCGGCTACATCGACCTTCGTGTTAAAAGCCATGGTTCCTCCTTATGCCTGCCGCGGATGCGACAGTCGAATACGTATTAGCGGCCGCTAAACAGGCGGCCGAAGAAGTTGACGATACCGTTCTCGCCGTCGCGAATCTGGCCGATCACGGCGCCGATCAGCACAAAGAATGCGATGACGAGCGTGTCCCACAGGCCCAACGTAAGTACCAGCACAGCGAGGATAAAGCCTGCCACGGCGCCGAGCGTAGTGTTGGGATGGCGCACGGCATAGCTCCAGATAGCAGCGCCCGTACCTTTGATGAGACCCATGGCATCGTCAAAGTCGTTAGCGGCAACGTCATGCTGCTCGCCGGCCTCGGGCTTGGTGTCGGTGGTCTCGCCTGCCGGCGTAGCGTTCTGGTCGATCGTCAGGCGCGGCGTGCGGGCGGTCTTGTCTTGGTTGGTATCACTCACCGGAAACCTCCACGGTCTGGACGGTAGTCTTGGACGGCAAAAAACGGACGCGCGCGGTCGTGCCCGGCGTGCCGAGCATGGTGTCGCAGGCCTTCTCGATGCGCTGCTGCATCGCGATAGCTTGAGAGGCCACGTCCCGGTCGTCGAGTGCGATGGCCTCGACCTTAAAACGAACGCGCGACTCGTCGGAGCCTTGAACGCGCGCCTCGATATGCTCAACCATCACGCGATCATCGAACTCCGCCGCGGCACGGGCGCACGAGGAAAGCGCTGCGAGCGTGACCTCGATATTGCGCTCCCCCGCCGGATGCACGCAGGACGGCTCGCGACGCGCGAACATCAGGCGGAAAAACCCGATAAGCACGCCAAGTGCCACGATGGCGGCGCACACCGTAACGACGACGCGAGGCATGGTGTCACGCAACAGCAGCATAAAGCGATACGTATACGGTCCCCAGAACTGGCAGACAAGCGTACCCAGCGCCACGATGGCGGCGGCAAGATACACGATCGCTAGGGCTCGTTTGAGTACGCGCACGCGCGCTCCCTTCAGGTTTCGGTCCACAGAATGCAAAACGGTTCGCATCATTATAAAAGAGCCGGGTCCGGTGCTCTACGCACGCGGATCCGGCTCATCTATTCCACGAGGCTTGCATGCTCGCTTCATTATGCCCAGATATGCACGGCTTAACCCGTGCAGGCGCTACTCCTCCTCGAGGGCAGCGATGACCTCGTCGGTCATGTCCATGGTGCTGTAGACGTCCTGGACGTCGTCGAGCTCCTCGAGACGGTCGATGAGGCGCTGGACCTTCTTGGCGTCGGTACCGGAGACCTCGGTCGGGGTGGTCGGGACCATGGTGGTCTCGGAGCCCTTGACCTGGACGCCCTGCTCCTCGAGCGCCTTGGAGACAGCCATGACGTCGTTAGCAGCGGTCCAGACGATCCACTCCTCGCCGGCGTCCTCGTAGTCCTCGCCACCGGCCTCGGCGATGGCCATCATGAACTCATCCTCGTCACCGGCAGGACCGTTGGCGATCATGGTCTCCTTCTTGGCGTTCTCGTCCAGGATCTCCTTGGCGACGACGATCTGGCCCTTGCGCTCAAACTGGAAGGCGACGGAGCCCGAGGTGCCCAGGTTGCCACCAGCGTGGGAGAAGGCGGAACGGACATCAGCGGCGGTGCGGTTGCGGTTGTCGGTCAGGCAGTCAACGTAGACGGCGACACCGGCGGGACCGTAGCCCTCGTACACGATGTTCTCGTAGACGGCGGCATCGGCACCCGAACCAAAAGCCTTGTCGATAGCGGACTTGATCTTGTCCTTGGGCATGGACTGAGCCTTGGCCTTAGCAACGGCAGCGGCGAGGCTGGCGTTGTTCTCGGGCAGCGGGTCACCGCCGAGACGGGCAGCAACGGTGATGTTGCGGCTCAGCTTGGAGAAGAGGGCGGAACGCTTGGCGTCCTGCGCGCCCTTACGATGCTTGGTTGTGGCCCACTTAGAGTGTCCGGACATACGTGTCTCCTATCGGTTTCGACCTAAAGCCCAGCGCAGATGCTCGGGCAATATAAACAAACGTCGTTATGATATACCTACTGGCCTGCGAGATAAACCCCAAAATGAAGGCGTCGTGATGATACAGCCCCTTAGTGCAAAGCAACCTGACCCCAATGCACCAAATTAGGACCAGAGGAGGTCGCTGCGGGTGATGGTGGCGCCGACGGCAAAGGGCATGCAGGCGATGACCGGATACAGGTAGCGCATGTAGGTCGAGCCGTTGCAGGGACCGATCAGGCACACGGCGAGCACGCCCAGCAGCGGCACCCAAATGGCCAGCGCGCGCCACGAATGACGACGTAGCAGATAGACCACCACGGCGATCATGATCCACACATAGGTGGCCGAGCTCATGGTGAGCGAGATAAACGGGATGCGTTGTACTGCCACGCGATACAGGTTGATCAGGTGGTCGCACCAGCGCACAACCTTGCTATCGACCGGATGGAAGTCAAAGTACTTGAGGTTATCGGGCTTCGCCATAATCTCGGCACTGCGCGCCGTGCTGTAGACCCATGCGTCGCGAGCGCTCGGATAAAAGTAGCCGTAGTAGTTATTGATGAGCGCCGAGATATAGCACCCGGGGTCCTTTTTGAACATCTGGGCCCACACCTCAAAATAGGCCTTGATGTCCTCCTGCGAGGCGTACTCGTTAAAGCAGTTCTTGACGGCATCGGACTTATCTGGGTTGTAACGGCGGCCCAGATTCTCGTACTTGAGCACGCGGTCGATCACGGCACGCTCTTCGTCGGTCACCAAGCCGTCGCAAGGAGCCTCCACGATGGTGCCGTCCTCCTTAACCGTGGGGTTGACGCCCGAGTTGAGGCCGTCGTGCTTTTGGACGAAACGAGCCGTCTGCTGGAACGGAATCGAGAGGATTTCGCGCTTGGAACCAGGCGTGATGTCGTGCGCCGGCATAAAGACCTTAGTGAAGTACATATTGGAGGCAAGGCAGAGTGCAAGCACCGCAAGAACTCCCACCCAGCGGAAACGCGGGATGGCGCCCGAAGGCGCAGCACCAGCCTGCTTGGCTGCACGATGAGCCACATGCGCGTCCCATGCGCAAAACGCCGCCGCGATTACGCATGCCGCCAGGGGAAACACCAGGCCGCCGTTACGCAGAAACGTGGAACCCATGGCGCCCAGAGCGAGCAGCAGCCAGTCATGGCGCGCAAAGAGCACGGGCCTCTGTTCGCCCGCACGCTCGGCATTGGCATCGCGACGGGGCAGGCCGCAGGCCACGAGCTTCACGGTCTGCACCAACAGCACCAAAAACGCGTCGGCAAACAGCACATCTTTGGTAAGCAGAGCCGCATAGTTGGAGAACATGGGCATAAACACAAAGAACAGCAAGATCACGCCGCGGACCGGCAGGCTCACGCCCAGCTTGCGCAGCGACGAGATGGAATAGGCCATGCAGGCGGCCGTAATGACGAACTGGGCGCAGGTGTAGATGGCAAGACCTGCGTTGGCGCTATTGAACAGCGAAAGCCCCAGCTGGACGCACGAACCGATGATAGCCGTGTGCACCACGGGGTGATGTCCGTTGAGCAGCACATTGGGATTGAGCAGACGCAGGTAGTCACTCGTGCCGTTGGGGTAGTTGAACCACTGGCGAATCTGCGCGCCCGTGTCTCCCATAAAAAGGCCGGGCAGCGAAGCGATGAGCGTGGGCGCCCAGGCGATCATGAGCACCAGGAAGGGCCCGGCAAAGGGATGGACCGAGAGCACGGCGTGAGCCACACGCCATACGCGGCCAAAGTGCGCTTCGGAAAACGGAATGCGCCGAGAGCTCAGCCAATCTAGACACTCGAAGGCAAGGTAGAAGGCAACGACCGCCAAGAGCATCCAGCCCGCACCGCCTATCCAGGCGCAGATGATGCGGGCCTTGTCGCCGAGCACGATCTCGGCCGAATCGGTGAGGTCGTAGCTGCGGCCAAACACCATGCAGACGGCAAAGAACAGCGACGGAAGGATCACCGAGGGACGCCAAGCGTCGCCGCGGCCAAAGAACACGTAGCGAAACGGCAGCGTGAGCAGGCAGGCAAGCGCAAGCAGCATGACCGCGTCGGTATGGCCGGCAAACGAGAGGAGCACCTCGTAGCACACGTACAGCATGCCCGAGGCTTTGGGGTCAATTGCCAAGACTGCGTTGCTCGACACCGGGGCGGGATCGATGGAAAACGCCGTGGTCGCCAACAGCGCGAGCAAAAATGCGATGAGCGTCTGCTTGGCGGGATAGCGCTTAAACCAGACGATGCGGGCAGCGTCGCGCGCAGCCGTTGTGGAGAGGTCGGGATCCTTCACAGTCCGAAAGCCTTTCTAGAAACCTATCAAACTCGGCAAAACCACCACAAAGGTACCTGTCCCCTTTGTGGTGGTTTTGGTGGTTAGGCGTCCAAGTAGACGCGCTGGGGGCGATTGCGGTGTCGGGCGAAGATGATGAGCGCCAGACCGGCGATCACGAGCGGCAAACTCAGCAGCTGACCCATGGTGATGACACCGCCCAGCAGATAACCCAGCTGGGCATCGGGCACGCGCACGAACTCAACGAGAAAGCGGACGATGCCGTACCCCATCACGAACACGCCCATAAACGTGCCCTGGGGCAGTAGCGGCTTTTTGCGGCTGAGCACCTGCAAAATACAGAAGAGCACGACGCCCTCAAGAAACGCCTCGTAGAGCTGGGAGGGATGGCGCGGCATATCGCCCGCGGTGCCGCCAAAGACCACACCCCAAGGCAGATCAGTCGGTTTGCCCCACAGCTCGCCGTTGACGAAATTGGCGCAACGTCCCAGGCACAGCGCCAGCGGGGCGCCGATCACGGCAAGGTCGGCGATGGTCCAGGCGTCGAGTTTATACATGCGGCACACGATGATGCCGCCCAAGATGCCGCCCACCAGACCGCCGTGGAAGCTCATGCCGCCCTCGTTGGTGGCAAAGATTTCGAGCGGGTGAGTCCAATAGTAGCCATCGCCGTAAAAGACGACGTAAAACAGGCGCGCGCCGATAATAAGGCCAAAGACCGCACCGACCACGACGCTCGTCAGGTCATCGATCGTGATGTCGAAGCCCCAACGACGCTGCGTGCGGTACATAACGACCGCCGTGAGCAGGGCGCCGACCACATAGGCCAGACCGTACCAGTAGATCGTGATGGGGCCCGCCGAGATCGCAACGGGGTCAAGCATATGGTAGAGGTCGTTGAGCATATCGATCCCCCTGCTCCCTACATACAAATGCGGCCGCGGGCCTTGCGCTCGCAGCCGCATATTTGGACGTAACGTCTATGCGGAGCGTACCGTCCGCAGCTTTCGCATCTTAGAACGGCGCGTACTCGTCGTACAGGTCCTCGGCCTCGCCGGAAGCATTGACCTGCTCGACGCGGGTAACGCCGGGCACGTGCTCCTTCAGGATGCGCTCGATACCCATGGAAAGGGTCAGCGAGCTCATGGGACAGCCGGCGCAAGCGCCCTGCAGTTCCAGCTTAACGACGCCCTCGTCGTCGACGCCCACATACTCCATATCGCCGCCGTCGGCCTGCAGGTTGGGGCGAATCTCTTCAAGAACCTTCTTAAGCAGCTCTTCGTTAACAGCCACAGGGGCTCCTTTCTCACAATAACGCGGGCACGCCCGCGGACAGAAGCTATGTTACTACAGCCATGTACCCGCTCACGAGCCGTCCATGCGCGCAGACGCGACTTTCACGAGTAGTCAATTTGGGACGGGGCTCTTTGAGCTGCGTTCGTCGCCAGATAGCGACAACGCATATTACTGCTGAGCTTGTCCCCCGGTACCAATCTGAACATCGACGATGACCTGGCGGTAGCTGATGCCGCAGGAGTCGAGAATGCGGCGGCTGATACGGCCGTCATCGGTATCGGCATACTTATTGTCCAGGTAGACGACCTCGCCTACACCTACCTGCGCCAGGATCTTGGCACAGTCGTGGCACGGGAATAGCGTGACGTAGACTGTGGAACCCTCGAGGTCCTTGAGCGAGCCACGGTAGTTGAGCACGGCGTTGGCCTCGGCATGGACCACGTAGTTGTGCTTGTCCTGCAGAGGGTCGTCGCTCGTACCCCACGGGAAAAAGTCATCGTTGAGCGCCGAGGGCGTACCGTTGTAACCCACCGAAAGGATGCGGTGGTTAGTGCTGGCGATACACGCTCCCACCTGCGTGTTAGGGTCCTTACTGCGGCGCTGCGCGGCAATGGCCACGCTCATAAAGAACTCATCCCAGCTAATAACGTCGCGGCGCTTGCCCGACGCAGTTTGATGAAGATCGTCCGACATGCCAGACACCTCCGAAATCGCAATAGTTTGACCCATTGTAGCAGGTGGAAGGTGGAGACGTTTTTGTCCCATTGCCCCCATCGCTACGCGCGGCGAGGCTTTTGGTTGATGTGGTAGAGCTCGGCGAGACCCCGCAGCGTCAGCGCATCGTCGACCGTCAGGCTATGGCCGACCAGCGCCGCAAGCGCCTCGGCATCGTCGCCGGTAATGACGATGGGCACATCGCCCTCCCCCGCGGCCTTGGTCGCGCGCATCTCGGCAAGCACCATGTCGAGCATGCCGTCGATGCGGGCCACCTCGCCCAGAACCACGCCCGAGCGCATGGCCTCACGCGTGTTGCGGCCGATGACGTGTGTCGGCGCCGAGGGCTCAACCTGCGGCAGGCGCGCTGCTGCCGCCGAAAGCGAACGGGCGCCGAGGGCCAGGCCTGGCGCGATAACGCCGCCGACAAAGGTACCGTGCGCGTCGATGACCTCGATATTGGTCGTCGTGCCCAGGTCGATCACGATGCACGGCGAGCCGTAGACGGCGCGGGCCGCCACGGCGTCGGCGATGCGGTCGGGACCGATCTCGGCCGGGTCATCGTAGTGCACGGGTATGCCGGTCTTGAGGCCCGGCCCCACCGTGAGCACGCGCCCCGTGCAGGTACGGGAAAGTGCCGCCTTCCACGGGCGCTCGAGCGCCGGGACCACGCAGCTCAGCACAGCAGCCGCGGGCACAAGCGCACCCGGCATGCCCGCATCGGCCGCCAGTGCGGCCATGACCTGCACGAGACGCATGCGTGCCTCGTCTGCTGTGATGCTCGACGGCGTGGTGATCTCGCACGTCGCAAGCGGGCATTCCTGTGCCGCGGCCGAATCCTCGGCAAACAGGCCAAAGCGAATGAACGTGTTGCCCACGTCGACCGTCAATATATATGTGCACCCATTAAGCATCGTCGGCACTCCTTTCGTCTGCCCAGCAGTATATCCCGATGATTATTCTGGGACGGGGATTTAAAAATCATTAGGTACACAATGATTTTTAAATCCCCGTCCCAGAATAATCATCCTTCGGCTTCGCTCGGGGTAGCTAAAAAGCCCCGTCCCAAATGAGCTGCCGTGCCGCTATACTGGTGCGCGGTCGTTCGCGAGCTCACGCGGCGGCCCTTGGTAACCCGACTTCCCGCGCCGTATCCGTAGCGGCGCTCCCGGGGGAAGCGGATATACGCAAAGGAGTTCTATATGAGCAATCCCTCGAACCGCACCTCGATGCGCGGTCAACTCACGCTGCGCGGCGTCGTCATCGGCGTCCTTGGCTGCGTGATCATCACGGCAAGCTCGGCCTATACCGCCCTCAAGATGGGCGCCCTCCCCTGGCCGATCATTTTCGCTGCCGTCATTTCGCTGTTCTTCCTGAAGCTCATGGGCAACGCCAGCCTCAACGAGGCCAACGTCACCCACACCATCATGTCTGCGGGCGCCATGGTCGCCGGCGGCCTGGCGTTTACCATCCCGGGCGCCTGGATGTTGGGCTATGCCGACCAGATCAGCTGGCTCGACATGTTTATCGTGGCGCTCGCCGGCACCATCTTGGGCCTTCTAGCGACAGCGCTCATCCACCGTCACTTTATCGTGGACGCCGCGCTGGAGTTCCCCACCGGCAACGCCGCAGCTCAGACCCTACGTGCTACCGAGGCCGGCGGCAAGACCGGTAAGCAGCTCTTTGGCTCCATGGCCATCGCAGGCATCTACAGCGTGCTGCGCGACGCCCTGGGCGTGGTGCCCAGTATGCTGTGCACGCTCAATATCCCCGGCGTGACCTTTGCCATCTACAACTCGCCCATGCTGCTATCCATCGGCTTCCTCGTGGGCTTCGCCCCCGTCGCCTTCTGGTTTGCCGGCGCGCTGCTGGGCAACTTTGGCATCATCGTTGGCGGCACCGCTGCTGGCCTGTTCGATATTGTGACCGCGCAGGGTATCGTCAAATCCCTCGGTATGGGTCTTATGATGGGCTTTGGCGTCGCCGTCGTCCTTAAGGACATCCTGCCGCAGGTCGCCGGTATCGTCCGTGGCCTCGCCGCCGACAGCTCCACCGACACCGACGAGCAGTCGCTTATCTCGGGCTCGCTTAAGCTCGACGCCGGCATCATCGGCCTGGGCACCGCAGCCATCGCTGTGATCGTTGCCATCGCGCTCGACCTCGGTCCCGTCCCAGCCGTCATCGTCACGCTGTTCACCTTTGTCACCACCATCATGAGCGCACAGAGCTGCGGCCAGACGGGCATCGACCCCATGGAGATCTTTGGCCTCATCGTCATGCTCATCGTGGCTGCCTTCGCGCAGCTCGCGCAGGTCAAGCTGTTCTTTATCGCCGGCATCGTGGCCGTGGCGTGCGGCCTTGCGGGCGACGTCATGAACGACTTTAAGGCCGGCGCCGTGCTGGGCACCAACCCGCGCGCACAGTGGGTTGGCCAGGCCATCGGCGGCATCGTGGGCGCCCTGGTCGCCGCCGCCGTCATGGTCGCGCTCGTCACCGCCTATGGTCCGGACGCCTTCGGCCCCGACAAGAGCTTCGTTGCCGCGCAGGCAAGCGTGGTCGCCACCATGGTCTCGGGCATCCCGAGCGTGCCGTGGTTCGCAGGCGGCTTTATCGCCGGCATCGTCATGTACTGGCTCGGGATTCCGGCCATGATGATCGGTCTGGGCGTGTATCTGCCGTTCTACATGTCTCTCACGGCCTTCTTGGGCTCCTGCGTCAAGCTCGCCTACGACAAGTGGGCCGCACACCGCGACGCCGAGGCCGGTCTTTCGGACGAGGAGAAGGCCGCCAAGGATGCCGCCTTCCAGGAGCAGGGCCTGGTTGTCGCCAGCGGCCTGCTCGGCGGCGAGTCCATCGTCGGCGTTATCCTGGCGTTTGTCTCCGTGGGTCTGAGCCTGCTGGGCTAAGTCGAGCAGCTGCTCGACAGCAACCATATTGCCTACGATTTGCCCGGTCGGTAGCTTTCGCGGCTACCGACCGGGCTTTTTGATATCGAAACAAAGAAAGGCCAGCGCGCTGCGTATGACAGCGCGCCGGCCTTATCGGTTAAGCCATCGAAGCGCTCCTGCTATGAACCGAAGTTCGTTGCAGAAACTACGCTCGAAACGCTACATCTGCTTGCGACGACGATCGCTCAGCATCACACCAGCGGCCACGAGGGTGATACCGCCGATGACGAACACCTCGCCCGCAAGAGCGGAGTCATCGCCAGTCTGGGCGAGCGCGGCCGACGTGGCCTTCTTCTTGGCGACAGGAGCCTTTGCAGCAGCCTGCGCAACCTGAGCCTTGGCCTGCGGCTCGGCCTTGGGATGATACTTGTCGTACTCGGCCTGCGCGGCAGCCAGGGCATCCTTGGCATCGCCAAGCTCGGCAAGCGCGGCGGCATAGGCGTCGTTGGCATCGGACAGCTTGGCATCGGCATCGCTCAAAGCAGCCTTGAGACCAGCGGCGGCATCGACGGCAGCCTTATAGCGAGCGTAGGCAGCGTTCAGCTTGACCAGCTTCTCGTTGCCCGTCGTGCCCGCGGCAAGGGATGCCTTGTGATCGACAGCCTCAAGATCGGCCTTGAGTGCCTCGTCGTTGGCAAGCTCTGCCTTGGCCTTGAAGATATCGAGGTTCGCATCGACGACGGCTTCGTTGGCGGCCTCGAGCTGCTTCTGGGCATCGGCGACACCGGCGACGGCGGCGTCATAGGCGGCCTTGGCGTCGTCGACCGCCTTCTGGGCGCCGGCGAAGCGCTCGAAGGCCTTGTTTGCGGTGGCAAGCTCGCCCTCGGCGGCCTTGACCTTCTCCTGTGCGTCGGACAGGGCCTGCGCCTTGGCGGCAACCGCCTGCTTGGCGTCCAAAAGAGCAGTCGCGGCCTGGACATCTGCGGCCTGGGCCTTGTCTACACCAGCCTGGGCGGCATCGTCGGCCTTCTTTGCCTCGTCAAGCGAGCCCTGCTTATTCGCAAGGCCCGCTTGGGCGGCATCGCGCTTGGCAGCAAGGTCCTTGACCGAAACCGTGGCGTTGTCATACGCCTCATTGGCCTGTTCGGACTTTGCCTTGGCGGCATCGCGGGCGCTGTGAACCTTCGCCTTGTGAGCAGCGGCCTCGGCTGCCTTCGTCTTGCTGTCAGCAAGCGTGGCGTTTGCCTTATCGAGAGCCGCCTGGGCAGTAGCGGCCTCGGCCTTGGCGGCATCGAGGTTCTGCTTGAGGGACTCGATGTCGATTCCGCCGAGTGCGTCCTTCGCGGCGTCGCATGCCGTCTTCGCGGCGGCGGTACCGGACTTAGCCTTCTCGTACTCACCCTTGGCGGTGTTCATGTTCACATCGGCTGCGGTGAAAGCGTCCTGGGCGGCATCCTGCCCGTTTACAGCTGCGAAGTAAGCTTCCCTAGTAGTTCCAAAGTTCTTCTGCGCCTCGGCGAGCTTGCCCTGAAGCTCCTTGAGCTGCGCCTTCTGCGCCTGCGTGCCGCCAGCGTTATAGGCAGAGTCGATGTAGTCGTTCACGAGCTTCTTGAACTCGGAGACAGTGAAATCCTTCTGCCCCGTGCTCCCGCTATAGTCGAAAACGGTTACCTCGGAATCGGTATTCTTACCGCTACCGGTCGCGATGCCGATAGCCTTCGCGCCGGCATCGATGATGTTTAGATAGTGCCCGCACTCATGGTAGATGCTGTTGTAGTGCTGGTAGATATAGTAGGAATCATATCGATGGCTTCCAAGTGCGTCACCATACTGCCCGACGTACTTATCGAACGCCTTTTTCTCCTGGGTGTAGAGACCGGTATATGGCCAGCCGAGGGTATCCTCGGTCTCGCCTCCGGTGTATGCCCCGCCGCCGCCTGCAAGATTCTCACCTTGATCGAAATAGCAGTTCGAGTGTCCCCAGATGTTCGATGAATATGATGTATTGAGGGCGGCTGCCGCAGTCATGCGGAGGCTGACGCTAAGCTCAGACTGGCCGTTCGCCTTGCGGAGGTTGTTCTGGGTATCGAGGTAGGTCAGGGCGTTACGCATCTGCTCCAAGGAGAGCGGATTGGTGTCGCGAGACATGTCCTGATCGACGTACTTGTCATACCAGTCCTGTTTCTCTGTCGTCCCCATGAGCATCGACGCGGCGGTACTTGCATTTGACTTCTGCTGGGCGGTGAAATCGCTGCTGTTGCTGATGTAGGCCATAAAGCCGAGCATGCCCTTATTGATGACTTCCTGGTCAACGGTCATGTTGGACTTTAGGTCTGCAATCTGCTGCTCAAGAGCCTCAACCTGGGCATTAGCAGCGTCATAAGCCTTTTCCGCGGCGTTCGAAGCGGCGCAGGCTGCCTCCCACTCGCTGCGCTTCTGCTTGCGAACTTCGACAAGCTTATCGTACTCAGCCTTCTTGTCGGCCTCGGTCTGCTGGGCCTGCTCGTATGCCGTCTTCGCGGCGTCACGCTTACTGGCCGCGTCCTTGTACTCCTTGTTTGCCGCATCGTATGCAGACTGGGCAGATGCCACAGCAGCGTTGGCGGCGTTGGCCTTCTCCTGCGCGGCAGCGACGGCAGCCTGGGCGGCCTGCAGATTTGTCTGTGCGGTGGCGTCGGCATCCGTCGCGGCATTGAGCTCCGCCTGCGCGGTCTTGAGCTCACCAGCAGCAGCGATCTTGGCGGCCTCAAGCGCACTCAGGTCAACACCCGTACCCGAGACGGCAGCATCGAGCGCGGCCTGCGCCTGGTTGAACTTCTGCTGGGCGTTATCACGCGCGGTGGTTGCGACTGCGAGAGCAGCGGCAGTCTCCTGCTTCTTGGCCTGGGCAGTCGTCAAAGCTGCCTCGGTATTCTGCTTTTCCTGCTGGGCGCTGGCCTCGGCAGCCTTGGCCTGGTCCAGATTGTCCTGTGCAGTAGTAACGGCCTTATTGGCGTCATCGAGCTTTGCCTGCGCGTCCTCGACGGCCTTCTTGGCGGCCTCGTACTCGTCCATACCCATGGCCTCGAGCTTGGCCTGGGCATCATCGAGGGCCTTCTTGGCCTCATCCTGCTTTGCCTTGGCGTCCTTGAGCGCCTGGGTCTTATCCTCGACACTCTTGTTGGCCTGTTCGAGCTGATCGTTCAGGTCGCCCAGCTTCTTCTGCTGCTGCTCGGTCTTTTCGACGGCTGCCTTAAGCTCGTCGATCTTCTCCTGAAGCGCGGCTACCTCGGCCTCGTTCTGCTCGGCGGCGTTATCGGTCACGGCCTGCGAGGCCTGATTCTTTTGCTGCTGTGCCTGCTTTTGAGACTGGCCCGCCGCGTCGGCCTTCTTCTGGGCGGCATCGTAGGCGGCCCGAGCGTCCTTGAGCTGCTTTGCCGACTCCTCGGCCAGCTGGGCAGCCGTCTTTACGACCGCTTGGTTACCGGCGGCAACGGTATTCTCTACAGAACTACCCCCCCCCCTGAACAGAATCGCCGTTACCGGTTGACGGTGCGGCGATTGCCGCCAGCGGCGACATGAGCGGCTGAGCGATGAGGCCCGCCGTCAAAACGGTTGCGACGGCGCGGTTGGCAACGCCCTTGACGTTGACGGCCTTGGCCCGAGGCTCAAAGTGTTGTGGACTGTAGTTTGCCATGGCTTTCTCCCTTTGACACGGATGTATCCATACGTATCAAACGGTAGCTGTCGATTTTTGAATTCTGTTGCGCAACATTGGTCACCAGCGAATTTTTTGAAATTCGCGCTCTCGTGCTTCACAATTTCGTCACATATGTAGGAACTGGTGCATCGTATTCTTGCAGGATCGAATTGAGCCTATGATTTGCATTTGCTCCCGCGTCATCCGCCCTATCGGATTCCGCATCGAGCAGGCACCCCGCCCGCCGCGGTGTAGAGTATGGGCGACGGGCGAGATATGCGGGCCCGTGTCAGAACGAGGTGAACATGGAACTCGATAGACAACAGCTCAAGCGACTGCGTGAACGCCATCACCGGCGCCATGGCATCCGCCCTGCCCATAGTGAGGCTGCCGAACAGGCTGGTCGCTTTTTAAAGCGCGCGTTCAACATTCGCGAGGGACGCGCGCCCTATCACGTGATCCGCAAGCGTTTTGTAAACGGGGCACGCCTGACCGGCTCTCACCTGTGCATCCTCATCATCGCCATGCTGATCGCAAGCATCGGCCTCGATATCGACTCGGACATCGCCATCGTGGGCGCCATGCTCATCTGCCCGCTCATGGGCTCGGTTCTTGCCATGGCATACGGCATTGCCACGCTCGACCGCGAGATCACCGTCGAGGCCATTGCCAGCCTCGCACTGCAGATGGTCTTTTGCCTGGTCACGTCCACGCTGTATTTTAAGCTCTCGCCCCTTGGCACCACCACGGCCGCCATCATCGACAACTCGACACCCACCATATGGGACCTTGCCGTCGCGCTCGCGGGCGGCTTTGCGGGCGGGCTGGGCAACTCGCGCGACCAGGAACCCGCCACGCTCATCGCCGGCGTGGCCGTAGCGACCGCGCTCATGCCGCCCCTGTGCGCGGCGGGCTACGGCATCGCCATCGCAAGCGGGTCGCTGTTTCTCTCGGCGCTCTACGAGTTTGGCATCAACGTAATCTTTATCGCACTCGCGGCCGAAGCCGTGCTGCTTCTTCTGCGCGTGCCGCTCAAGCGCGACCTTAACGGCGACGGCATTGTGACCGCTGAGGAAGACGCCGAGGTCAACGAGCTGTCACGCAAGGTGCGCCGCCGCATCATTGTGGGCACGATGATCTTTACCATCCCCTGCATCGTCATGACCGCGGGCTCCATTGGCTCGGCGCAGGCCGGCATGCAGGACGGCTACGGCGTCACCGAAACCACGCGCGAGCTCGCCGCGGTGCTGCCGGGCTTTAAGGATTACACCGTTGCCGTCGAGACCTCGACCACCGAAGGCGACGAGGAGGGCATCGTCGAGCGCGAAATTGTCGCCCATGTGACGACAAGCGAGGCGCTTGGGGCACACGACCGTCACGTCGCCCGCAAGCTCATTGACCTCAACGTGCCCGAACTCGATCGCGTGGAGTTTGATGTGGAGTAATGCGGAGCATGGGATGGCTCCCGCGCACAGGCGCAAGTCGCGGCGAGGCTCAGACGCGACGCAGGCACATGCAAAAAGCGGGACGTAGTTCACGTCCGCGCCCCGCTCGCTGTTTTATTGCCGTGAATCAGACGTCCGCATCGACATCGCCAGACTCCACCGTAAACGCCGGATCGGTGCTCACAAGATAAAATCGGGTCACTTTGCTATCTCTAAATAGATAGAGCTGGCCCTGCTCGCGTCGGCGTGACGTATACGCCACGTGAACCGTACCGAATTCTTCGCCGTTTTCCTTCTTTAATATCAGGATGTTGGGGTCATCCGTACGCTTAAACTGCCCGTCTACGCAGCTGCCGTCTTTGTCGACCAGTTGCCACCGATGGTTATCCTCTTCAAGAAAGGCCAGGGTTTCCAGACTCGTCTTGTCGTCCCGATAGTAACCGTCAATGGCAAACCCTTCGGAAGCGCATTCCTGCATATAGGACGTTTCTCGACTTATAGCAAACAGCCCTGTAGCGCCCAGGAGCACAGCCAGGCAGACCACTGCAAGGGTTATCGAAATAGCACGGCGACCCATGTTAGCCCAACCGATAGTTGTTTAACGGAGCGTGAAACATACCTGGAACCTCCGATATCAGGGGGAACGTCGCCAGCAGGCTGGCGACAACTATATGTTTCTGACATCAAACCATATGGCTGCCACTCGCGGAGGGGGCATCGGCGAACGGCGTGTTTTCATACTCCATTGGTCAAACCTAAGCGCAACGCTACAGCTCGTACTTGTACACGCGGTAGATGTACTTTTCGGCTTCCATCTCGTAGGTGGCGATGGGTAGACCGTAGCGGTCGTCTCGTCGTTTGGCAGATAGGTCACGCTGTGCCGGCCTGCATTGAGCGAGAAATCGCCCTGGGCCTGCAATAACTTGTCTTCAAAGCCCGAGCCGGCCCAGAAATCGGGCAAGCCCACGGAAGGCTGTAGCAAGGTCATTTGCGCAACATATGTCCAGCAAAAACGGGTGGTAGCCGGTACGGCCACCACCCGTTTGTCTCATATCTAGCCCATAGCAGGCAAGCTACTTCTTAATGCCGCGTCCCAGGCGCTCAGCGACCGACGCCACAGCACTCTCATCGACCGAGCCGCAGCTCACGCAGCCATCATGGGCACGCATCTGGCCGGTGACCTCATCCATCGCGAGCGGCGCTACCTTCTCGAGCTTAAAGCCCTTGCCGGCGCGCATGTTTTCCTTGGCCACGCTAATCATGAGCTTAATGCGGTTGAGCTGGTTGACCTCGGATGCACCGGGGTCGTAGTCCACCGCGACGATGTTGCTCTCGGGATGTTGGCGGCGCAGCTCCTTGATCACGGCCTTGCCCACCACATGGTTGGGCAGGCACGCGAAGGGCTGCGTGCAGATGATGTTGGGCGCACCGTGATCGATCAGGTCGAGCATCTCGGCCGTGAGCAGCCAGCCTTCGCCCATGTTGTTGCACACCGAAAGCACCGTGCGGGCCTTGTCGGCCATGGTGCCGATGCGCTCGGGTGCCTCGAAGCGGCGGGACTTTTCGAGCATCTCCTCCACCGGCGTACGCATCCAGTCCACGAGCTTGATGAGCGCCTGCATACCAGCGCGCGTAGTGGCAGAGCTTCCCAGCTCGTCCTTCTGCAGCTCGGCGTTGCTCATGGAGTACAGGAAGAAGTCGAGCAGGCCCGGCACCACGGCCTCACAGCCCTCGCGCTCGATAACGTCGACCACGTGGTTGTTGGCCGTGGGATGGAACTTGACCAGGATCTCGCCGACCACGCCCACGCGCGGCTTGGTGCCCTCGCCCGCAAGCGGCATGGTGTCGAACGCGCGGATGGCCTCGCGGCACAGCTTGGTGTAGTTGTGGCGGTTGAACTTGGGCGCCAGTTTGCGGGCGCGCGCCATGTACTCCTCGTAGAGCGCGTTGGCGGCGCCGGGCGTGGCCTCGTACGGGCGGCAGCGGTAGAGCATCTGCATCATCACGTCGCCAAAGAGCACCGCGTAGACCGCCTGCTTGAGCAGCGCCGGCGTAATCTTAAAGCCAGGGTTGTCCTCGCCGAGCGCCACGGCCGAAAGCGAGATCACCGGGATCTCGGGGTGGCCGCTCTCGCGCAGGGCCTTGCGAATGAGCGCGATGTAGTTGGTGGCACGGCAGCCACCGCCGGTCTGGCTGATAACCACGGCCGTCTTAGACAGGTCGTACCGACCGCTCTCGATGGCCTCCATGATCTGGCCCGTCACCAGGATCGACGGATAGCAGATGTCATTGTTCACATAGCGCAGACCGGCCTCGACGGCATCGTGATCAGTCGAGGGCAGCAGCTCCAGGTTGTAGCCGGCACCACGGAACACCTCTTTGACCAGATCAAAGTGGATCGGCGCCATCTGCGGGCACAGGATGGTATAGCCCTCCTCGCGCATCTGCTCGGTGAAGGGTACCTTGGGCCACGCGGTCGACGCGCTCTCACGCTGGGCCTCAAACGTGTACTTGCGGCTCGCGAACGCGGGGGCATCCGTGGAGGGCGCCACCGGCGCGGCGTCGCCCTGCTCGTAGGCCTCGCCCGCGGCCGTGGCCTCGGCCAAGCGCTCGGCCTCCTGGTCCTTGAGCGCTGCCATGAGCGAGCGGATGCGGATGCGCGCGGCGCCCAGGTTGGACACCTCGTCGATCTTGAGCACGGTGTAGATCTTGCCGCTGGCCTCCAGAATCTCCTGCACCTGGTCGGTGGTCAGAGCGTCCAGGCCGCAGCCGAAAGAGTTGAGCTGGATCAGGTCCAGGTCGTTGCGCATCGTCACAAAACGGGCGACGGCATACAGGCGGCTGTGGTACATCCACTGGTCGACGACGCGAATCGGACGCTCGGGCTTCACCAGGTGCGCAAGCGAATCCTCGGTAAAGACCGCGAAGCCAAAGCTCGAGATAAGCTCGGGTAGGGCATGGTTGATCTCGGGGTCGTTATGGTAGGGACGGCCGGCGAGTACGATACCGTGGCCGCCGTGATCCTCGACCCACTTAAGGGCCTCCTCGCCCATGGTCTGGATGTCCTCGTGGAAGCGCGCATCGGCCTCAAAGGCAGCGTTGACAGCGGCATCGACCTCGGAGCGCGTGATCTTGGGACCGCGCACGCGACCGCGACCGGCCTCAGCATCGGCCACGCGGTCGACGGCGAGCACCTGGTACAGGCGGCGCTTGAGCTCGGTCTTGTCGTGATACGGCACAAACGGATACAGGAACTCGATGTTCTGCTCGCGGATCTCGTCGATGTTGAGTGCCAACGCCGTGGGGTAGCTCATGACGATGGGGCAGTTATAGCAGTTACCGGCGGTCGGATCCTCCTTGCGCTCCCAGCGCACGCACGGCATCCAGATAAAGTCGACGTCACGGTCGATAAGGTTCATCACGTGGCCGTGGCTCATCTTGGCCGGATAGCACACGCTCTCGGACGGCATGGACTCGATGCCCGCCTGGTAGGTCTTTTTGCTCGACTGGTCGGACAGCTGCACGCTAAAGCCCAGGCGCGTAAAGAACGCATGCCAGAAGGGGTAGTTCTCGTACATGTTGAGTGCGCGCGGGATGCCGACGGTGCCGCGCGGGGCCTCGTCGGGGCTCAGCACCTCGCGGTTAAACAGCAGATCGTTTTTCTTTTTGAAGAGGTTGGGGGCCTCGGTCTTCTGCTTTTTGTGGCCGGCGCCCTTCTCGCAGCGGTTGCCGGTGATAAAGCGCCTGCCGCCGCCAAAGTCGTTGACGGTGAGCTGGCAGTTGTTGGAGCAACGGCCGCAGCGGACATGCTTTTGCGTCACGGTGAGGTGCGCGATGTCCTCGGCTGAAAGGATGGTCGAGGTGCCATCGGCGCCGGCGCGATCGCGAGCGAGCAGGGCCGCACCATAGGCTCCCATGCAGCCGGCGATGTCGGGACGCACGGCATGAACGCCGGTGAGCTGCTCAAATGCGCGAAGCGTGGCGTCGGACATAAAGGTGCCGCCCTGGACGATCACCTGGCTGCCGATCTCCTTGGGGTCGCGCAGCTTAATGACCTTGAACAGGGCATTCTTGATGACGGAATAGGACAGGCCGGCCGCGATGTCGCCCACCGTGGCGCCTTCCTTTTGCGCCTGCTTGACGCGCGAGTTCATAAAGACCGTGCAGCGGCTACCCAGGTCGACGGGGGCCTTGGCATGGATAGCGGCATCGGCGAACGCGCGCACGTCCATGTTCATAGAGACGGCAAAACTCTCGATAAAGCTGCCGCAGCCCGACGAGCAGGCCTCGTTGAGCATGATGTGCTCGATAACACCGTCCTTGACGCGCAGGCACTTCATGTCCTGACCGCCGATGTCCAGGATGAACTCGACGCCGGGCAGGAATGCCTTGGCGCCGCGCAGGTGCGCGACGGTCTCAATCTCGCCGGAGTCGGCCTTGAGGGCCTCGATGAGCAGCGCCTCGCCGTAGCCCGTGGTGGTCACGTGGCCGATGGTGCAGCCGGCGGGGATGTGGTTGTAGAAATCGGCCATGATGACCTTGGCCGTGCCAAGGATGTCGCCGTTGTTGTTACCGTACCAGGTGTGCAGCAGCTGGCCGTCCTCGCCCACGAGCGCGGCCTTCATGGTGGTGGAACCGGCGTCGATGCCAATGAACACGCGGCCGGTGTAGCCGTCGAGCTTGCCCTTGGGAACGACTTCCTGGTCGTGGCGGGTCTTGAACTCGGCAAAGTCCTCGTCGGTGGCAAAGAGCGGGTCCAGACGCTCGACCTCGGCACCCTGTGTGTCACCCAGGGCATCGATAGCCTCGATGAGCTGCGGGAACGTGCTGAGCTTGTTGGACTCATGCGCCATGGCGGCGCCGCTCGCCACAAACAGGTGGGCGTTTTGGGGCACAATGCGGTGCTCCTCGTCCAGGTTGAGCGTGAGGTAGAAGCGATGGCGCAGCTCGGAGAGATACTGCAGCGGGCCGCCCAAGAAGGCGACGTTACCGCGGATGGGACGGCCGCACGCCAGGCCCGAGATGGTCTGGGTCACGACGGCCTGGAAGATGGAAGCGGCGACGTCCTCGGGACGGGCGCCTTCGTTGAGCAGCGGCTGCACGTCGGTCTTGGCAAAAACGCCGCAGCGGCTGGCGATGGGATAGATGGTGGTGGCGTTGGCCGCGAGTTCGTTAAGGCCGCTGGCGTCGGTGTGCAGCAGAGTGGCCATCTGGTCGATGAAGGCGCCCGTGCCGCCGGCGCAGGTGCCGTTCATGCGCTGCTCGATGCCGTTGTCGAAGTAGATGATCTTGGCGTCCTCGCCGCCCAACTCGATGGCGACATCGGTGGCCGGGATGAGGGTCTCGACGGCGCGCTTGCTGGCGATGACCTCCTGGACAAACTCCAGGTCGAGCCACTGGGACAGCAGCAGGCCACCCGAGCCGGTAATGGCGCAGGTCATTTGGGCCGTCGGCAACACGGTCGCGGCGCCTTCGAACAAGTCGCGGGCACAGGCGCGGACATCGGTGTGATGGCGCTGGTACTTGGCGTAGACAATCTGGTTGTCGTCGTTGAGCACAGCGAGCTTAACGGTGGTAGAGCCCACGTCGATGCCCAGGTGCAGGTTGCCACGGGCGTTCTCGGGGTTGAAGATCGCGCCTTCGGGGGCGTGGGCGGCGGTGACGGCTACGGGGGCGGCGGCGGGCTCGCTGGCGGCGGACGTCTCCCCTGCCGCGTTCTTGGCATCGGCAACTGCCTCGGCAACTTTTTCGGCAGCCGCGGTCGCGGCCTTCTGCGCGGCATCCACCACGGCGGGTGCAGCCTCACGCGCGGCAGCGACCATACGGTCCTTGATGCCCTCGACGAGTTTGCTCATTGTCTCTCCTCTTAGTTGTTTGACTCGACAGCTGCGGCGGTGTCGGCCGCGTCCTCGAGCTGTAGGTTCAATAGCTTCATGCCGTATTCCGGCACGTTGATATCAATGGGTTGGCCATACAGGTCACCAGGGCGCACAAAAGCGAGCACCGTCATAATGCGCGCCATGGCCTCGGGCGATTCGGTAAGCCCACGCTCAAACCAGCGCTGAATCATGCCGACCTCGGCACTCACGACGTAGGTGACGTAGTAGTCAAAGAAGGTGCCCAGCGCCAAGCCCAAAATGCCCGTCTGTGCACGCGGCACCACGGCCTCGCGTGCGGTATCGATGATTCGCTTAATGAAGGCCTGGTCGCCGCCCGGACCCAGCAGCGCACCGATTAAGTCGCGGTTGGCCGCAAGGTAGCGCAGCAACTCAACCGAACCAGGCGCCGGCTCGAGCTCATCGATGTTGTGATAGAGATCAGGCAGCTGAGCTGCGGTGATGAGCTCAATGCGCTCACGGATCTCGGCCAGCAAGCCGTCCTCGATTTGATTGATAAAGTCGGGGATATCGCGGTAGTGCGAATAGAACGTGCGGCGCGTAAGGCCAGCGCGCTCGGTGAGCGACGCGACATTAATGCGCGAAAGGTCGCCGCTTTCGGCAAGCTCGCTGGCAAGCGCCTGGCGAAGGGCGCGCTGCGAGCGAAGGGACCGGCGATCGCATTTCTCGAGCTGGGACAAACGTCCTCCTTGTTACTCAGCCTGTGCGCTATTGCACAGTGCGAGTATTATTGCACACCGTGTGTATCAACACGTAAAGGCAATATTTAGAATGTGACAAAGGGACAGTCCCTTTGTCACATTCAGCGACCGCCTAGGTTGTGCCAGTTGTGCCTGGCTTTTGAAGCGGCATTGCCAATTGTTCAAAATGTCATTCGTGGGTAGAATAGTGTCGACGGCAGCCCAAGTTCTGGAAAGCTGGGCAGCGCCGTTGTTTGCATTAGGGGGTCAACGCCTTAGCGGCGGCGACCCCTTCTGTTGCGCTTCGAACGCTGCTTGAGTGCCTCGGAAAGGCCGACAAGCGCCGTGAAGAACGAAACCAAAGCGGTCAGAAGTCTCACGAAATCAATCAAATCGGTCATGGGCATCACCTCCCATCGGATGGAGGGCGCTGCCCGGCACATGGAACTGCCGTCAACGATACCGATTCTATCAAAGCGCAGTTAGATATGCGAATGTTTGTTCGCATTTCAAGAGACCAGCATCACCTGTGACAAAGTGACTGTCCCTTTGTCACATTATTCGATGACGGTGCGGGAGTTTTGCTTGTGCATGGTGGCGAGCATGTGTTTGGGGACGGCGTGGACCATGCAGCTGCCGATGGTCGCGCTCGCGGCGGCCTTGGCGGCATCGCTTGCGTTTTTGGTCGCGTAGCTGTGGCGGAAACGCTTGAGCATGGCAATGTCGTTGCCGCCGTCGCCGTAGACCGCGACCTCGTCCTCGGCAATACCGTAGTAACCCGCCAGCCAGGCCACGCTCTCGCCCTTGTTGCACGCCACGTCCGTGATCTCGAACATCACCGGATCGAACGGCGCGTTGACCACGCGGTCCGAGCGCTCGACCAAATACGCCTTAAGGTCGCGCTCCAGCTCGGGCGAGGTCACGCGGCAGTTGATCTTGCACACATCGTGGCGCAGGATGTCACCGATCGACTGGTCGAAATATTGTTCCTCGTGATACCCGCCACGTGCACGCATGCCACGCATCACGATACGCTTGATAGGGCTGTCCTTTTTAAAGCCCGCTTGGTGCATCTCGAACGAACCGCTCGAAAACATGCCATCGGGCGTGGAGCAATCGAAGCAAATGTCCGGGAACGCCTTGAGCAGTTCCTCGGTAACCTGCGGGTCGATGGTCCAGGTCTTGAGCACCTCGCCATGACTGTCGCGCACGATGGAGCCGTTAGAGCAGCAGGCATCGAGCGCCAGACCCGTAAAGCCATGCTCGCCGACCGGCAGCGTCGAGCGCCCGGTCGCGGGAACCACATGCAAGCCAGCCTCGGTCAGCTCGCGAATGGCACGACGGATGGTCCCATCTGCCTCATGCAGGGCGTTCAGCAGCGTTCCGTCTAAGTCACTCGCAAACATCTTGATCATGGGCACGCCTCTCCTTCGTCTGCACGATATTGTAGACGAGAACGGGCGCGTCCAAACAATGGCGTCCCGGCGCGACGTGCCACTGCCTCCACAAATTCACGGTGCCCCAGTGCCTTAAGACATTCGCCATAAGCGACTTTTCAGCCGATAAAACAACGCCGTCGTCAACGTCAGCACCGCCAGCATGCCTGCGAATACAATCGCCGGTGTCCATCGATCATATGCGAGTCCGTAAACCAATTGGCCAATAGGCGTTGCACAGGAAAGCGTCATATAAACGAGTGCCAGCACTTTTCCGCAGAGTTCCTTTGGCGCTGACAGCTGAACAAATGAAACGATTTCGACCGATGTAATGCTTGCCCACGCCATGACCCATGCCGAGCCGGCCGCAAGCGCGGCAAACGCTAATTCATCAGGACCGCTCAGTAGCGTGACAATAATCGGTACGACTCCAAAACAGATCATCGCAACATATCGACATATGCCCTTGAAGGAAAAACGATGCGGCCAAATACCGACCAAACCACTGCCGACAAGACCACCTAAGCCCATAGCCACCTCAATAATCCCAACAAAGGATGACTGCATTCCGAGATGCTTTGCAACAATAACGGGAGCGCCAATCGTTAGCCCAACCAACGCAAGGTCCAAAATAGCCGCAAGCAAAATCACGGCGACCAATGATGAATTTTGCAACAGATACCGAATCGACTCCCGAAAATCGTTTCGGCATGTCGAGCAAGTCGTACTGTCCCCCGTCATTCCAGATGAGGCATTTTGCTTGAGTGCGCCCCCAAACAGCAGGGCTGACATCGCAAACGTCAACGCCGCAGTTTCGCATAGAGCATCGATACCGAAGCACCCATAGACTGCCGTCCCGACTACAGGCCCCAAGATATTACTCATCATGGTTATCTGCGAGACCAACGCAGTGGCACGCTCAACCTTTTCTTGGCCCGTCATGCGCACCGTCTCAATTTGAAGCATCGGTTTCAACAGCGATTGGATGCCATATTGGACGCAAAGCATTGCTGCCACGACAACCGCAAGAGGCAGCGAACGCTTCACGGGGATAAACAGCAGTGATGTAGCCATCAGAACAATGCCGAGTACCACAAGAACCCCGCGATGTCTTCCCCGATCCGCCAAGATCCCGCCAACCGGAGTCGCGAGCACGCCTGGTATGAACGCTATCGCCGCGACGGCGCCATATAACGTTGACGAGCCGCTGCAATCGAACAAGTAGAGCGGACACGCAAAGCACAGTGCTGACAACATTGAATACGCACACAGCTGTGCAACAAGAAGGCCAAATAGTCTGATAGATCGCACTGTTTTTGGCGCCAACGAAACGCTAATTCTTCGCATCCCAGCCATAAGCCTGCCCCCAAATACATACTGCTAGTATGTATTTAATGACTTGAAAAGGGCAGCCGTGGCTACCCTCACAAATCAATTACATACCGTTGGTATCTATATTACCACCCGGCACGGTTCCATACGTCCCAAATCTGGACCGTTGTCTGGAGCACTTCATTACCCAAATCAAGCCCCACCGCGGCCGCCATCTGCGCCAAACATTGTGCGCGAGCAAGCATTCGCTCCTTGGGCTCGAGCGGACGGAACAATGGCAGCAGCCAAAGATTCGCTAACAACGATACGGCCTCCGCTGCTTCGCGCGGGCATTCGCACGCAATGGAGCCGTCGGCGATGCCCTCCTCGATTACTGGCAAGAGATTGCCATCGGCCGACTCGTCAAACGAACCTTGATACTGCATCGCCAGCAGCCGCGAGCTTTTTACCGGATCTGCCGCAGGATGCATGCGAGCCCATAGCTCGATTTGCGGAACGACGGACTCGGGCGCATAAAGTCGTTTGAGCTTTTGAGCTCCCGTCATATTGCCAGCACCGAGTGTCGCGCGACGGTGCTCAGCAATCGGAGCCGTTGCCCGATCAAATGCGGCGTTGAAAATCTCCTCTTTGCTCTTAAAGTGATGATAGACAGCACCCTTGGTCATGCCATCGAGGCGGTCGACGATGTCTTGAATGCTCGTCCCCTCATAACCCTGCGCGCAGAATAGCTCCAGCGCCGCGTCGAGGATCTTCGCGACCGTCTCCTCGGGATATTTATTACGACCCATAATCCGTCCATCCGCAACGCAAGCCTTGTGTCTCATTGCAGCATTTTAACGTTGCGGATGGTAGACGGTCGATTCTACACCGCGGCGGGGCCGTGTTCGCCGGGGCGGATGCGGATAACTTCCTCGACCGGCTCGACCCAGATCTTGCCGTCTCCGACGGCACCGGTGCGGGCGGCGTTGCAGATGATGTCGACAATTCCGTCGACATGTTCATCGGCGCAGATGAGGGTGAACTGCACCTTAGGGATCGTGTTGACAAGCAACTCGTTGCCGCGCACGTATTCCTTCCAGCCATGCTGTGCGCCGCAACCCTGCACCTGGTTGATAGTCATGCCACGAACATCGGCAGCAAACAGCGCATCTTTAAGAACCTCAAGCTTTTCCTGGCGCACGATAGCCGTGATCTTTTTCATAATGAATTCCTCTCAATAATCAACGTATCCCTTTACATGAGACGCGGGTTTCCCAGGTGCCGCAGATTGGGTTGAAAGAGGAGCGCCGCGTACTTTTGTACGCAAGCGACGGTTTGAAACCCAAGGTGCGGTGCCTGGGGAAGCCGCTAGTCAAGTCCCGAGAAGGAGGGATATGCGCTCTCGCCGTGTTGACTCGCATCCAAGCCCAGCGCCTCGTCGGCCTCGTCCACGCGCAGGCTGCCGTGGAACAGTGCCTTGACCACCGCGGCGATCACCAAGTCGAGCACCAGTACAATAGCGACCGTCACCACAATGCCCAAAATCTGCGAGATGAGCAGCGAGACATCGCCCGTGTAGAACAGGCCGCCCTTACCGGTCCACGAGAGCTCCGGCACGCAGAACAGCCCCGTGAGCACGCCGCCCAGGATGCCGCCGATGCCGTGGCAGCCAAACGCGTCGAGCGCATCGTCGTAGCCAAATTTGGTCTTAAGATGGCTGATGGCCAGGTAGCAGATGGGAGAGACGATCAGGCCCATGACCAGCGCTGCCCACGGCTCGACAAAGCCCGCGCCGGGCGTGACCACCACAAGGCCCGCAACCAGACCGGTGCTGGCGCCCACCAGCGTGGGGCGACCGGTGTGCACGCACTCGACGGCAAGCCACGAGACCATGCCCGCCGCGCTAGCCGTCACGGTGTTGAGGATGGCGAGCGCCGCCACAGCGTCGGCCTTAAACTCGCTGCCGCCATTAAAGCCAAACCAGCCAAACCAAAGCAGGCCGGCGCCCAACGCCACAAACGGCACGTTATGTGGACGGTAGCTCACCATGCCAAAGCCACGACGACGGCCAAGCATTAAGCAGAGGATCAGGCCGGTAAGACCGGACGAAATGTGCACCACGTCGCCGCCGGCAAAGACGAGTGCGCCGATGATGTCGCCGATAAAGGAGCCATCGCCGCCCCAGACCATGTGGGCGAGCGGCGCATAGACCACGAGCAGCCAAATGCCCAGGAAGGCCGTCATGGCACCAAACTTAACGCGGCCGGCCAGGCTGCCCGTGACGATAGCGGCAGTGATCATGGCAAACGCCATCTGGAAGGCAATGTTGATGATCTGAGGGTAGGCGGCACCGTCCGCGGCATTGCCCTCGGCCGCCTGCAGCACCTGGTTGAGTACCGGCAGGCACAGCAGCTGGTCAAGGCCTCCAATAAACGGGCTGGAACCGTCGCCGCCATAGGCCAGAGACCAGCCGGCAACAATCCACAGCACACCAACCAGGCCAATGGCGCCAAAGCACATAAGCATGGTGTTGATGACATTTTTGCGCCTGGACAGGCCGCCATAGAAAAACGCCAAGCCCGGTGTCATTAAAAACACGAGCATGGTGCAGACGAGCATAAACGTTGTCGATCCCGTATCGTACATTCGCTCTCCCTTGGTCGCATGAACGTTGTCGGCGCCCATAATGCGGCCGAGGGGCAACTGGTGTAGACCAGATACGGCGTTGTTAAACGCGGCGTTGTCGAATGGAAACGGTGCCGCAATTTTGGAAACGGCGCGGCAACGGACGCGAAACGAACGGGAAATACGCGAGCAAGGAAGCCGTGAGCGCGCCCGTCCCGGCTAGCGGCGGAACAGCTCGCGGGCTCGGTCGCGGAGGTCGGTAGCTCGGATGACGCCCTCGTAGCGGTTGATGCGCAAGCGCGGGAAGGCATTGAAGAAGCGCAGGTCGCGTCGGCTGAGCGACACGCTTGGCACCGGACGGCTCATGCGCTTGCCGGCAAGGCGACGACTGAGCGACGGACGCGGCATGTTCGGCGCGGCATCGGCCACACGGCGGGCGGCAAGCGCCAGGCCGCGAGCACCATCCGCGATAAACGTCGGCATCGAAGCCTTCTCGCGCAGGGCATCGAGCGTCGCGTCGCCCAACTCCGCCAGCCACGCGTTAACGGCACGGCTGCGGATATGCGTCTGTGCCACCGAGTCGATCGCCGAATCGGGAATACGTTCGAGCATGGAGTCGGACGCATCGGCAAGCGACTCGTTGATGCGGTCGGCAAGGTCGGCGCGCACACGCTCCAACTGATCGGACAGACGCCGCCAGCTCGCCAACGAGCACACCGCGTCGACCATCATCGCGACCGCGACGATAAAGGAGGACAGCCGCACAATCAGCACCGGCAGATGACCAAGCAGCCCCAGCAATGCCGGCTCCACTAAACGGCAAATGCACAGCGCACCCAGGCCAAACGCGCATGCCCAGTACAGGCAGATACGTCCGTGCAGGTTAAACGGCAGGTGCGAATAGTCCCAAAAGCGAGCGCCCGTTGTTTTTTCCAACAGCACGCCTACGCTGTACTCAATCACGCTGCAAACGAGCGCTGCAGCGACAAACTGGCTCGAGGCATCCGGAATCCCGCGCAACAGCAGCCAGCAGGCAATGCCGCCCACACCATAGATAGGACAACACGGCCCCAGCAAAAAGCCACTGTTGGCAAATCGTCCGTGATTGAGCATGGCGCATACTGTCGATTCCCATACCCAACCGCAAAACCCGTAAAAGGCAAACGAGAGCACCAGTGCCGAGAGTGGGCAGGCGGCAAGCGTCGCGCCGTCAAACGCCATATCAATCGCGGTTTCCACCGTCTACCCTCTCCTCTTTTCACTCGATGCTTTGCTCACGCTATCGTCCGTCTCATCCTTGCGCGGCAGGCGGCCGGCGACCGTCTCACGCAGAGCACACCATTTATCCGCCAGGCACACAATCCACGCCTCGCGACACGTCGGCGGCACCGGCACCAGCGGAAACATATGCCGCACGATAATATTCCGCTCGCGCGGCGTCAGTTCAAAATCTTCCTCGGCACGCGCCAGGGCAAAAAACGGGTGGCGAAAGCCATGCAGCCGATGGCTTGGATCGGGATCGTGCCAGTCATAGAGAAAGTAATCGTGCAGCAGGGCTCCGCGCAGCAACGAAGCACGGTCGACCGAAATGCCAGCACGGCCCAAGCGCTCGGCAAAGGACAGGCTCGCCCGCGCTACCGAAGTCACATGTGCATAGACCGTCACGTCGCCATGTTGGATAAACTCGCGCGTCAGGTCCAGACGGCCCGCCTGTGCCAGTTGACGGGCAGCATGGTCTACTTCGCACGCGATGTTCTCGGCACGAACGACATCGGACATGCTGCCTCCTTCCAGCGGCTCACAGCGGCAAGCCACGGCTTGTGCACAATCGATAAAAACATCATGGAACACATCAGTATGGCATCGGACAAAACGTTTTGCCCCGCCAGTTGGCGAATTACCGCGCCGCCGTCACATATCAAACGCCAAAATGTGCGAGACTGTCTTGTGCAATTGTGTCGGCCGAGGGAGCGCCGGCGCTCGATTCGCATGGAGTAACCCACAACGATGCTGCTTACGCAAACGACAACGCCCGAGGACGTCAAGGCTCTTAATCGTGCCGAGCTCCCACAGCTCTGCGACGAGATTCGCCACGCCATCCTCGAAAGCTCCGCCGCCGTCGGCGGGCACGTTGCCCCCAACCTGGGCGTCGTTGAGCTTACGGTCGCGCTCCATCGCGTGTTTAACTCCCCTATCGACAAGATTGTCTTTGACGTTTCGCACCAGACCTACGCCCACAAGGCGCTGACTGGGCGCGCGTACACTTATATCGATCCGGAGCGCTTTGGCGAGGCCTCTGGCTTTGCCAATCCCGACGAGTCCGAGCATGACCTGTTCGCCATGGGTCACACCTCGACCTCGGTGAGCCTGGGCTGCGGCCTAGCGCACGCTCGCGACCTGGCGGGCGATGCGTACAACGTCATCACCATCATTGGCGACGGCTCGCTTTCGGGCGGCTTGGCGTTTGAGGGCTTTAACAATGCCGCCGAACTCGATAGCAACCTGATCATCATCGTCAACGATAACGACCAGTCCATTGCCGAGAACCATGGCGGCCTCTATCGCAATCTGGCCGAGCTGCGCGCCAGCAACGGCACCTGTGAGCGCAACGTTTTCCGCGCGATGGGGCTCGACTACCGCTATCTGGACGCCGGTAACGACGTGTTGGCCCTCGTCGATGCGCTGCAGGAACTGCGCAATATCGATCATCCCATCGTGCTGCACGTCTCCACCGCCAAGGGCAAGGGTTTTGAGCCGGCCCAAAACGACCCCGAGCGCTGGCATCACGTAGGCCCCTTTGACATGGCGACCGGCCGCAAGCTCTGCCCGGGCCATCCGAGCGAGCCTGCGCCGCGCACCTACGCCGACATTACGGGCGAGGCGCTCAGCGCCGCCATCGAGCGCGATCCGCAGGTCGTGGGCATCACGGCCGCCACACCCTACATCATGGGCTTTACACCCGAGCTTCGCGCTGCCGCCGGCAAACAGTTCGTCGATGTGGGCATTGCCGAGGAGCACGCCGTGACCTTTGCCACCGCGCTTGCGCGCTCGGGCGCCAAGCCAGTCTTTGGTGTGTACGGCACGTTTTTGCAGCGCGCCTACGACGAGCTGTGGCACGACCTGTGCCTCAACGACGCCCCGGCAACCATTTTGGTGTTTGGTGCGTCGATCTTTGGCACCACGTCCGAGACGCACCTTTCGTTCTTTGATATTTCCATGCTGGACGCTCTTCCCAACATGCACTACCTAGCGCCGACCTGCATGGAGGAATACCTGTCCATGCTGAGCTGGTCGCTCGACCACCGCGAGCATCCCGTGGCGATTCGTGTGCCTGGTATTGGCCTGGTAAGCCGCCCCGATTTGGCACCTGCCGAGGACACCGATTACGGCATCGCGCGCTACAACGTGGTGCGCCAAGGTCGCGACGTTGCCGTGCTCGCGCTTGGCGATTTCTTTGAGCTGGGCGAGCGCGTGGCAAACCGCTTGGCCGCCGAGTACGGCATCGAGGCCACACTCGTCAACCCGCGCTTTGCGACCGAGCTCGACCGTGAGTTCCTCGATAGCCTTGCCGCCGAGCATCGTGTTGTCGTCACCCTCGAGGACGGCATCTTGGACGGCGGCTGGGGCGAGCGCGTGGCATGTTATCTGGCATGCACGCCGTTGCGCACGCGCACCTTCGGCATCGCCAAGGGCTTCCCCGACCGCTACGACCCCAACGAACTGCTCGCACAGAACGGCATGACGGTCGAGAACATGGCCGCCGAAGCCGCAAGGCTACTGAACGAGTAAGAAAACCTCCGCAAGGGAAGCACCCCCGCGGAGGTTTTTATTTTCGCGGCGCGATTATCTCAATCTGTAACACCTAGGGCCCGAATTCCCGTCTAACTGTTACAGATCGAGACAAGACATCTTAGTCCCCGACGTTTGTCTCGATCTGTAACAGATAGAGACCTTTTGTCCGTCCAGATGTTACAGATCGAGACATTCGAATCCCCCTGAAGAGAAAATCTCAATCTGTAACAGTTACTCGGCAAAAACGGCTGCAGATGTTACAGATTGAGACAAAGCAGCAAGGCATGCCACCGCATCGGCCAGGACCACCACAAAGGTGCCTGTCCCTTTTTGGTAGGTAGAATTACCCATAAGGTAAGTATGTTTCTGAGTTATTTCGTGTTGACCCATTTGAGCGCGATGGGGTATAACTCTACTCAACCGCTAGGGATTTTATTGAGAAAGGTGTTCTACCATGAGCAAGAACCTCTCCCAGCAGGTCGTTCTCGACCGCCGCGGCTTTGTCGCCGCCACCTTCGCAACCGTCGCCGGCCTTGGTCTTGCCGGCTGCTCCGACACCAGCGCCGAGGCCGACAAGGGTTCCGCCGCCGGCTCTTCCAAGAGCTCCAATGATACCGAGGCTTCCACCACGCTCGACGCTAAGGCATTCGATAAGCTCGTCGACAATGGCCCCAAGGCCGATGACGATGCCATCGCCGCCAGCACCTGGGCCACGGCCGTTAAGGACGCCGGCGTCTTTAAGATCGGTGGCGTTCAGACCTCTACGCTTTTCTCCCTCCTCAACGAGAAAGACGGCCAGACCCGCGGCTTCGACGCCGGTATCGCACAGCTCCTGTCCAACTACATTCTGGGCGAGAACAAAGTCGAGATCACCCAGGTGACCTCGGACACGCGCGAGTCCGTCCTGCAAAACGGCCAGGTCGACGCCGTCTTTGCCACCTACACCATCACTGACGAGCGCAAGAAACTCGTCTCCTTTGCCGGTCCCTACTACTACACCCAGCAGGCTATCCTGGTGCTCGCCGATAACGACGACATCAAGAGCGTCGACGACCTGGCCGACAAGAACGTCGCCGTCCAGTCCGGCTCCAACGGCCCCGCCATCCTGGAGGAGTTCGCCCCCAAGGCCAGCCAGCAGGAGTTCAAGACCGACGAGGAGGCCCGCCAGGCACTCCAGCAGGGCCGCGTCGATGCCTACGTCATCGATAACAACATGCAGCAGAGCGCCCTGGTCCGCGAGCCCGGTAAGTACAAGATTGCCGGCAAGCCCTTCGGCAGCAAGGAGCCCTATGGCATCGGCCTGCCGCTCGATTCCGACGGCGTCGCCTTTGTCAACGACTTCCTTAAGAAGATCGAGGACGATGGCACCTGGACCGAGCTGTGGCAAATCTGCATCGGCGACCGTACGGGCGACACCAATGTTCCCGAGCTTCCCGAGATCGGCGCCTAGGCAGCGAGCCTGGTAACGGCCGCAACGAAACCATATGGAAACGCATGATGCGCTTTATTGCGGTAAACTGTTTCCTCACTGAGTTGTCGGGGCTTCCGTACACACGGGAGCCCCTTTCCTTATCGGCGGGAGGTCCGCATGAGTCTCTCCGGGCTCTGGTCACTCTATGGCCAGAACTATATCGACGCGCTGCTAGCAACCTGGGGCATGACGCTTGAGTCGTTTGCCATCGCCATGGTACTGGCCGTCGCCGTCACCGTGATGCGCGTGTCGCCGCTCAAGCCGCTGCGCGTCTTTGGCGACCTGTATGTCCAGGTCTTCCGTAACATCCCCGGCATCGCGCTGCTTATCATCGTCGTCTACGCGCTGCCGCCGCTCAAGGTTGTTCTGCCCTACCGCACCTGCGTTATCGTCGCTACGGTGCTCTTGGGTTCTGCCTTTGGTTCCGAGAACTTTATGAGCGGCATCAACACCGTCGGTGTCGGCCAGGTGGAAGCCGCCCGCTCGCTCGGCATGAGCTTTAACCGCATCCTCGCCAAGATCGTGATTCCGCAGGCGCTGCGCTCGAGCGTGCTGCCCATGACCAACCTCTTTATCGCCGTCATGCTCACCACCGCGCTCGGCAGTCAGGTACCGCTTAAACCGCAGGAGCTCACCGGCGTGGTGAGTTACATCAACACGCGCTCGCTCGGCGGCGTCGCCGCGTTCTTTATCTCGGCGCTCGGCTACCTGGGCACGGCCTTTGTGGTGAGCCACATTGGCAACTACATCGATAAGAAGGTGAGGATCCTCCGATGAGCAAGCATTCCTCCCCTGCGCTTACCATGCGCGATGCGCTCTACGAGGCCCCCGGCCCCAAGATGCGCGCCAAGATTCGCATCGGCACCGCCATCTCGCTTGTTGCCGTCGCCGTGCTCGTCGCCCTGGTACTGCAGCGCTTTTATGTGACCGGTCAGCTTTCGGTCCACTATTGGTATTTCTTTACGCACCTCACCACTTGGAAGTTCCTGCTTGCCGGCTTTGAGGGCACCGTTAAAGTCGCACTCACCGCTGGCGCCATCGCGCTGGTGCTGGGCTTAGCCCTTATGCTCGGCCGCACGAGCGACATTAAGCCGCTGTATTTGGTCTGCCGTGTGCTCACCGATTTCTTCCGCGGCGTGCCGAGCCTTCTGTTCATCTATTTCTTCTTTTTGGTGCTACCCCAGTACAAGATCGCGCTACCGTCGTTTTGGATGCTCACGCTCCCCGTCGCGCTCGCCGCAGCCGGCGTACTGGCCGAGATTTTCCGCGCCGGTGTCAACGCCGTGCCGCGCGGGCAGGTCGAGGCGGCCCAGGCGCTCGGTCTCTCCAAGGCTAAAATCACCTTTAAAATCGTGTTACCGCAGGCGATTCGGTTTATCATTCCGTCGTTGATTTCGCAGCTTGTGGTCGTAGTCAAAGACACCACCGTCTCCTACGTGGTGAGCTACCCCGACCTCATGCAAAATGCCCGCGTGCTCATTACCAACTACGACGCCCTCGTGTCGGTCTACCTGGTAATCGCGGTCATCTACATCCTCATCAACGTCGCGATCAACAAGGCCGCTGTCTATGTTTCGCACAAGACCGGCGCGACCATCATCCGCTAACGATTTACCATTTCAAGTCATAAGGAGCCGAGTACCATGGCACAGAGCACCTCTTCCACCGGCAATCAGCCGCTGATCGAGCTCAGACACGTCGATAAGCACTATGGCGACCTGCACGTCCTCAACGACATCAATCTCTCGGTCGACCGCGGCGAGGTCGTCGTTGTGATCGGTCCTTCGGGCTCGGGCAAGTCGACCATGTGCCGAACCATCAACCGCCTGGAAACCATCGACTCGGGCGAGATTCTCATCGAGGGCGAGCCCCTGCCGCAGGAAGGCAAGGATCTTGCCCGCATGCGTGCCGAGCTAGGCATGGTGTTCCAACAGTTCAACCTGTTCGCACATATGACGGTGCTGCAGAACGTCATGCTGGGGCCGGTCGACGTGCTGGGCGTGTCCAAGGAGGAGGCTCATGAGCGCGCCATGGATCTGCTGAGCCGCGTGGGCGTGGCCGAGCAGGCCGATAAGGTGCCCGCACAGCTTTCGGGCGGCCAGCAGCAGCGCGTGGCCATCGCCCGCTCGCTTGCCATGCAACCCAAGGCCATGCTTTTTGACGAGCCCACGAGTGCCCTTGACCCCGAGATGATCAACGAGGTGCTCGAGGTCATGGTCCGTCTGGCCCAGCAGGGCATGACGATGATCGTCATTACGCACGAGATGAACTTTGCCCGCCGCGTAGCCGATCGCGTCGTCTTTATGGCCGACGGCCAGATCGTGGAAACCGGCACGCCCGACGAGTTCTTCGACCACCCCCAGACCAAGCGCGCCCAGGACTTCCTCAACTCCATTAAGGGCCACTAACCAGCCACCCCGTGGGATAAATCCATTGAAAGCGTCGTCCCACGTCTCTCATGCGCCCTGTCACCTTCAGATTCGAAAGCCGCACCTATGATCGGAACCCGTACTTCATCGTCCTACACCCCGCACGTCGACGTCGCCCCCGCCGACCGCCCACTCATCCTCGTCGCACCGCGCTGGGAAGAGGCAGAGCCGTTTTTAACCGAGATGCTCTCCCCCAACGAGGAAATCGCAAGTGTCTTTGTCGATGCCATCCTTGCCGCTGGCGGCCTGCCGCTGCAGATGTCCATCACCGAGGACATTGAGGTCATCCGTCATTACGTCGATATCGCCGACGGCATCGCCATTCCCGGCGGCCCCGATGTCAATCCCAAACGCTGGGGCGATGATCGACCCTACGACCCCACCCTCTGCTGCGAGATCCGCGATAGCTTTGAGTTTAAGCTGGTCGGCGAGGTGCTTCGCGCCAAAAAGCCGCTCTTTACCACGTGCCGCGGCACACAGCTGCTCAACGTCGCTACCGACGGCACCCTGTGCATGGATGTGCCGAGCCTGGGCGCTCGCGAGGGCCGCACGCAGTGGCGCCATACCCACGTACTCAACGACCCCGTGCATCCCGTCGAGGTTGTGCAGGGCTCGCTGCTCGAACGCGCGGTTGGCGGGCACAGGCTGATCCAGACCAACTCCGCACACCACTGCTGCGTCGATCGTCTGGGTAAAAGCACGCGCTTGGTCGCCAAGGCAACCGACGGCGTTCCCGAGTGCATCGAAGTCGAAGGCCAGCCGTTCTGCCTGGGCGTGCAATGGCATCCCGAGTACACGTGGAAGACGCTCGAGACCGACTTTAACCTGTGGAAGTCGTTTGTCGAGGCAGCGGCAAAGGTTAAGCAGGCCCGCTAGTTCACGAATCACACAGGCTTAAACCTTCCATGCCAGGGGGCGGACACCAGCCACGGTACCCGCCCCCTGTATTTGGTATGCTCGGTATGATTATCCCTCACAAACAATCAAAGAAATCTCGACCGCAATCGGTCTACGGTAAAGCAAATGGTGAAAACGCTTGCTACATTGATTAGGCAGTCAATTAGAATCGAGGCGCATTGACTATTCCCCAACGGGGTCACGCCACAAATCCACATGAGCATCGAGGCTGGAAGCGGAAGCATGGAGTTGGCCCCGAGCTGTATGTAGATCGCTACAACGTTGACAAGCAGCAGTATGCCAATCGGACCGAAGCCGGATCCAAAATAGGAAACAGCAACCACGCAAGAGACCACGTATGCAAGGCAGACGACACTCGCCAGAAGAAGTCGATAGCAAAAAATATTCAGGTTGAAATACTGCTGAGCATCCAAAACGATTACGCAGTTAAGACAGTACAAAACGACACTCGACAGGATAAACGCGCCCAAAAGGGCAAAAGAAGACAGCACCACTCGCGCAACGATAGCGCACACACGCTTCCCTCCCCGAGCCTCCGACAACCCCCACGGTTCCTCAATAAAGCCCGAACTGACAAAGCGCGGCACAATGCAAGCCGCGATGAACGGAAAGAACAATGCATGAGCCAACGGGGCTACGTTGAACAGCAGACCGCGAAAAACCTCTGAATTACCAAATAGAAGGACATCCTCTGCCGATAGCCGAAGCGTCGGGTCTGGGAAAAAGCCCAAGAAACTGTTCTCACGGAGGCTACAGAACCACATCGGGAAAGAATTAAGCTGCAATACCACCATGCACGCATAAATTACCAGGATTAAGGCGTACGCCCATTTGCTCGCATGCTTCCATTCTGACTGGAGAAGTCTTTTAATCTGACGAGCCATTGAACACACCCCCAGCGCGAAAGCTCACGAGAGCGTAAATCAATACCGATAGACAGCTGGCTGCCACGCCATATCCCAGAAGCGTCAGCTGCCCCATATCGCTATACCCAAGAGCACTTCCGACTCCAAGATACGGCCCCGGAAGAAGGAAAATCCATCGCAAGGACGGTATGGGCGCCTGAAGGTAAGTTCCGTAGAGCGTCAAGCTCATGACAAATCCGATTATTATCACAGCCCCGCTAAATACAGCGCTGCTTGTAATCCGATAGATGGTTACCGTCTCCAACGCAACCGATATCACCAATACGGCGTTGATTATCATTGCGGGCAAAAATGCAGCCAGCATGCTATGCGCATAGTTTTGCCCTCCACGTGTTATCGCTATTGCAAAAAGAAGAAGGCAAAGCGCACTATATGCTGCGCCAATTATTAAAGCAGACGAAAGCACATGTGCTAGGACCCCATTAAAGCGGGTAAGACCTCTTGCTGAAGAAATTCGGTGTCCCTCTTCATAGCCACGCTCCTGTAAAATCGCCAGGCAAACGATGAGCGGAACGAACAGAGACGTGCCGGCAAAAGCACTGCGCACAAGGGACTCATCGGGTGCAGAAGGATCGATTACATTCCAGAAACCAATATCCTCCCCAAAAACGCTATTGCCAAAGGCGAGCAACGTTGTTCCGTTTTTTAGAAAGACACCGAAGAGAAGGCCGAACGCCAGAATAAGCGCAAGACCAAACTTCGCCGGAAACATCCTGTGCAAACGCATCATATCTGCCTTTATGGGATGGATCGCCCGCTTCATAGCGAGACCGCCTTCATCAAGCACCTGTAATACTCTTTTAGGGACGACGCCTCATCCCTTATGACGTCCATCGATTCCTTTTTCAGCAGTTCGCCGTCATGAATAAACACGCAACTTGTTGCAACTGATGCCAACTCATCCAAATCATGGCTAGAGATGAGCATGGTCTTACCCTGTTCTCGATTCAATCGACCG
The DNA here is from genome assembly GCF_015670745.1 of Collinsella aerofaciens. Classification (GTDB taxonomy): domain Bacteria; phylum Actinomycetota; class Coriobacteriia; order Coriobacteriales; family Coriobacteriaceae; genus Collinsella; species Collinsella aerofaciens_T. The sequence continues at coordinate 45,375 of NZ_JADPCH010000008.1, read as the reverse complement.
ATAAGGGCCCATATACTCTCGATGCCCAGCGGGTCCAAACCGTTTGCTGGCTCATCAAAAATAAGCAGGTCAGTGTCACCCAACAAAGCCGTAGCTATATCCAGCCGCCGTTTCATTCCCAGAGAAAAACTGCTTACGCTCTTTTTCTCTTCGACGTCCAGTCCAACTAGACTCAAAACGCGAGGAACCTCACGTTTCTCATCAAGCCCCCATTCCGCACATCGGATCCGAAGATTCTCAACCGCACTGAGGGACTGGTATGCTCCGCTGGAATCTGGCACATAGCCGACACGCGTCCGCATCAGGCTAAGCTCTCTCTTTGATTTGCCTCCAAAGAGCTCCACGCTCCCCGACGATGGCTCGCAGAGGCCCAAGACGATTTTAATAAGCGTGCTTTTGCCCGCACCGTTTGCACCGACAAGGGCACAGAGCTCAGACTGATGCACCTCGAAGGAAACGTCATGCAAAACGCGCCGTTTCCCGTAGCGCTTTGACACCTTTGATAGCTTTATCGCTGATGCACTCATTGGCCTCCCGTTCTGCCTGATAGCAAAACCGCTCATATCGTTCCTTCTTTACTTTATCGTTTTTCATAGTTTTTATTGTTTTTCGATAACTCATATTTGTCAAGATAATCTAAAAGAAAGAACCCGTGTTAGACACGGGCCCCTTTACGCTGATATTTCGTTATAGTTGTTCGCTTTATGCTACTCATCGCTCAAATCTACAGCAAAGACTGATGTCGGAAGCAACGCCTCATTGCCTCCGCCGTCCCGCATCTGTCTCACGACATTTTTTGCGCGCTCAACAATAAGCTCCTCAAGCTCTTTCTCACTCACCCGCCGAATAATATCTCCCGGTTGACAATCAAGTTCATCGCAGATATCAAGAAGCGTCTTAAGGCGAATAGCTTTTATTTTTCCGTTTCTTAGCTTTGAAATATTAGCCGGGGTATGCCCCGTGGCCCGAATCAGATCAGCGCTGGTCTTTCCGGTCTTAAGTAGTTGCGTCTCAAGCTCGATGATGAGATAGCTCATGCTTCCTCCTACACAAGCTCGTCAGACTGCTCTTGGAGCAGCGAGGCATAACTCCAGATCACCGAGATACACAGACAGACAGCCGCGCCGATAAGCGACCCCGCATCAAAGGCAACGCCTTGGCAAATCTCAATAACGAAGGAATGAGGCACGACGTAAAGCTCCAGCCCACCAATGGTAAGATTGACCGATCCGTAGGCACCAATAAGCGAAACCGCGGCGTTAACAGCAAAGGCAAGCGCAAGAACACGGATAAGCCGCACATGCGTCTTGGTAAAGGGCGAGACGCCTCGCGAGATGTTACGGCTGATCCCACACAGAACGACAAGCGAAATACCCGCGACGAGTGCCAGGCACAGTCCGCTTGGGATAACGATGCACCCGCCATCGAGAAGCGTCACGACGCCGAAAGAATCGACAGAAGCAACGTTTGCAATCGCATACCAGATCACGTAAACAACCAACGCGGTAAAAGCGACGAGCATCCCTGCAAAAACGGCTGCCATGCAAAAACCAAGCTTCCTGATATTTTCGCCCGCCTTGGCCATACGCTGAACGCTGTTGGACATACACTCACCCTCATCGACTCTATCGTTATTCGAACAGTTTATCGAACAACGATATGGATTGCATGCGGAAAGCCCCGCCAGTGCGCATAGGCCATTCACTAATCAGAAAGGGTGAGAGTGGATTATTGGACACGTATCGAACGAGAGTGGATAATCTCCCACTTTGAGGCCGCCACCGGGCCTAAAACGGGAGATTATCCACTCTCATAGTCATCAAGGCCCGCAAGCTCTTATTCGGCCGCCTCGCGCAGGGCTGACATCGTTGCCGCATATTGCTGCTGCAGCGCATGCATCCCCTCGCGGGCGCCGTCAACGGTATCGGCGCCGCGCAGCGCCTCGGTCACCACGACCGCCGGCTCGTACAGATTATCGAATCCCAGGTTCTGGCTCACGCCCTTGAGCGTGTGCGCTGCCATAAACGCACCTTCGGCGTCTCCCGCCGCCATGGCGGCCTCCAGCTTGTCCATACTCTCGTCATCCAAAAACTTGAGGGCAAAGCGGGCAAGCATTTCCCCGCCCATCAGCCGAGCGCACGCGTCATCATAATTAGCGCCGATCTTCTCATACGCCTCACGCATGGAAATCATGGATTAAAACTCCTTTGGTCAAACTAAATCGTGGGAAACGCAACGACGTCGGCGGGGCGTGCCAACGTCTCGGCAATACGGTCTTGCACCTCGAGCAGGCATTCGAGCAACAGCGGGTTAAAGGTGCCGCACTTACCGTCCAGGATCATCTGGATCGCCTCCTTGTGCGGGATAGCGTCCTTGTACACGCGCACGCTCGTCAGCGCATCATACACGTCGGCCACCGAGACCACCTGCGCGGCAATGGGAATCTCGTCGCCCTTAAGGCCATCGGGATAACCCTTGCCGTCCCAGCGCTCGTGATGCCAACGCGCAATCTGGTACGCATATTCCATAAGCGCATTGCCGACGTGATGGCGGCCCAGCTCAAGCAACATGTCGGCGCCCATCGTGGTATGCGTCTTCATAATCTCGAACTCCTCGGGCGTAAGGCGCCCGGGTTTGTTGAGAATCGCATCGTCAATCGACATCTTGCCGATATCGTGCAGCGCCGAAGCCAGGGCAATCGTAGAGCGTTCCTCATTGTCGAGGGAGATGGTGTCGCTACGCTGGACCAGACAGCCAAGCAGCAGCTCGGTCAGCTTCTCGATGTTCGTAACGTGTCTGCCGCTCTCGCCGTTGCGAAGCTCCATGACGCCGGCCATGATGTCGATGAGCATGCGACTGTTCTTGACGCGCTCGTTGTACTGCTGGGACAGCAGGCTCGTCAGGCGGCGCTGTTTGGCGTATAGGCGGATGGTGTTGCTTACACGGCGGCGCACGACACGGGAGTCAAACGGGCGGTTGATATAGTCCGAGGCGCCCAGCTCGTACGCGCGCAGAACCATATCATCGGAATCTTCGCTCGAAATCATGATAAAAGGCAGATTGTCGATACCCGATCGGCGCGACAGATCGGCCAGCACCTCAAAGCCGCTTATGCCCGGCATGACAATATCCAGCAGCACGAGCGACAACTCATCGCCATAGCGGTCGACCATGTCGAGCGCCGTACGACCGTTGTCGGCCTCCAGGATGCAATACTCGTCCTTGAGCATCTCGTTGAGAATGGCTCGGTTCATCTCGGAGTCATCAACAATAAGCACCAAAGGCTTTTCGCTTTGGAAGGCCTCGATGGAATCGGCATCGGTCACGACCGTACCGGCTTTTGCCTTAGCGCGGCTCAATAACTGGACAGCGCGGCCAACGCCCTCATCGACCGTCTCGCCATGAATGCGAAGGCCACCAACACATGCCGTCAAGCTCACGTACTCATGGCCCGGAACAATCGTGGAACGAACGGCATCGGACACCTGATGCAGGCGACGGGTGAAGTCATCGGAGGGAATATTGGGCATGACGACCACAAACTTGTCGCAGCCATAGCGTACGAGCTCGTCAGTCGAACGAATTCCGCTGCGTATGGCCGTCGCCACAGCACCGAGCGCAAGGTCGCCGGCATGACGGCCACACGTATCGTTGAAGACCCTAAAATCATCAAGGTCGATCACCGCAACGCCGGCATTCATGCGGGCGCTACGGAGCTTTTCCTCGTAATATCGGCGATTGCGCACGCTCGTCAGCACGTCGGTGTAGACAAGGTCCTCTTCTGCAGCCTCTTGCTCATCGATCGGACGCACCATCAGTAAGACATGAGGCTCGCCCTCGACCTTCAGAGGGCGCAGGCGGGCGCGGTACTCAACACCATCGTTGAGCAGTTGCTCCGACACTTCATCGGAATCTGCCAAGGCCTCAAGACTCGACTGACGCAAACAAGGGCACCGATTGCCGGCGAGCAGGCAGTTAGGCTCGCTCTTAATCTGATCGGCCGACAGCAAACGCACCACGGGGTAGGTCTTCGCGACGCGGGCGACCTCGGCGGCAGCCTCCTCGTCGGTTAGATTGACCTCGTGATTATTGAGCATATGGGGCCCTTTCTATCGTTACGCACGGCAACAGTGCATATCAATTGGTACAAGGGTAACATCTAACAGCTGAAGGCAAACGCGCGATTATCGTTACATTTTTATGACCTGGCAAGCGGCAATAATGGAGCCGCGGGCGCGCGCTTATGGGCGCATTCGTTAACAATGACGAAACGCTAACAGCCCCTCTCCCCGCAGGTCATCGAGCGTGCTAACGCTCCAAGACATCGCGAACGGCGTTTGCCGCCGTAACGGGGCGATCGCGCAGACCGTTATGCGCGCCCGGGATCGTCACAAGAGGGCAATCGAGATATTCGGCAGCCGCTCGCGTGCCAGCCTCGCGGGGCGTGCCAACCGAGAGCTCGCCCAAGAACACGGCCGACACCGCCTTTGACGCGCGGGCGCGCTCCCAGTCGGGAGCATATGTCATATTTGTTCCGTATTCATTGGCCATAAAGCAACGACCATTGCGCAGGGCATGTTTGACTTCCGCTTCGGTCGTCCCAGGAGCCTCGGGGTCCAAGTCGCCGAGGGCTCCCAAGAAAAGCCGGAGCGCCCTTGAAACCTTTCCCGCCGCAATCATATCGAGCAAAACCGGAGCTGCGCCCATGCCGACGCCTTCGGCCGACACAGCCGGCTCATGCAGAATCGCACGGGCGACGAGATGGGGTTCGGCGCGAAGAAGCTCCAGCGCCACCAACGTACCGGCGCTATGCGCAAGCATATTTGTCGGAGCGCCAACGTGTTCGATCACGGCTTGCAGGTCGGCGGCCTGAGCGGCAAGATCATAGCTGCCGTCTGCCGCATCGCTGCTGCCACCGCAGCCGCGGCGGTCGTAGGCAATTACGCGGTAGTTGCGGCTGAGCTCACAAGCGATACCGTCGAAAAATGTGCCGTCGACACAAGCGCCGTGCACGCACACCAAGGCAGGAGCATCAGGCGACACATCTGGGCCGGCATATTCGCGACAGGCAATCGTGGTGCCCGCATTCTCGACCGTAAAATTCATGTTGTGCCCCCATCATCAATGCTCATCCAGTTGCACGTCAGCGCGGTTGGATGGACCCACATTGCCTTACACCTTGTTAACAGATTAACTTTACCCGACCCGAGGCTTTTCATGGCGCGGCATAATGGGCGACGTGAAAAAACGAAACTTGTAAAGCAAGAGCCCGCACCTTGCTTTGGAGCCGATGCTATGCTTAGGCACAATTGTCTTGAGGAGCATATGCCTATGTCTACGTTTTTGAATGCCAGCCCCATCTTTGGGCCCGTTCGCAGCCGTCGCCTTGGTCTCTCGCTCGGCGTCAACATGATGCCGGCCAGCGGCAAAATCTGCACGTTCGACTGCATTTACTGCGAAAACGGCCTCAACGCCGAGCGCCCCTGCCATGAGCCGTACAACACAGCTGCCGTGGTACTCGACGCGCTCGAGGCAAAGCTGCGCGAGATGGCAGCCGAGGGCGAGCTCCCCGATGTGATCACCTTCGCAGGAAACGGCGAGCCCACCGCCGCACCGGAGTTTCCGCAGGCCATCGCCGGCGCCGTCGCGCTGCGCGACGAGCTTGCCCCAAACTCCAAGATCGCCGTGCTCTCCAACGGCACGCGCGCCGACCGCCCCGAGGTGCACGACGCGCTCATGATGGTCGATGACAACATTCTTAAGCTCGATACCGTCGACCCGGCATTTATCCAGCTGCTCGACCAGCCCGTTGGCCCCTACGACGTCGAGCACCAGATCGAGACGTTCGCAAGCTTTGACGGTCACGTTATTATCCAGACGATCTTTTTGACCGGCGAGTATCAAGGCAAGCCCATTGACAACACCGGCGAGGAGTACGTTGCCCCCTGGCTCGCGGCGCTCGAGCGCATTCGTCCGCAGGAGGCGACCATCTACACGGTGGCGCGCGAGACACCAATCGCCGGCCTTGCCAAAGCGGTGCCCGAGGTGCTCGACAAGATTGCCGCACGCGTGCGCGCCCTCGGCATTCCCTGCCAAGTGAGCTACTAGCAAAACCACGCAGCAGCTAGTGTCAGCCATCCCGCTCCATCAGTTGCGGTGATATAGTTCCTATTTATGCTGTTAAACCGCTTAAATCGGAACTATATCACCGCAACTTTTATGGACGCGTGGGTGGGCTATACTAGCTGCGGATGAAAGGAAGTTAGCCATGTTTGACAACGGACCCGTACCCGGCCGCAACGACGCCTGCTGGTGCGGCAGCGGTAAGAAATACAAGAAATGCCATAGCGCCTTTGATGAGCGCCTCGAGCGCTTGTGGGAAGAGGGCTGGGAGGTTCTGCCCCGCACGCTCTACAAGACGCCCGCCGATATCGAGGGCATCAAGCGCTCGGCAGCCATCAACGTGGGCGTGCTCGATTATGTGGGCGAGCATATCTCCGCGGGCATGACCACCAACCAGATCGACCAGATGATCTACGACTACACCGTCGAGCACGGTGGCACGCCGGCCGACCTCAACTACGAGGGCTATCCCAAGAGTGTGTGCACCTCGATCAACGATGTGGTCTGCCACGGTATCCCCTGCGATACGGACGTGCTGCACGAGGGCGACATCATCAACGTCGACTGTTCCACGATCTTGGACGGCTACTTTAGTGATTCGAGCCGCATGTTCTGCATCGGCGAGGTCTCTGCCGAGCGCCAGCACCTGGTCGAGGTCACCCGTGCCAGCGTGGAGGCGGGTCTGGCCGCCGTCAAGCCGTGGCTGCCGCTGTCCGTTATGGCCGAGGCCGTGCAAAAGACGGTCGAGGACGCTGGCTTTAGCGTTGTGCGCGAGTACGGCGGGCACGGCATTGGCAAGGAGTTCCACGAGGACCCGTTTGTGGGCTTTACCACCGAGGCGCCCGATGTGGACACCATCATGGCTCCGGGCATGGTCTTTACCATCGAGCCCATGGTCAATGCCGGAGCGCCCGACATTAAGATTAGCAAGGGCGACGGCTGGTGCGTACGCACCAAGGACGGTAGCGATTCGGCCCAGTGCGAGGTACAGCTCGTGGTGACCGAGGACGGCTACGAGCTGCTGAGCTGGTAGCCGTAGATGCGCCGGATGCTGACGGGCACCCTCGTCTTGCATCCGGCGTTTTATTTGAACGTTTTGCCTGATACAACCTGCCAAAATAAACCTGTCCCTTTTTGGCAGGTCGAGCGGAAAGGACTGCTTGTGAACATCCTGGTTTTGCTGCCCGTCAATGATCGTCACCGCGCGATTCTTGAGTCGAGCGCTCCGGGCGAGGACTTTATCTACACGAGCTCCGACGCCATCACGCGTGAACAGGTCGCCAACGCCGACGTAATTCTGGGCAACATCGACCCTGGCATGCTCACGGCATGCGACCATCTCCAGCTGTTGCAATTGCAGACCGCCGGCTATGACGATTACTTAGCCGCCGGCACCGTGCCGGCCGACGCCAAACTGTCTTGCTCGGTGGGCGCCTACGGCCAGGCTGTGAGCGAGCACATGTTTGCCATGGTCCTTTCCATGATGAAGCGCCTGCCCGGCTACCAGGACCTGCAGCGCGAGCATCGCTGGGAGGATTTGGGGCCGGTCACCTCGCTCAAAAACGCCAATGTGCTGGTGCTGGGCGCGGGCGACATTGGCGGCCACTTTGCCACGCTCTGCCGCAGCATGGGCGCGCACGTCCGCGGCATCAAGCGCCATCCACTCGTCTACCACATTGTGTTTGAGGACATGGACGGCATGGACGCCCTACCTGAGCGCTTGGCGGAGGCCGACATCGTCGCATCCTTTATGCCGAGCACACCCGAGACCCGCGGCCTGGCGAACGCCGAATTCTTCGCCGCGATGAAGTCGGGCGCCTTCTTTGCCAACGGCGGCCGCGGCGATCTTGTAGTTGCCGACGATTTGGTTGCCGCCCTGGAGTCGGGACATCTCGCCGGCGCCGCGGTCGACGTCACCGACCCCGAGCCGCTGCCCGCGACAAGCCCGCTGTGGGATGCGCCCAACATGCTCATCACGCCGCATATCTCGGGCTGGTTCCACTTGGAGGCTACGCTCAACAATGTGGTCGACATTGCCGCAGAGAATCTGCGTCACCTGCAAGCCGGCGAAACTTTACGTTGTTGGATCGAACACTAGAAGGACGTCAGGTAGTTTCTTGCGTCTACTACACTCATTGCTGCGACGGGTGCGTGTGAACAGAGTTTGGCATCGTTGGTGACCAGAAGGTCTGCCTTTGCGCGCATTGCTGCCGCAATGATTAAATCGTCTTCGTAATCGCTATGGAGCTTACGCTGCTTGCTCGCCATCCATATGTCACTCAGGTCGCAGGGTACCGGCGTGGCAAGTTGCGACAACACGTCGAGGCAATCCCATGCAAGTGATGTCGCCGCCACGGCGGCATCTTGGGATAGCGAGCCATGCTCGCGCCGATACCACGCCTTATGTTCGCTCGAAATCAAATAGAACAGATCTTTGGACGATGTCGCCGCATACAGCAAATCCACCTGCGCCGTGCATGCATCGCGTAAAAACTCAATCGCCACCGAACGACCACGTCGTGAGGGAATGAAGTAATCGAGCCACACGTTGGTGTCAACCAAGATGCGCCTTGGAGTCTCACTCATAGAGCCAGCTCATCTCCTCGCCGTAGCGATCCGCGTAGGCGTTCCGTTTGAGTTCTTCATCGCCCGAGGGCTGAGCCTTGACCATATCGATTCCCGACTCACGGCAAGCGGCAGCGAACAGCTTCGACCCCTGATCCATGAGCTCGAGCTTACGTTTAGCGGCCTTTTCGCGCTCGCGCTGTTCCGCCCGGGCACGACCGGGCGAAAGGATGTCCTGGAGCGCGCCGGGCCGATCAGCCAGCGACGCTGCAAGCCGCCAGAGCGCTCGCACCGCCTGGCTCGGCGTCATACCGGCCCTGGAGAGAGCGGCGTCCCCACTCCTTTTAAGATCGGCATCGAGACGTACGTTGATCTGAGCGGCTGTTGTGGTCATGACCTCTCCTTAATACTTTATAATCATCATAAAACTCTATGGTAGATACGTAAAGCATGTATAGCATTTATAAGCATTAGCCGTACTCTGTACACAAAAAGCCGCCGAGGCACACTGCACCTCGGCGGCTACGTATCACCGATCTAGTTCGGTTTCACCCTTTGCATTCGTCCAGATAAAACCTGCCAAAATGAACCTGTCCCTTTTTGGTAGGTTTTAGAGCTCCACGCTTTCGGCGCCGTTGATGGTTAGGTTGCGCTCGTAGAAGGCGGTGAGGGCGCGGATGGCGTACATCACGTCGCGTACGCCGCCGGTCTCGTAGCTTGAGTGCATGGCCAGCTGCGGCAGGCCCACGTCCACGGCATGCATGCTCGCCTGCATATTGGACAGGTTGCCGAGTGTGGAGCCTCCGGCCATATCGCTCTTGTTGGCGAAGGCCTGTGTGGGTACGTCGGCGTCATCACAGATGGCCTGGAACACCGCGCGGCTAAAGGCATCGGTGCAGTAGTGCTGGTTGGCGGCTTCCTTAATGACAATGCCGCCGTTGAGCACAACCTGATTGCGAGCATCGCACTTCTCGGCGTGGTTGGGGTGCACGGCATGCGCATTGTCGCAGCTCACAAGCATCGAGGCGGCAAGTGCGCGATGGTACGACTCGTCGTCAAAGCCCAGCGATCCGTTGATGCGGCGCAGCGCGTCGGCCAAGAACGTCGACATGGCGCCCTGCTTGGTCTCGGAGCCAACCTCCTCGTTATCAAAGCAGCAAAAGACCGAGATGTCATGCGCATTCTCGGCACCCAAAAATGCCTGCAGCGAGGTGTAAGCGCAGGCCAGGTCGTCGAGCTTGGGCGTCGAGATAAACTCGTCGGCCCAGCCCCAAATGCGCGCATCCTGACGATTGACCAGGAACAGATCGCGACCTAGGATCTGCTTGGGTTCAACGTCCAGTTCGTCAGCGATCAGTACGTCAAAATCTCCCTGTTTAAGCTCGCCGGCGCTGATGAGCGGGCACAGGTCGACGGCTCGGTTGGGAGCAAAGCCCTCGTTAACGCCGCGGTTCATGTGGATGGCAAGGCTCGGGATAATAGCGACCTCGCGCTCGGTGGCAAGCAGGCGGCTCTCGATACGGTCGCCCTCGCGCACCAGCACACGTCCGGCCAGCGCCAGCGGGCGGTCGAACCAGGTGTAGTCGATCATGCCGCCGTAGGCCTCGGTGTTCAGGCGCAGCGTCTCGCCTGCGCCATCGAGCTCGGGCACGGCCTTGACCTTAAACGTCGGCGAATCGCTGTGCGACGCCGTGAGCTGAAAATGATAGTCACCGGCGACGCCGTCCTCGCCCCACGTCGCGGCCAGGTCCTCGCCCACCTTAAAGGCAACAACGCTCGAGGTGTTGCGCTGCGTGTAATAACGCCCGCCCGGTTCGATGTCCCACGCCGCATTCTCGGGCAGGTAGGTAAAGCCCGCCTCGTCGAGCTCGGCCATAATGGTCGCCGCCGTATGGAACATACTGGGGCATGCCTCGATAAAGTCGATAAGGTCGTTGGCGGCCTCGATATCATCGGCCGTCACATGCGCGCGCTCGGGCGTTTCCTGATCCGTCATGCTCTCCCCTTTCGCTGGGTTGATGGTCCCCTCCAGCATACCCCGCCACGCCAGCGCCGCACTCTTCATTCCGTGCTTAATTCCGCGCCACTCACCAAGTTGAGCCATCATGCCCGCGCTCCTTTTGCGACAATTGCGCTAACAGGACGAGAGGAGCCGTCATGAAGCCACGTAACATTGCCATCACCTGCGGTGTCGCGGGAGTCGCCGTCGGCCTTGCCGCTGCCACCGGTATCGTTTATCACAAGCAAATCAAGTCCGCCGCGTCGCTCAAACGCTTGACCGGCTACGCGGATGGCTATGACCTGTACGCAATCGACATCGCCTACGGCTACGATCTCGATCGCATCATCGCCGCTGGCGTGCGCGACGACCAGACCTACATCGATGCCGTGGTGGCGCAGGTGCTGCCCGGTGTGCCGGCACATGTCCAGGCGCCCCAGTTTGCCTGCAGCGCTTTTGTCGCCGTAGATGCCGAAGGTCGCGTGCGCACCGGTCGCAATTACGACTTTAAGGACGACACCTCGGCGCTGCTGGTGCGCAATCACCCACGCGGCGGCTATGCTTCCATCGGGCTTGTCGCCCTTAACAACCTGGGCGATAACACTCCGCTTGACTCCGTCGCCGGACGCGCCGCGGCGTTGATGGGCCCGTTTGCCCAGCTCGATGGTGTTAACGAATGCGGCGTGTCCATTGCCGTACTCACCCTGGATTCCAAGCCCTGTGACCAGGACACGCAACGTCCCGTCATCAACACCTCGCTCGCCATCCGTCTGGTGCTCGACCGTGCCGCCACCACGCAAGAAGCTGTCGACCTGCTTTTCGCCTACGACATGCACGCCATGGCAGGACGCGATTACCACTTCTTTATCAACGACGCCGCCGGTGACGCGCGCGTAGTAGAATGGGACCCGCGCGATCCGGACCGCGCTTTCAAAGCGACTCCCGTACGCCAGGTTACGAACTTCTACGCCTGCTATGGCGACGAAGTGCTGCCCAACCAAAAGAATGGCGAGCTGGGCCATGGCAAAGAGCGCGCCGTCGCAATCGCCGATGTCCTTGACGCCCATGTCGGTGCCCAGGACGAAACGATTGTCTGGGAAGCCCTGCGCGCCGCAGCGCAAGAACCCAATCCGGAAGACATCACCAGCAATACGCAATGGTCGGTCGTCTTTGACAATACCGAACCCGCCGCCGCTATTACGCTGCGCCGCCACTGGGGCGACGTCGACGCCTTCGCACTGTAAGGAGCCAGGCCTGTCGGCCTTACGCTCGCCTGACGTTGTTTACATTTCCATACGCTTGAGCTAACACGTTTTACCCCCGCGTCAACAGTGTGCGGGGGTAAACTTATGCGCATGTTATAACTTGCCCGGAAGGATTCATCATGCTTAGGATCGGTCTTCTTACCAGTGGCGGCGACTGCCAGGCACTCAACGCCACCATGCGCGGCATTGTCAAAACACTTATGACCAACAGCGAAGAGCCTATCGAAATCTATGGTTTTGAGGACGGCTACCAGGGCCTTATCTACAGCAGATTCCGTGTCATGACTCCCGCCGATTTTAGCGGCATCCTCACCCGCGGCGGCACCATCCTGGGCACGAGCCGTACGCCGTTCAAGCGCCTGGACACTCCCGAGGCCGACGGCGTCGAGAAGGTGCCCGCAATGGTCCACACCTATCATAAGCTGCAGCTCGACTGCCTGTTTATGCTGGGTGGCAACGGATCCACCAAGACCGCCAACCGCCTGCGCGAAGAGGGCCTCAACGTTATCGCGCTGCCCAAGACCATCGATAACGACACCTGGGGCACCGAGTTGACGTTTGGCTTTACGAGCGCCATCGACGTCGCTACCAAGTGCATCGACGACATCCACACCACCGCGTCGAGTCACGGGCGCGTGTTCGTTATCGAGATCATGGGCCACAAGGTTGGCTGGATCCCGCTGTATGCCGGCGTCGCGGGCGGCGCAGATGTCATCTTGATTCCCGAGATTCCCTACGACATGGATAACGTCATCAAGACCATCGAGCATCGCATGGAGACCGGCAGCCGCTTTACTATCGTGGCCGTCGCCGAGGGCGCTATCTCCAAGGAGGACGCGGCGCTGCCCAAGAAGGAGTACAAGAAGAAGCTCGCCGAGCGCACGAGCCCGTCAATCGTGTACGACATCGCCAAGGAGATCGAGGCCAAGACCGGTCGCGAGACCCGCGTCGCCATCCCCGGCCACACGCAGCGCGGCGGTCAGCCCGACGCCCAGGACCGCATCTTTGCGACTCAGTGCGGCGTCGAGGCAGCGCTCGGCTGCCTGCGCGGCGAGTTTGGCTACATGATTGCCCTGCGCGACGGCAAAATGTGCCACATGCCGCTCGAGGATGTCGCCGGCAAGCTCAAGTTTGTCGACCCCCAGAGTGATCTGGTGCGCGAGGCCAAGGCGCTGGGCATCAGCTTCGGCGACGAATAGCCTCGGCTGGAACCGCCCCCATCGGAGCTCCCAGGGCTTACCTCCCAAATCGTCCTCGGACATGTCAGGACCCCGCCGTGCGCTTCGCGCGGCGGGGTCCTTCCGTCCTGCGGAAAGATTTGGGAGGTAAGCCCTGGGGCCTCCTGCGGTAACTGGAGAGGCCGAGGCTATTCGCCTTCTTGCTGCGGGTGCCTGACCTGAAATTCAGTTGCGGTGAAATAGTTCCTGCTTAGTCCGCAAATGGCTGAATTTAGGAACTACTCCACCGCAATTTACTGAGTGGGAGCTCTTGGCTGCTACTTGCATTGACATTTGTCCTAAAATGGCTGGTCGTTAGGGGTTGCTACCGGTAGTTGCGGTAGGGTTTGAGCAGATTCTAACTAGAAATGGTGGTCGCTACCGGTTGTTCTCGGCATACTCGGCTCATTCGATTCGACCATCAAACGAAAGGAACCACCATGGATCTTGCGATGGCACAGCGCCTCGTCGATCGCCGTAAAGCTGCCGGGCTTTCTCAGGAGGCGCTTGCTGCCCAGCTGGGCGTAAGCCGCCAGGCTGTTAGTAAATGGGAGCGCAGCGAGTCCTCACCCGATACCGATAACCTCATTGCGCTCGCCGCGCTGTATGGCGTGTCGTTGGACAAGCTGCTATATGGGGAGGCGGCCAACGATGCCGACGGCCCGGAGGACGGTAGCGCCGACACCGAGACGGCGGATGTGGCTGACGAGGCTGAGGATTCTGCCGAGCACGCCGATTGCGGTGACAAACCACTTGTCGATATTTCCCTCGCGCGCGGTATCCACGTCATTGATCCCAATAAAGGCGAGGAAGTCCATGTTGGTTGGAGCGGCATCCATGTGACCAACGAGCGCAAGGGCGAAGAGGTGCATGTGGGGCCGGGCGGCGTGCATATCGATACGCTTGAGGACGATGGACATAGCGTGCGTACCAATGACGACGGCACCGTCACCATCGACGGCGAGACGTTTTCCAGCTGGAAGGAAGCACACGACAAGCTCGACCATCATGGCAAGCATTTCCACACCAAGGTCGGACGTGCATGGAACAAATTCCCCTTCCCCGCACTTGTCACTCTCGCCTATCTGGTGCTCGGCATTGTCTACGGCACATGGGGCATGGGGCTTTTCCTCGTCTTTTTGGTTCCCGTCTACTACGCGATTGGTGACTTTATCGATCGACGCCATTTGTCAAAGCTCACTGAATGCGTCTATCCAGCAGCCGCCATCGCTTGGTTCCTCTACATGTGGCTCTGTTTGGGACAGCCCCATCCTGCATGGATCATCCTCATCACGATTCCCATCGTAAAGGCGCTCATGCGCTGGTGTCGCAAACAATGGAAGTGCCGCAAACAGGCCTAAACCGCCCCAACCAGCCAGCGCCACTCATCCGACACCGCCCGCCCCTTCCAAGTTGCGGTGATATAGGGACTGTTTTGAGGCTCCAAAGCGCCAAACAGTCCCTATATCACCGCAACTTACAAACAACTGGGCCAGTTCCGGCACGGAGATTAGCATTGAGCTGACCACGCGCCAAGAAAAGGGCCTATTTACTACGTTTAACTCGAGAGAGCCGACCATACCTGCCTTTTTTGAAAATCGACAGGCCTTCTACCTGCGGTTTTATTTTTCGTTTCCCCGGCATGATTGAGAGTATCCAATTAAACGTAGTAGATAGGCCCGTTTTGTGGCATACGACCCATTCAAGCCCAATCTCGAAGGCTAAAGAGAGCCTCTCATCCACGCCTGCGAGCGAAAACCAAATAGAATGAAAGGCAAATGGAAAGCCCGTTTGACGAGCGGAGGACATATGCGCGACGTAGCCGAAAGCGACTGGAAGCTGTTTAAGAAAATGCTTCCTCAATGGCAAGAACGTTATATGGAAAAGCTCATCAGCCAGTACGTTGAGATGCTGAACGGCGACAGCGAAGCGTCCAGTAGATTTTGGGCACTAGAAGAGCACCTCAATAGAGACAAGCTGTCCTCAGGCGTAATTGCAAACGACATTCGCCGCAGCACAATGCACCGCGAGATAGCCAATTTGCTTATCGACAGCGTGATCACCCTTGACGACCTTGACGGTTTTACCGAGGACATTAAGAGCTATGCGCAACACTGGATTGGCCAGTAAGAGCACTGAACGACAGACATCCCCAGCAAAACGGGGCAAACGCCGGATCGCCCGTAGGTGTCCGGCGTTTGCCCAGATAAAACCTGCCAAAATAAACCTGTCCCTTTTTGGCAGGTTACTCGGCACTCTTGAGGGCGCCGACCATGTCGATCTTGTTGAGGGTACGATTGGTGGCGAGGTTGACGATAAACGTAAAGCCAAAGGAAAGCACCACGGCGAGCACGTAGCTTAGCGGCTCGACCTCGACATCAAAGTACAGCGACGGCATCTGCAAAATGTACGTAAAACTCTCGGCCAGCAAGCCGCCCAGCGGCACGCCCAGCGCAGCGCCAATCGCCGTGAGGATCAACGTCTCCTTGTTGACGTAATGGTGCACCTCACCGCGGCGGAAGCCCAACACCTTAATGGTCGCCAGCTCGCGCTCGCGCTCGGAGATATTCGTGTTGGACAGCGTAAACACCACCACAAACGACAGGCACGCTGCCATGAAGGTCACGAGCACCACAACCGAATTGATGATCGTAAAGTTCGCCTCATAGTTTTCCCAATGCTCGGCCGTACTCGAAATCGTAAGCCAACCGTCACTCTTAAGATTCTTGCTAAACGCAATCTGGTCGGCCGACGAGCCCTTAAGCAGCACAAAGACGCCGTTAAGACGTGCGCTTCGACCGAACGCACGCTCATAGGTGCCCTGCGTCATGTAAAGCGTGTTGCCCAGATAGTTAAGCGAAATGTCGCTGACTTTGACCTTGGCAACATTGAGCGACGAATCCTGGACGTGAGCCGTATCGCCCGGCTGAATCCCCAGCACCAGCTGTGAACTCTTGCTCAGATACACGTCTCCGTCACGCAAAGGCAGCGGTTCATTGGACTCATCCTCCAGACGCACGTAATCGCCCAAGTCACCCGTGCGGTCATCGGGCACCACGATCAGCTGCACGGTCTCGCTCTTGCCGCCAAACGTAAAGGTGACGTTGTCGGTCATAATCGGCAGGGTCGAGGTCACGGTCACGTTGAAATCATTGGCCGCGCTGCGCTCATCCAATGCCGCGCACGTCTGCGAAAAATCGTCGGGATTGGCGACCGCCAGCAGGTCGTAGCGCGTGATATGCCCGTACTGTTTGGGCGAAAGCGCCACCGACGTGTCGCGAATGCCCATACCGCAGATCACGAGCGCCGTGCAGCCGGCGATACCGAAGATGGTCATAAAAGCGCGCTTTTTGTAGCGGAACAGGTTACGTGCTGCCACCTTGTTCAAAAAGCCCATGCGGCGCCAGATAAAGCCGATGCGCTCAAGCAAGATGCGAGAGCCGGCGCGTGGGGCCTTGGGACGCATGAGCGAGGCCGGGGTCTCGGCCATCTCGTGGCGGCAGGCGATAATCGTAGCGCCCACCACGCCCACGGCAAACAGCGCCACCGAGACGATTGAGGACACGATGTCGTACGAGAGCAGCATCTGGGGCAGCGAGTACATGTCGTCGAACACCGTAAACAGGAACAGCGGCAGGCCCACAAATCCGATGATGTTGCCGAGCACGCCGCCGATCAGACATGCCCACAGCGCATAGTCCACGTATTTGGACAGGATGCGCTCGCGTGAATAGCCAAGCGCCTTGTACAGGCCAATAAGCGTGCGCTCCTCCTCGACCATGCGCGTGGCGGTGGTAAGACTGATGAGCACAGCGACGACAAAGAAGATAAATGGGAAAACCGTGGCGATGGCCTCGATCGAAGAACTGTCGCTCTCGACGCTCGAGTAGCTTGCGATGTTACCGCGGTCCTGAATGTACCAGGTGCATTCGCCCAGATCGGAAAGCTCGGCGCGGGCATCGGCAAAATGCTGGTCGGCGGCGGCGCGGCGCTGGTCCAACTCGGCCTGAGCCTGGACGCGCTCCTCGCTGCCCTCGGCCATACGGTTGATGTTATCCTGCTCGATCCCAAAGAGCATGGCGGCCTGACGCTCGGCCGTATCCAAGCTTGACGGCGTGTCAACCGTCAACTCCTGGACGCGCGCCTTCTCACGCTCCTCGCGGATCTTCTCGATATTGCCTTTGACCTCGTTGATCTTTGTCGTGTAGGCATCTGAATAGGAGTTAAGACTCTTGGCTCCCTCGACGATCACGTGGACTGCGGAGTAGGAAGAAGATGTCGCGGCATCCTCGCTCACATAGAACTTATAGTCCGCAGCCGAAGCAGCGCGAAAGGCGTTGACTGTCGAGTCGGAGCTCACGTCGGTAGGATCGAGGACCTCGGCCGTAATGGTGTAATCGCCCGCGGCAAACTGATCCTTGGCACTTTGGTTGGACGAGCTCGCGTCATTGGCGGCAAAACTCACCGTATCGCCGAGCTTTTTGCCCGAAGCCTTCAGGAACTTCGAAGTCACCGCGACTTCATCGGCGCTCTCGGGCAAATCGCCGCTCACCAGCGCCGGCTGATCGATGTTCTCCTTGGAGAGACTTTGCACGACCACGCGCTCGCGCGTTGTGCCCACGGCGGTGTAGGCGGTCTCGGTGTAGATGCCCTCGACCGTCTCGACGCCGTCGACCTCTTGGATAGCCGCGAGATCGTCGCGCGTAAGGCCATAGGTCGACTGCACGTTAATGTCATAGACATTCTGCTGGTCAAAATAGGCGTCGACCGAATCGCACAAATCCTCGCAGCCCGCCTTAAGGCCGCACATCACGCTCACGCCAAGCGCAGTGATGACCACGATAGATAGGAAGCGCTTAAGACTGCCCCGAATCGTGCGGTAGATGCCACGGCGAAAAACCGTCGGCACCATATCGTTTGAGCTTTGAGCGGTACGGTAGGTCGCGAACTCCCGGTCGCGGCCCGCGTGCTCCGTATCGTGGTTTTGGCTGTTTTGGCAATCTTGGTCCATGGGCGCTACCACTCGATCGTCTCGATAGGCACGGGATTTTGTTGGACCGTCTCGCTCTCCACGCGGCCGCTCTTAAAGCGGATCAGGCGATCGGCCATGGGCGCCAGCGCGGAGTTGTGGGTGATGATAATGACCGTGATGTCCTGCTTGCGGCAGGTGTCCTGTAGCAACTGCAAGATCTGCTTGCCGGTTTTGTAGTCGAGTGCACCCGTGGGCTCGTCGCACAAAAGCAGCTTGGGGTTCTTGGCCAGCGCGCGGGCGATGGACACGCGCTGCTGCTCGCCGCCCGAAAGCTGCGCGGGGAAGTTGGCGAGGCGCTCGCCCAGGCCAACCTGGCAAAGCGTTTGCTCGGCATCGAGCGAATCGGGGCAGATTTGCGCCGCGAGCTCGACGTTTTCGAGCGCCGTCAAGTTGGGGACCAAATTGTAGAACTGGAAGACAAAGCCGACGTCGGCGCGGCGGTATTCCACGAGCTGCGCCTCGTTGGCAGAGCTCACGTCGCGCCCGTCCACCGTCACGGTGCCGGAGGTCGCCGTATCCATGCCGCCCAGAATGTTGAGCGCCGTGGTCTTGCCGGCACCCGAAGCACCCAGAATGATGGCGAGCTCGCCGCGCTCGACCGTAAAGCTCGCGCCGTCGAGCGCATGAATGCGGGCATCGCCCTCGCCGTATGCTTTGACGACGTCTTTGAATTCGATATAGGCCATCAATCGGCTCCCATCTGGTCGGATAACTCTTTAGTATTACCCATTTCGCACCGACCAAAAAGGGACAGGTTTATTTTGGCAGGTTTTATATGGGGAAACGGCAGCTATAGATGAGGCGCCGGGGAGGCAGAGACATCATCGGCGGGGTCAGGCCGACCGCCAAACACAACGCACGCATCTCAATCTGTCAGCCAAATCATTCGAGCAGCTGTTCGTTTCTATAATATGATTCCGCTATCTAAGCAGGCCGATACGCAGAAAGACGGCCAACATGGCGTTCGACTTTAAGAAGGAATGCAAGGAGCTCTACAAACCTGCAAGCAAGCCGAGTATCGTAACTGTCCCGCCTATGAGCTACGTTGCAGTTCGCGGAAAGGGCGACCCAAATACCGAAGGTGGCGAGTATCAAAACGCCCTGCCGCTGCTTTACGGCATCGCCTATACCGTCAAGATGTCGAAGAAAGGCTCAAGGAGTATCGAGGGCTATTTCGACTTTGTGGTACCGCCGCTCGAGGGTTTCTGGTGGCAAGACTCCCCGAGCGGCGACATCGATTATGTACGCAAGGACGATTTCAACTTTATCTCGTGCATTCGCCTGCCCGATTTCGTCACCCGAGATGACTTTGACTGGGCAGTCGCGGAAGCCACGACCAAAAAGAAACTGGACTTTTCCGCCGTCGAGCTGCTTAAAGTTGATGAAGGTCTCTGCGTTCAATGCATGCATACCGGACCCTATGACAGCGAGCCGGCAACCGTAGACGCTATGTATGAATACGCGACCGAGCAGGGCTATGTCCCCGACTTCTCAGACACCCGCTTACATCACGAAATCTATCTCTCCGATCCGCGCAAATGTGCACCGGAGAAACTTAAGACTGTGGTTCGTCATCCTATCAAGCGCGCTGAATAGTGTGGAGCGTCATTTCACGCGCTAGGTTTTAAGCCAACCAGCCGTCTCCCAGGCCGTCCGGTAATTATCCTGACGTGGCCCGTCGCATCTTATATCCCCTAGGGGAAATTGCGTCCCGTTCTGAAGCCTCAAACTGGGATACAGTTTCCGCTAGACGCCCCAAGAGGAAAGTACGTCCCACTCCGCAGCGTCACGCCGGGACGTACCCTCCGCCCACAGCCTTCCCCGTCGGCGTTTCCCCAGATAGAGCCTGCCAAAATAAACTTGTCCCTTTTTGGCAGGTTTTAGAAGCGGACGGTGAAGGTGATCTGGTTGCCGCGGCCGCAGACAGAAGCGCTCCCGCCATGGGCCTCGGCGATGGCTCGCACCACGGACAGGCCCACACCCGAGCCGCCTGTCTTGGAGCTGCGCGACACGTCCGCACGATAGAAGCGGTCGAACAATCGGTCCAGGTCACCCTCGGGCAGCTCATCAACAGCATTCGATACGACAAGCTCGGCCAAGCCTTTGCCCGCACCGCGCGAGACGGCACGCAAACTCAACTCAATCACGCTGCCCTCGCTTGCGTAGCGTGTGGCGTTGTCCAGCAGCAGCTCAACAACCTGCGCCACTGCCGCGGCATCGGCATGGGCCCGCACACCGCTCGCGATCGACGTCGACAGCCGCTTTCCGCGCGAAACCGCCACCGATTCAAACGGCGCCGCCGCCTTGTCCACAGTCTCCGAAAGATCGATCGATGTCATAGTAAAGCCCGCCGAGCCCTCGTCCATGCGAGCCAAAAATACCAGACGCTCCGTGAGCGCCGTCAACCGTGCAACCTGCTCGTGAATGCTCTGCGTCCATTCGCTCTCGCCGCTCTCGATTTCCTGCACCTCGTTAGCGGCATCAATCACGGCCAGCGGCGTCTTGATCTCGTGGCTTGCATCGGTAATAAAGCGCTTTTGCTTGCTGTAGCTCTCGACCATCGGCCGAATCACCGCACCCGAGGCGCCCGCCACGATTGCCAGCACCGCCAGCCAGCCAATGCAACTGATTGCCACGCTCGCGCTCAAAAACGAATGAAAGCTTGCAAGCTCGCGCGAGCAGTCGACGAACACATAGGTTGTCTCGTCGCCCTGAACCGTAACTGTATAGCGGTAGTTACCAGAAAAGCCCGAGGTCCAGCCCTTGGAATACAGTCCTGCCGCGATGCGTGCAGCACGCTTGGCGCCCACCGCGGCAATGCGGGCCGTGTTGACATCGGTCACCTGCCCACCGGCAAGTGTCACCGTAAAGTAGCGCGTGTCGAAGGGAGATTCCGCCGTCATGCCTTCAAAATGCCCATCGCGAATGGCCGCCCGGTTACCGGTAGCAACCTTGCCGGCAACCGCATCCTGACCGGGACCGGTCTTAGGCTCGTCCTCCCCATCAATGCCATCCTTGCCTGCCAAGATATAGTCCAGGCGAGCATCGGCCATTTTACAGACATGCGAGTAGTTGACGACGTTGATGCCGGCAATAATGAGCGTAAGCACGACGGTCACGGCACCCATGGCAACCAAGATAAACTTGCGACGCAGGCGACGTCCCATTGCACTGGCAGCATCGGCGCGCCCCGGATTACCCGAGTCCGCGCCCATGCCGAGCTTTGCCGCCATGCGCTTCCACCATGCGCGTGCGCTCACGCCTGCTCGTCCCCTTCGACAACCTCAAGCGAATATCCCTGATTGCGCGACGCGCGGATGGCCACGTTGGCACCCAGCGCCGTCAGCTTTTTGCGCAGGTAGGAGATATAGACCCACACCACGTTGGCACCCTCGGGTGCATCCTCGCCCCAGACCTCGAGCATCAGACGCTCGGTAGGCATGCGCGTGCCGGGGTTGCGCATAAAGAGCTCCATAAGCTGAAACTCACGATTGGCCAGATGTTCCTCGCCCAAAGGCCCAACGAGTGTGCACGATGCCGTGTCGAGGCGCACGTTGCCCACGCTGAGCGTCGTGGCGTCAATTGCCGTCGCAGCGCGCGTCATGGCACGAATACGCGCAAGCAGCTCCTTGGCGGCAAACGGCTTGGTCAGGTAATCGTTGGCACCGGCATCCAGACCCTCGACCTTATCGGACACCTCGCTTTTGGCCGTAAGCATGATGATGGGCAGGCGTTTGCCGGCCTCACGCGTGCGCTTGAGTACCTCGATGCCGTCCATACCGGGCATCATGATGTCCAGGATTGCGGCGTCATAGTCATTGGCAAGTAGATATTCGAGTGCCGTCAGACCGTCGAGCGCGGTGTCGACCTCGTAGTCGCTATGTTGCAGAATCGCGGTAAGGGCGCGGGAGAGACCGGGTTCGTCCTCGGCAAGCATCAGCTTCATAGTTGCTCCTTTGGCGCACGGAGATACAGATTTCGATACTGCCGATAATAGCGCACCGAAAGCTGCCTTAGCGCAGCCTTAGCAGCTCAACCTGCACGTTTCTAAAAACGCTGGATAGGGCTTAGCCAAACTTAAGGCGCAGATGCCGAGCGCATGTCTGCGCGTCAGCCGCGGTAGAACAGCTTTGTCACGAGGACAGCCATACCACCTCGCGACGGCATGTTGAGACCATGCCATCCCCTTTGATGCGGGAGCCGCCAACGCGGGCTGCTCCGCGCCTATCCGATTGGAGAACACTATGGGCAGCTTGTTCAACCGCAATACCGACGGTGTCACCGGCAGCGAGAGCGCCGAGCCCAATACGGCATCCCAACACGCAGCGAGCGATGTGCCCGCCACGGTCGTCAATCCACTCTATGCGGGAGAGTCTGCTGGAGAGCACGCCATGCCCGCCGGCACGTCGGCGCCCGCTCCCGATACCCGCGCATATGTCGCCGAACCCGCTCCGCAGCAGACGGTCTCCACCAAAGAGCACGACGACAAACAGCCCAGTTGCGCCGCCAACCTGCTCCTAGTCGCAACGCTTGCCGCCGTTTGTGGGCTCGCTGGCGGGCTTGCAGGTGGTGCCATCATGAGCGCCGCGACCGGCGGATCGGCCCAGGCCGTGCAGGGTGGCATGGGCGCCGGCCAGGGCGGCATGCAGGGCGGCGGGGCACCGAGCCCGGATGGCGCCACCGGCAACGGCAACGGTGCCTCGGATAGTAGCGCTCCGAGTGGGCAGGCGCCCACGGGCGCACCCGACGCGAGCGGTTCTGTCGATGGCTCGACCGATGGCAGCTCAACCGACGCCCCGGGCGATGCGCCTGCGGACACGAGTGCCGACGCCGACACCTCGCAGACTTCCCTTTCCGCCTAGCCGCCTGAACAGAAAGGCACGATCATGACTAAGCCCGACATCATCGCGCAGGACGCCCGCGCCGTACCTGCGACCACGCAAAACCGCCCCGCGCCCGCAACCGCTCAACCACAAACCAAGGCAGCGACGGAGCAAGCAGCTCAAAGCACGCCCTCCCCTTCTTCCATCCTCAACTGCGGCGAGCCGCGCGAAGTCGACTGCGACTTTGTCATCCCCGTCTTTAACGAGCAGGCCGAACTCGGCTCCTCAATCATGCTGCTGATGGATCAGCTACGCCAGATTTCGCTTCATGCCAAGTCGTTTACCTGGCAAATCGTGATTGCCGACAACGCCAGCAGCGACAAGACTTGGGAACTCGCCCGCATCCTCGGCTGCAAGTTTCCCTTTACACTCCGTGCCATCCGCATTCCCCAAAAGGGTCGCGGTCGTGCGCTCAAAATCGCATGGAGCACGTCCAAGGCCCGCGTGCGCGCCTATATGGATGTCGATCTCTCCACCGATATTCGGCAGATTCCCGAGCTTGTCGGCCCCATTCTGGACGGACGCGCCGACGTTTGCTTTGGCTCACGTCTGCTGCCAGCGTCGCGTGTGGAACGCTGCGTCAAACGCGAGTTTATCTCACGCTCGTATAACCGCATGCTGCAGAGCTATCTGAGCGTGCATTTTCACGATGCACAGTGCGGATTTAAGGCAATATCTGCCGAGGCCGCAGACACACTGCTGCCGCTCATCCAGGACAACGAATGGTTCTTCGATACCGAGCTTTTGGTCCTGGCCGAACGCATGGGCATCGCATCCTGCGAGTTTGCCGTGCGCTGGAAGGAGGACCCTGGCACGACCGTGCATATCGTCGACACGGTGCGCAAGGACCTTGCCGGCATGAAGCGGCTCAAGGCGAGCGAGGGACAGACAGGTGCTACGCCGACAAGCGCGTATCGTTATCCCCTCAAGCAGGCGGCGGATGCCTGATGAGCTTTGACACCCTTCGCCAATCAGCACATGTCTCGCAGGGGGCGCGCTCTCTTCGCCGCGAGCTGCGCGCGTCCTCGGCTCCATCGCTCGCCCCCGCCCGCGGCCCAATCGACTGGATCGCCGTTGCACTGCTCATGCTTGCAGCCACATTCGTCTTCTTTTGGAACCTGACCGCCTCGGGCTACGCCAACGAGTTTTACAGCGCCGCGGCGCAGGCGGGCTCCAAGAACTGGGAGGCTTTCCTGTGGGGCAGCTTGGATGCCGGCAACGCCATCACCGTCGATAAACCACCCGCATCCATCTGGCTCATGGCGCTTTCGGTGCGCCTGCTGGGCTTGAGCTCGTTTGCGATTCTGCTGCCGCAGGCGCTCATGGGCGTTACGTGCACGTATTTGCTGTACGCCACCGTGCGCCGCGTTTGGGGCAACGCCGGCGGCATCGTGGCGGGCATCGTGTTTATCACCGCGCCCGTCGCGGCCCTCATGTTTCGCTTTAACAACCCCGATGCCCTGCTCATCTTGCTTATGCTGAGCGCCGCCGCCTGCGTACTGCGCGGACTCGAGCTGCCAGCGGACCGTCACGGCAATCGCATGCGCACCCGCTGGTATGCCGTGGCCGGCCTGCTAATCGGCCTGGGCTTTTTGACTAAGCAGTTCCAGGTGCTTTTGGTACTCCCCGGTTTTGGCTTGGCCATGTTGTTGCTTTCGCCCACGACTTGGCCGCGCCGCCTGCTCGACGCTGTCGTGGCACTCGGTGCCATGGTTGTCGGCGCCGGCTGGTGGGTAGCGCTCACCGTGCTAGTGCCGAGCGGCTCGCGCCCCTACTTTGGCGGCTCACAAACCGACTCGTTTATCGAACTTACCTTTAGCTACAACGGCCTGGGGCGCCTGACCGGCAACGAAACCGGCTCGGTCATCCCCGGAGCGTCCGAGGCGCTCAACGGCGCCTGCCAGGGCGGCATGTGGGGCGAAACTGGCCTGTTCCGTCTATGGACGAGCGACTTTGGCGACCAGATCACCTGGCTCGCCCCCATCGCCTTCGCTGCCATTATTCTCGGCCTTATCGCCGCCACGCCCGCCAAAAGGGGACAGGTTTATTTTGGCAGGTTTTATCTGGACAAACGTGGGGGTGAGGCCGGTCTGGACACCGTTGCACACATCCGCCGCGCTCAGGTTGTCATCTTTGGCGCCTGGCTTGTCGTGACATGGCTCGTCTTTAGTTTTATGGCCGGCATCTTCCACGCCTACTACACCGCGGCGCTCTCCCCCGCCATCGCGGTACTGGTCGCCATATGCGGCGCCAGCCTGCTTGAGCTTCGTAATCGTTCCTGGATGCCGAACATCACGGGGCTTCTGATTGCCATAACGAGCGCCTGGGATATGGCGCTGATATTACGCTCCGGCAGCTTTGTCTGGCTGGGCGTCTGCATCGGCGTGATTGGCGTGGTGGCAGGACTTGCACTCTGCATCATCGGCTTTTGGATGCAGGATTGCCTGCCTACGACATGGCCTTTGACTCTGAAACACGGCGCCCGCGGCGTTGCGACGATCGGCATCGTTGCCCTCTTAGCTGGGCCGATTGTTTGGACCACCTGCACGATTTCGACCGGGCACACTGGCTCGATTGTCACGGCAGGACCCGGTGACAGCATGAGCGGTGGCGGCCCCGGTGGCAACGGAGCTACGCCTGACGGCGGATCCAGCCTGCTCGGCGGCACGTCCGCCAACGATAGCCTGGTCGAGCTGCTCACACAAAATGCCAGCGGTTACCGCTGGGCAGCAGCGACCACGGGATCGCAAAACGCCGCGAGCTACCAGCTGGCAAGCGAGCTTCCCGTCATGGCCATCGGTGGCTTTAACGGATCGGATCCCGCGCCCACGCTCGATGAGTTCAAGGTCTACGTTGCCCAAGGCCTCATCCGCTACTACATCGCAAGCGGCGGCATGGGTGGCGGTATGGGCGGCACGCAGATGGGCGGCTCGAGCGCTGCAAGCGAGATCGCCGAATGGGTCGCTCAAAACTACACGGCCCAGACCATCGGCAACACAACCGTCTACGACCTGCAAGAGCAATAGGGGTTTCCCGCCGCTAAACAAAAGGCGCCGCGAAAGGACAGCGACTCGTCCCTTCGCGGCACCTTCGTCATGCAAAGTGCCCTGGCGTTATTCCTCGTACGCGCCCTCAAGCCGAAGCAGCCACTCCTTGCGGTCAAGGCCGCCGGCATATCCGTTGAGCGATCCGTCGGCCGCCACCACGCGATGGCACGGCACGATAATCGAAATGGGATTACGTGCGACCGCAGCCCCCACCGCACGAGGAGACACAACGGGCGCCTCGTTTCCCGGTACACGATGTCGAGCCGCAACACGCCGGGCGATCTCGCCATACGTGGCAACCTCGCCACGCGGAATGGAAAGCAGCTCAAACCAAACCTCGCGCTGAAACGCCGTGCCGATCATATGTAACGGCGGCGTAAACCGAGGTTCCTGCCCTGCAAAATAAGCATTCAGCCAAGCCCAGGAACGTTCAAGCACCGAAGAGGCTACACCATTTGCGGGACTCACCGACGACATGCCGCCAGCACCAGAAACCGCATCGGCACCTTCAACGTACTCCGCATCTTCTTTGAGAAGCGTGGAGCCAAAGTGCTCCTGCCCCTCAAACCAAAGCCCCGTCAGACCGCGGCCATCAGCGGCAAGCAAGATTTCGCCCAAAGGCGAAGCAAACGTCGTCGTGACCACCAGCGGCTCCTTTCAAAACTCCGCTCCATAATACCGCGAATTGTGCAGACAACTCCCGCAGATGCGTCCGGACAGACTCGATTGTCCAAGAGAGGGCGTTTTCCCTCTCAATATCGGCCGATACCGAGTCGCAACGCCCAAAACGATGTCCGGCAAAAACGAAGGTGAATGGTTTTCCGAGAAGTGGACGAGTAAAACTAGGGCCCCGAAGCATCCGCATTTTTTAATTGCAAAACAGCAGGATTCATGCGATAAAACCGCAGGAAATGGCGGCCAAAATATGCCGATGCTTCAAGGGTCCAAAATAGGTCGTTCACTTCCCGGAAAACCATTCACCTTCGATTCGCATCAACCCCTAAGCCCTCACAAGCAACAAACACAGGCGCGCCAAAGTTACCGCCTCAACCCCAAAGTTCCCGCAGGCAGCAGGCGCAACAGCGCCGCAGCTGCCGGCGGCGCTCCACAGTCCCAAAAGGCGGCAGGCGCGAAGCGCCGGGGTCGCCGCCGGGACTAGGGCCCGCAACAGCCACGTGCCCCCACATCAGCCCAGCGGCCCCAACCGACAACGACCCCATCGCAGATCGCTTGCAGCAGCGTCGCCGCAGGCGGGGGCTGGGCTTAGTTTTCAGAACACTCCGCAGACCAGTGTGGCGCCTTGTCCGCGGCTCCGAAGGAGCAGGACAAGGCGCCACACATGGTCGAGGACGTTCTGAAAACTAAGCCCGGCCCCCGCCGGACAGGTCACGCTACTCGCAGAGCAGCTTAGCGATCTGGACGGCGTTGGTTGCCGCGCCCTTACGGATTTGGTCGCCGCAGCACCAGAAGGTGATGCCACGCGCGGCCTCGGGGTTCGAGATGTCGCGGCGCACGCGACCGACCCAAATCAAATCCTGGTCGGACGTATCCATCGGCATGGGGAAGCGGTCGTGCGCATCCTCGGCAGCCATATCGTCAACCAGCTTGACGCCAGGAGCAGCAGCCAGCTCAGCACGGGCCTCTTCCACCGTAATATCGCGCTCAAACTCGAGCGTAATGCTCTCGGAGTGCGAACGCAGCACGGGCACGCGCACGCAGGTGCAGTTCACGCGCAGCTCGGGCAGGTGCATAATCTTACGGCCCTCGTTTTGCAGCTTCATCTCCTCGGAGGTAAAGCCCTCTTCCTTGACGCCGCCAATTTGCGGAATCAGGTTGCTCGCGAGCTGGGCGGCAAATGCGTGCGGCTCGGGAATCTCCTCGCCGCGGCCCAGGGCGGCCAGTTGGGCCTCGAGCTCGGCCATACCGGGAGCGCCGGCACCCGAAGCCGCCTGATACGTCGAGACGATCATGCGCTTCACGCCGGCGAGCTGGTGCAGCGGCCACGTGGGAACCAGACCGATAATGGTCGCGCAGTTGGGGTTGGCGATAAGGCCGTGATGCCACTTGATATCGTCGGCATTGATCTCGGGCACGACCAGCGGCACCTCGGGATCCATACGGAAGGCATGGCTGTTGTCGACCACGACGGCGCCGCGCTTGACGGCCTCGGGCAGCAGTTCCTTCGCGATATCGTCGCCAGCGGCTCCGAGCACAATGTCGCAGCCCTCAAAGGCCTCAGGGCAAGCCTCTTCGATCACGATCTGCTCGCCGCGGAACTCGACGGTCTTGCCCGCAGAACGCGCACTCGCCAGCAGCTTGAGCTTGCCAACCGGGAACTCCTGCTCGTTGAGGCACTCGAGCATCTGGGTGCCCACGGCTCCCGTCGCGCCCAAAATAGCAACCGTGTACTGTTTCATGCTTCCCCCTTTAAAGGTTATGGCTTTTGCCCGCACGCCGAGCAGGCCGATTATTGTTGCCAGTGTATACAAGAACGAGGCGGGCACGAAACCCGCCCCGTCGAAACGAAACCGAAACGAAACGCCCCGCCGTAGATTTTTGAGACATGACCCAAAAAATCTACCGAGCAGTCGCTACTTTTTGAGCGCAGCCAGGGTGGGATCGACCGGCGTGGGAGCCTCCAAGTCGGAGACCTTCACAATGCCGTTCTCGTCGGAGAAGGCACGGTAAATGGTCTGAATCGCCAGGTCGAAGTCTTTCTCCTCAACACCGATAATGATGTTGATCTCGTCGCAGCTCTGCGAAATCATGCGCACGCTCACGCCGGCCTGGCCAAGCATGCCAAACAGGTGGCCCGAGATACCCGCGCGGCCGCGCAGGTTACGACCGACGGTAGCGATGAGCGCCAAGCCCTCGACAACCTCGATCTCGAGCGGCTCGACCTCCTGCTGAATGTCGCTCACAAGCGAGTACAGCGAATCGTGAACGTCCTGCTCCTGCACCACGGCGCCAAAGCGGTCGACACCGGTGGGCATGTGCTCAACGGAAACGTCATAGCGCTCGAAGACCGAAAGCGCGCGGCGCATAAAGCCGACACGGGGCTTGGTGCGGTCGCGGGCCACATTGATGGCGACAAAGCCGCGTTTGCCGGTCACGCCGGTAATGATGGGCTCCGCCTCGCCCTCGTCAGCCGTCTCGCTAATG
Source organism: Collinsella aerofaciens (assembly GCF_015670745.1). GTDB lineage: Bacteria > Actinomycetota > Coriobacteriia > Coriobacteriales > Coriobacteriaceae > Collinsella > Collinsella aerofaciens_T. The sequence goes on along the minus strand of NZ_JADPCH010000008.1, from coordinate 16,082 downwards.
ATGGTGCCGGGGTCCTGCGGCGCATTGGTGTTCTTGATGACCAGCGGAATGCCTGCCTCGCGCACGGGGAACACGGCCTCCTCGTGCAGGACGCTTGCGCCCATGTACGAAAGCTCGCGCAGCTCCTCGTAGGTAACGCGCGCAATGGGCTGAGCCTCGGGAACAATACGCGGATCGGCAGAATAGAAACCAGAGACATCGGTCCAGTTCTCGTACAGGTCGGCGCCCAGGCACTTGGCCAAGATCGAGCCCGAGATATCGCCGCCGCCACGATCGAGCAGCTTGATCTGGCCCTCTCGCGTCGCGCCGTAGAAACCGGGCATAACAAAGCCGCCCTGCTGGCCGTATTCCTGCACCAGCTCGGAGGTGCGGTTCATGCTGAGCGTACCGTCATGATGGAACGCCACAACCGTCGCGGCGTCCAGGAACGGCAGGTCCAGGTACTCGGCCATCAGGCGAGCGGTGAAGTACTCGCCACGGCTCACGAGCTCCTCGGTGGAGTAGCCGCCCGAGCGGGCGCGCTCGGCAAAGGCCGCGAACTCCTCGCGGATGGGATAGGTGAGCTCCAGCTCATCAGCGATATCAAAATAGCGCTGGCCAATGTCCTCGAGCAGCTCCTCGCACGACACGTGATACTTAACGTGCGCGTTAACCAGGTAGAGCAGGTCGGTCACCTTGGTGTCGCCCTTAAAGCGGCGACCGCAGGCGGAAACCACCACAAAACGGCGAGCAGGGTCGGCGTCGACGATGGCCTTGATCTTCTTAAAGTGTTCGGCGTCGGCGACCGACGAGCCGCCAAACTTGGCAATCTTAATCATGGGCTGGAGGTTACCTTTCTAAAAGCCTCTGCAAACCTGTTTTGCGTGCTCTGATACCATGGGTTCACCGATTGGGACCAAGGTATCCGAGGAGCACTGTTATATGGGAACTTATCATAGTACACGAGGACGCACTTTATCATGCTCAAGTAAGGTGGCAATCCGCACCGGCATAGCTCCCGACGGGGGTTTGTTTGTCTCGGACGAGCTTGGCACCCAGCAGGTCGATATCAGCTCGCTTGCAGATAAATCGTACTTTGAAATCGCTCAAAATGTGTTGGGAATGTTACTGAACGATTACACGGACGAAGAAATTTCAGCCTGTGTGAATGAGGCTTACCGCGGTACGTTTGCGAATGAAGAGGTTACACCGCTCGTCAAACTCGACGCTGCGCCGGGCGCTGTCGCCCCTCAGACCTATGTGATGGAGCTCTTTGGCGGCCCCACGAGCGCCTTCAAGGACGTCGCCCTGCAGATGCTCCCCCGCCTCATGGCCCGCACTTCCGCCAAGGACGGCGGCGCCGAGCGCATCATGATCGTCACCGCCACGTCGGGCGACACGGGCAAGGCAGCACTCGCCGGCTTTGCCGACGCCCCGGGTACGGGCATCACCGTCTTTTATCCCGAGGGCAAAGTCAGCCGTGTGCAGAATCTGCAGATGTCCACACAGGAGGGCGACAACGTCGCCGTCTGCGGCATCCGCGGCAACTTCGACGACGCCCAGAGCGCCGTCAAGCGCATCTTTGCCGATAAGGAGCTCGCCGAGCGTCTGGATGCCGCCGGCACGGTGCTTTCGAGCGCCAACTCCATCAACGTCGGCCGTCTGGTGCCGCAGGTCGTCTACTACTTTGCCGCCTATGCGCAGCTGCTGCGCGCCGGCGCCATCGAGGCCGGCGACGCCGTGGAGTTCTGCGTACCGACCGGCAACTTTGGCGATATCCTGGCCGGCTACTATGCCAAGCGCATGGGTCTGCCCGTCGCCAAGCTCATCGTCGCGAGCGACAAGAACAACGTGCTGGCTGACTTCCTGACCACCGGCGTCTACGACCGCAACCGTCCGTTCTTCACGACCATCTCGCCGTCGATGGACATCCTCATCAGCTCTAACCTGGAGCGCATGCTCTACTTCCTGTCCGATGGCGATTGTGAGCTCGTTGCCGGCCTTATGGAACAGCTGGCGCGGACTGGTCGCTACGAAGTTCCCGCCGACCTGCTGGCAAAGATTCAGAGCGTCTTTGGCTGCGGTTGGGCCAGCGAGGACGAGGTACGCACTGCCATCAAGAGCTGCTGGGACGCGAACGGCTACGTGATCGACCCGCACACCGCTTGCGGCTATCACGTCTTTGAGCAGGTCGCTCCCACCGAGGGCGCCAAGGCTCGCGTGCTGCTTTCGACCGCCAGCCCCTACAAGTTCCCGCGCGCCTGCTGCGACGCCCTGGGGCTCGACGTTCCCGAGGACGACTTTGAGGCTATGCGCGTGCTCGAGCAGGCAACCAACACGGTTGCCCCGGTCCAGCTCGCCGAGCTCGAGTCCAAGCCCGTCCGCTTCGAAGACGTCTGCGACGTAGCCGACATGGCCAACTACGTAGAGCAGGCTGCAAAAAAGATGGCTACCAACTAAACCCTTACTAGGCGCCGGCGAAAGCCGGCGCACCTTCTTTTATCAGATACTCACCGGGATAATGACGAGCTGACATGCGGGTCTGCCTGTTTAGTTCGTCGCGAGTTCCGCACGAGCCGGAAAGCACTTAATGTGCTTTCCGAGCGAGCCAGGACTGCCCGAGCAGCGAACTAAACAGGCAGACCGCCCAGGAGATTCCCATGATCAAAATCACCGTCCCCGCCACCAGCGCGAACCTAGGCATTGGCTACGACACCCTCGGCATGGCCGTCAGCCTCTACTCGCACTTCACCTTCGAGCGCGCCGACAAGCTCACCATCACGGGCTGCCCCGAGGAATTCCAAAACGAGAACAACCTGGTCTACGTTAGCTTTGTCGATGCACTGGCCGCATGGGGCGAGCCGGCCTTCCCCGTCGCCATCGACATTCAGACTGACGTTCCCGTCGCCCGCGGCCTGGGCTCCAGCTCCACCTGTGTCGTCGCCGGCATTATGGCCGCCGCCGCGCTGACAGGCCACACCGTTGACCGTGCCGAGCTCGTCCGCATTGCCACCGAGGTCGAGGGCCATCCCGATAACGTCGCCCCCGCTATCCTGGGCGGCGCCGTCTGCTCCTTTGCGGCGACCGATTCGCTCCCCCAGTGCCTGCGCTACGAGGTGAGCGATCGCTTGCGTTTTATTACCGTAATTCCGCCCTACGAGGTGCATACGAGCGAGGCGCGCAAGGTTGTGCCGCAAGAGATTCCACTCTCCACCGCCGTATGGCAAATGGGCCGCATCGCCGGCATGACGCGCGGCCTGGAGACCGGCGACCTTGACCTGATTGCCGCCGCCAACGACGACCGCATCCAGGAACCCTATCGTCGCCGTCTGATTCCCGACTACAACGCCGTGCGCGACACCTGCCTTAACGGCGGCGCCAAGACCATCTGGATCAGCGGTTCGGGCTCGACCCTCATGGCCGTGACTGACGACACTATCGTGGCAAAGTTCCTGCAGGTCAAGCTGCGCGAGCAGTTCCCTAAGTGTGATACGCATATTCTGACGTGCGACACGGAAGGCGCTCAAATCGAGTACCTGTAGACATCCTCCTCATATACCTGTCCGGGACGGTCGGGATGTTCCCTCAAAATCGTCCTCGCGCATGAAGGCCCCTTGTCCTGCTCCTGCGGAGCGACGGACAAGGGGCCTTCGCGCTGCGGAATGATTTTGAGGGAACATCCCGACCGTCCCTGCGCGCACCTTGCTGAGGATGTCTACAGGGACCCACGCTTTGAAGGGGCGCCGGGCTGATAATCTGGCTTTTTATTGGTAGGGGCTCTTGCTAGGTAGGGACACTTACTAGTGACAGGCTTCGCCTGTGCGCTTGGTTTACGCTGCGCTGGTTTCTTTGTATTCGAAGACTGGTTCTAGGAGGTCTTCGATGTTGCAGTGGAGGGCTTTTGCTATGGCTCTTACGCTTGTTACCGAAGCTTCATTGATGTTTCTCTGGCGCTGCTCGTACATTTGGATTGAGCGGAGTGACACATCCGATTCGTATGCCAGATCTTGTTGGGTTTTCTTGAGCCTCTTTCTTGCTAACGCAAGCTTGGTTTGCCTGGACGCTTTTTTCGCCATATCGCAGACGAGGCGAGCCACGCGTTCCTCCGAGGCTTCGTGCCAGGGGTAGTACAGACTGCGTAGCACATCGAATGGAACGACATGCAGCAAATCTTCGAAAGACTCTCCTAGGCGCCACTGAAGGTATGCCAATATCCAGCCTGTCCAATATTCCGGTGTCTTTTCGAATCGGTAGGTTCGATTTGGCATCGGCCTTGATTGATAGCCCGACCTTTCGGCGATAAGCGCGAACAGCTCAACGCCCGATTTTCCCGACACTACCCATGCGTTGCCGCATTCGAACTCGCGAGCTACGCCGCTCAAGCAAAAGAGTTCAGCAACTTCCGATCCTTCTGCTCCATAATCGTTAACGGCATAGTCAAAGCAGTCGCCGAGATTGTTCATTGCGTCCTCGAGGTAGTAGACGGGGTATGTCCTACTCGGCCCACGATCCGTTAACTCTTGGATCATTCAAATCAACCCTCCCTGCCATCAAATCCCTAATGTCGACACCATCAGAGTCAAATCCGTTTACCGTATCCAGGTACTTTCGTCGAGCGTTCTGTTCTCGCTCAAATCGTTTGGGATAAAACTCAGCTCCCGAAGCCTGCTTCCAATCGCGGAACTTAATCGCCGAGAACGCACGCTCACTCATAAGCGCATATTGAATGCCCAAATCCCCCAAAAACATAATGCGCTGCAATTGCCTGAGCGAGATCATGCCGTTGACAAACTGTCTTGCAAACGAGAAATAGGAATCGTCTGCACGATAGCCTCGAATAACGTCATAGGGAGAAATATCAATCAGGCAGTTATCCAGCAGATAACGAAGCCCCTCGCGTGCTACTGGCGTTGAAACATTGAACTCTCTGTTATTCGCCAGAATTGCAAGCCAGTTGAGAATCGAGAACTCACCTGATTCCAAATCCAAAATCGCAAGGCCATCTAAATCAAGCTCATATCGATTGGCAATGCCATCAGACTCGGTCCGACATGCCCACTCCATTGCCATTTCCTCATGCGGTGTGCAATAAAACCCGCGCCCATAGTCATTGAATTGCCTGCATTTATCCAACGATGGATGCTCGACAACAACCTCCGACCCGTGCCAAAGCTCCATATCGACCTCCTAAAAAATATCACCTCAGCGATAGTTTACCAATAACTATCACTGAGGTGATATAGATAGGAGCTTTTGAAGGGCTGCAGCCTGACTAGAGGCAGGCCTCGGCGATGCGCTTTTTTAGTTCGTCGATGCCGGTGCCGGTTTGGGAGCTTGTGATGATTACGTTTTCGGCCGGGACGTTGAGCTGCTTTTTGATGGCTGCTGCTTGGCGGGCCTGCTGGGTGCGGCTGAGTTTGTCGGCCTTGGTGAGGCAGACGATAAAGTTGAACTCGTTGCCCTGCAGGTAGTCGATCATGTCATGGTCGAGTTTACTGGGGTCGTGACGAATGTCCACCAGTGAGACGACCAAGTTAAAGCTGCGCTCGGAGTCGAAAAAGTCGCCGATAAGCTCGGCCCAGCGGTCGCGCTCGGCCTTGGAGCGACGGGCGAAACCGTAACCCGGCAGGTCCACGAAATGCACGTCATCGGCCTCAAAGAAGTTGATGTTGCTCGTCTTGCCCGGCGTACTGGAAACCTTGACTAGGTTCTTGCGGCCAAATAGCTTGTTCATAATCGACGACTTGCCCACGTTGGAGCGGCCGACAAAGCTCACCTCGGGGCAGGTGGACTCGGGAATCTGCGAAACCTTGCCATAGCTGGCGACGAACTTGGCAAGCTGGTAGTTAATGGAATCGGCCATGGACACTCCTTGGTCGTAGGTTCTTACAAATAGACGCGCTATTGCGCAGCGGCAATGCGGCGGACGATATCGAGCGTAATGTCACTTGCGACACGCGCGTACTCGAACAGATCGAACTCTCGCTCGCAAATTGCATCGTACGCCTCGTCACAATTATCGCTGATAGCGCGCAACACCAGGCAATCGACACCATTTTTGGTTGCGACATGGGCAATTGCCGCGCCCTCCATGCCGACACAATCGGCATGCGTCGCCTCGATAGCGTCGTTGCGCATGGTGGCGCCCGTCACAAAGCGGTTACCCGTGGCAATCGTGCCGACCAGGAACTGCTTGGTGCCCTCGTTCGAAGCGACTGCATTTTTCGAAGCGTCAACAAACCCACGTCCAGCAAGCACGTCGGCGGCAATATCGACCAGCGCGGGCGTCGAGCCAAACTCCTCGAGCCCCGGTGCGGACTCGGCGATAAGCGCGGTATCGGTATCCAGATAGCGTAGGCGTTTGCCAATGACCACGTCGTCGATATGGAGCTTGGGGTTCAAACCGCCCGCAATGCCCGAAAACACAACAGCCTGCGGAGCATACTTGCTAATGAGGTGCTGTGTTGCAGCGGCGGCGTTCACCGTGCCCATGCCCGCCGTTGTGGCGACAACTGTCAGGCCGTCGAGCTCACCGCTCACAACGGTCAAGCCCGCCTCCCGTGCCTCGCAAACGTCGCTCAGCTCTTCCTTAATCTGCATGATCTCTTTTTCGAGCGCACCGATAATCGCGATGGTAGCCATACCATTCCCCAAACCTATACGAAATTCTCAACCAAGGTATGGTACCAGCATTTTGTTTGACCTCGCCAAACGAACACGCTAAGCCAGTGCAGCTCGCGTATCAAACAGAGCCTTTGCAATCGCGGCCGTAACCTCGCTCGAACGGTCACCCCATGGCATCGATGTCATGACGCTCATGACATAGGTACGGCCATCGATGTCGATGAGGCCTGCATCGCATGTCGAATAGTAACCATCCTCGCTAATCCAGCCTGCCTTGTTGCGCACCAAAACCTGCTCGTCCGCAATGCCATCGCGAATAAACGAGCGCGATGTTGATGTCAGAAGGCCCGACAACCACTGTGAAGTCTCGGTATCCATGCTCAGATACTCGCTCATCTCACGCCATAACCTCGCAGAAGTGCGCGGGCAGTAGATCGGAAAATCACTCATCGGATCCAGTGCCGTATCGTAACCGATGCCAAGACCGACAATCCAATCCTCGTAACCGACACGGTCAAACGCCGCACGTAACGCAATAAACGAATCGTTGTCTGAATAAACGACCGCGGCCTCGATCAAGTCGCGTACCGTCTGCCAACCCATGTTGTAGCCACCATAGGTGCCAAGGAAGTCATCGAGTGAAACCTGGCCCGTCTCGACCAGAGATTCGCAGATGTACAACGCATAGAGTGCCTTGTAGCTACTCGCACCGTACACCTCGACATCAGCGTTATACGTCACGCCCTTACCGCTCGACAGGTCGTAAAACACCACGCCCACATCGCCCAGCTCCTGCGCCTGGTCAAGCGCATTCTGGAGTGCGGCGAGGTTCTCATCCTCCAGGGCGAGGATCTGGTCATCAACCAGTGAGAAGGTCTGCACGGTATCGCCTGAGGGAATATCGTTAAAGTCAGCCTTCGAAAGCCCCGTCTTGAGGTTCGCTGTCGACAGGGTTTGACTTGCGGTGACTTTAGATTCAGAGACCTTTTTGTTTTGCGTCTGTACCGTTGACGCATCTGAATGTGCCATTCGCTCCGATGCGTAGGTTTTGGCGGTAATTCCGAGGATAATAACCGCCGACGTTAGCATCCCAATGGCGGCAATCTTCCTCACGCGGATGCGAGTGTCGGCAAGGCCACACGAAGACGTGTCCTTCGTCTTATATCTGCTGCCATGCTGCGGCACATACTCGTCCCGCGATGCGATGTTTCGCACGTGGTCTCCTGACTGCTACCGTTTATATACGAGCAGCATGATACCGAGCAGGCATTTCTTTCCAAAGATATTCAGCGGCGTTTAAGGTGTCTTTAAAGAAACCACAAGCGTATTTATCCAAATGGCACGATTCTGTTGCGCATCTCACCGCAACCTTGACCAGTCTTTTTGGGACGGGGCTCTTTGGCAATCAACTTGGTGCCCAGGGGCGCTCATTTAAGTCTGTCCCCAATGAGTGCCCTTGGGGAGCGAAAATGGCTCGCTAGCCGATGGCGTTTTTGAGTTCCGCGCGGCGCTTTTTCATGCCCGTCATGACGGCATTGCGCAGCTCGGGCATGCGCGCGGTATCCATCTGAGGTACGCCCTCAAGCTTATAGGGAATGCCCAGTTGCTCGTACTTGACGACACCCATCGTGTGATACGGCAGCATTTCCAGGCCCACCACGTTGTGCCATGGAGCGATGAGGCAACCGAGCTTCTCGCACTCCTCCACCGTGTCGGTAATGCCCGGCACAACCACGTGGCGGATAACGACCTTGATCTTGCGACGGGCAAGCTCATCGCCAAACGCCAGGATACGTGCAGGATCGCAGCCGGTCAGCTTTTTATGCTCGACCGGATCGGCATGCTTAATATCGAGCAGTACCATGTCGGTCTCGTTGAGAACGGCATCGAACTTCTCGGGATGCTGAGGGTCGAAGGCGTAGCCACAGCTATCCATGCAGGTATGTACACGACCATCGGGGTTGTTGTGCATTGCACGGAACAGGTCGGCCAAAAACTCGGGCTGCAGAAGTGGCTCGCCGCCCGAAACCGTAATTCCGCCGCTGCGGTAAAACTCATGGTTACTCTGGAACTCGTCCATAAGGTGCTCGACGGTCACCATGGTGCCGCCGCTAACCGACCAAGTATCGGGATTGTGACAATACGCACAGCGCATGGGACAGCCCTGAACAAACACCACAAAGCGGATGCCGGGTCCGTCGACCGTTCCCATCGTCTCGATTGAATGCACGCGGCCTAGGGCAAATGCGGAATCCTCAGGACGAGCGTCCACACCCTCAAGCGTCATCTCAGCCATTCCCGCTACCTTGCCTCTCCTTGGATGCAACCAATTAAAATGCCAGAGCCATTCTAGCCCATGCGCTTGCGTTTAAACGTCTCGGGCTAGAATGGCACGTTTTAATCTATCCCCCATCACCATGGCTGGGGTCTACGTCGAGATGTCAGGCTGAAGAACGCTCGCCTGCGGCCTTTACGCCTTAAGCGTGAGCACCGCACCGAAGGCGGTCGGGCCACAGTGGCTCGAGATGACGCCGCCGACTTGAGTCCAGGTAACGTCCTTAAAGCCCAGGTCATGCGCATAGACTTCCATGTCATCGCGCAGCTCCTGGGAAAGGCCCACCGAATACGCCAGGCCAATGTGCGAGTAGTCAATCTCGCCCTTCGCAACCATGTGGTCAATGAAGGCGCGGGCGCACTTGAGCATAGAACCGCGGAACTTCTTGGTCGCCACGAACTTACCGCCCGTCACCTCAATGCAGGGCTTAATCTTGAGCAGATGGGCACCAAGGAATGCGACGTTGGACAAGCGACCGCCCGCCTTAAGGAAGGCAAGGTCCGTAGGAACAAAACCCAGCAACACGCGGTCCATGACGGAGTTCGTAAATGCAAAGATCTCGTCAACGGTGGCATCGGGATGAGCCTCAATATACTTGGCGGTCTCGACGACAACGAGCGACTGGCCCACCGAGACAAAGCGCGTGTCCATGGAGAACACGTAGTCGCGCCCCTGAGCCGCAATCTTAGAGGACTGATGCGAACAGGTCGTGGCCTCGGAATATGCAAGATGCAAAATAGTCGCGTCGGGTTGCTCGGCATGGATGCGGTCGTACACATGCGCAAAATCCGCTGGCGAACAGCCACTGGTCTTGGGCATCACACCAAACTCGTTGCAGCGCGAATAAATCTCGAGCGGATCGATCGAGCCGTCCTCGACGGTCTCGTCACCAATCGTGACATGCATGGGCACGCGCACGATGCCGTAGCGCTCGCAGAGCTCCGGCGTTACATCCGACCCAGACTCAACCACGATTACATACTTGCCCATTCTTATCACGACCCATCTCGACATTGGCTTTTCAATACATGACACGCGCGTCGCGCTGTTGCACAACGGCATCTAAGCGCCAAAGAGACGCCGCCCTTTGCACATAACAAAGGACAGCGTCTCCCTGGAAAACTCCGTGCTTAACTGAGATTTTACACGGTTTATTAAGGAGTGTTACTTATTCCGCAAACGGTCGCTATACGCGATAAACGGTAGTTGGCCGCGGCAACTGCGACACATTCCGCCCAACAAGTCCAATCGTGCTCCATGCACGGTTAATGAGCGAGGCGGTAGAAATCCATCGACGCCGCGCCCTCGGCGTGCAGCGCCATCGCCGGAACCGCCGACGAATAGGTACGGCTCGTAAGTGCCGCCTCACCGCCGTTGGCAAAAATCTCGACCATCGTAGTGTCCGAAAGCACGCGCAGGTCGCGAAGCTCGCCGAGCTCAATCGACCTCTGGTCGCGCCCATAGCCTTCGTCACCCATGTCGAGGGTAAGCATCCCGTCCGCATAGCGCACAAAGACACCCTTGCGAATCTCGAGCTCAACCATCTTGGCGCCCTCACAGGAAACCACGAGATCAAACAGGCGGCCCGGCTCCTCAACGGTTTCACCGCCTGTCGTGCGAACGCAGTCGCCGCGCATCCTCTCAATCTCGTGCGCCGGCTGCTGGCAGAGCTTACCATCGCGCATGCTCAGCTCTCGCGGCACCGTCAACGCGCACTGCCACCCGCGCGCCACCGTCGGGTTTTCCGCCGTCGCATCGGGGCAACCCGACCATCCGATCATCAATCGCCGGCCTGCAGCATCCTCAAAGGACTGCGGAGCATAGAAATCAAAACCGGCATCGACCATCGGGGGCATGCCCTTCCCGACGATTTTAAAGCTCGGCGCCTCCCAATCGGCCTCGATGGGGAACCACACGCACTGATGCGGATTGCGGTAACGCCAACCATCGGCAGGCACACCCTGCGGACAGCAAACGAGAATAAGCTCGCCATCAAGCTCAAACAGATCAGGGCACTCCCACATAAAGCCAAACTTCTCGCCCAGCTCAATGCGCGTCGCATAGCTCCAGACCCCTAAATCACGCGAAGTATAGACAAGCACGCAGCCACGGTCGTCTTTCGTACGAGCGCCCAGAACCATGTAGTAGATACCATCGTGCTCAAGGATCTTGGGGTCGCGCACGTGCGTACCGATATCGTCGGGGTAATCGACTGGTCCAACAGCCATGCGCTTCTCGCCCAATTCGTCGGGATTCTCGGCAACCATATGAATCTGGTTTTGCTCACGGCCCGTCAACACGTAGTCGTAATCATCGCGGTCAAAATGCTTGACGTTGCCGGTATAGAAGTAGTGAATCTTGCCATCACGTACAAAGGCAGAACCAGAATACGCTCCGCTCGAATCCAAATCGGAATCGGGGAACAGCACGGGGCCGTGATTCTCGTACGTCACAAAATCCTTTGTCGTCAGATGGTTCCAAAGCACTGGACCGCCATGCGCAGCATCGAACGGATCGTATTGATGATAGATGTGATACGTATCACCAATCTGAACCAAACCGTTGGGGTCGTTGAGCCAGCCAAGCTCAGGCTCCACATGGAACAGAAGCCTATCGGGGTCGGACGCGATGCGAGCCGCCGTCTCATCCTGTCCGACACGCCACTGCTCATAGTCCGCGCGTGTCACTTTGTTTTTTTTATTTAACATCGCCGTTGACTTTCTCGTCTATGGGGAAGGACGCTCGACTCACACGAGTCGAACGCCCTTCCTCAAATGGACTTATCCTCAGATTACACTGAACGGCTCAACTAGAAGCTAACGTCGAAGCCAGCGCCAGCGCCCTCTTCATCGGTGGTCGGCACGCCCTTTGCCTTGTTGTAGGCAAAGATCAAGACGATCGGCACGATAAAGGCGATGAGATTGCCAGCCACATACCACACGAGGGTCTCGGGCGTGACGATGAGCAGGCCAAGCACGCCGGTCAGACCCTGACCGATAGCGCGCACCTCAAAGAGCTTGACGAAGGCACCGCCGCAGCCTGCACCGATGCATGCGCAGATGAACGGAATGATCGAATAGCGCATGTTTGCAGCAAAGATAGCGGGCTCGGAGATTCCGACCAGCGTCGGGATAAAGGACGACATGCAGATGTTGCGCTCTTTGGAGTGCTTCTTGTGAATGAGGTACATACCGATGGCGCCGCCGCCCTGGGCGATGATGGAAACCGACCAGATGGCCTGGATGTAGTTGAAGCCAGTCGTGGCAACAAGGTTTGCCTCGATACCCTGGATGAACTGATGCGTACCGGTAACGACGAGCGGCTGCAGGAACGCGGCGAAGACAAAGGCACCAAAGACGCCCATCCTGTTGTACAGGATATCGATTACGCCGGCGAGGACGTCACCGATCAGGTTGCCGAGCGGGCCGAACACGGTGAACAGGGCAACGTTAGCAAGAATCAGGGTAACGGTCGGGACAAAGACGAACGAAACGACCTCGGGGATGTACTTCTGGGCAATCTTCTCGACCTTGGCCATAAACCAGGCAGTCAGGATTGCGGGGAACACACCGCCCTGGAAAGCAACCATGGGAATGGATAGCGGACCGAAGTTCCAGTACTCAGCACCCGTCGGGTCCATAACGAACGTGTTGCGGTTCATAAGGCTCGGGTGAACCATGACGATACCGACGAGGATGCCCAGGATCGGGTTACCGCCAAAACGCTTGACCGCGCTGTACATAACCAGGACAGGCAGGTAGTCGAACGTGGTGGCGATAATGGCAAAGAAGCTTGCGAGGTTCTTGAGGAACTCGCTGTGATCGGCGAGGCTGCCCTCCATGCCAAAGAGGCCGTTGGCAACGATCAGCGACTTAAGGCCGATGATGATTGCAGCGCCGACGAAGGCGGGAATGATGGGGATAAAGATGTCCGAGAATACCTTGAGGACCGAGAAGAACTTGCCCTTCTTGTCCGCCTCGGCGCCCTTGACCTCGGAAGCACTGATCTCCTTAACGCCCGTCAGAGCCATAAACTCATCGTAAACCTTGTTGACGGTACCGGTACCGAAGATGATCATGAGCTGGCCGCTGTTGTACAGCACGCCCTTGACGCCATCGATGTTCTCGAGCTCGGCCTTGTTGTATTTGCTCGTATCCTTGAGCACCAGACGCAGACGGGTCACGCAATGCGTGGCGCCCTCGATGTTCTCCAGTCCGCCGACGTTGTCGACGACTTGCTGGGACACTGCCTTGTAGTCCATGTTCCTCTCCATTCCTTTTCTAAATCATAAAACGGTTCGTTGCCGCTACAGAGACGCGATCGTTGCGTTTGCGCACTTGAGCGCACCGTCGGTGACGGTAAGCGCCACACCCTGGCCCTGCTTGTTGCAGAAGCGAGCGTTGAGCGCAACATCATCGACAAAGATGGTCGCGATGTCGTCGTCGACGACCAGACGCACATGGTGAGTGCCCTCGCCCTTAAAGAACAACGGACGCTCGAGGCCCATGTTGTTGACCTGGAACCACGGGTACTGGGGAGCCGGCGTGAACTCGAGCTTGCCCTCGCGCAGGTTGGCGCGGAACTCATAGGCAAGACCAGTCTCGGCGTCCTCGGCGAACTTGACCGAGAAGCCGGCAGCGTTACCGCCGAGCTCAATGTCGGCATCGAGCAAGTAGGTGGAGCCGGCATCCGCGACGAGCACCTGCTCGACCTTGCCCGACTCGCAGGAAAGCTCAAAGGTCTCGACAGCCTTGCCCTCGCCAAAGGCGCCAAGCATGCTGTCGGGGAGCTTGGTGCCGAGCGTTCCGTCGGCACGCTGAACGATCTCGAGGGGCATAAAGGTGCCACCCCACAGGTAAGAGCTGGGGTCACCGCCCTCGTCACGCGTAGGAACCCAACCAAAGAGAACGCGGCGCTCACCATCAAATGCGGTACGCGCGGCATAGTACGCGCGGCCATCGAAGGAATCGTCCGCAGGAGTGATCCAAGGACCGTTGATAGAGCGAGACATGCGGTAACGGGTCTTGTTGCCATCACTGTACTCGGAGAACACCAGATACCACCAGTCGCCCATCTTAAAGAGATCAGGCATCTCGAACATGGTGTACAGGCCCGGATTCCACCAGTCGCCCTGGAACTCCCAGGTATCCAGGTCCTTGGAGGTGAACTTGACCAGACGACCGGTCATCAGACGCTTGTCCTCGCCCACACGCGTGCCGAGGATGAGCATGTACTCTTCGTTCTCCTCATCCCAAAGCACAAAGGGATCGCGCCAGTTGCGGTCATCGTAACCCTCCTGGGGCGGAAGCAGCGTCTCGGCGATGTTCTTCTCCCACTTGACGGCGTCGTCACTCGTTGCGTGAAGAAGAACCTGCTTCATCAAGCGTGCCTTGACCTTATCGCGATTGCAACCAGTGTAGAGCGCATGGTACTTGTCGCCCACCTTAAACACCGTGCCGGCATAAACATACTGGTCGACTTCCTCGTCGCCGCCACGCTCAAGGCTCTCGCCAAAGTCTTTGTAATTGACGAAGTCCTTGGTTGTCGCGAGTGCCCAGCCAAACGGCTCTCCGAAAGGTCCGGGGTTTCGCGTGTCACGCTGATGATAGAGATAGAACGTGCCGTCCTCGCCGTACGGCATGATGTCGCCTACCCAAATTCCCTCAGGCTGGTAATACACCTTGTGCATCCGAGACTTCCTTTCTCACGAGATACTAACTCGGTACAACTGCAAGATATGTCAATCGTTTTCATATGTCAAACGTTTTCACACCAATACGTCTTTTCGCAGTTCCAGTCGTCGGCAAACGGTTGACATATGCCGGCGAACGGTCATCAGAGGTGTTTGAGGAATTCTTTTGGCACGGGATGAACTACGCGGTTTTACCCTCAATGAGTTCAACGGGGAGCTTGATATTCGATTCGGGCTTTTCGCCGTTAATAAGAGCAATGATGGATTGCGCCGCGAGCTCTCCGATGCGATCGATATCTTGGCGTACGGTTGTTAAGTCAGGCATAAACGTCATAGTGCGGCGGGCACCATCCGCGCCCACGACCTTAATATCGCCCGGAGCGCTCAAGCCGCGCTGCTTCATCACGTTAAGACAGATAGCCGCCATCGTGTCGTCTCCCGCAAAGATGCCGTCAATATCGGGGTTCTCATCGAGGATCTTCGCAACGACCGCGCTCTTTTCGTCGTCGGGCTTAACGAACTCAACCTCACGGACAAGCGCGGGCAAACCGGCCTGCTCAACAACATCGAGGTAGGCATCGGTACGCTTATTGGCAGGCATGCGCATGCGGCTATTGCTGCGCAGGCACAGGATGCGTGAACATCCGTCATCGATCAGGCGACGCGTGGCAAGTTCGCCGATGCTATAGCTGTCGCTCGCAATCTGAACAGAGGCTTCGCCAAGGTCGCAGTCGATACCAACCAGACTCAAGCCCATCTCGGCATACGCCTCGGCACCGATATTAAGCGAGTTGACGATGACGCCATCAACCATATTGCGTCGAAGCATGTCGATATAAGAGCGCTCAAGCTCGGGTCGATTGGCGCTATTGCACAGCAGCATCTTAAAACCGTTTTCGGCCAGGGTATGCTCAATGACTTGAACCACTTGGGCATGAAACGGACTGCTGACATAGGGGACGATCATACCGATAAGATTCAGGCGACCGTTGAGCATGGCACGGGCGATATCGTTGGGCGTATAGTTGATGCGCTTCATCGCGGCATGGACCTTATCGCGGGTCTCTTGGCTAATATAGCCGCGATTATTAAGCACGCGAGATACCGTAGTAGGCGAAACCCCCGCCACCGCCGCAACTTCCTTGATGCCAGGCTTAGCCGTATCCTTAGAACGAGCACTCTCGCGAGCCATAGCACCCTCCCCCATCAACATGTCATACGTTTACATACGAACAAAGCATACCCCAACAAGAGCGGGAAGACGGTAACAGTACAAGTAAGTAAACGACTCATCCAAATAATTAGGAGAGTTCCGCCTAAAGGGTGACTCCAAAGGACCCCACATGGCCGGTTTTGGGTTATTTTCCAAAACATCCCGCACTGATATCTTCTGAATTGAAGACGTCGATGGTGCACCCGTATACCATTGACGTCGACACCATCAGATGCGGA
>NZ_JADPCH010000007.1 GCF_015670745.1 Collinsella aerofaciens | reverse complement strand
CGATATACGCCGTGATGCGCGACCGGGTGCCCTACCGGGAGTAGCCCCGACGGTTGACAAAACTATAGGAACACCCAACGACTAGGTGCGGTTGCTGCCAAGGAGTGTCCCGGGGTGCCGGCACAAAAGGAACGTCCCTAACTGCCGGGTTTAGGCTGTTAGGTCGAGTTCGTAGAGGAAGCTTTCGCGCGGCATTTCGTGACGGCGCTCTTCGCGGTTGGCGCGGTGCGTGGCCGTGCGCTTAAAGCCGTGCAGTTCGTAGAACTTCCACGAGCAGTTGGAGTCGGTGTACAGGTGCGCCCTCGTCGCCCCGCGCGAGGACAGGTACGAGACTGCGGCGTCGAGCAACACCGAGCCAACGCCCAGGCCATGGACGTCGCGATCTACGGCAAGCAGCGTGACCTCGTTGTCGTGTGGTAACGGGCTGCTTTCGAGCAGGCGGTTGTTGGTTCGGATGGTTGCGCGCACAAACGAGAGATACTCGGCGCAGGCATCGGGCTCCAGCTCGCGCATTTGCGATAGCAGTGCGCGTTCGGTATCCAGCCAATGTTCCTTAACGGTGGCGCCGGAGCTCTGTCCCGCACGCGCGAGCGCAATGCCGCGCGCCTGACCGTCGATTACGGCAACCTGCGAAAACGTCGAAGACGAAAGGCAATAGGCGAGGTCGCACGCGGCCTCGAGGCGGTTGTACTCATCGTTATCCGAATTGTTATGCCAAAGCTGCTGCAGAATCAACGCGATGGCGTCGAAGTCTTCGGTATCAAACGGTCGGTAGAGAACCCGCGAGACCATGGTGCCTCTTTCTTTTGCGGATGCATATCGAGCACAGTTCTACCACGCTATTGGCATCTAATTATGGTGCCCCTGTGTTCCATGAACTCACCGTGCCCGGTGCCGTGCCCATCCCCTCCGCTCGCAAACTTTTTCTGCATATGCGCCCGTTGCGGGGTGCATCGATGCGCTCGATGCGCTACATTGAATCAGTATTTTCAATGCCGCTGCGCGAGCGCTGCAGATCGACGTATCACCGGCTCACAGAGCACGGCGGCGTACCAGACAGGAGGACTGCATGGGATCTGATGTGAAGATCGCACGCGCGTTGATCTCGGTTACCGATAAGACGGGCGTCGTCGATTTCGCACGGACGCTGGTCGATGACTTTGGCGTCGAGATCATCTCTACGGGCGGCACGGCTCGTGCCATCGAGGACGCGGGCGTCCCCGTAACCCCCATCGAGGAGTTCACGGGCTATCCCGAGATGATGGACGGCCGCGTTAAGACCCTGCACCCCAAGGTCCACGGCGCGCTGCTGGCCCGCCGCGATTCCGAGCAGCACATGCAGGAGGCTGCTCAGCACGGCATTAAGCTGATCGACCTGGTCGTCGTCAACCTGTACGAGTTCGAGAAGACCGTCGCCAACCCCGAGGTCACCTTCGCGGACGCCATCGAGCACATCGACATCGGTGGCCCCTCCATGCTGCGCTCTGCCGCCAAGAACGCCGCGAGCGTTACCGTCATCTCCGACCCGGCCGACTATGATGCCGTCCTGGCCGAGATGCGCGAGACCGGTGGCTGCACCACGCTTTCCACCCGTCGTCGCCTGCAGGTGAAGGTCTACCAGACCACCGCCGCCTACGACACGGCTATCTCCCGTTGGCTTGCCGCCCAGGCAAGCGACGTGGCGGACACCTCTGCCAAGCTCGAGATCTCGCTGGAGAAGGTCGACGACCTGCGCTATGGCGAGAACCCGCAGCAAAAGGCCACGGTCTATCGCTTTGCCGAGGGCTGCGAGAATACCGCGAGCTCGCAGTTCCCGCTCGTGGGCTCCGAGCAGATCCAGGGCAAGCCGCTCAGCTACAACAACTATCTGGATGCCGACGCCGCTTGGAACCTGGTCCGCGAGTTCGACGAGCCGGCCTGCGTGATCCTCAAGCATCAGAACCCCTGCGGCTCCGCCGTGGCCGAGGACATCACGGCCGCCTACGACCGCGCCTTCGCCTGCGATCCCAAGAGCGCCTTCGGCGGCATCATCGCCTGCAACCGCGAGGTTCCCTATGAGCTGGTTGAGCACTTTGCCGATCAGAACAAGCAGTTCGTCGAGGTTATCATCGCTCCGAGCTACACTGCCGAGGCGCTCGAGCGCATGGCCAAGCGCCCCAACCTGCGCGTGCTGGCCACCGGCGGCGTGGACCACGGCGCCCAGGTGGAGCTGCGCTCCGTCGACGGCGGCATGCTGGTGCAGGAGGTCGACCACGTGACCGAGGATCCTGCGACCTTTACGTTCCCCACCGACCGCAAGCCCACCGACGCCGAGATGGCCGAGCTCGAGTTTGCCTGGAAGGTCTGCAAGGGCGTCAAGTCCAACGCCATCCTGGTCTCCAAGGGTAAGGCCGGCATTGGCATGGGCCCGGGTCAGCCCAACCGCGTTGACTCTGCACTGCTTGCCTGCGAGCGCGCCGAGGACTTCTGCGAGCGCGAGGGCGTGGAGAAGGGCGGCTTTGCCTGTGCAAGCGACGCGTTCTTCCCGTTCCGCGACAACGTCGACGTGCTTGCTGCACACGGCGTGACCTGCATCATCCAGCCCGGCGGCTCCAAGCGCGACGACGAAAGCATCCAGGCCTGCAACGAGCACAATATTGCTATGGTCTTTACCGGCGCCCGCCACTTCCGCCACTAAGTTCCGCCTTGGGACAAAATAATCTCCGCAAAAGACGGCTGCTCCGTTTGGAGGGCCGTCTTTTTGGTATAAGAGGACGGAATGACTAACACGAAAGGTATGACCATGCCCCAGATTGATGATGCCGAGCTGTTTGGCAATGCCGAGGATCAGCGTGCGTACGAGGACTTTTGCGCCAATCAGGAGGCGGTCGAGAAGTTTACGCTCGACAAGCCCGCGCTTATCTGCCGTTGGCGCATGTCCAACAAAAAGGTACCCATGCTCAACCGTCACATCCGCGCGCTGTCTGAGCGCCTGGTGCAGGGCGAGCCACTCACCCATAACATGCTCAGCTGGGCCAAACAGCACGTTGAGTGGTCGCTTGCCGAGGGCGATTACACCGCACGCGACGGCGTGCTCATGCTGGTGATCGACATCAACGGCAACGCCGCCATGACGGTGGGGGAGTACGAGCCGCTCGCCGATACGTCGGCCAAGGCGCTGCGTGCCCGTTCCGCAGAGGCCCGCTCCGAGGCCGACGAAACCGGCGTGGCGCCCGAGCTGCTCGCCGCCGTCAACAACGGCGAGCTCGCCTTTGTGGTGCCAGCGGACGAGTGTCTGTGTGGCACGGCGACGCTCATCGAGCAGCTGGCCCAGACCAAGGGAATCCCGGTCACGCGCGTAGACATTCCCGCGCAGCTCAAGGGTGCGCTGTTCCTAGTGAGCGACGAGCACGGCGTGGTCCCCGCGACCGAGACGAACGCCGCCGAGGCCGACGCCGCCACGGTCGCCTTCTTCGCCGAAGGCTACGAAAAGCTCCGTGCCCGCCGCTAAATGATTTTTCTGGGACGGGGATTAAAGAATCATTTTGGTCCCCGCCGCCGCTGCGAGTGCGAGGCGGACAAAACGCCCCCGCTCGCGAACAGTTCTGTCACCTTGGTACCGCGCGCGGTGCGCACCTGCAGTTTCGCAGCCATAATGGTGGCAAGACAACCAAGAGGGGAGCGAAATCCATGGCGCTGATTTATGTCGTTGAGGACGACGAGCCCATTCGTCGTGAGCTTGTCGACATCCTTGCCCGCGCCGGGTTTGAAATCGAGGCCTGCGAATCGTTTGAGCATGTCTCGCGCGATATTCTCGCCGCCGCGCCCGACCTGGTGCTGCTCGATCTCACACTCCCTGTCAAAGACGGCCAGCACATCTGCCATGAGGTCCGTCGCGAATCCGAGGTCCCCATCATCGTTCTCACGTCGCGCACGACCGAGATCGACGAGGTCATGGCCATGACGCTCGGCGCGGACGACTTTGTTCCCAAGCCCTATAGCGCGCGCGTGCTTGTGGCGCGCATCAACGCACTGCTGCGTCGCACCGCGGCGGCGGGCGAGCGCAGCACGCTCGTCCACAAGGGACTGGAGCTCGACCTCGCACGCTCCATGGTCACCAACACGCAAACGGGCACCAGCACCGAGCTCACCAAAAACGAGCTGCGTATCCTCTCGCTGCTTCTGAGCCGCGCGGGCAAGATCGCTTCGCGCTCGGCTATCATGCAGGACCTGTGGGACTCCGACGCCTTCGTGGACGACAATACGCTCACTGTCAACATCAACCGCCTGCGCACCACGCTCGAAAAAATCGGCATCAAAGGGTATTGACTACGCATCGCGGCCAAGGCTATTCGGTCTAGGGGCCGGCTATGTCGTTTGGCAAGTTCTTTAAAGATGCGCTGCTTCCCGTCGCCGTGTGGACGTGCGGCGTGCTGCTGAGCTGCTTTGTGCTGACGGTCGCCGGTGCACCCGTTTCTATTGTGGTCGTGGCGGTCGGCGTTTCCTTTATCTTTGGTATGCTCGGCATCGTGGTCGAGTACGCGCGTCGCCGCCGTTTTCTGCGTCAGCTGGAGCGCGCGGCAGAGGAGCTCGAGAGCCCCGCATGGGTGCAGGAGATGGTGCAATGCCCGACCTATGCCGAGGGCGAGCTCGAGTACGAGGTCTTGCGCCGGGTGGGCAAAGCCGCTTGCGACGAGGTTGCCGAAGGCCGGCGTCAGACCGATGACTATCGCGACTATATCGAGAGCTGGGTCCACGAGGCCAAACTGCCCCTGGCGGCGGCTCATCTGATTTTGGAAAACCTGGATGGCAGCGAAGACGACCTGTCGCGCGTGGATGACCTGGGCCGTGAGCTGGCTCGCGTGGAGCGCTATATCGACCAGGCGCTGTACTACGCGCGCTCGGAAGTCGTGGAGCGCGACTACCTGATTCGCCGTTGGGATCTCAAGACCTTGGTGACGGGCGCGATTAAGGCCAACGCGCGTGAGCTCATCGCGGCGCACGTGGCCCCGGTGTGCGAGAACCTCGACTTCGAGGTCTTTACCGACGAGAAGTGGCTCGAGTTTATTCTGGGCCAGCTTATTCAGAACAGTATTAAATATGCGCGCGAGGACGGCGCGAAGATCGTGTTTTCGGGCGCGTTGCTGGACGAGGGCCTGGCGAGCGAACGCATCGAGCTCACTGTCGCGGACAACGGCTGCGGCGTGAGCGCGGCCGACCTGCCGCGCGTGTTCGAGAAGGGCTTTACCGGCGACAACGGCCGCACCACCAAGCGCGCAACGGGCATCGGCCTCTACCTGGTGGCGCGCCTGTGCTCCAAGATGGGCATCGACGTCACCGCAGCATCGGAGCCCGGCGAAGGCTTTGTCGTCACGTTTGCCTTCTCAACCAACAAGTTCCAATATTTCGAGTAGGCGGGCCGTCTTGCGGTGCGGGCGGCTATGTTCCCGAACGTGAACTTAGCTAAGGCAATTGGCGCCATGTTCCTGAACGTGAACACAACTATGGGGCTCAAATGAATCTCCCATAACAAAAACGTGCCGCCCCAAACAAAACGTGCCGCCCCAAACAAAACGTGCCGCCCCAAACGGGGCGGCACGCCATCTTTTATCAGCCAACTCGCTGAAGTACGGTGACGAAGGCGCAAGGCCGGGAGGGGTTATCTAAGCCGACATCCCGCAGCCGCGAAGCGGCGAGGACGTCGGCGTGATAACCCCGCAGGCCTTGCGCCGGCGGGAAGGAACCTACTTCACGACCAGAATGTCGCAATCGGTGTTGCGCAGCAGGAACGTCGAGATGGAGCCCAGCAGCGCGTACTTGATCGAGGACAGGCCGCGGGCACCGCAGAGCACCAAGTCGGGCTTGACCACGTCGAGCATCTCGTCTTTGAGCGTCTCACGAATGCGGCCGGCGCGAATCATGACCTCGACCTCGGGAATGTTGGGGTTGGCCTTGACCTCCTCGAGCTGCTTGGAAATAGAATTCTTAAAGGCCTCCTCCAGGCCGTTGACCAGATCGACCGGATAGGAACCGGCGCTCTCGAGTGCCGTGGAATCGATAACGTGGCCGATGATCAGCTTAGCGCCGTTGTTCGCGGCGACCTTGATGGCGCGTGCGAGCACAAAATCCTGCTGCTCAGTACCGTCGAGTGAAACAAATACCTTGGCATAGCCCTCGTTCATGGTTTCCTCCTTGGTCTATCGCACGGGCGCGGGGCTCGTGCGTCGGGCGGGCGCGGGCGCGTTGGCCGCCGGACACTTTATCTTGTTGCAGTTATACCCAAGGATTTCGGTTTGACCGCTCGCAATTCTGTGAACGGGCGAGTTTTTTGGTAAGGGTAGGCGCAGGCGCGTCGCCAACGGTTGATAATGGGACATCGCCCGCACCGTCCGCAGAACAATATCGGCGGGTGTCTAACGAGGGGGTCCCTTTGGATATCATCGAGCTTCTAAAATCTGCCTTCATGGGCCTGGTCGAGGGCATCACCGAATGGCTGCCTGTTTCGTCGACCGGTCACATGATCTTGGTGGACGAGTTCGTCAAGATGAACGTGAGCGAGACGTTCTGGAATATGTTCCTGGTCGTGATTCAGCTTGGCGCCATTTTGGCCGTCTGCGTCCTGTTCTTCCGTGAGCTCAACCCGTTCTCGCCCAGCAAGGGCAAGGAGGGCCGTCGCGACACCTGGGTGCTGTGGGGCAAGATTGTGCTCGGCTGCATTCCCGCCGCGGCGATCGGTCTGCCGCTCAACGACTGGATGGAGGAGCATTTCTACAATGCTCCCGTCGTGGCGCTGGCGCTCATTGTGTACGGCGTACTGTTTATCGTGATTGAGAACTGGCGCGCGAGCAAGCGCGAGGAAATGGCCGTTGCCGGTTCGTTTGGTTCGCGTGCTGTGGTGGCGGGCGGACGTCCCGCCGGTGCGCACTTTGCCGCGCCCGCGGCAGATATTGCCGAGGACGATGACGAGGATTTGGACTTTGGTTCTATTGCCACGCTTGAGGACCTGAGCTGGAAGACTGCGCTGGGTATCGGTTGCTTCCAGGTGCTCTCGCTGGTGCCGGGTACGTCGCGCTCTGGTTCCACCATCATCGGCGGTCTTTTGCTGGGCTGCACGCGCTCGGTGGCGTCTAAATTTACGTTCTTTCTGGCCATTCCCGTTATGTTTGGCGCGAGTGCGCTCAAGCTGGTCAAGTACTTCGTTAAGGGCGGTACCTTCGGCACCAACGAGATTGCTATCTTGGGCGTGGGCTGCGTCGTGGCCTTTGTGGTGTCGCTCATCGCCATCAAGTGGCTTATGGGCTTTGTTCGTCGTCACGACTTTAAATGCTTCGGTGTCTACCGCATCATCCTGGGCATCGTAGTGCTCGTGTACTTCTTCGTTCTGGAGCCCATGCTCGGTCTCTAGCCTGCCAATTGGGGACGGGGTAGAAATGGCAGAAATGTTACCCCTCCAGCTCTTGACTTTTTGATTGTGAGTCTTTGCCAAATCGAAGCCACTGCTGCCATCCGGGCTTATGAAATGTTGCGGTGAAATAGGGACTAAATGGCCTTACTAAAGGGGTCGACAGTTCCTCGTTCACCGCAATTTTTTGGTGCATCGGGGTCAGGTTACTTTGCGCCAACTTGGTGCAGGCTAACCTGATTCCCTTGCGCCAATTGGATGGCCTGTCCGTACCACTGTATTGTCAAGCGTTGTTTCTACCGTTTCTACCCCGTCCCCAAATGGCTGGCGGTGTGTCCGCGCGGCTCGGTATACTGGTACGGTTCAAACTATGGCGCTGCCCGCAGGCGCGCCGTCCGTCAGATGAGGAGTCGCCCATGACCCAGCCCCTGCCCTGGGAAAAGAACACTGCTGCGCCCGTGCCGCCCGCGCCGGAACCCGTGCCGCTCGATGCATACACTGCCCCCGCTGCGCCGGAGCCCGAGCTCGTCCCGCTCGACATCTACGATGCTCCCGCACCGGCACCCAAGCCCGCTAAGCCGCTTGTCGACATCGACAGTCTTAACCCCGCCCAGCGCGAAGCGGTCCTGACGACCGAAGGTCCGTTGCTGGTCCTTGCCGGTGCTGGCTCGGGCAAAACCCGCGTCTTGACCTTCCGCATCGCCCATATGCTCGGCGACCTGGGCGTTAAGCCCTGGCAGATCCTTGCCATCACGTTTACCAACAAGGCCGCGGCCGAGATGCGCGAGCGTCTGGCAGCGCTCATTCCCAGCGGCACCCGCGGCATGTGGGTGTGCACCTTCCATGCCATGTGCGTGCGCATGCTGCGCGAGGATGCCGACCTGCTGGGCTACACCGGTCAGTTCACCATCTACGATGACGATGATTCAAAGCGCATGGTGCGTGACATTATGCAGGCGCTCGGCATCGAGCAAAAGCAATTCCCCATCAACATGATCCGCAGCAAGATCAGCTCGGCCAAAAACGCCATGATCGGCCCCGAGGACATGCTCAAATCCGCCGACAGCCCCAACGACAAAAAGGCCGCACAGGTCTATATGGAGCTGGAGCGCCGCCTGCGCGCCGCCAACGCGATGGACTTCGACGACCTGCTCGTGCGCGCACTCGAGCTGCTACGCACCCGCCCCGAGGTGCTCGACAAGTACCAAGAGCGCTTCCGCTACATTAGCGTCGACGAGTATCAGGACACCAACCACGTCCAGTACGAGATCGCCAACCTGCTGGCCGCCAAGTACCAAAACCTCATGGTCGTAGGCGACGATGACCAGTCCATTTATAGCTGGCGCGGCGCCGACATCACCAACATCCTGGACTTTGAGAAGGACTTTAAAAACTGCAAGACCGTCAAGCTGGAGCAGAACTATCGCTCCACCGGTCACATCCTGAGCGCCGCCAATGCTGTTGTTCGCCACAACTCGCAGCGCAAGGACAAGCGCCTGTTTACGGCCGAGGGCGATGGCGAGAAGATCCAGGCCTTTCAGGCGAACGACGAGCGCGACGAGGGCCGCTGGATTGCCGGCGAGATCGAGAAACTGCATGCCAAAGGCACGAGCTACGACGATATCGCTGTGTTCTATCGCACCAACGCCCAGTCGCGTATCCTCGAAGATATGTTCCTGCGCGCGGGCGTGCCCTACAAAATCGTTGGCGGCACGCGATTCTTCGACCGCGCCGAGATCCGCGACGTCATGGCCTACCTCAAGATGATCGTGAACCCGGCCGACGAGATGAGCGTCAAGCGTGTCATCAACACGCCGCGCCGCGGCATCGGCTCCACTTCGATTCAAAAGATTGAGCAGCTGGCACGCGACAACTGCTGCTCGTTCTTCCAAGCCTGTGAGATCGCGTGCGCCGAGACGGGCATGTTTAGCGCCAAGGTGCGCAACGGCCTGTCGAGCTTTGTGGCGCTGGTGCGCGAGGGCCGGCGCATGGACGGCGAGCTCAAGGACGTCGTCGAGATGATTGTCGACAAGACGGGCCTGCTGCAGGCCTTCCGCGCCGAGGGCACCATGGAGTCCGAGAGTCGCGCCGAGAACATCCAGGAATTCTTGGGCGTCGCTGCCGAGTTTGAGGAGACGCACGAGGATATCGAGGGTACGCTCGAGAGCTTAGAAGAGCTGCGCGCTGCCGGTGTTGCCGATGTGCCTGTCGACGCCGAGCCCGAGCCCGTTGTGGTGAGCGTGCCTGCGCCCGAGCCCGGCCCGTCTGCGCCCACGTCTTCGTTTGAGGCGCTCGTTGGCGCGCGTGACGCCGCGGGTTCCAATCCGCTCGACAGCCTGGCGGCCCCGGCGCTCTCGCCGCAGGATGCCCTGGCTGCCGCTATCGCGGGCAACGCCTATGCCGCGCCGACAGAGCTGCCCGCGGGCGCCGTGCATGCCGACGAGATCGAGCGCACCTACGGCCCACTCACCTGCAAGGCGCTGCCTGCTCTCATGGAGTGGCTGGCCCTGCGCTCCGACTTGGATTCCCTGGCCGGCGAGACGCATGCCATCACCATGATGACCATTCACTCCGCCAAGGGCCTGGAGTTCCCCGCGGTGTTCGTGGCCGGCATGGAGGAAGGCATCTTTCCGCATGTGCACGACTTTGGCGGCAGCGATGACCCGGGCAAGCTCGAGGAGGAGCGTCGCCTGGCCTACGTTGCCATCACGCGTGCCCGTAAGCGCCTGTTCCTGACCTATGCGGCCACGCGTCGCACCTACGGTTCGACCTCTGCCAACCCGCGCTCGCGCTTCCTCAACGAGATTCCGTTTGAGGACATCGAGTTTAGCGGCATCGGTTCTGCCGGTTTTGAGGGCACGGGCTGGGAGAAACGTGGCGACCGCCACGGCACCTTTGGCTCGGGCATGGGTTCGGAAATGTATGGCGGCAAGGTGTTTGGCTCGTATACGCGTTCGACCGGCGGCTCCGGTTCGCGCGGCGGATCGAGCTTCGACGATTTCTTTGGTGGAAGCACCTACGGGACCGAGCGCCATCGTGGGGTGTCGCCCGACGCCGGTCGTGTGGCCTCGACCTTTGGCTCGGGTGCGCCGCGAGCCAAGAAGGCCACGTCCAAGGTGTCGCCGACGGTGGAGCGCAAGGTCGATCGCGCCAGCGCATCGCAGGACTTTTCCGCAGGCGACACCGTGAGCCACAAGACCTTTGGCATGGGTACTGTGATTTCGGTCGTTGGAGACATGATCGAGGTTCAATTTGAAAAGACCGGCCAGACCAAAAAGCTAATGAAGGGCTTTGCTCCGATCGTCAAGCTGTCGTGATCCCGGCGGACCTGGGCGGGCGTATGGGGCAACATCGCCTGCTCGGGCAGTCCTGCTCGCACGGAGAGCACATTAAGTGCTCTCCGGCTCGTGCGGAACTCGCGATCGATGTTGCCCCATACGCCCGTCCAGGTCCTTAGATAACGTTGCTTGCGAACGTCGCTCTGCTCGTCCGCTTTTTTGATCTGGAGAGCCGGGTGGGCTGATATATATGGATAAGGGGCTCCTCCGTTGGTGGACGGGGGAGCCCCTTGTTGCGTTTTGGTTGTTGCTGCGACCTAGAGGTGGCTGATGATCAGTTCCATCTTGCCTTCGAGGTCGATGGAGCTGACGGTGCTCGGGGCCAGCAGGTGGCTTCCCTTGTGGACGGGGTCGCCGCAGACGGTGCCTTCACCGTCGATGACCGACAGGCACATGAAGGGCCAGCGCTGGTCGAGGGTCTTGTTGCCGTCAACACGTACGCGATCGACGGTGTAGCAGGAGTTAGACTCGAGCTCGGTCACGCCGTCCACCTCGGGCGCGGTCACCGTGCCGTCGGTCGGAGCCTGAGCATCAAAGTCGATGCAGTCGAGGCTCTGCTCAATGTGCAGGGGACGCAGCTTGCCGTCGGTGCCAGGGCGGTCGTAGTCATACAGGCGATACGTCACGTCGCTCGACTGCTGCGTCTCCAAAATGAGCGTGCCGGTCTTGATGGCATGCACAGTGCCGGAATCAATCTGGAAAAAGTCGCCCTTGTGGATCGGTAGCACGTTGAGCATGTCGTCCCAGCGACCGTCCTCGATCATCTGTGCGGCCTCGGTGCGGTCTTTAGCACGCTGGCCGACGATGATCGTGGAGCCGGGCTCGCAATCCAGCACGTACCAGCACTCGGTTTTACCCAGGCTGCCGTTCTCGTGCTCGGCGGCGTACTCGTCGTTGGGATGAATCTGGATCGAAAGGTCGTCCTTGGCGTCCAGAATCTTGATGAGCAGCGGGAACTCCTTGCCCTCGCAGTTGCCAAAGAGCTCGCGGTGCTCGGCCCACAGCCACGACAGCGTGTGGCCGGCGTACGGTCCCTCCGCAATCTGGCAGTCGCCGTTGGGATGGGCCGAGATGGCCCAGCACTCACCGATGGGACCCTCGGGAATGTCGTAGCCGAAAACGGTTTCGAGCTGGCGGCCGCCCCAGATCTTCTCGTGGAAGAGCGGCGTCAGCTTAATTAAATCGGACATATTCATACCCCATTGTGTTGCGCGGGCGCCGCGTAAAGCTGCTCAAAACGAGCGCCCGCATGACTACAAAAACCTATGCCAACGTTACATTGTGCAGCTCAAAGCGGTCGCCAACGTTGCGCGAGATCGAATACTCAAAGGCGGCGCCGCTGTCCAAAAATCCAATCTGGGTGAGCTCGAGCAGGGGAGAGCCAGGCTTGGTGTCCAGACGCTCGGCTTCTTCCTCGGTTGCTGCCACGGCGCGAATGGTACGGTGGAAGCTCGAAATCTTCAGACCACATTGCTCGCGGATGAAGCGGTAGACCGATCCGTACAGGTCCTTCTTTTTAAGGCCTGGAATCAGCTCGAGGGGCATGTAGGTGTATTCGATAACGATGGGCTTCCCATCGGCCTGACGTACGCGCACGATGTGATAGGCAAAGTCATCCTCGGCAATTCCCAGCTGGGCTGCGATGTCCGCTGGTGGATTAACAATTGAGAAATCGTAGACCACCGAGGTGACCTTCTCCCCGCGGTGCTCATACGAAAAGCCCTGGGCACGGTCGTTTTTGCCTTGGAAAAATGCCTGGCCGGGAAGCCCCGCCGTGTCCTTAACGTAGGTGCCCGATCCGCGTCGGCTGGTAATAAGACCTTCCTCGGTGATTTGCTCGATAGCTCGTTTGACGGTGATTTTGGAAACGCTATAGAGCTCGCAGAACTCAACGACGGTGGGAAGCTTGTCGCCCGGTTTAAGAGCGCCATCCTCGATGCTTCGGCGAATATCTGCAGCTATCGCCTCGTATTTGGGAATCATGGAACCTCCTTTCCGACATATATCAATACGCAAGTAAGTATAACCCTCAACAAGGCACCCATATAACTTTTATCTAAGAAGTTCGAGAAAGAAAAAAGAAAAAGACGCTTTACTTTTAGAATTAGAGCGCTATAGTTTAAGCAACGAACGGAATCCTTCCGCACAACAGGATCGACCGTTTGGGGACGGTTTTGTTTTGGTGGGTTGGATATCGGTATAACCGGTGCGCGCCCGCGCCGGATAACCTGCCAAAGCAAACCCGTCTCCAACCGTAAGCTCTAGAACACGAAAGCGAGGACTTTGATGGCA
Source organism: Collinsella aerofaciens (assembly GCF_015670745.1). GTDB lineage: Bacteria > Actinomycetota > Coriobacteriia > Coriobacteriales > Coriobacteriaceae > Collinsella > Collinsella aerofaciens_T. The sequence continues at coordinate 77,244 of NZ_JADPCH010000007.1, read as the reverse complement.
CAGTATCAGCTGCCTAACGACTTCTTCTTTGGCGCTGCTATGTCCGGCCCGCAGACTGAGGGTCAGTGGAACCAGGGCGGCAAGCTCGAGAACCTGTGGGACACCTGGTCCATCCAGGATCTGGGTTCGTTCTACAACTGCGTTGGCTCTTATGCCGGCAACGACTTTATGGCCAAGTACCAGGAAGACTTTCGCATTTTGAAGGACTTGGGCCTGGATACCTATCGCACTTCCATCCAGTGGAGCCGTCTGCTCGATGCCGACGGCAACCTCAACGAGGAGGGCGCTGCGTGGTATCACGAGCTGTTCTGCGCCTCTCGCGAGGCCGGCCTGGAGCCGTTTGTCAACTTGTACCACTTTGACATGCCCACCTACCTCTTTAACCGTGGCGGCTGGGAGAGCCGTGAGGTCGTCGAGGCTTACGCGCATTACGCCGATGTCGCCTTCCACGAGTTTGGCCAGGAGATTAAGTACTGGTTCACCTTTAACGAGCCCATCGTCGAGCCCGAACAGCGCTATCAGGAGGGTGTGTGGTTCCCGCAGCTCCACGACTATGGTCGCGCCCGCACCGTGCAGTATCACATCTCGCTGGCGCACGCGCTGGCCGTGGCCAACTACCGTCGCGCCTATGACGAGGGCGCCGTTCGCGCCGATGCCAAAATCGGCATGATCAACTGCTTTACCCCGGTCTACACCAAGGAGAACCCCAGCGAGGCGGACCTTGAGGCCGTGCGTATGACCAGCGGCATCAACAATCGCTGGTGGCTCGACCTTATTACCAAGGGCGAGCTTCCTGCCGACGTGCTCGACAGCCTGGCCGAGGGCGGCGTTAAGCTCCCGTTCCGTGCCGGCGACCAAGAGATTCTCAAGCAGGGTGTTGTCGACTGGCTCGGCTGCAACTACTACCACCCCACGCGCGTTCAGGCGCCGGCGAGCAAGATTGACCAGTACGGCCTGCCGCACTTTGCCGACGAGTACGTGTGGCCCGACGCCGTTATGAACGAGAGCCGCGGCTGGGAAATCTACCCGCAGGGCCTCTACGACTTTGGCATGAACTGCGCCAAGAACTACCCCGATCTTGAGTGGTTCGTTTCCGAGAACGGCATCGGCATCATGGACGAATACAAGAACCGTGACGCCGAAGGAACCATCCAGGATGACTACCGTGTCGACTTTGTACGCCAGCACCTGGAGTGGGTTGCCAAGGCAATTGCCGAGGGCGCCAAGTGCCGCGGATACCATTATTGGGCCGTCATCGATAACTGGTCTTGGGCCAATGCCTTTAAGAATCGTTACGGCTTTGTCGAGGTCGACCTTATGGACGGCTATAAGCGCCGCCTTAAGAAGTCGGCGGCTTGGCTCAAACAGGTCGCCACGACCCACGTGGTTGATTAGCGACCGGGCGAACGCCCAGACCGCGCGCCGCCGCGCGCAACACATGGCACATCTGGTGGCAGAGGGCGACAGACCACCGTGCGCATAGGAAAAGGCCGGATTTGAAAGTTAGGAGCAATCATGGCCAGTGACAACGGAAAGAGCTTCCTCGACAAGTTTGCCGAGGTCTCTGCGAAGGTGGGAAACCAGGTTCACCTGCGTTCCCTGCGCGACGCCTTCGCGACCATCACGCCGCTCTATATCCTTGCGGGTATCGCGGTTCTTATTAACAACGTCGTGTTCCCTCTGTTCCCGCTCGATGCGGCGGGCCTTGCCAACCTTCAGACGTGGGGTTCGGCAATTACGCTGGGCACCCTCAACGTCTCTGCCATTATCTTGGCCGGATTGATTGGCTACAGCCTCGCTAAGAACAAGCGTTTCGATAACCCGCTCGCTTGCGTGGTCGTCGCTATCTCTGCCTTCGTCATCATGATGCCGCAGCAGATCACCGCCACGCTTGCCGCCACGAGCCCGCTGCTCACCGACAAGATCACCTCCGCCGAGGTCACGGGCGCCCTTTCGACTACCAACACCGGCACCAACGGTCTGTTCTCGGCTATTATCATCGCCCTGCTTTCCGTCTCGCTCTTCATCAAGATTTCTGGCGTCGAGAAGCTCAAGGTTAAGCTGGGCGAGGGCGTGCCTCCAGCGGTCTCCAACTCCTTCAACGTCATGATCCCGATGCTGCTCAACCTCGCGATCTTCGCTCTTGCCGCAGCCCTGCTCGCCGTGTGCGCCGGCACCGATCTGTGCACCATCATCTCCACGTGCATCTCCAACCCGCTCAAGAACATCATGAACGCCGGCCCGTGGGCTGTTATCCTCATCTACACCCTTGCCAACCTGCTGTTCTGCGTCGGTATTCACCAGTCCACCATCTCTGGCGCTACCGTCGAGCCGATCCTGACCATGCTCATCGTCGACAACATGGCTACCTTTGCCGCCGGTGGCACCATTCAGCCCGATCACTACATGAACATGCAGATCGTTAATAGCTTTGCCCTCATCGGCGGCTCGGGCTGCACCCTCATGCTTCTGCTCGACACGCTCCTGTTCTCCAAGAACAAGGCTTCCGAGACCGTTTCCAAGATGGCTATCCTGCCTGGTCTGTTCAACATCAACGAGCCGGTTATCTACGGTTACCCCATCGTGTACAACCTGCCGCTCATGATTCCGTTTGTCCTCCTTCCCGATCTGTTCATCGGCATCACCTATGGCCTTACCTGCGCAGGCATCATCAGCCCTTGCATCGCCCAGGTGCCCTGGACTATGCCTCCCGTCATCAATGCCCTGCTCGCTACGGGCTTTGACTGGCGCGCCGGCGTGTGGCAGGCTCTCGAGATTGTCATTGGCATGGCCGTCTACCTGCCCTTTATGAAGATTTCCGAGAAGGCAATCGCCAAGCAGGAGGCTCTCGCCGAGCAGAACGCCTAACGTTCGTCCCTTTCACCTTTGCGGGCGCCGGTACGCGGTGCCGGTGCCCGCACCTCTCTTTTGCGTAAGGGCGCAGAAAGAGGGCACAATAACCGCAAGGAATACAACCAGTTGTCGTCTGCGCGCCGCGCAGTTATAAGGAGGAAACCATGAAGAAGATCATGCTCTGCTGCAATGCCGGTATGTCTACGAGCCTGCTGGTCCAGAAGATGCAGGCCGAGGTTGCAAACCGTGGCCTGGATATCGAGGTCGAGGCTCGCCCCATGAATGAGGCCCACGATCACCTGGATGAGTGCGACATGTTGCTGCTTGGTCCGCAGATCGGCTACACCAAGGGCGATTTTGAGAAGGAGGCCGCCGGTCGCTTCCCGGTCGAGGTGATCAACATGGTCGACTACGGCCGCATGAACGCTGCCGGCATCATCGACCACTGCGTCAGCGTGATGGGTTAGGTGCAGCATATGGAGGATATGAACGAGCTGCAGATGACCTGCTTCGAGATCATCAGCTACGTCGGTACCGCCAAGAGCATGTACATCAATGCCGTGCAAAAGGCCAAGGAGGGCGATTTTGACGCCGCCGAGGAGCTTATCAAACAGGGCGACGAGGCCTATAACGGTGGCCACGATGTTCACATGGGGCTTCTGAAGAAAGAGGCCAGCGGCGAGCGTAACGGCGAGGCCCCGTTGATTCTGCTGCATGCCGAGGACCAGATGGCCGGCACCGAGACCATGCGCGTCATGGCGACGGAGCTCATCGAGATCCACAAGCAGCTGCAGGCACTTAAGGCCTAGTCGGCGTTATCGCCGCGATGGACCGCGCGCTCCAACAGACAACATAGTCCCTTTGACGGGCGCCGGGAGTCTCCGCCTCCCGGCGCCTTTATTTTTGGGGATGGTCTTGCGCGGTCTGTTGAGCGGCCAATTGCGTTACCCCAGATAAAACCTGCCAAAACAAACCTGTCCCTTTTTGGTAGGTTTTTGCCTTGGGAGCGGTACCATACAGGCAATGTTTAAACGAGAAAGGTGGGCTCCCATGGAACCTAAGCAGTACTACATCGGCATCGACGTCGGCGGCACTTCGGTTAAGGAGGGTCTGTTCGACGAGGACGGCAACCTGCTTGCCAAGGCCAGCGTGCCTACGCCTCCCATCGTTGACGCCGCGGGCTTTGCCGCGGTGACCGAGGCTATCGACCAGGTGGTCGCCAAGGCTCAGATTCCGCGTGCCTTTGTGGCGGGCATTGGCCTGGCCGTTCCGTGCCCCATTCCGGCGTCGGGCGATGCCAAGGTCAAGGCCAACATTGCCATTAACCTGCCCGAGCTGAGAGTCGCCATTCAGGAGCACTGCCCCGACGCGGTCGTTAAGTATGAGAACGATGCCAACGCTGCTGCCATGGGCGAGGCCTGGCTCGGTTCTGCCAAGGGCGTGCAGAACGTGGTGATGGTCACCATCGGTACCGGCGTGGGCGGCGGCGTTATCGTTAACGGCGACGTGGTGTCGGGCGTTGTGGGTGCTGGCGGCGAGATTGGCCACATGTGCCTGAACCCGGCTGAGGAGCGCACCTGCGGCTGCGGCGGCCATGGCCACCTGGAGCAGTATTCCAGTGCCACCGGTGTGGTGAGCAACTACCTTGCCGAGTGCAAGAAAGCGGGTGTCGATCCCATCGAGCTCACCGGCCCCTCCGATTCCAAGGACGTGTTCCAAGCCTGCCGCGAGGGCGACAAGCTTGCGCTGGCCGCGGCCGATACCATGGCCGACTATCTCGGTCGCGCACTGGCGCTTATTGCCAACGTGGTCGATCCCGAGATGTTCCTTATCGGCGGCGGCGCCTCCGCCTCGGCCGATGTCTACCTCGACAAGGCTCGCGAGTACTTCCAGCGCTACGCGCTTTCTGCCTCGCGCGAGACGCCCATTAAGGTCGCCTCGCTCGGCAACGACGCCGGCATCATCGGTGCCGCTTACGTAGCCCTGCGCGCCGCCGGCAAATAGCTGGTGCAAAGGGGACAGGTTAGTTTGCACCAACATGGTGCAAAGGGGGCAGACTTCGCCCCGACACTTGCCCCAAATTGCGCCGCGGCCCTTCCGTCTCAGAAGGCTCGGCGCCAGCGTGCTACCATAGCTACGTCCAAGTACACATATTAAGTGGAGGATATCCATGGCAAACGTTCTTGTCTTTGGTCACCAGAACCCCGATAACGACGCCATCATGAGCGCCGTCGTCCTGTCCCAACTGCTCAACCAGGTTGAGTATGCCGGCAACACCTACGAGGCCTGCGCCCTTGGTCAGCTTCCGGCAGAGTCCGCCAAGCTGCTCGCCGACGCCGGCATTGCCGAGCCCCGCGTGATTGATTCCGTCGAGGCCGGTCAGCTCGTCGTCCTCACCGACCACAACGAGTCTGCCCAGTCCGTCGCCGGTCTTAAGGACGCCACGGTCTTTGGCGTCGTCGACCATCACCGCATCGGCGACTTCGAGACTGCCGGCCCGCTGCACTACATCTGCCTGCCCTGGGGCTCCAGCTGCACCATCGTCACCAAGCTCGCCGGCGTGCTCGGCGTTGAGCTTTCCGACGTTCAGGCCAAGCTGCTGCTCTCGGCCATGATGACCGACACGCTCATGCTCAAGAGCCCCACCACCACCGATGTCGACCGCGCCGTCGCCGCCAAGCTCGGCGAGCAGGTGGGCGTCGATCCGGTCAAGTTTGGCATGGAGGTCTTCCTCACCCGTCCGTCCGGCTCCTTCACCGCAGCCGAGATAGTCGGCAACGACATCAAGATGTTCGAGCCCGCCGGCAAGAAGCTGCTCATCGGCCAGTACGAGACCGTCGACAAGACCCGCGCACTCGGCATGATCGACGAGATCCGCGAGGCCATGCGTGCCTACGCCGCCGAGAAGGGTGCTGACGGCATTGTCCTGTGCATCACCGACATTATGGAGGAGGGCTCGCAGGTCCTGCTCGAGGGCGAGACCGAGGCTGCTCAGAAGGGCCTGGGCATTGCCGACGAGCACGACGGCGTCTGGATGCCGGGCGTCCTCTCCCGTAAGAAGCAGGTCGCTGCCCCCATCATGGCCGCCTGCTAGGTTTAGTTGACCAAACGCCACGACCGGATCGCGGAAGCCCCGCGCTCCGGTCGTTTTTTGTGCACGGCGCCGCGTCGTCTCTTGGATAGGCGCGCCCGTGCCGTTGAGCAAATAATGTTCAACCTGTGGTTCCGCTTTTCGGCCACGCCTGCGTGCCTGTCGTGCAGGGTAGGCTAGATGCAAGCGTAATACGTTAGAGCGCGGCACCGCCACTTGGGCGGGCCGTGCTTTTTTAAGACGGGAGCTTTCCCGTGAAAGGAGCCGCCCATGGCAGCACCCGAGCAGCTGTTTAACGTTCGTGAGCGCAAGCGTTTTGAGCGCCACGACATTTGGGAGCGCATCACCGAGAACGGCACGATTTCCGCCGCCGTCATGGTCTTCGCCGCCATCGCCGCCGTCATTTGCGCCAACACCGATGCCTACGAGGCCATCCATCACTTTTTGGAGACCCCGCTGTATGTGGGTCTGGGCAACCTTACGGCCGGTCTCACCGTTGAGCTTTTCGTCAACGACTTCCTCATGGCGATCTTCTTTTTGTTGGTGGGCATTGAGCTTAGGTACGAGATGACGGTCGGCGAGCTCAAGAACCCGCGCCAGGCTATGCTTCCCATGCTGGCGGCCGTGGGCGGCGTCGTCGTTCCCGCCTGCATCTATCTGATCTTTAACCATGCCGGCGCGCACAACGGCTGGGCCATTCCCATGGCAACCGATATTGCCTTTGCGCTGGGCGTGCTGTCGCTTTTGGGCAACCGCGTGCCCAACGGCGTGCGCGTGTTCTTCTCGACGCTCGCCATCGCCGACGACCTCATCTCCATCGCCGCCATCGCCATCTTCTACGGTCAGAGCCCCAATCCGTTTTGGTTGGGCGCCGCCGCGCTTGTGACCTGTGCGCTCGTGTGGCTCAACAAGACGCAGCATTACCGCCTTGCCCCGTATTCGGTACTGGGCCTGCTGTTGTGGTTCTGCATGTTCAAGAGCGGCGTGCACGCTACGCTTGCTGGCGTCATCCTGGCCTTCACCATCCCGGCCAAGTGCGGTGTTAAGCTTGATAGCCTCACCGATTGGCTGGGCGAGTGCTTGCCGCTGCTCGATGACCGCTACGACGACGAGGCGCACATCCTGGGCCAGCATGACTTTACCGTCTCGACCACCAAAGTCGAGCGCGTCATGCACCGCGTGACCCCGCCGCTCATCCGCATGGAGCGCCTGATCTCCACGCCGGTCAACTTTGTGATCCTGCCGATCTTCGCGTTCGTCAACGCGCAGGTTTGCCTGGTGGGCGTGGACATGAGCACGCTACTCACCGACCCGGTGACGCTCGGCGTGTACTTTGGCATGCTGCTGGGCAAGCCGATCGGCATCTTTGGCATGACGTTCGCCCTGGTTAAGCTCAAGGCTTGTGAGCTGCCGCACAACGTCAACTGGCATATGATCGCCGGCGTGGGCATTCTGGGCGGTATCGGCTTTACCATGTCGATTCTCATTAGCGGCCTTGCTTTCCCGACGGCCCAGTTTGAGGTTCTGGCTGCCAAGGCCGCCATTCTTGCCGGTTCTGTCACCGCGGCCGTGCTCGGCATGATCTACATGAGTGTGGTCTGCAAGCACCCGGCGCCCAAGGACGAGTAAAAGCTCGAAAAAAAGACACCAGAACCGGTTTGGATGCGTTCGAAACTCGGATCCGGGTGCTACTGGCCCCCTGCCAGATACCCCCGTGGTCAAAAAACGCCGTTTGTGAGTACTGTCACAAACGGCGTTTCATTTTAGGTGTGGAAAATAATGAACAAAGTTATAAGAACTGTACGTTAATGAGTGACTATCGACTTCCAATTTGGCGCTAGCTGACGGTGATTAGGGAGTTTCAAGTCGAGTTTTGCCGATTTCGACCAAGAATCGCTGCTACTAAAAAGGTAACAGTACTCATATTTGCCCTTTTTTGGCCACAAGCCCTAAAACAAGCCTCGCCAGGGTCGCGAAACGGGCCAAAGTCGGCCTCGAGGCTTATTCCACCGTTCCGTAGACGGCGCCCCAGCCGTGGGCGGCCAAGGCGGAGTTGAGCTGGTCGCAAAGTGACTGGCGGTCGTAATAGCCGGGCGGTAGCAGGTTCACGATTTCCATGAGATCGGGCGCCAGGTCCAAGATTTCGGCCTGTACGATCAGATCCAGGCGGTCGATGGCGTGGCGGTCGTAAAACAGTCCGTCGACCAGGCGCTGAAGGTCGCCGAATTCCTCGGCCTGGAACGATCCGTACTCCATAGTGCCTCCTTGGGCGCTTCATGCCGGCATGCGCGGCGGTTCGTAATTCATTGCGATGGACTTAATCTATCACGGCTTCATAACGTTGCGACGGTGGCGGTCTATACTTAGAAGAATTGCAACGTACCGCTTCGTGAAAGGTCGCACCCATGCAGACGATCTACCAGAAGATGGAAACCACCGAACTCGATGCCGCCATCGAGGCGCTCAAAGCCGAGGTCGCCGAGGTCAAGGCCAAGGGCCTGGCGCTCGACATGGCCCGCGGCAAGCCGTCGCCCTCCCAGGTGGACATCTCTCGACCCATGCTCGATATCCTCAATGCCGATGCCGACCTGCACGACGGCAACGTCGACTGTTCCAACTACGGCTGCTTTGAGGGCATTCCTTCGGCACGCAAGCTGGCGGGGGAGTTCCTGGGCTGCCCCGCCGAGCAGACGCTCGTGCTGGGTTCGTCGAGCCTGCTGATCGAGCACGACATCGCCGGTATGTTCTGGCGCTGCGGCTCGTGCGGCAGCGAGCCCTGGGATGCCTACGAGGCTGCCCACGACGGCAAGAAGGTCAAGTTCCTGTGCCCCGTCCCCGGCTACGACCGTCATTTTGGCATCACCGCCGATCTGGGTATCGAGAACGTCCCCGTCGCGATGACCAAAAACGGTCCCGACATGGACGAGGTCGAGCGCCTGGTCGCCGCCGACGACTCCATCAAGGGCATCTGGTGCGTGCCCAAGTACTCCAACCCCACGGGCATCACCTTTAGCGAGGACACCGTGCGCCGCCTGGTCGAGATGCCCACGGCCGCGCCCGATTTCCGCATCTTCTGGGACAACGCCTACTGCGTGCACGACCTGTACGACGAGACCGACGAGCTCGCCAATATCTTCGACCTCGCTCGCGCGGCGGGCACCGAGGACCGCGTGGTGGCCTTTGCCTCGACGTCCAAGATCACCTTTCCGGGTGCCGGTATCGGCTTTATCGGTGCGAGCCCCGCGGTTATCGCGGAGTTCTCCAAGCGCCTGAAGGCCGGCCTCATCAGCGCCGACAAGCTCAACCAGCTGCGTCACGTGCGCTTCCTTCCCACCATCGAGGCGGTCAAGGAGCACATGAAAAAGCATGCCGAGTTCCTGCGCCCGCGCTTTGAGGCCGTCGAGCGCAAGCTCACCGAGGGTCTGGGCGAGACGGGCTGCGCCACCTGGACGCACCCCCGCGGCGGCTACTTTGTAAGCTTCGATGGTCCCGAGGGCTCGGCCCAGAAGGTCGCCGCGCTTTGTGCCGACCTGGGCGTCAAGCTCACGCCGGCTGGTGCCACCTGGCCTTATGGCAAGGATCCGCGCGACACCAACATCCGCATCGCGCCGAGCTATCCCACGGTCGAGGACCTGGAGGCCGCGCTCGATGTGCTGGTGCTGGCCGTTAAGCTCGTCGCTGCCGAGCTTGCGCGTGCCGAGCGCGCCTAACGCGCGGCTTCCCGTACTATCCGCACCTTCGATACGTAAAGGAGCATATACATGGATTTGGGTATTTCCACCAACCCCACGCCAGAGCTCTACACCATTAAGGTAACCGGCGAGATCGATATCTCTAACGCCGATAGCCTGCGCAATGCCATCGACCTGGCGCTCGAGCAGCCCACTGAGGCCGTTGAGCTCGATTTTGCCCAGGTGAGCTATATCGACTCGACGGGCATTGGCGTGCTCGTGGGCGCCGCGCACCACGCGGTCGACCACGGCAAGCGCTTTAGCTGCACCAATGTGCAGCCCCCGGTAATGCGCGTGGTTCAGCTGTTGGGTGTCGACCAGGAGATTTCGATCACCGCTGCATAATCTTTGCCCCCAAAAGGGCGTGCCGTTTGGCATATGTTTGTGATGCGCTCGGACGTTTTGGCGTCCGGGCGCTATACTTGACCGAATGAATAGACGAGTTCCGGCCGAATGGCGCGGTGCGGGCTCGACTCACATCGAGCCTTGGAGGTATGTGTGTTTGGTATTGGAGAGGGTGAGCTCGCGATCATCGTGGTCTTCGGCTTTTTGCTGTTTGGCCCGGATAAGCTCCCGCAGATGGGCCGCACAATCGGCCGTGCCATCCGTCAGTTCCGCGAGACGCAGGAAAAGATGACGGCCGTTGTTCAGTCCGAGATTATCGATCCGGTAAGTGAGGCCGCTTCGGCACCGGTCAAGCCCAAGAAGACTGCCGTCGATGACGATTCCGATGCGGACGAGGATGCCGCCGAGACGGCAGCGCCCGCAAAGAAGGAGACCTTTGCCGAGCGTCGCGCTCGTCTTGCTGCCGAGAAAGCCGCGAGCGAGGCTGCCGCCGAGGGCGAGGGTGCTGCTGAGGAGTCCGAGGCCGAGGGTGCCGAGCCTGCCGCTGCCGTCGAGCCTGTCGTCGAGCCCGAGCCTGCTGCAGAGCCGGAGCCCGAGCCCGAGCCGGCAGAGCCCACGACGGCTGACCTCTACGCCCGTCGTCCCCGCAAGCGCAAGGCCGTCGTCGACCAGCTCGCTCGCGAGCTCGAGGCCGAGGACGACGCCGCTGCCGCCGATGCCCCGAAGGGAGGCGATGAGTAATGCCTATCGGACCTGCGCGCATGCCGCTCTTCGATCACCTGGGCGAGCTCCGTCGCCGCCTGACCATCGTGGTCGTGTCGGTGTTTGCCGCCGCCATCGTGCTGTATTTCGCCACGCCCGTGGTGCTCGACATCCTGGAAGACCCCATCCGCTCCTTTGTGCCGGACGGTAAGTTCTACATCACCACCACGCTCGGCGGCTTTGGCCTGCGCTTCTCGCTGGCCATCAAGATGGCCGTGGTCATGTGCACGCCCATGATCATCTGGCAGATTCTGGCATTTTTCCTGCCGGCACTGCGTCCCAACGAGCGCAAATGGGTCGTGCCCACGGTGCTCGCCTCGACGGTGCTGTTCTTCCTGGGCGCCATCTTCTGCTATTTCATCATCATCCCGGCGGGCTTTGAGTGGCTTATCGGCGAGACCTCGGCCGTCGCCACGGCGCTGCCCGACCTGGAGAACTACGTCAACATGGAGCTGCTCTTTATGATCGGCTTTGGCGTGGCGTTTGAGCTGCCGCTCATCATCTTCTACCTGTCCGTCTTCCACATCGTGTCCTACGCGGCCTTCCGCGGCGCCTGGCGCTACGTGTACGTGGGCCTGCTTGTGGGCTCGGCTGTGATTACGCCCGACGGCTCGCCCGTTACGCTGGGCCTCATGTATGGTGCCCTGCTCTCGCTCTACGAGATTTCGCTCGCCATTGCCCGCGTGGTCATTACCGCGCGCGAGGGCAAGGAGGGCTTGTTTGTGAGCCGTCTGGACCTGTTCTCGGACGATGAGGACGACGAGGAGTAAATCGGTATGCACGAGGTTGGCATTGTCAACGGCATACTCGATACAGTGATTCGCGCGGCGCGTGGGGCGGGGGCCTCGCGCGCCGTTTTGGTAACGCTGCGTATCGGGGATATGACCGAAGTTGTGCGCGAGGCGCTCGACTTTGCGTGGGAGACATTTCGCGATGAGGACCCGCTCACGCGAGGCTGCGAGCTTGCCGTGGAGGAAGTCCATCCACAAAGCGAGTGTCTGGACTGCGGGGAGGTCTTTGAGCACGATCGCTTCCATTGCCGCTGTCCCCAGTGTGGTGGTGCCAACGTGCGCCTACTGCACGGCCGCGAGCTCGATATCGCGAGTATCGAAATCGAAACCCCCGACGATTAGCCCGCTAGCCATCTGGTGATGGGGTATAAAGGGGCCAAAGTAAGGAGTGCCAAGTATGGCTGAGAAAACGATTGATATCGCGTCGCCGATCCTGTCGCGCAACGAGCGCCTGGCAGATCAGCTGCGACAGCGATTTAAAGAGACAAACACCTATGTGATCAATGTGCTGTCGAGCCCCGGTTCGGGCAAGACCACCACGATCCTGGGCACCAACGAGCGCCTGCGCGACAAGGCTGGCCTGCGCTGTGCCGTCATCGAGGGCGATATCGCCTCGGACGTCGACGCGATCACCATGAAGGAAGCCGGCATGCCTGCCATCCAGATCAACACGGGGGGCCTGTGCCACCTCGAGGGCAACATGATCATGGAGGCCGTCGACGCGTTCGACCAGGCTGTGGGTCTGGAAAACATCGACGTCATCTTTATCGAAAATGTGGGCAACCTGGTCTGCCCGGTCGACTTTGACCTGGGCGAGAACCTGTCCATCATGATTCTCTCGGTGCCCGAGGGCGACGACAAGCCCATCAAGTACCCGGGCATCTTCCAACACGCCGGCGCGCAGCTGCTCAACAAGGTCGACGTGGCTCCGGCTTTCGATTTTGACATGGATAGGTATACTAAGACACTCGATGACCTCAATCCGCAGGCGCCGCGGTTTGCCGTGAGCGCGCGCAAGGGCGAGGGCATGGATGCCTGGTGCGATTGGCTCATCGGGCAGATTGAGCAAGCAAGGGCGTAAGTCGGCCGCCATACGGGCGGGCGTAGCCGCAGAGATACGAGATAGGAGCCTCTTTTGAAGCTCATCATCGCCGAGAAAAACGACGCCGCGCGTCAGATCGCCGAGCGTCTGTCCACGGGTAAGCCCAAAAAGGACAAGGTGTACAACACCGCCATCTACCGCTTTGAGTGGAAGGGCGAGGAGTGCGTGACGATCGGCCTTGCCGGTCACATCCTTGCGCCTGATTTTTGCGACAGCGTGCTGTTCGATAAAAAGCTGGGCTGGTATTCGGTCACCGAGGACGGCGAGATACTGCCGGCCGACATGCCCGATGGCCTGGCGCGTCCGCCTTACGACACCAAGCGTAAGCCGTTCCTTGCCGATGGCATCTCCATTAAGGGCTGGAAGCTCGAGAGTCTGCCTTACCTCACCTGGGCGCCCGTCATTAAGTTGCCGGCTGAGAAAGAGCTCATTCGCTCGCTCAAGAACCTTGCCAAGAAGTCTGACAGCGTCATCATCGCCACGGACTTCGACCGCGAGGGCGAGCTGATTGGCTCGGATGCTCTCAACAAGGTGCGCGAGGTTGCGCCGGACTTGCCGGTCGCCCGCGCCCAGTACTCTTCGTTTACCAAGGCCGAGATCACGCACGCCTTCGATAATCTCGTCACGCTCGACCAGAATCTGGCCGACGCCGGCGAGAGCCGTCAGCACATCGACCTCATCTGGGGCGCGGTGCTCACGCGCTATCTGACGCTCGCCAAGTTCGGCGGCTTTGGTAACGTGCGCTCTGCCGGCCGCGTGCAGACGCCGACGCTCGCCCTGGTGGTCGAGCGCGAGCGCGAGCGCATGGCGTTTGTGCCCGAGGACTATTGGCAGATTCGCGGCATGGGTGCCGCGCAGGGCGCTGCCGAGGACGACCGCTTTAAGATCGCGCACAAGACGGCGCGTTTTACCGACAAGGATGCTGCCGAGACGGCGTACGGCCATGTCGACGGCGCCAAGACGGCGACCGTTGCCGCGGTGACCAAGCGCTCGCGTAAGCAGCAGCCGCCCACGCCGTTTGCGACGACCTCGCTGCAGGCTGCCGCCGCGGCCGAGGGCATCTCGCCTGCGCGTACGATGCGCATCGCCGAGTCCCTCTACATGGCGGGCCTTATCAGCTACCCGCGTGTCGACAATACCGTATACCCTGCGACGCTCGATCTGGGCGCCGTGGTGAGCGACCTGGCAAAGATCAACCCGGCGCTGGCGCCCGTGTGCAAAAAGGTGCTTGCCGGTCCTATGAAGCCCACGCGCGGCAAGGTCGAGACCACCGACCACCCGCCTATCTATCCCACGGGCGAGGGCGACCCATCCACGCTCGACGGCGGCCAGCGCAAGCTCTACGACCTCATCGCCCGTCGCTTCCTGGCAACGCTTATGGGTCCCGCGACCATCGAGAACACCAAGCTCGAGCTCGACGTCAACGGCGAGCCGTTCGTGGCCTCGGGCGACGTGCTCGTGACCCCTGGCTTCCGCGAGGCCTATCCGTACGGCCTTAAGCGCGACGAGCAGATGCCGCCGCTGGAGCAGGGCGATACGGTCGACGTGTTCGACATTAAGCTCGAGGCCAAGCAGACCGAGCCGCCCGCGCGCTACAGCCAGGGCAAGCTCGTGCAGGAGATGGAGAAGCGCGGCCTGGGTACCAAGTCCACGCGCGCGAGCATCATCGAGCGCCTGTACGCTGTGCGCTATCTCAAAAATGATCCCGTTGAGCCGAGCCAGCTGGGTATCGCCATCATCGACGCGCTGACGCAGTTTGCCCCGCGCATCACGAGCCCCGATATGACCAGCGAGCTCGATGGCGATATGACCCGTGTGGAGCGCGGCGAGGACACCGAAGAGCATGTTGTGACGCACTCGCGCGCGCTGCTGGCCGGCGTGCTCGACGAGCTGCTCAAGCACACGCAGGAGCTGGGCGACGCCATCAGCGACGCCGTCACAGCCGATGCGCGCGTGGGCGCCTGCCCCAAGTGCGGCAAGGACCTGGTTATGAAGACGAGCGCCAAGACCCGCGGCAGCTTCATTGGCTGCATGGGCTGGCCCGACTGCGACGTGACCTATCCGGTGCCGAGCGGCGTCAAGGTAAGCCCGCTCGAGGGCGAGGCGGCCGTGTGCCCCGAGTGCGGCGCGCCGCGCATTAAGTGCCAGCCGTTCCGCCAGAAGGCCTTCGAGATTTGCGTGAACCCCACGTGCCCCACCAATTACGAGCCCGACCTTAAGGTGGGCGAGTGCAAGGTGTGCGCCGAGGCAGGACGCCATGGCGACCTGATCGCGCACAAGAGCGAGAAGAGCGGCAAGCGCTTTATCCGCTGCACCAACTATGACGATTGCGGCGTGAGCTATCCTCTACCGGCGCGCGGTAAGCTCGAGGCGACGGGTGAGACCTGCCCCGAGTGCGGCGCCCCCATCGTGGTGGTCAACACGGCGCGCGGTCCGTGGCGCATCTGCGTGAACATGGACTGCCCGACCAAGGAGAAGAAGCCCGCCCGCGGCCGCAAGACCACGACCAAGGCGAGCACGGCGAAGAAAACCACGGCAGCAAAGAAGACTGCTGCCAAGAAGACGACGGCGAAAAAGACGACGTCCAAGAAATCGACCACCAAGAAGGCAGCCGCCGACAAGTAGCGGTGCAGCCGAAACATTGCCCAAAACAAAAACGAGCGAGGGTCCCATGATCCCCGCTCGTTTTTTGCGTAGTCATTGGGGACGTTCTTGAATGACTAGTCGTTTAAGAACGTCGCATGCGACTAGTTTACCTCGACGGGCTTGGCTCCGGGATAGCGGTCCTCAAAGTCCTGACGGTACTTGTTGCTGTTGGTCCCCGGCTCGTTGTCGCGTGCCAGCGGCGTCACGATTTCGTCCTTATGGTCCGCGGGGTTTGCGTACTTTAGGCTGATCTCCCAGGCATCGCAGATCGCGTCGATGCGGTTGTCCAGGTCGTCATACAGGGCAACGATGTCTTTCCAGGAACTGTAGTTCTTAGAGCTCATGGGGACGTCCAGGTCCTCGACGATATCGTAGTACTGCTCGATGGTGTCTTCCGTGCGCTCGGCGACGTCGGCGAGATTTTGACGGGCGGTGCGATCTTCTTCCAGATAGCTGCCATTGAAGGCCTGCGCGCAGGCGCGGACCTGGCTATCGAGATCTTCGAGCAGATCGTAGTATTCGCTCAGGCGACGGTAGAGGTTCTGCTCGGAGAGGGTTGCTTCGCCGTCGTCCTCGTCGTCCTCGTCGTCATCATCGTAGAGGCTATTGGGGTCGTCGAGAGGCTTGAGGTCATCATCGTCAACATCATGGTGCAGCTTAGTAATCTCGGCAGTCGTTTGCGTGGCGGCGTTGTCGAAAGGCTTGATCACAAAAAAGATGACCAAGGCGATGATAATTGCCACGAGCACAACGATAACGGCGATAAGCGCCTTGGTGCTGCTCTTTTTGGCGGCGGGGGCCTGTGGTGAATCAGGCGCGTACGTAGATGCCGGTTGCTGTTGGGGCGGGGTGTCCGCGACGGGTATGCGCTGCGTCGTTTCGACCGCTGCGGGGCTGGCGGCGGGGTCGGGGCGATAGGCGAGGGGGTCGTCCGGCTTAGCTTGCGGCGTATCGAGGAAGCCGGTCTGCTCAAACGCGGGTTGGCCATTGCTTGCGGTTGTCTGCTCAACGGGTGCACCGCATGAGGTGCAGAACTTGGCATCATCTGCAAGAAGTTTGCCGCACGAGGCGCAATACCGAGACATTGCCACTCCTTTCGCCACATTTCAAATCAATACGACGATTATACCCAGCGCTCAAAAAAGTCGGCAGTTAGGGACGTTCCTTTTCTGCCGGCACTTTAGGAACGTCCCTAGCTGTCGCCTAGTCATTTAAGAGCGTCCCCAATGACTACCCAATGACTAGGCCCGATTTGGGGCGCGCCTGCCCCTGGGGTATCATGGCTTGGTTGATATATCTGCATTTACGCGCCTTGTAGGAAGGGGCTGCGCCCATGGCTTTTGAGCCCGCTCAACATAGCTTTATCACGCTCGAGGGCGTCGACGGCGCCGGCAAGTCCACGCAGGCGCGTCTGCTTGCCCGCGCGCTCGAACTCGCTGGCTACCAGGTTGTGAGCCTGCGCGAGCCGGGCGGTACCGCCATTAGCGAAAAGATCCGTGCTCTGCTGCTCGACCCCGCCAATACGGCGATGGGAGACACCTGCGAGTTGCTGCTCTACGAGGCGGCGCGTGCCCAGTTGGTGCACGAGGTCATAGCTCCCGCCCTCGCGGCCGGCAAGGTAGTCCTGTGCGATCGCTTCTACGACTCCACGACCTGCTACCAGGCGTTTGCCGATGGCCTCGACCGTCAGATGGTACGCGATGCCAACAACCTGGCTGTCGCCGGTACGCATCCGGCGCTCACGCTCGTCTACCACATCACGCCCGAGCAGGCGGCGCTGCGCATGGCAGCTCGTGGTGCGGCAGATCGCATGGAGGCAAAAGGTATAGCCTTCCAAGAGCGCGTCTACCAGGGATTTTGCGCCATTGCCGCCGAGGAACCAAACCGCGTAAAGCTCATCGACGCCACCGCGACCATCGAGGAAGTCTTCGAGAAGACGGTCGAGCAGGTTCGCGCCTACGGCCTCGATATTTCCCAGGACGCCGTCACCGCCGCGCTTGCCCAGGAGGCCGAGTAACATGGCCCCCGCTCAGGCAAGTCTGTTGGCCAAGCTCGACACCCAAGAGCGCGCGCGTGATTTTTTGACCAGTGCCGTCGCCAGCGGTCGCGCATCGCACGCCTACCTGTTTTTGGGCGCGCCCGGCGCGGGCAAGCTCGACGCCGCATGGGCGCTTGCCCAGGCATTCCTGTGCGAGCGGGACGGCTGTGGCTCGTGCGACAGCTGCGTGCGCGTCGCCCGCCATACGCATCCCGACGTGCACTATTACACGCCCGAAAGTGCTACGGGCTACCTCATCGCGCAGACCCGCGAGCTGCTCGACGACGTGCCCCTGGCGCCCATCCGCGCCAAGGCAAAGGTCTACATCATCGACCGTGCCGAGCAGCTGCGCGCCAACACCGCCAACGCGCTGCTCAAAACGCTCGAGGAGCCGCCCGAGGGCGTCATGTTCATCCTGTTGGGCACCTCGGCAGACGTGATGTTGCCCACCATCGTGAGCCGCTGTCAGTGCGTGCCGTTTCGGCTGGTGTCGCCCACCGTTGCCGCGCAGGCCGTGAGCCGCGCGACGGGTCAGGACCTCGCGCGTTGCCGCATGGCGGTCGCCGTGGCGGGAAGCCCCACACGCGGTATCGAGTTCCTTAAGAGTGCCGAGCGCCAGGATGCTCGCCGCCAGATGGTCCGCGCCATCGATTCGCTCATCGCTGCCGACGAGGCTGATGTGCTCAGCCGCGCCAAGTCGCTCATCGTCGCCGTTAAGGCACCGCTCGCCGAGGTCAAGTCCACACAGGAAAAGGTGCTCGAGCAAAACGCCGACTACCTGTCGCGTGGAGCATTGAAGCAGCTTGAGGACCGCAACAAGCGCGAACTCAACGCGCGCGAGCGTTCGGGTATCATGGAAGCGCTGGCGAGCGCGCGGACGCTCATGCGCGACGTGCTGCTGACGCTTCAGGACGAGGCGGCCGACGTCGTGAACGAAGACGTGCGCGACACGATCGGGCGGCTTGCCGCCGCGACGAATGCTGCGGGTGCCACCCGGGCGCTCGAGGCGGTCGCGACCGCCGAGCGCAACATCGCCAGAAACGTTACTCCCCAGCTGGCCATCGAGGTCATGCTGTTCGATATCAGGAAGGCACTGAAATGCCGTTAGTCGTACCCGTTAAGTTTACCTACGCCTCGCGCGACCTGTGGTTCGACCCGCAGGATCTGGATATCCTCGAGGCCGATTATGCCATTTGCTCCACCGAGCGCGGAACCGAGATCGGCCTGGTCACGGCCGATCCCTTCGAGGTGCCGCAAAATGAGATCGGCCAGCCGCTCAAGCCCGTGCTGCGCGTGGCGAGCGACATCGACCTGCAGCTTGCCGACGACCTGGCCATCCAGGGCGACGAGGCGATGGTCGATTTCCGCCGTCTCGTCAAAGAGCTCGACCTCGAGATGAAGCCGGTCGGCGTCGAGTACCTGTTTGGCGGCGAGAAGGCCGTGTTCTACTTTGCGGCCGAGGAGCGCGTCGATTTTCGTCAGCTCGTCAAGGACCTGTCCTCGACGCTGCACATTCGCGTCGACATGCGCCAGATCGGCGTGCGCGACGAGACCCGCCTGGTGGGCGGCTATGCCCAGTGCGGACAGGAGCTCTGCTGCACGCGCTTTGGCGGACAGTTTGAGCCCGTCTCGATTCGCATGGCAAAAGAGCAGGACCTGCCGCTCAACTCGTCCAAGATCAGTGGCGTGTGCGGCCGCCTGATGTGCTGTCTGCGCTATGAGTTCGAGGCGTACAAGGACTTTAAGAGCCGTGCGCCCAAAAAGAAGACGCTCATCGATACGCCGCTTGGCAAGGCGCGTATCCAGGAATATGACACGCCGCGTGAGCAGCTGGTGCTGCGTCTGGAGAACGGCAAAGTCTTTAAGGTCAACCTGGCCGATATGACGTGCTCGGAGGGCTGCAAAAAGAAGGCCGCCGAGCAGGGCTGCAACTGCCGCCCCGACTGCGTGACGCGCGACGTGCTCGAGCGCATCGAGTCGCCCGAGATGCGCCTGGCGCTCATGGAGCTCGATCGCGAGAACGGCGTCGATGTGGGCGATGGCCTGTCGAGTGCCGATCGTCTGGCCGGCACGTCGATGCCCAAGCGCCGTCGCCGCGATGCCGAATCCGATGCTCGCGCTGCTCAGGGCCAGGGCGAGGGTCGTGGCCGCGGAAAGGGCCGCGGCAAGGCCGAGGCGCCCGAGGCCGAGGAGGCAGCCGGTGGTCGTCGCCGCCGCAAGCGCGCAGCGTCCGTCGACAATGGCGAGGCCGCGGGCAAGAACGCTTCCCGTGAGCGCGAGGCTCAGCAGCTCCAGCAGCAAAACCGCGGCGGTGGCATGAACCCCACGCGCCGTCGTCGCCGTCACCTGTCGAGCGAGGAGCGCGAGGACGCCTTCCGCGCCGCAGCTGCTCGCGAGGCCGGTGCCGCTCCCAAGGGCGTCTCGGCCTCCGATGCGCCTGCCGACAAGGCTGGCAAGCCGCGTGGCGAGGAGGAGCGCGCGCCACGTCCGCGCCGTCGCCATTCCTCGGGCACGCAGCAGAAGCCCTCGGTTCCTTCCGTGGCCGATCAGGTTTCGGATGGCGAAGTCAAGGTCACGCGCCGTCGCCCCGGCGATGGCGGGGGAGCTGCCGCCAAGGCTTCGCGCGGCGGCTCTCGCGACGAGCGCGAACCGCGTGAGGATCGCGATGGCGAAGGCTCGACCGACCAGGGTCAAAAGCGCCGCCGTCGCCGTCGCTCCCGCAAGCCGCGCCAGGACGGTGGCGAAGGCTCGACCCACACCTCGTCCTCACCGAAACCGCCTGCCGGCGAATAACGTCCGTAAGCGGATGTAACCCGCCTGACCCCAGCGCCTCTGGGTATCATGGCTCTACACCGACAACCCTCCCTTCGCCTTCGCGTAGGGAGGGTTGTGTCATGAAGAGACATTTGAATGTGTTGAGTCGCTTGCAGGGTGCTGGCACCCTACCGTTTGCGGACGAATTGCTACCGCTTGCCGAGCGCGCGACGTACGAGGCGCTCGAGGCGTTGTCGCCCACGCGATGCGCCGGCTGCGAGCGTTTCGGTGCGCTGATTTGCCAGGATTGCCTGGCCTCATTCGCGCTCATCGATCCGTGCCATAGCTGCATCCGATGTGGCGCCCCGTTTGGGGATTTGCTGTGCACCGAGTGTTCGGTCGAGGGCACGTCTTCGGCAATGGCCGAGGCGCTCGATCGCTGCCTGGCGTGTGCCGTCTACGCACATCCGCTGCCGCGCACCATCAAGGCGTACAAGGATGCGGGCGAGCGCCGCCTGGCACCGTATCTGGCGGAGCTACTCTACGACACCGTCTTACATGCCCAGGTGGCAGCCCCCGATCGCTACGGCGGTGTGCTGTCCGGCGCCGACGCGGTGGTATTTGTGCCCGCGACTGCGGCAGCGTTTCGGCGGCGTGGATTCGACCATATGGAAGCAATCGCGCGCTCGTTTTGCGATCTTTCGGGTGTGTCGTTGCTGGACGCCCTGGTCAAATACGGTCACGGTGACCAGCGAGAGCTCGGTCGCGATGAGCGCCGGGAAC
Organism: Collinsella aerofaciens; assembly: GCF_015670745.1. Taxonomy (GTDB): domain Bacteria; phylum Actinomycetota; class Coriobacteriia; order Coriobacteriales; family Coriobacteriaceae; genus Collinsella; species Collinsella aerofaciens_T. Next base: position 56,348 of record NZ_JADPCH010000007.1, on the reverse strand, counting down.
ATGCCCGGGGCATGTACGAGACGGTCGAAGATGTGCGCGGCTGTCGTTTGCTGCTCATCGATGATGTCATTACCACGGGCGCGACCATGGCAGCAGCCTCGGCGGAGCTCAAACGTGCCGGTGCCGCGGCCGTCGATGGCCTCGCTATCGCACGCGTTTGGTAGGGGTGGTTTTGTGGCAGCGAAGATAGCGCGACGCATCGAGCCGACAAGCGAGCAACTGGCGGCCTCTGTAATCCTGACTGGCGCCTCGGCGCTGCGCATGATGCGCGCCGAGCGCCGACAAATGGGTTACATCAGTTGGAGGGACCTCGCTCCCGATGAAGAGTGCCGTGTGCTGCGCGCATCGTCTCCCTCGGCCGAGGACATTTATCTTCCCGATTTGGTGCGGATCGGGGCCGTGAGTGGCGAGGTCCAAGAAGACTTGTGCCTGCTGGTGGGGTCGGCGAAGCAGCGTCGCCGCATGCCTGGTGCAAGCTGGTCCGTTTGTTCTACAGACCTGCCGGACGCCTCGATTTTGGAGGTGGAGCCGGGAGTGTACAGCTTGTCTCCCGAGGCCCTCTGTGCCGCCGTTGCGCGCGAAGTCGGCTGTATCCAGGCATTTGCCCTGGCCCAGGAGCTGTGCTCCAAGATTTCGCTGAGCGATCGCGGGCGGTATCTGCCCCCTTACAGCTCGCCTACCGTGAACAGGCTTGCAAAGGATAAGGACCAGCCGTCAGATGTGGGCTACTTTGAGGTCGAGCCAGTGCTGACGCCCGATCGCCTGGCAGATTACCTTGCGGCATGCAAGGGGAGCGCGGCCAAGCAGCTGCGGCGGCTGTGCCCCTTTCTGTCGGAAAACCTGCGCTCACCCATGGAATGCATCATGCTTGCCATGTTTTCGCTTCCGTTTTCTTATGGCGGATTTGCCTGCGGTCCCTTTAAGACCGACCACAAGATCGAGTTCAACGACCGTGCGCAGGCGATCTCGGGGATGCCGTATGCGGTTTGCGATGCCTATCAGGAAGCAGCTCGGTTTGACCTGGAATACAACGGTGAGCAGGGCCATTCGTCTCGCGGCGGGCGCATTCACGATGAAAAACGCAATACGGGTTTGGCGTCCATGGGAATCGAGGTCGCGACGGTCAACAACGAGATGCTCTGCGACATGGAAGCGATGGAAGCGCTCGCATGGCGCATCCACCAGCGTATGGGTAAACGATATCAGAATCGTGTAGAGGCTCGTCGAAAGAGGCAAGATGCTCTGCTGAATACGCTCCGAGCGTGCTTTGGGCTCAAGCCGGCGTAAAACTATGGCTTTATAGGGGGTCTGTTTATATGCCATGTGCAAAAAACGGCAAATATGAATACTGTTACTAGATTAGTGACAGCAAAAATAAAGAAACTTGGGCCGAAAAACTGGATTCAGCGAAGAGATAATAAACGAATGTGGAATATCTTGGCGCCAAGCGGGCTGTGCGGAACTCAAAAAGGGCTCGTGGGGCGGAAATACGCTGCTACTAAATTGGTAGCAGTACTCATATTTGCCGTTTTTTGCACACGGCACCCTGAGACGGGTGCCCCGGGGCTCCCCGTGGGGGAGCTCCGGGCTTCATGGGGGCACGAATGGTCCGCCCCGACCTGCGAAATCTGTGCTCGCGATGCGAATAACGTCCCTAACCTTAAACTATAGCTTGAACTTAGCTATAATGCGCTACGTTCCTGCCAGGCTGTGGTTGCGGACGGACGAAATGCCCATCCTAGTCCAAGACAGACGCGGTCAAAGGGATCCACGTAAGCGACCGCGTGCGCGCGGCGCGATCATGGCGCGTCCTAGATGTAAGCCGCACCGTCCGTTCTACTTTCTTTGGGGCAATACCGCCTCGCGGGCGAGCGGGCCAGTCGTGAAGGTGGCTGCGGCCTCCCGAGCAAACGCCCCGGTGCGCAAGTGTGGGGTCAAATACCAGGTCAGCTGGTGGGAACACCCCGATATTCCGTGCGGGGCACGGATCGTATACGACACAGAAGGCAGGGTAGTGGACATGGTGAGGGGCAGCTTGATGCATGCGGCTCGGTTAGGTGCTGGGGCCGCGGCGGTCATTGCCGTTTTGGGCCTGAGCGGATGCGCGTTCAATCCACTGTCCACGTTCACGACGCCCACGATCGACCAGATCGAGCGCGAGACCGTTACCCCCACGGTATCGGACGATGCCCTGGTCACGCCGGGAACCCTGACGGTCGCCCTCGATACGTCCGATGCACCGCAGGCCATGCAGGATGCCGACGGAAACCTCACGGGCTATGCGGTCGATGCCGCTCGTGCCCTCGCATGCCGCATGGGTCTCAAGGTCGCCTTTGTCGATGCGTCCTCGGCCGATTCCGCGCTCAGCGATAAAAAGGCGGACATCTTCATTGGCGACATCAAGTCTGCGGGCGGCGACATCAGCTCGCTTGGCACCTGTCTGTACGATGCCGCCGCCGTATTCGGCAAGAGCAGTGACGGCGAGTCGCTGAGCGTTTCCACCGAAACGCTTAACACCGCTACCCTGGGCGTTCAGACCTCCTCGGCCTCGCAGGAGGCGCTCGCCAAGCAAAGCATCACCGCCAACCAAAAGACCTTTTCCAACATCAATGAGTGCTTTGAGGCGCTCGAGTCGGGCGAGGTCGATTACGTGATCTGTGATTCCACGGCTGGTGGCTACCTCGCGCGTCTGATGAGCCAGATCTCCTATGTCGGTACGCTCGAGGCGCCCTCCACGCTTGGCGTCGCAGGTCTTAGCTCTAATGATGAGCTGTGCCGTGCCGTGAGCGATGCCCTCGATGGCATCACGGTCGATGGCACGCTCGAGGCAGTCCACTGCGTCTGGTACGGACAGATGCCCTACGACCTTACCGCCAAGACCGTTTCGGGGGCCAATGTGCAGGCATCCGACTCCACGTCCAACGAGACCGAGTCCTCCGATGACGACGCCTCTGATAACAACAGCGACGGCCCGTCGTCTAGCCAGGAGGGCACCATCACCGACGATGACATCAACAAGCTCAATAGCTAGTTATTGGTAGGGGTGGCGCCTGCCACACGCTGAACAAGGCGCTTCTTCACGGTTTCAACACGCATGGCCGGGTCTCCCCAATAAGGGAGCCCGGCTTTTCTATTTTGGTAAAAACGGCAGGTAAAAGCTGATTTCCAGGAAAAAAACTAGCTTTGCCGACGCCCTCCCATAGCGCACTTTGCCACGGAAAAGTGCGAGACTTCGGTATGCGGTATCAAGCAATCGTTATTCGGGTCTTTGGGAATCCGCGTGATTAAATGCACGGCAATGGGTACATAGCCAGTACAGTAAGTTCCCGAGGCAGATTGGAGCCACGTATGGATATCAAGGTTTCTGGACGCAAGACGACGGTAACCGATGCTCTGCGTGCGCATGTGGATGAGAAGATCGGCGAGGCGCTCAAGGTTTTCGATATCGAGCCCATGACGGTCGACGTTGTACTTCGCTATGAGAAGAACCCCTCGAACCCCAACCCGGCAATCGTCGAGGTTACGGTTCGTGCCCGCGGTTCGGTGATTCGCGTTGCCGAGCACGGTGCGGATATGTACGCCGCCATCGACCTCTCCGCCGATAAGGTCACCCGCCAGCTGCGCAAGTTCAAGACCAAGGTCGTGGACAACCGCCAGGGCGGTGCCAGCGCAGCGGATGTCGCGCCGGTCGAGCGCGTCGAGGATCTGGCCGACCTGCTGCTGCCCGAGGAGGACGACGACCTGCTCGTCCGCGAGAAGGTCATCGATGTCACCCCGATGACTGAGGAGCAGGCGCTGGTGCAGACCGATCTGCTGGGCCACGACTTCTACGTGTTCGAGAACGCGACGACTGGCCTTATCAATGTGGTGTATCACCGTAAGAATGGTGGATATGGCATCATCAAGCCCCGTATCGAAACACTTGACGAGTAAAATACGTTAACTTGCATGACTTAACGGCCGGCGGCCATCCCATGCGGATGGCCGCCTTTTTTACGTAAGGAGTCGCTTTGATGGACAAGGCTGCATCTACCGGCCATTCTGACCGCTGCCGCATCGTCGTCGATACCTGCTGCGACTTTAGCCCCGAGGTCGCCGCGAACCTCGATGTCGATACCCTGGGTTTCCCCTTCATTATCGATGGCGAGGAGCGCACGGACGATATCTGGTCGAGCATGAGCCCTAAGGAGTTCTACGACCGCATGCGCGCCGGCGCCCGCGTGTCCACCTCGGCTGTGTCGCTCGGTCGCTATATCGAGTTCTTTACCGAGTGCGCCAAAGAGGGCACGCCCACGGTCTACCTGTGCTTTGCCTCGGCGCTGTCGTCGAGCTACAACTCTGCGTGCCAGGCGGCAGATGCCGTGCGCGCCGAGTATCCCAACTTTGAGCTCTACGTGGTCGACAACGCTCTGCCCTGCGCGACCGGTGCGCTCTTGGCGCTCGAGGCCGTGCGCCAGCGTTCGGCGGGACTGACCGCCAAGCAGCTGGTCGATTGGGCAAACGAGGCAAAGACCTACGTGCACGGCTACTTTACGCTCGAGAGCTTCGACGCACTGGCTGCCGGCGGCCGCATTCCTCCCGCGGCGGCGCAGCTCACGGCAAAGCTCGACGTCAAGCCCGAGCTCTCCTACGACCTGGCCGGCTCGCTGTCGCTGATCGGCGTCAACCGCGGCCGCAAGAAGGCGCTCAAGTCCATCCTCAAGTCGTTCCGCGAGAACTACGTGCCCGATCGCACCATGCCCATCGCCATCATGACGGCCGATGCCGAAAAGGATGGTGACTGGCTCGAAGCCGCCATCCGCAAGGAGGAGGGTTGCGCCGACGTCACGATCATTCGCGGCTCCGTGGGTCCCACCATCGGCTCGCACGTGGGCCCCGGCATGGTGGGCTGCGCGTTTTGGGGTAAGAACCGCGCCGACAAGGCGTCGCTTTCCGACCGTATCGCCCGCCGCGTGCGCGGTCAGTAGGCAAGCGCTGCGTCCGTAATCGCCCTCGACTCACAGCCCAAACGCTGGCACCGAGTATTCAACCTGGTAACAACACCCAACCCAAAAGGAAAGGTTTCATGGCAAACAAGCTCTCCGTCGCATTCATTGGCACCGGAATCATGGGTGCCCCCATCGCCGGCCACATCCTGGACGCCGGCTACCCCGTCACGGTCAACAACCGCACCAAGTCCAAGGCCGCCGCGCTTATCGAGCGCGGCGCCGTCTGGGCCGATACGCCGGCCGAGGCCGTGGCGAACGCCGATGTCGTCTTTACCATGGTGGGCTATCCCTCCGAGGTCGAGGAGCTCTATCTGGCGGGCAACGGCCTGCTTGCGTGCACCAAGCCGGGCGCGGTCTTGATCGATCTCACCACGAGCTCGCCCGAGCTCGCCCGTGACATTGCCGAGGCCGCCCAGGTTTCTGGTCGCATGGCGTTTGACTGCCCCGTCACCGGCGGCGAGTCGGGTGCTATCGCCGGCACGCTCACGGCTATCGTGGGCGCTACCGAGAACGACATCGCCCCGGTCCGCGACATCCTTGCCACCTTTGCGGCCAACATCTGCTGCTTCGACGGCGCCGGCAAGGGCCAGGCTGCCAAGCTCGCCAATCAGGTGTCGCTGGGCGCCTGCATGGTCGGCATGGCGGACGCCATGGCATTTGCCGAGCTGAGCGGCCTTGACCTGGAGAAGACCCGCCAGATGATCCTGGGCGGCACCGGTAAGTCCGGCGCCATGGAGAGCCTGGCGCCCAAGGCGCTCGACGGCGACTACAAGCCCGGCTTTATGGTCGAGCACTTCATTAAGGACCTGCGTCTGGCGCTCGCCTACGCCGATGATCGCGAGCTCGCGCTGCCCGGCGCCGACGTCGCCTTTACGCTCTATGACATGCTCGACGCCATCGGCGGCGCCAAGCTGGGTACCCAGGCCATCACGGTCCTCTATAAGGAGGAGGCCGACGCCATTGCCGCCGGTCTGGACTGGTCGCAGTATCGTCCCGAAGAGCATGGCGCTCACGAGGAAGGCTGCGGTTGCGGCGAGCATGGCGACGACCACGAGTGCGGTTGCGGCCACCACCATGGCGAGGACCACGAGTGCTGCGGCGGCCACGGCCATGACGACGGCCACGAGTGCTGCTGCGGCCACCATCACGGGGAGTAGCGCCCATGAGCTGGACGTTCGTGGTGCTCGCGTTGGTGCTCTTTATCTTTGCGATCTATATTGGCTTTTTGTGCGGCCAGTGGGCGTGCGAAAAGCGCGTCATCACCAAGCGCGACTACTGGATCGCCAACTTTGCAGGTGCGGCGGCAGTCGTCCTGCTAACCTGGGTGTTCTCGCTGTTCCCGCTGGTGCAGTTTGCGCCGATCGGCTGGCTCGGCGGCTTTATCGCCGGTCTTAAGATGAGCTTTGGCGAGTCCGTCGGTCCGTGGCGCAAGCACGACGAGGTCTTTAACGTCAACAAGGCTCATCGCGCCGCCGCCGACGCGGGCGACGCCGAGGAACGCCGCCGTGCGCGTCGCAATGGCGCGGCCGACCGACAGCTCATCTCGGTCACCGATGACAGCAAGGGTGCTGGCAAGCACGCTAAGAAATAGTAAGAAGAGGTAACTATGGCAGAAAACAAAGACGAACAGCTCACCGACGAGGAGCTGGCACAGCTTCAGCTGGCAGAGGAGAACGAGAACGCCGTCGACCGTCTGGTCAAGGAACTCGGCTGCCCCACGCGCCGCATCCGCCAGTTTGCCGCCCGCGTGCTGCACCTGCTTGCCGAGCGCGATCCGCAGCGCGTCGTGCCCTGCGTGCCCGCGCTGATCGAGGCGCTCGACCGCCCCGAGGCTCAGACCCGCTGGGAGGCCCTCGATGCCCTGACGGCGCTCGCCACCACCTGCCCCGAGCAGCTGGGCGATGCCTTTGAGGGTGCCGAGACCGCACTGTTCGACGAGATCTCCTCCACGCTGCGCTATGCTGCCTTCCGCCTGCTGTGCGTGTGGGGCGCCACGAGCGTCGAGCGTTCGCGCGAGGCTTGGCCCATCCTGGACGAGGCCATCCAGTGCTACCACGGCGACCTCGAGTATCGCGACATGCTCGGTTGCCTGTACGAGTTTGGCCAGGGCGAGATTGACGCCGAGGTCGCCGAGAAGCTCGCGCTGCGCCTTAAGTTCGACGCCGAGAACGGCAAGGGCAGCTATCTCAAAGCCCGTTCGAGCGAGATTTGCGAAATGCTTGTTAAACGCTTTGACCTTGATCTCTCCAAAAAGAAGAAGCGTGCTAGCGTTAAAAAATCTGACGACGCCGAAGACGAGGAGTAACAGATTATGGCGCACGATGTAGTCCTGATTCCCGGTGACGGTATCGGTCCCGAGATTACGCAGGCCATGCGCCGCGTGGTCGAGGCCACCGGTGTCCAGATCAACTGGAACGTCCAGGAGGCCGGCGCCGGCGTCATGGACGAGTTTGGCACGCCGCTGCCCCAGCACGTGCTCGATGCGGTCGCCGAGACCAAGGTTGCCATCAAGGGTCCCATCACCACACCGGTCGGCACGGGTTTCCGCAGCGTTAACGTGGCCCTGCGCAAGCACTTCGACCTGTACGCCTGCGTGCGCCCCTGCCTGTCGCAGCCGGGCGACGGCTCGCGCTTCCGCGATGTCGACCTGGTTATCGTGCGCGAGAACACCGAGGACCTCTACGCCGGCATCGAGTTCGATGAGGGCGCTGCCGAGGTCGAGGAGCTCTCGCAGCTCGTCGAGCGTTCGGGCCAAAAGACCTTCGCCGTCGATTCCGCGATCTCGATCAAGCCGATCTCTATCGCCAAGAGCCGCCGCATTGTGGAGTATGCCTTTGAGTATGCCCGCCGTTGCGGCCGCAAAAAGGTGACGGCCGTGCACAAGGCCAACATCATGAAGGCGACCGACGGCCTGTTCCTGCGCGTGGCGCGAGAGGTGGCCGCCAACTATCCCGATATCGAGTTCAACGACAAGATCGTCGACGCCACCTGCATGGGTCTGGTCCAGAACCCCAACGACTTCGATGTCCTGGTGCTGCCCAACCTGTACGGCGACATCGTGAGTGACCTGTGCGCCGGCCTGGTGGGCGGCTTAGGGATGGCCCCGGGTTCCAACATCGGTGCCGACTGCGCCATCTTTGAGGCAACGCACGGCTCCGCGCCCGATATCGCGGGCCAGGATATCGCCAACCCCACGGCCGAGATCCTGTCTGCGGCTATGATGCTCGATCATCTGGGCGAGAATGATGCGGCCAATCGTATCCGCGCCGCCGTGTCTGCCACGCTCGACGAGGGTGAGCAGGTTACCGGCGACGTTCGTCGTGCCCAGACCGGCTCCGTTGAGGGCGCTGTGGGCACGCAGGCCTTTGCCGATGCCGTTATCGCGCACCTGGCCTAAGGCATGCAGACTGCAAACGCCTAAATAGTACTTAAGTGTTTGCGTATAACCTGAGAATCAATACGCCCGGCGCTTTGTCGGGCGTATTCTATTGCGGACTATGTTTCCTAACAAGGAGTAACTGATATGGGTCTGATTCAAAAGAAGGACGAGAAGGACGAGATCGACGGCATCCAGATCATCGAGCGCGGCGAAGGCCCCGATGGTGATGAGGAGGAGAAGATCGATCTGGTCGCCGGTACGTCTGCCGAACATATTGCCGCCGGTACGACGGCCGAGGAGGAGGACGCTCGCCTGGAGGCAAAGATCGCCGCGGACGCCGCCGACGAGAACCTCATGCCCGAGGAGCAGGACGAGGACGACGATATCCTGGGTTCCGACGAAGACGACCGCGCATCCAAGCACAAGAAGACGATGATTGCCGCCTTTGTGGTCGCCGTCGTGATCGCTGCCGTGGTCGGCTTCTTTATCGGCAATGGCGGTTTTGGCGGCAAGGGCGTCGGCTCGGCGACCCTGACCGAGGACCAGCTCGATTCGACCGTGGCAAGCTATAGCTACAACGGCAAGAAGAGCGACATCACCGCGCGTGAGGCCATCGAGAGCCAGTATAGCCTCGACACCGTCAAGAACGACGACGGCAATTACACCGCTCCGTCTGCCGACGTTATCCTGTCCTACGTGCGCAACCAGATTCTGCTGGACGCTGCCGAGGACGAGGGCATTACCGTCTCTTCCAAGGAAATGAAGCAGTACGCCGAGGATTCCATCGGTACCTCCGACTACAAGACCATGGCCACGCAGTACGGCGTGTCCAAGGATCAGGCCAAGCAGATCGTCCGCCAGTCTGCGACGCTGCAGAAGCTCTACAAGAAGAAGGTGGGCGATAGCTCCGCAAGCATGCCGACCGCTCCGACCGAGCCTGCTGACGGCAACGAGGAGACCGCGAGCAAGGACTACGCCGACTACATCATCAACCTTGCCGGTGACGAGTGGGATAGCGAGAAGGGCACTTGGAAGGACGCCGACAGCACCTATGCCAAGGCCTTTGCCGACGATGCCTTTACGGCCGATAGTGCGACCTATAAGCAGGCCATGACCGCCTATTACACCGCCTACCAGCAGTATTCCTCGCAGGCTTCGAGCGCCAGCTCCAAGTGGACCGAGTATGCGAACGGCCTCTACGCCAAGGCCAACATCAGCATCTACGGCCTGTTTGCGTAAGGTTTGCCTGCACTACTGCGCGCTAGCCGATCTGCCTGATTTAGCCCGCTAGAACGGACAACGTTCTAGCGGGCTTTTTGCTGCCGAAACCACTGGGGTAGGCCTCGCGCCCGCGCAAGCGCTCCATTGTGTTTCCCTAATTCATCTGGGAAAACGACTGCAAACGATTGCAAGTAACCGGTGAACGGTCGAAAACTACCGTTCACCGATAATCTCAAAACTGGTTCTAACTGGTATTAAGTCAAAAAGACCAATTCACATATCTTCACAATGACCTGCAATTTTTCTACACGCTATTTTTAGCCGCCCTGCGTTGTTTAGACACAGGAAAAGATCCGATCTTTTGCCAAAGCATTTCGGAACGGTTTCAAAACCGCAGGTAGAAGTGTTAACGACCGGTAAACGGTCGATTTATCACCGTGAGCGGTGCAAAAAAGTTTTACCGTATGAATCAACGAAAGCGACCTCTTCTGGGGTGATATAGTGACAACAACACGTCACGTGGTTACTACCAGTTTAGAAACCACTGGTCTTCAAAGTACGCTTTCTAAGAAGCTTTAAGGGCGAGCGCCCGCTGGCTTCCGAAAATCATCGGACTCAGATCGTACACACCTTCGGAAGGGAAATTTGAATGGTTGGCTTTATTCTTACCGGTCATGGACAGTTCGCACCCGGCCTCGCAAGCGCTATCGCTATGGTTGCTGGCGACCAGCCCGCTTTTACCGTCGTTCCTTTTGAGGGCGACCAGGCTGCTTCCTACGGTGAGGATCTCCGCGCCGCTATTACCGCCATGCGCGAGGAGTGCGATGGCGTGCTCGTCTTTACCGACCTGCTTGGCGGCACCCCGTTCAACCAGGCGATGATGATTGCCCAGGATGTCGACAACGTCGAGGTTCTGACCGGCACCAACCTTCCCATGGTTATTGAGCTTCTGTTCCTCCGCGGCAACGCCACGCTCGCCGAGCTTGGCGAGCAGGCCGTGACCGTTGGCCAGACGGGCATCACCGCCCAGACGGTCGCATCCGTTGCCGGCTCCGACGAAGAGGATATCTTCGGCGACGAGGACGGCATCTAATGGCCGATTTCGGAGCCAACGTCCTGAGCTCCTCGGTCGCCCTTTTAGGCCTGCTTGTCATCATGGGCTTGATTTACACCATCTGGTCGCAAATCAACATGAAGAAGAAGCAGAAGTACTTCAAGGAGCTGCACACCGAGCTCAAGCCGGGTCAAGAGGTTCTTTTCGCCGGCGGTATCTACGGAACCGTCAAAGGCATCGAAGGCGAGAAGGTCCAGATCAAAGTCCGATCCGGAGCCGTCGTAGATGTTTCGCGTTACGCGATTCAGGAGATCAAGTAACTGTCGTCAGCAAATAACGAAAGGAAGCTGATCAACATGGCAGAACCCAACATTCTTCTTACCCGCATCGATAACCGACTGGTTCATGGTCAGGTTGCCACCCAGTGGAACTCCACCCTGGGCTCCAACCTCATCCTCGTCGCCAACGACGACGTGGCGTCCAACACCATGCGCCAGAACCTCATGAAGATGGCCGCTCCCGCCGGCGTCGCTACGCGTTTCTTCTCTCTGCAGAAGACCATCGACGTCATTGGCAAGGCGAGCCCGCGCCAGAAGATCTTCATCGTGGCCGAAACACCGGAAGACGTGCTTACGCTCGTCAAGGGCGGTGTGCCTATAAAGAAGGTAAACATCGGCAACATGCACATGTCGGAAGGAAAGCGCCAAGTCGCCACCTCCGTCGCAGTTAACGACGAGGATGTCGCTGCGTTTAAAGAGCTGCAGGAATTGGGGGTGGAGTTGGAGATCAGGCGCGTTCCGAGCACGCCTGTTGAGGACACGAGCAAGCTCTTCTCGTAATCCTCGTGATCCACGTTGTCAGGAGTGAAACCCTGACGTTCTGTACGTGAAATCCAAAGTGCGTACATACATTTTGAAAGGAGGAGCAAGATGGAATACTCGATCATCCAGATCGCTCTGGTCTTCGTCGTCACGTTCATCGCGGCAATCGACCAGTTTGACTTCCTCGAGTCTCTCTATCAGCCCATCGTCACCGGCGCCGTCATCGGTCTTATCCTTGGCGACCTCAACACCGGTCTTCTCGTGGGTGGTACCTATCAGCTCATGACGATCGGCAACATGCCGATCGGAGGCGCTCAGCCGCCTAACGCCGTCATCGGCGGCATCATGGCAGCCATTCTCGCTATCGCCACGGGCCTCGAGCCCAACGCGGCAGTCGGTCTCGCCATTCCGTTCGCTCTGCTTGGCCAGCTCGGCGTTACCCTGGTCTTCACGCTTATGTCCCCGCTTATGTCCACGGCCGATAACATGGCTCACAACGCGGACACCAAGGGCATCGAGCGCCTGAACTACTTCGCCATGGCTCTGCTCGGCCTGATCTTCGCTGTCGTCGTCACCCTGTTCTTCATCGCTGGCGCTACCATCGGTCAGACCATCGCTTCTGCCATCCCGACTTGGCTGCAGACCGGTCTCTCCGCTGCAGGCGGCATGATGCGCTTCGTCGGCTTCGCCGTCCTGCTCAAGGTTATGATGAACCGCGATATGTGGGGCTTCTTCCTCATGGGCTTTGGCCTCGCGCTCATCACCGTTGCCAACGATTCGCTGGCAACCCCTGCTCTGCTCATCCTCGCTCTCATCGGCTTCGGCATCGCTTTCTGGGACTTCCAGCAGCAGACCGAGCTGAAGGGTGCAGCTGTTTCTGACGGAGGTGACTTCGAAGATGGCATCTAATGAGTATGTGATCCCGGAGCACTACGAGGATCTCACTCCTGCTCCGCAGCTCGACCAGAAGACCCTCAACAAGATGGCTTGGCGCTCCTGCTTCCTGCAGGCATCGTTCAACTACGAGCGCATGCAGGCCGCTGGCTGGCTTTACTCCATCATCCCCGGTCTGGAGAAGATCCACACCAACAAGAACGACCTCGCGGCTTCCATGAGCCACAACCTGGAGTTCTTCAACACCCACCCGTTCCTCGTCACCTTTGTTATGGGCATCGTGCTTTCGCTCGAGCAGAACAAGGTTGACATCCCCACGATCCGCGCCGTCCGCGTCGCCGCAATGGGCCCGCTCGGTGGTATCGGTGACGCCCTGTTCTGGCTGACGCTCGTGCCTATCACGGCCGGCATCACCTCCAACATGGCCATCAACGGCAACGCCGCTGCACCGATCATCTTCCTGGTGATCTTCAACGTCGTCCAGTTCGCTCTGCGCTTCTGGCTCATGAACTGGTCCTACAAGCTTGGCACCAGCGCTATTGACGCTCTGACCGCCAACATGCAGGCCTTCACGCGTGCCGCTTCCATCATGGGCGTCTTCGTCGTCGGTTGCCTGGTCGTCACCATGGGTGGCACCCAGATCAACCTCCAGATCCCCAACGGCACCACCCGTGGCCTCTCCGCTACTACCGTGATCGTCTCCGAGAAGGAGGCCGAGAACTTCACCGGTATGGAGGGTATCGATACCGAGACCGCTGAGGCCGGTACCATCGCCATGACCGATGAGGACGGCAACGCCCTCACCGCTTCCGATGCCGACGGCAACGCTGTCGAGTGCGGCGTCACCGATCTGGGCAACGGCATGGAGTCCGTTACCTACGGCACCGTTACCGAGGATCCGGTCAACTTCTCTGTTGCCGACACCCTCAACACCATCGTCCCGAAGCTCGTCCCGCTTATGCTTACGCTGCTGCTTTACTACATGTTCGCTAAGCACAGCTGGACCCCGACCAAGGGCATTCTCCTGCTCTTCGTCCTTGGCATCCTGGGCGCTGGCCCGCTTGGTCTCTGGCCGAGCATCTGGTAAGGCTCTAGCTTGAGGGGTGTGTCCCTACGCGGCTCACACCCCGACCCCTTAAGCCATGTGTATGTTAAAAGCCGCGTGCTCGAAAGAGCGCGCGGCTTTTGTTTTCTTGTTGATTCGGGTGTGGCAGACAGATAATGCTAAACACCCTAGGTAGTTAGCCGAATTCGAGCAAAAGGGAGGATAGGATGGCGATCGGAGCGCGTAAGCAACCGCTGTACGATCAGCTGGTCGATATTCTGACCGAAAAGATTGACCATGAATATCGCGCCGGTGACATGATTCCTTCCGAGCGCGAACTTTCGGAGCGCTATGGTCTCTCGCGCACTACGGTACGCCTGGCTCTGCAGGAACTGGAGCGTTTAGGACTGGTGGTTCGGCAGCACGGTCGCGGTACCTTTGTGACCGACCGTTCGGCAAAAGCAACCAATCTTATGCAGTCCTACAGCTTTACCGAGCAGATGCGCGCGATGGGTCGAGAACCCGAGACCACGATTCTCGAGTTTTGCGAGATGGAGGCCGATAAGAATCTGGCCGAGCATATGGGATTGCGCATCGGTGATCGCATTTTTAAGCTCAAGCGCCTTCGTTCTGCCGACAACATGCCCATGATGGTCGAACGCAGCTATCTACCGGTTCGTCAATTTCTGTCCCTAAAGCGACCGCTGCTGGAGCGTAAGCCGCTTTACGATGTGATTGAGCAGGACTTTCAGCAAAAGATTCGCGTGGCCGAAGAGGAGTTCTATGCGAGCATAGCCCGTCCCACCGATGCCCACCTTTTGGGAATTGTCGAGGGCTCGCCTGTGCTCGATTTGGTCAGGACTACGTATAACGAGTCAAACGAGGTAGTGGAGTACACACTCTCGGTTGCTCGTGCCGATCAGTTTAAATACAAGGTTTACCACCAGCGCAGTAACTAGTGCTCGCATCGTTTCCATATGGTGATTCTTTGCATTTAACTGGTTACTACCAGATAACCAACCGAAGTGTATAATTGCACGTCAGAGGATTACTTCTAGAGAGAGGTATTAGAAATGTTCGAGAAGAGTGTCGAGGAGCTCACCGAGCTCGGCGCCCAGATCACCACGGCCGAGATTGCTCAGCAGCCCGAGCTTTGGCGTGATACGCTCAACATCTATCGCGAGAACAAGGAGGCCATCGAGGCCTTCCTGGCCGAGGCTCGCGCTATGGGCGAGGGTCGTCTGTCCGTTGTCTTCACCGGTGCCGGTACGTCCGACTACGTTGGCGATACCTGCGCCCCGTACCTGCGTCACGCTGGCAACACTGATCTCTACGACTTTAAGCCCATCGCCACGACCGACATCGTGAGCGCCCCGCGCGACTTCCTGCGCGCCGAGGATCCCACGCTCGTGGTTTCCTTTGCCCGCTCTGGCAACAGCCCCGAGAGCCTTGCCGCCGTTGCCGTTGCCAAGGAGCTCGTCCACAACGTCAAGTTCCTCAACATCACCTGCGCTCCCGAGGGCAAGCTCGCCGTCGAGTCCGCCGATGATCCCAATGCGCTGACGCTGCTCATCCCGCGCGCCAACGACAAGGGCTTCGCCATGACCGGTTCCTACACCTGCATGACCCTGCTCTCCACCCTTATTTTCGACACTGCCTCTGACGAGCAGAAGGCCGAGTGGGTCGAGACGATTGCCAAGATGGGCGAGGAGGTCATCTCCCGTGAGCCTGAGATCGCCGATTACCTGGCTGGCGACTTCAACCGCGTGACCTACTTGGGTTCTGGCTCCTTCGGTGGCCTTGCCCAGGAGAGCCAGCTCAAGATCCTCGAGCTCGCTCACGGTCTGGTTGCTACTTCCTACGACACCTCCATGGGCTATCGTCACGGACCTAAGTCCTTCGTCGACGATAAGACGCTCGTCTTCGTGTTCGTCAACAACGACGCCTACACCCGTCAGTACGACATCGACATCCTCAACGAGATCGGTGGCGACAAGATTGCTCAGCACACCGTTGCCGTTCAGCAGGATGGCGCTACCGTCTACGAGGGCGAGTCCTTCACCTTTAAGGGCTACGAGGCGCTTCCCGAGGGCTACCTTGCCCTGCCGTTCGTGATGTTTGCCCAGGCTATCAGCCTGCTCAACTCCGTGCGCGTGGGCAACACGCCCGATACGCCGAGCCCCACCGGCACGGTCAACCGCGTGGTCAAGGGTGTGACGATTCACCCCTTCACCGCTTAATCGCGTCCCCCTGTAAGGGCGCCCGTCCGCTCATAACGGCGGGCGGGCGCTTTTTGTTTTTACATGGACCGGGTATAAGCATTACCACAGTCAACTGCTTTAGAAGCAAGGAGTGCATATGAGCACGTACGCAATTAAGGCTGACAAGTTCTTCTTGCCGGCAGGCCCGCAACTGGGCGGCTATCTTATGGTCGAGGATGGCGTTTTTGGCGCCTGGCAGGCCGACGAGCCCTCTTGCGAGATCAAGGACTACACGGGATCGTGGATCGCACCGGGTATGGTCGATACTCACATCCATGGCTTCTATAACCACTCGACTACCGATAACGATCCCGAGGGCATTGATATCAGCTCGACCGAGCTCGCCCGTCGCGGTACCACCAGCTGGCTGCCCACGACGTTCACCGATGGCGTCGAGCAGATCAAGGATGCCTGCGCCGCCATCGCCCAGGCGGACGAGGGTCGCGGCCCTGACTTCTGCGGTGCTCGCATTCAGGGCATCTATCTGGAGGGCCCCTTCTTTACCATGAAGCACGTGGGCGCGCAGAACCCCGCTTATCTTATCGATCCCTCCGAGGAGGTCTTCGATCAGTGGCAGGAGGCTGCGGGCGGTCGCATCGTTAAGAGCGCCATGGCGGCCGAGCGCGACGGTGCCGCTGCTTATGCGGCTGCTCTGAACGCCAAGGGTGTGGTGACCAGCATCGGTCACTCCGACGCCACCTACGATGAGTGCATCGCCGCCATCAACGCCGGTGCCAGCTGCTTTACGCATACCTATAACGGCCAGCGCGGGCTGCATCACCGTGAGCCCGGTGTCGTGGGCGCTGCCATGTCCACGCCCGAGACCTACGCCGAGATCATCTGTGACGGCAAGCACGTAAACCCTGCCGCCATCAAGGCGCTGCTGCAGGCAAAGGGCTGGCAGCACACGGTGCTCATCACCGACTGCCTTGGCTGCGGCGGCATGCCCGAGGGCAGCTACACCAGCGGCGGCATGGACGTCATCATGAAGGACAACCTGTGCTGGCTCGCCGACGGCAAGAGCATTGCCGGCTCGGTGCTCACGCTTGCCCAGGGCGTCAAGAACATCGTCGACTGGGGCATCGCCAGCGCCGATATCGCCATTCGCATGGCAACTGAGGTGCCGGCTCGCTCTGCACACATCGAGGATAAGTGCGGCAGCATCATGCCGGGTCGCGACGCCGACTTTGTCGTGTTCGACCATGAGCTCACCCTCGTCGAGACGTATGTTGGCGGCCAGAGCGTCGGCAACGCCTTTACCGAGTAACGATAGAAAAAGACGGCGGGCCCGAATCTGCTCGGACCCGCCGTATGGGTTAAACGCTCAAAAGCACCTTTACAGTTACAGCTTGTTAGCGATCTTCTTTGCCGTGCGCTTGACGCCGGCCACCAGACCTCCTGCAGGATGCTCCTTCTCGTAGGCTAGACGCTTCTCGCGCTTGGCATACTCTTCGACGATGATGTCGCCGTACTCGTCTTCGATTTTGTCGAAGAAGTCGACGGCTCCCTTAATCTCTTCGGCAGTTGGGTGCCCCTTCTGGACGCCGCCGGCGAGCTTGAACGGCCCCCACGTATCAAAGCCGGGGCAGCCGTAGACACCCATAAAGATGGCCTGTCTCATGCGGCAGATGCCATCGATATCCTTGCCGTACCACTTGTTTTTGCCACCGTAGGTCATAAGGCCAAACACCTTGTCCTGCGGCTGCAGCACGTTCGTGAGCACGCGTGCCATGTCCTTGTCGATCTCGGAGTAATAGATGCCCGTGGCGACACCGATCAGATGGTATTCGTGCAGGTCGGGGTACTCGTTTTTACCGAGTGACTTCACGTCGAGGGTATCGATCTCGGGGTGCGCCTCGACGATGGCGTCCACGAGCTTTTTCGTATTGCCGTGGTGGTGTGAGGCATAAAGGATGATGGTTCGCATAAGAAGGCCTTTCAGCTGTAATTGCATCAATGTCTGTATGGTACCCCGTTGCATGGCTGGGAAACCGGACGCATCGATGAACGTGCGGGTTTGTCCTTTGGTCAGGGCCGAGACGGGTTCTTGCGAGCAAAAAGCAGTTGTTCGAAAGGATGGACAATGGAATACGCTCTCTCCAACGATTCGATTTCTATCAAGGTCTCCACGGCCGGTGGTTCGTTTACCTCGATTGAGGCTGGAGGTCGCGAGTACTTGTGGCAGGGCGATCCCGCCGTGTGGTCCGGCCAGGCACCGATTTGCTTCCCGATTTGCGGAGGTTTGCGCGATAACAGCGCCATGACGTTTGCCGGACATCATGTGAAGCTCGCCCGCCATGGGTTTGCGCGCAAACAGGAGTGGAAGCTGCTGAGCCAGAGCGAGAACGAGCTAGCGATGTGCCTGGCTTCGGAGGATAACGCCGCGCTGCTGAGCGATTATCCGTATCCGTTTAAGCTTGTCGCCCGCTATACGCTCGAGGACGCCGCCGTGCGCGTCTCCTATGAGGTTACCAACGAGGGCACCGAGGACATGCCTTTCTTTATCGGTGGACACCCCGGCTTTAGGTGCCCGCTCGATGAGGGCGAGGCCTATACGGACTACGAGTTGCGTTTTGAGAAAGACGAGGCTGCTGAGCTTTGCACTGCCGTCCCCTCGACTGGCTTGATTGACGTGACCAACCGCTCCAAGAACCCCATGGTGGGAAAGACGCTGCCTCTGTCACATGAGCTCTTCGATTTTGCGGAGACCATCTTTGACGTGCTCGAGAGCCGTCAGGTCACGCTTTCCAAAAAGGGCGAGGACAAGGGTGTTCGCCTGAGCTTTGAGGGCTTCCCGTACCTCATTGTGTGGAGCAAGCCCGAGGGTGATTTTGTGGCAGTTGAGCCCTGGGGCGGTCTTTCGACCTGCTCCGATGAGGACGACGTGCTTGAGCATAAGCGCGGCTGCCTTGTCGCCAAGCCCAAGGAGACCGTCGTTCGCTCGTTCACGATTGAGATTCTGTAATTCCGTTTTGTCGACTCGTATCGCGAGGCATAAGGAGCCTGCGAGATAAGGAGCTAAAAATGATCCTCACCGTTACGATGAACCCGTCTGTCGATACGCGCTATCAGCTCGATGAGCTCATTATCGACGACGTCAACCGTGTGACGCCCGAAAAGACCGCCGGCGGCAAGGGCCTCAACGTGGCCCGTGTACTGGGTCAGCTGGGCGACGACGTTGTGGCAACCGGTCTGCTCGGCGGCCACATGGGCGCCTACATGGCCGAGCTCATGGACGCCAACGGTATTAACAACGACTTTGTGCCCATCAAGGGCGAGACCCGTATTTGCCTCAACATCCTCCACGCCGGCAACCAGACCGAGCTGCTCGAGAGCGGCCCGACAATTGCCCCCGAGGAGCTCGATGCCTTTACCGCCAAGTTTACCGAGCTTGCGAGCAAGGCCGATGTCGTTACCATCTCGGGTTCGCTGCCCCGCGGCGTCGAGGCGGACTACTATGCCAAGATCACGGGCATTGCCGAGAACGCCGGCGCCAAGGTGCTGCTCGATACCTCGGGTGCTTCGCTCGAGGCCGCCCTTAAGTCCGAAATTAAGCCCGAGCTGGTCAAGCCTAACTTGACCGAGATCAACGGCCTTCTGGGCACGAGCTTTACCACCGACGATGTGGACGAGCTCCGCGCCGCGCTTGCCTCTGATGCCCGCTTCTCCGATATCCCCTGGGTCGTCGTGTCCATGGGCGCTGCCGGCTCCGTTGGCTTCCACAATGGCCGTGCGTTCCGCGCAAAGACGCCCGATATCCCTGCCGTTAACGCCACGGGCTCTGGTGACTCCACTATCGCAGGCTTCGCACATGCCATCGCTGCTGGCGCAGACGACGAGACGGTGCTGCGTACCGCCAACACCTGCGGCAAGCTCAACGCCATGGATCCCATGACTGGCCACTTGGTTATGGATCGTTGGGACGAGGTCTACAACGGCGTTGTCGTGGCCGAGCTGTAAGGGCTTGGGCGTCGGCCCCGGCATCGATTGCTAGCTCATGTCGACGACAAGTGCGATAGCATTATGTCGGGGCGCGACGCCGACGTTGTCGTGTTCAATCCCGACCTTACCCTGGTCGAGACGTATGTGGGTGGCAACAGCGTCGGTAACGCGTTTGCCGAGTAGCCGCCAAAGAAGCGATCCGAGAGGGGATTTAGATGATTTACGGTGCATTGGGCGATATCGAGGAGTACCGCGGAATGCTCAAGGGCCTCGACGTGTTGATCGACTGGCTCGAGGAGAACGACCCGGCGCAGCTCGAGGTCGGCAGCCATCCGATTCTGGGCGACAAGGTCTTTGCGAACGTCATGGCTCCCACGACGCGTCCCGAGGCAGAGGCTCACTACGAGACGCATCAGCGCTATCACGACCTGCAGATCGACATTGAGGGTCGCGAGGCCTTTAAGGTTGCCACGGGCAGCCTGACGCTGGTCCAGGAGTTTGACGAGAAGGACGACTACGACCTGGTCGATTCAGACGCCTCGATTGCCGGCGATCTTGCCGACGACAAGTTCGCGCTGTTCGTTGCCGGCGAGCCTCACATGCCCACGCTCGAGTTCCCGGGCGATGGCGCACAGCCGGTCAAGAAGATCTGCTTTAAGCTACTTGCAGATGCTTACTGGGAGGAGTAGCGAGCTACTCGGCTGAGCTGTTCGTCTGATGGCGTGATTCCCCTATAGAAATCACGCTAGAACCCCGCCAAATGCGTTTTCCCTAGGGGATCACGTTTGGCGGGGTTTTCTGTTTTTGAGTAGAAAGCGGTCAACGTGGCGATGCTTGGATTGGCGCGCTCGCACTCAAAATCGGCAACAAAAAAGCCGCCCGAAGGCGGCTATCTTGTGCAATGGAGCCAGCGACCGGGCTCGAACCGGTGACCCCCGCTTTACGAGAGCGGTGCTCTACCAACTGAGCTACGCTGGCGGCCATGTGTGACGCAACTGAAGCGTCAACGACTGTCTATGATACGGGACATCGCACATCAGCGCAAGTGTTCTGACGGCTTTTCTCACTTTAAATGCACTAATATTGGAGACGCGATATCTTGCTCTTACGGGTCTCAAACAGAATGGGGCAGTGATGGCTCAACCCAAGATTCTTCTCACACGCATCGATGATCGGTTTATTTACGGGCAAGACGTTGAGCTGTGGAATGAGGCGGTTGGCTCCAACCTCGTCCTGATCGTTAACGACAAGATTGCAGCGGATTCGCGCAAGTGGGCACCCATGAGGGTGGCGGCGCCAGAAGGCGTCTGGACAAGGTTTTTCTCGGTGCAAAAGACCATCGACATCATTCATACTGCGACGCAGCGCCAATTGATTCTGATCATGGTGGCCTCGCCCTCCGATGCACTCGCGCTGGTTAAGGGCGGTGTGCCAATAACCAAGATCAGTATCGGTCACATGCAAGCAGGGGAGGGCAAGCGTCCCGCGACGCCCACAGTTGCCGTAGACGACACAGACGTCGCCGCCTTCAAAGAGCTGCAAGAACTCGGCATAGAGCTAGAAATCCGCTCCCTCCCCAGCTCCAATCCCGACCCCATCCAACTAGTCATTTAAGAACGTCCCCAATGACTAGGTAGAAAAACGCCCGTCGGCGGTGGTGCCGGCGGGCGTTGCTGTGCGATATGTCGCGTTGTGGGCCTAGTGCCTCATAAAGTGGTATTCGATCACATTGCTGTAGGGATGACCGGGGCCCACGATGCCCTGGGGGAACAGCGCATGGTGCGGCGTGTCAGGATACATTTCGGCCTCGAGGGCAAAGCCGGCGCCCCAACCATAGTTGGCATCGTCTTTGGCGTGTTCGTCGCCCAGCCAGTTGCCGGTGTAGAGCTGCACGCCCGGGGCAGTGGTGTAGTAGTCCAGCTCGCGGCCGGTCCACATCTCCTCGACGTGCATCGCACGGCGCAGGCTGCGGCCGTACTGATAGCCATCGATGCACAGGCAGTGATCATAGCCACGGGCCTGCTTGATCTGCGGGTCGTCGGCCTCCATGCCGGGTGCGACGGGGCGCAGCTCGCGAAAGTCAAACGGCGTGCCCTCGACCGGAGCAATCTCGCCGGTGGGGATGTTCTGCTCGTTGATGGGCAGGTAGTGGGCAGCGTTAGCAACAAAGAAGTGCTCACAGTCCATTCCGGCGTTATGGCCGGCAAGGTTAAAGTACGTGTGGTTGGTCATGGCCACGTAGGTGGCGCGGTCGCTCTCGCAGCCGTATTCGATACGGAAGCAGCCGGTGCGCGTCACGGTAAACACGGCCGTAAAGGTGCGGTTGCCGGGAAGACCCAGCTCACCGTCCTCAAGCGAGGTGGTCATGCGCACGGCATTGTGGACCTCGTCGAGCTCAACGTCCCACACGCGCTTGTGCAGGCCGTGCTCAAGGTCGCTGTGCAGGTTGTTGACGCCCTCGTTGGCCGGCATATGCCAGTCCGTGCCGGCGATGGTGATCGTGGCACCCGCAGTGCGGTTGGCCACGGGGCCGATGGTCGCGCCAAAGCAGGCGGGGTTGTCAAAGTAATCCTCGAGCTTATCGAAGCCCAGCACCACATCGCGCACGTTGCCGGGGATGTCGGGCACGTCGATGCCCAGCACGGTGGCGCCAAAGTCCATAATGCGAACGCAGATCTCGGGCCCGTTGAGGGTGTAACGATGAACGGGGGTACCGCACGGCGCGGTGCCGAAAAGCTCGGAAGTGATCATTTGGTTCCTAACATCGAGGTATTTCCGACAAACTGTAGCGCGAACAGGCGAGATTATCACTACACCCCACTAAAGCAGGGGGTATTTTTCTCAAAAAAGTGATGATTGAGCTGTACGGGCGTTCATTTCTGACGCGCGCGGGTCTGATACAATTTGTTCGTTACTGTTTGAATTGACGTGAGCGTGGAACAGCGAGGACTCATCGTGATTAAAGCGGAGCGACAGGATAAGGTTCGGCAGCTGCTCGAAGAGCAGGGCACGGTCTCGGTCAAGGAGATTTCGGATGCGTTAGGTGTCTCGGATATGACGATCCGCCGTGACCTTGAGGAGCTTGCGAGCCTGGGCGAGATCGAGCGCGTGCACGGCGGAGCCCGCAGTGCGCAGGGCCGTCCACACGCTATGCTGCGCCATGAGTATTCGCACAGCGAAAAGCGCACGAAGCATGCCGAGGAAAAGTTGCAGATTGCGCGCCGTTCTGTGGAGCTTATCGAGGAAGGCTCGACCATCTTTTTGGGGACAGGCACCACGGTTGAGCAGATGGCCTCGATGTTGCCGGCGTTTCGTCTGCGCATTGTGACCAATTCGCTTTCGGTGTTTAACCTGCTCGAGGCGCGCGAGGACTGCGACCTGTGCCTCGTGGGCGGTATGTACCGTCGCCGCACTGCCGCTTTTGTGGGGCCAACGGCCGAGGATACCCTGCGTGCGCTGGGCATCGACGCGGCGTTTATCGGTGCCAACGGCATCTTGGACGGTGACGTATCTACGTCCAACATGGACGAGGGCCGTATCCAGCAGCTCGCCTTTAGCAAGGCCGACTCGCGCTATCTGATCGCCGACTCCAGCAAGATCGGCAAGCGCGACTTCTACACCTTCTGCCGCCTGGACAATTTGGACGCCGTGGTGTGCGAGCCGGGTATTGCCGCCGAGGATCGCGCCGCCATCGAGGAACACACGCAGGTTATTTGTTAGCTAAAGCTACGGGATTGCCAACAGGCGATGCGGGAGGACTTTTACCTCCTGTCATTGTGGGAACCAGCGCGTCAGCGCTACGCGATATGACGCGCAAATGAGGACTCCACTATCAAATCGTCTCAACCTGTAACATCTAGACGTCCAAAACCGGTCTTAGTGTTACAGATTGAGACAATTCGGCGGGGTCTACCTTGTTTGTCTCGATCTGTAACGGTTAGGACTTAAAAACTCGGCTACGTGTTACAGATCGAGACAAAAGAAAAAGAACATTAGGACTTGACAATAAAGTTTTGATAAGGGATTCGCCCAGTTAAGACGGTGCGGCAGACAATTGAGATTAGTTTGCCTCCGGAGTCGTAAGCATAATGAGTCAGTTCGATGACCGGAAGTTTTGCAACACCATAATTACTGGCTTCGGAATCGCTGAGCTGACGTGCTCTATAGCTTTCCCTAACAGATTGGATAGACTTGGACAAGTCATCCATGATTCTGCTAAATGCCTGATAATCTAACTGGTTATTCGGAACGCGCGACTTTGAAATGAAGAACGTATCAGCGCCTATGAAGCTGCCTTCAAGTTCGTAGGTCAATTCAAGACGCTGAATTTCATCGCGATTTTGACATCCAAATTGTTGGAGCATCATTACGGAAATTGGACGACCTGATGTGAGGCCGCCGAAATGTTTGGTGATGGCATCCGGATCAACGCCATCGCAATGGCTTGCAAAGTCAAAGTCTAAAAGTGAATTGAGCTCGCTAACGCGTTTCGGTGCAACAAACGATCCCTTACCTTGGATTCGATAGATACTTCCACGACGCTCCAGCTCACTCATGGCAAGTCGGACGGTTGTTCTGCTTACGGCGTATTCGTCGCAGAGTTCCATTTCTGTTGGAAGTTTATCGTCTGCTTGATATTCATCGACGATCTGCTTGAGCAGCGCGTCGGTGAGCTGTAAATAGAGTGGCCGTTTTTCGTGTGTATCGAGCATTAGAGCCTCAGTTTGCATGTTGGTTATACCTGATGGTTGCCTCAGTCGGGATGTAGCGTGGGCAAGGTAACCTTAACGTATCACAGAGCGGCTCAGCATGACGATCTGATGCCTGTATCCACGAAGGGCTTGTCCGAGCGTGAAGATATTCTGGGGCAGGCAAATACCGTTCATGGAGTCCCCGATATGTTGGAGGTCAGCGCCGGCTGCTTTTGCTGCAAGGCCTATTTTCTTAATGGTCTCGCTGTCGCAGGAGTCTTGACTCGTCCCGTTCGCCGCCATGACGAGAACCTTCTCTTCAATTGACTTGCCTACGTTGTGGGATCGTACAAAGTCTACGATGGCGCGCAGGTCTGCTTCTTGGAAGCAAGGGACGGTGTAGGGGGCTGGCACGAGAAGGATATCGACGCCGAGGTCAACAAACTTGCGCGCAATTTCGAGCGTCATGACAGGTTCCGCAACGCCCGCTCCATGCATTTTTCCGGCTATGACCAGGCCATTGAAATGCTCTTTGGAGAGTTTAATCGAATGGGCGATTGCATCGTTGGAGACGCCGGTTCCAGGGTTGCCCGTCAGGCAGATAAAATCAAATCCGAGTTCGTTAGCCTTTTCTAAGGTCTTGGGAGAGACACGACGACCCATGGGGATTTCCGTTCGGGATTCAGACATCTCTGCCTCGTTATCAACTGGTTCCAGATTGACGCCAATGGGCCTTCCGCATGCTCGCTTTACCCAAGTGACCGGGTTTTCATTGAGATCATCTGGAATACCGGCAATAACTGGATTGAACACATCGAGCGCGTTAAACAGAAGCAGGTCGGCACCTGCGGCACGTTCGATTTCGGCATTAGTAACGCCGCCGAGAAATTGGGAAGAGGGTACGTTTTCCGCCATGATGGTACGTCCCTCGGAAGCCAGAATTGCCTGCTTTAGATCCATGGGTGACGTGGCGGCAAAATCGGATGCGGACATGTTCAGTAATCGTTTGGGCATTGTTACTTCCTTTGACTAGAACGACAGGCTTGTGACATTGTCTCTAATATTGTTACAACAATATATTCAATATGTTATATCCAATCGGTGAACGGTTGCAAACTTATTGTACTGCTCGAAAAAAATATCATTTAGCTGGGAAAACCTTATATTAATCAACTACCGTTCACCGAATAAGTATTTGAATTCTTGACATATCGACAAAGCGGAAAAAGAATTGGTTATGACAAATCGCGCAAATGATATTACATTTCGCACAAGAACGTATTCACTTACATAAGTGGATACAAACGGGGACGACGACGGTTGAGTCCGGATAAATCGTTACGTGCCTGGGAATCATGAAAGGATGTGTTATGGACGCTATCGTCAAATTCCTTGAAAAACACCAGCCCCTCTTCGACAAAATCTCGAGGAACATTTATCTGGTGGCGATCAAGGATGGCTTTCTCTCGAATATGCCAATTGTGCTGTTCTCGAGCCTGTTCCTTCTTCTTTCGACGCTCCCTGCCTATGTAGGCATCACGCTTCCGCCTGAGGTGCTGGATTTCTTCAATAAAATCTATGCATATACCATGGGGCTTCTTGGCATTATGGTGGCCGGCACCACGGCGAGCTCACTTGCAATGTCGATGAACCGTCGCATGCCTTCGGGCAAATCTCTCAACCCCACCTCGTGCATGGTTTGTGCCATGTGCGGCATGCTCTTGCTATCGGTGACGAACGATGTTGTCTCGATTGGCGGAGCAGATACATCTGTTTTTGAAACCGGCTATATGGGAACCAAGGGTTTTCTCGCTGCGTTCGTAGCCGCATTCTTGACCGTTAATATCTATAAGGTGTGCATTAGCCATAATGTGACGATCAAGCTCCCCAAAGAGGTCCCTGGCTCTATTGCGCAGAGTTTTCGCGATATCTTTGCATTTGGGTTTTCGATCCTTGCGTGCGCTTTTATCGATCTTGCGAGCCGCAAGCTGCTTGCTGTGCCGTTCGCCAATTTGGTATCCGCTCTCATCTCGCCGCTGTTCTCCGCGGTCGACACCTATCCTGGCATGGCGCTTATCGAAGGCGCCGTCGCACTTTTCCAATTTATGGGTATCCACGGTGCTTCGGTTGTCATGAGTCCGATCAATGCTGCGCTCTATGGCAATACCGTTACCAATCTTGAGGTTTTCCAAGCAGGTGGACACCCGTCAATTGCTCTCACGCAGGACTTTACAAGCTTCATCGGCGGTCTGGGCGGTTCTGGCTGCACGTTCATCGTTCCTATTATCCTGATCATGTTTATGCGCTCCAAGCAGCTAAAAGCCATGGGCAAGGCATCGATTATCCCGGTGATTTTTGGAGTTAACGAGCCCGTTATCTTCGGTATGCCGATTGTTCTCAATCCCTATATGTTCGTGCCCTTCCTAGTGGCTCCTATGGTCAACGCCATTATCGGTAAATTTTTCATTGACGTCATTGGAATGAACGCCCCCATGTATACCATGCCGTGGGCGCTTCCCGGCCCAATCGGTGCATTCCTCACCACGGGTCTCGATCTGCGTTCTCTTGTATTGATGGCAGTGCTGTTGGTCGTTGACTTTGTGATTTACTATCCGTTCTGCAAGGCGTATGACCATCAGCTTTGTTTGGAAGAGTCTGCAAAGGAGACTGCAGGAAACTCGGATGCAGATGCTATTGCCGCACAGGAAAATGTCGCAAAAGCTCTCGAGGCGGTAAAGGACAAGGCGGAGCAGATCCGCGTGCTTGTGCTTTGCCAGGGTGCCGGCACTTCGACTCTCTTGGCAAATGCTCTTCGCGAAGGTGCCGCTGCTAAGGGTATCGATCTGGTTTCTCAGTCCGGTGCGTACGGAAGCCACTATGAGACGATGGATCAGTACAACGTGATTGTTCTGGCACCCCAGGCACGCATGTACTATGACGCTATGAAGGCCGATACCGATCGCCTTGGAATTAAACTGCTCACCACAAGGGGCAAGGAGTATATCGACCTTACCAACGATCCCGAAGGTGCAATTGACTGGATCGTTCAGGAGCTGGCCAAATAGTGGATGCACTTCGTCGTTGATTCGTCGGTGTATGGTACGGCCCCGCAGCTTATTGAGCTGCGGGGCCGTATTTCGTTGAGTATCTAATTGAGACAATGAGCGCAACCGTCGTGAGATCGCATTGGCGCTCTCCGAGTCACCGACAAACTGCCTTCCATCTATGTGACCAATTCGCTTTCGGCCTTTAGCCTGCTCGAGGCGCGCGAGGATTGCGAGCTGTGCCTGGTGGGCGGCATGTACCGTCGCCGCACCGCCGCCTTTGTGGGGCCCACGGCCGAGGATACCCTGCGCGCGCTGGGCATCGATGCGGCGTTTATCGGCGCCAACGGTATTCTGGACGGCGACGTGTCCACGTCCAACATGGACGAGGGCCGCATCCAGCAGCTCGCCTTTAGCAAGGTCGATACGCGCTATCTGATTGCCGACTCCAGCAGGATCGGCAGGCGATACATCTGCCCCCCTGCCGGCGCGGGGGTACCGCTTTACAATGACGCGCAAATAACTTTGAGCAACAAGGATGAGGCTATTCTGAGATATGACTAGACTCCGTATTTCGTCTTTATGTCCCTTGAGAATGAATCATAGTCTTCATAGAGCCCCTCTTTGCTTTCATCCTCGGCGTGGTTTATACGTTCAAGGAGCTTATCCTTTGGAGCCTCTTTTGTTATTGCGGCCTCGCTATCGGGTATTGTGGATTGCAAGAATAGTTCTAGAGCATGGACGTCTTTGAGTATGTAGCCTGTCGAACGACCCGCTCCTGTTTTTTCGATTGCGCTGCAACTAACAAGCTGACCGAGGGTTCGTTTAACGGTGACCTCGCTGATATCGGGGCAGTTGGATCGGATGTCGGATTTCTTAATGACGCCGGGTCTCTGTTGAAATAGAACGGCGATGCGCGCTTGCTTCGACATGGGACGAGTGCTTGATTCAATTAAGGTACGCTGCTCGAGCTGTCGGTAGGCGGCCAGGGTTGTTCCGAGCATGAAACGGATAAAGGGTACTTCGGTGTTTTGATTTTCATTCCATCCAGTGGAGCTTGCAGCGAGAGCGTTGTAGTAAAGCGCTTTGTTGTCTTCAATAAGTCGTTCGATGCTGATGTAACGCGCAACGTCGTATCCAGTCTTTTCGAGCAGCAGCGTTGTAAGGAGCCGGCTCATCCTGCCATTGCCATCGTTGAAGGGATGAATGCTAACAAAATCGAAGATAAAGCGGAGCGATATAAGGAGGGGATCGCAAACTTGGCGAGATAAAGCATCGTTGAGGGACTGGCAGGCTTCTTTAATAAGTCCCGGGGTTGCTAGGGCCGAAGGGGGCCTAAAGCGCACAAATCGATTTCCTTGATCGTCAATGGAGACGATTTCGTTATCGCTATCTTTCCAATGGCCTCCATACGAGATTGCCGTGTGCGCCATGAGGTCACGATGCAACTGCAGAATGACCGATGGCGTTACGGGAATGGAATCGTGTTGCTCGTGAATAAGCGACAGCACATCTCGGTATCCAGCAATTTCTTCCTCTGCGCGGGAGCTTGGCTTGGCGGAATACGCCATGATCGCTTTGAGTCTTTTTTGGGTGGTAACAATTCCTTCAAGTCCGTTGGAGGACCGGGTGCTTTGGATCTTAGCCTCCTCCATTAGGGACGATAGAAGCTCGGGTTTGACTTGACTCAGAGCAAGCTGACGGCCTTTATGCTCGCGTATCGAGAGGAGGAGGTTGGTGATTGGAGTTGCTTCGAGTTCCGCTGGGACTGTGGTGTAATCGAACTGGCGCATGCGGCTCCTTTCGGTATCACGAACATACTTTCGATATCATAATATCATTAAATGATACCGAAAGTATGTTCGTGATACCGAAAACTAGAAACCATGCTTTATAACTGCTTGGAAAGTTCGGATTTGACTATCTTATTGTCTCGATCTGTAACAGTTAGACGGTTAAAAGCGGGCTACATGTTACAGATTGAGATATTTCTGCTCGGGCGTTCCGTTTGTCTCGATCTGTAACATTTAAGACCGAAAATCCCTGCTAGATGTTACAGATCGAGACAAACGGCCTGCACGGGCCCACCAAAAACAAAAAGGCCGCATACGAACCCGTGGAGGGATTCGCATGCGGCCGACAGGGGGTATGCGGCAAAAGTTAGGCCATGAGCAGGCCGGTCTCCGCGACGTTCTTGTACCAGTACGCGCTCGCCTTGGGGTAGCGCTTCTGGGTCTCGAAGTCGATGTAGAACAGGCCGTAGCGCTTGTTGTAGCCGTTGGTCCAGGAGAACTGGTCCTGCAGCGACCACACAAAGTAGCCGTCGACGTTCACGCCGCCGTCGATCGCCTTGAGGATCCATGCGAGATGCTGACGCATGTAGTCGATACGAGGAGCGTCGTCGATAAAGCCGTCCTCGAAGTCGTCCTTATAGCCCATGCCGTTCTCGGTGATGTAGATCTTCTTGTAGTTGGGGTAATCGTTCTTAATGCGGAGCAGTAGGTCGTACAGGCCCTCGGGATAGATGATCCAGTCCCAATCGGTGGTGGGTACGCCTTCGCGCACGCATGACTCGCCCACGCCCTTGAGGAACCAGCGCGAGGAGCCCTTGTCGCCGGTGCCATTGTGGTTGATGTCGTTTTCGCCCTCGGCGGCACGCAGGAACTGGCACTTGTAGGTGTTGACGCCCAGGCAATCGTTATAGGGGAGCGCGGCGGTCAGCGCGGCGATGTCCTCGTCGCGGACGTCGAGCTCGCCGCCGGCGATATGGGCCAGCTTGGTCGCAGCCTCCATGGTGTCGGCTGCATAGTGGCCGCGGAAGGTGGCGTCGAGTACCCAGCGGTTGTTGATGACGTCGGCCATGCGAGCTGCCTCGCAGTCGTCGGCGTTGTTGGGGTCGAGGGGATACTTGGGCTCCAGGTTCTGGACAATGCCGATCTCGCCCTCAAAGCCGCCCTCATGGAAGGCGACGACAGCCTTGGCGTGGGCCACCATCATGTTATGCATAAGCTGGAAGGCCTTGTCCAGGCGATACTTCTCGCCGTGCGGCCAGTTGCCGACGATAAAGCTGCCCTCGGCGGTCGCGGGAATCTCGTTAAAGGTAAACCAGTGCTTGACCTCGGTGAACTCGGCAAAGCAGAACTTGGCATACTCGACAAAGGCGTCGATCGTCGTGCGCGTTAGGAAACCCTCGCCGCCGTTCTGGTAAAAGGCCTCGGGCGTATCGAAGTGATCGAGCGTGACATAGGGGATAACGCCAGCTTTGTTGCAGGTGGCGAAAAGCTCGTGATAGAAAGCGACGCCCTCGGGGTTAATCTCGCCGGTGCCATTGGGGAAGATGCGGCTCCAAGCGATGGAGACACGGATACCGTTGATGCCGAAGCGCTGGCACAGGTCGATATCGACCGGGTACTTGTTGTAGAAATCGCTTGCGGGGTCGGGGGAGAAGCGACCCTGAGCAGCCAGGAAATCGTCCCAGGGCACTTTGCCCTTGCCGTGCGTACGGGTCTCGCCCTCAACCTGGTAAGCAGCGGTGGCGCCGCCAAACACAAAGCCGTCGGGGAACTGCATGGGGTTGGTCATGAGTCATCCTTTCTGTGGGATACGAATAGGGAGAGGTGCCCGAACTGGGGATCCGGGCACCAACAGAGGGAGGAACTAGTCGAGGTTCTCGCGGAGCCACTTGATGGCGCCAGCGGGGTCGCGGGTAAGGTCGATATATTCCTTACCGCGGGGAGCGAGCAGCTTAATGCCCAGACGATCGGTGTCGGCCTTCATGTCGTTGTAGTAGCTACGAACCTGCGGGGCGAGCACGATGACGTCGTACTGATCCATGATGGCAGTGTGCTGGCCATAGGCGCCTGCGGAGGAAGCGATGTTCTCTCCGGTCTGCGCAGCACCTTCCTTGATGGCGTTGGCAAGCATGGCAGAGGTGCCGGCGCCGGCGCACAGGACGAGGACCTTCAGACCGTCGACATCCTTCTTAGCGGATGCGTTGGCTGCGGGCTCGGGCTGATCGGCGACAGGCTTGCTGTCGGCGGCAGGCTCGCTGTCGGCGGCAGCGGCGGTCGGCTCGATGACGGGCGCAGGGGTGCTGGCAGCACCATCGGACTCGAGACCCAGCTCGGCGGCGCGCTCGGCCTCCTGGTCACAGAGCAACTTATCGTATGCCTTTAAGAACGGCAGGTAGATGATGGCGTCCAGCAAGATGATGATTGCGACAAACACCAGGGCGATAAGCTGGAAGTTTGTGGTGATGAAGATGCCGATGGGGGCAGGAGTAGCCCAAGGCACCACGAAGGAGAAGCCGTTCATGCCCACGTTATCGATAAAGAACTTGGCAACACTCACATTGACGCAGCCGGCGGCAACAAAAGGGATGAGCATGTAGGGGTTAAGGATCATCGGCGCGCCAAAGAGCAGCGGTTCGTTGACGGCGAAGGCAACAGGAACAATCGAGGCCTTACCGACGGCTTTGAGCTGCTTGGACTTCATAAAGAGAATCAGCAGAAGCGGCACGATGAACGTGGCGCCGGTGCCGCCGAACTCACCCACGAGCGACATGTTAAAGGTGAGGGAATGGGCGGGGTGACCACCGGCCAGCAGAACCTGCAGGTTCTCGGTCTGGTTGGCAAGACGGATGGGGTCGATGCCCGGCTGGACGATCGAAGGACCGTGGACGCCGATGAACCAGAAGAACGCGGTGGCCGCCTGAATAAGGATAAGGCCAGGATAGGTTTCTGCTGCAGTGAAGAGCGGGGAGAGCAGCTTGATGAGCAGCTCGGAGAACGGAACGCCCATGAGGTTGCGCACGACGACATCGATGATGCCGCAGATGATGACGGCGCCGCCAAAGGGGATGATGTCACGGAAGTTCTGAGCGATGGCGCCCGGGACCTCCTTGGGCAGCTTAATGGTCAGATTGCGAGAGACGCAGAACTTATAGACCCAAACGGTAATGAACGCGGCGATATAGGCCGAGAACAGACCACGCGTACCCATGCTGGTGCAATCGAAGACCGAAAGCTCGGAGCCGTTGAACTTGGTGGTGAACTGCGTGACTGCGAGCAGCAGCATGCTGCACTGGGCGGCCACCATGGTGGAACCGTCGTTGAGCACCTTGCCGGCGGGCATGCGACGGTTCATGGAAGCCGTAAAGTTCTTGGCAGTGGTGCCGGCGACCATGATGCCCATGACGCCCATGGTGAAGTTGTACAGCTTGTTGCACCAGTCGATGAGCGGCTGGGGCAGCGTGATGCCAACTACGCCAGGAAGGGTGGCAATGAGCAGAAAGATCGAAGAGGTGAGGACGATGGGCATGCACCCAAGGAATCCGTCCTTAATAGCCTGGAGGTAGATGTTCCTCGAGATCTTCTCAAAGAACGGCTGATGCTTTTCGAGCATCTTTACGATGGCGTCCATAAAGCTCCTTTGCTACTTGATGCGCGATGCATGTGGATGGAACTGGTCGTCGATGGATGGTCAGGACTGCCCGGAAACCTTCCTGCTTAAGGAAGGCATTGCGAAATGACAACGTTGTCATTTCGTTAATGACAACGTAAGACATTTTTGGAAGAGCAACAAGGATACACGGGTGAGCGGTCGATATTGTCCGGTAAACGGTTGATTTATCAGTCAGGCAGGTAGTGTATGCTAGAACGCAAAAAACAAGCGATAGAGAACCGAGTGGAGAAGCAGTGGCAACGATGGACAAGAAAAATGTCTCAATGAATGATGTGGCAGTTGCCGCGGGCGTTTCTCTCAAGACGGTTTCGCGTGTGATCAACGAGCCCAATAGCGTGCGAGAGTCGACACGCGATAAGGTCCATTCGGCTATGGAGAGGCTCGGGTTTCGAACCAACTTTGCCGCGCGTTCGCTCAAGTTGGGCCGTTACGGGTGCATCGGCGTGGTGATGTTCCACTTGTCGGGCGGCGCCGTGGACATGATTGACGGTATCGCCGATGCCGCCGAAGAACGCGGCTTTGCGCTCACGATGATTAAGAAGCGGGCGGGGGAGAAGATGACCCTTGCCGAAGCGGCGCGTAGGATGTCGCAGCTGCCTGTTGATGGCATGATCTTCAACCTGCGTCAGATGGTCGATGACTTTGATACCTTTGAGGCACCGAAGGACCTCAAGACGGTGATTATCACACCGATGGAACATCCTACCTGCTCCACCGTCAGTGACGACCAAGAGGGCGGCGCGCGCATGGCGTGCGAGTACTTCTTGAACCACGGGCATAAAAACGTGTACTTCGTCTCTGGTAAGAAAGAGTCGTTGTCGAGCCAGTGCCGTATGAAAGGTTGGCGTGCGGCACTCGAGGCGCGTGGCATTGAGCCGCCCGAGCCTCTGCAAGGCGATTGGAATGCGGATAGTGGCTATGCCGCGGGCCTTGTGCTTGCCGATAAGCCCGATTGCACGGCGGTCCTCGCTGCTAACGACTGCATGGCAAACGGCGTGATGATGGCTCTGCGTGACAAAGGGCTCAGTGTGCCCAATGATGTGTCCGTGATCGGCTTCGACGATGAGCTCTATAAGACGATTCCCAACTCGATTCTGACGTCGGTGAAGTTTCGCCACCGCGAGCTGGGCGTCCGTGCGCTCAACGAGGTCGTCGCGGGTCTGGAAGCTCCGAGCTCCAGAAGCCGTACGCTCGTCTCGGGCGTGTTGGTCGAGCGTTCCAGCGTAAAGGACTTGCGGGCGTAGACGTGCTCGGCCTATTCCGTTTGTCTCGATCTGTAACAGCTAGGACCGAAAAACTCAGCTAGTTGTTACAGATTTAGACAATTCGGTCCGGTATATTCCGTTTGTCTCGATCTGTAACGTCTAAGCGGTCAAAAGTGGTCTACATGTTACAGATTGAGATTTTCGGCTTGGCCTGTGCGTTCATCTCGATCTGTAACAGCTAGGACCGAAAAACTCGGCTAGATGTTACAGATTGAGATGAACAGGAGGACGGGTGCGGTCTAAACAAAATGGCCCGCGCATCACACATCGATGCACGGGCCATTTATTGTCTGCAAGCGGCAGGTGGTGTCAGCGTCTTATGCCTCGAGGTTTTCCTCGATCCAGGCGACGGCGCCCTTGGGATCCTTAGTGAGGTCGATGTACTGTTTGCCCTTGGGCGACAGCAGCGTGATGCCCAGGCGGTCGGTGTCGGCCTTCATCTCGTTGTAATAGGTGCGAACCTGCGGAGCCAGGACGATGACGTTGTACTGGTCCATGATGGCGTAGTGGCTGCCGTAGGCACCGGCGTTGGCGGTAATGTCGATGCCCAGCTCGTCGGCGCCTTCCTTAAGCGCGTTGGCGAGCAGTGCAGAGGTGCCGGCGCCAGCGCACAGAACCAGAACCCTCAGATCCTTGCCCTTAAGGGCGGACGGAGCTGCGGAGGCCTCAGTGGCAGAAGCGGTCTCGACAACAGGAGCCTCAACGGCGGGGGCGGCAGCGGTCTTGACGGCCTTGGTCTCCTCGGCCTCTTCTTCGGCCAGGGTCTCGGCCTCCTGCTTGCACAGGACGTTGTCGTAGGCCTTGCAGAACGGGTAGTAGATCAAGAAGTCAACGACCAGCAGGACGACAACCAGGACCAGAGAGATCGGCTGGAAGTTGGTGTCGATGAAGGTGCCGATCGGTCCGGGGAGTGCCCACGGCATGGCATAGATAAAGCCGTTCATGCCCAAAAAGTCGATGAAGAACTTACCAATGAGGACGTTGGCCACGGGGGCAAACAGGAACGGGATCAGGAAGTACGGGTTGAGGATGATGGGCGCGGCGAACAGCAGCGGCTCGTTGACGGCGAACATCACGGGTACGACAGAGGCTTTGCCGACGGCCTTGAGCTGCTTGGAGCGCATAAAGAGCAGGAAGATGATCGGGACAATGAACGTGGCGCCGGTGCCGCCGAGTTCGCCGATGTAGTTACCGAAGTTCTCGGTCAGGGCGAGGGCGGGGTGACCGCCGGCCTGCAGCGTGGCGAGGTTGGTGGTGATGTTGCCAAACAGCGCGGCGTTGAGGGCAGGCTTAACGACCGAGGGGCCGTGGATGCCCATGAACCAGAACAGCGGGATCATGAACCAGATGAGGGCGAGGCCGGCGTAGGAATCGGCAGCGGCGAACAGCGGGCTCACCAGCGTGGAGATGACGTTGGCAAACGGGACGGCCAAGCAGGTGCGGCAGATAACGTCGATGACGGCGACAAACAGGATGGAGAAGCTGAAGGCGAAGATGTCGCGGAAGTTCTGGGCGATGGCGCCGGGGACTTCTTTGGGCAGCTTGATGGTGATGTCTCGCTTAATGCAGAAGGCATAGATGTTGACCGTGGCAAATGCGGCGACAAAGGAGCTCAGCAGGCCCTTGGTGCCCATGTTGTCGGTAAAGAACACCGAGACATCGGCGCCGTCGATCTTGGCACTCGTCTGGGTAACGGCCAAGATGAGCATAGCGCACATGGCGGCGACCATGGTGCTCGTGGCGTTGATGGCCTTGCCGGCAGGCATGCGGCGGTTCTTGGAGCCGGTCAGCGCGCTTGCGGTGGTGCCGGCGACCATGATGCCCACGACGCCCATCGTGAAGTTGTAAACCTTGTTGCAGAAGTTCACGACGTCGACGTTCCACCAGTCGGGCAGCGTAAAGCCGCCGACCGTGGCGACAACGCCCGGCAGGGTCGAAATAAGCAGGAAGACAGAAGAAGACAGGATGATGGGCATTGCTGCCAAAAAGCCGTCTTTAATGGCCTGAAGGTAGATGTTCTTAGAGACCTTGTCGAAGTACGGCTGACCTTTCTCCAAGAACTTAACGATCGATTCCATAGTTCACGCTCCTCTTTGCATGAAATCTTAATGGCATGGACGTTGAAAACCTATATGGTCTCCCGCCTGCTAAAAGCCCGGGTGCAGGCGGGGTCGGTCCCAGGGGGAGAGAGGGGAGCGGCTGGGTTTGTATCGCATAGGGCCGCTCCCTTCTCGGGGGAAAGCGAGGCGATGCGCTACTGCGCGTCCGCCATAGTGTCGGCGAGCTCCTTGTACCAGAGTGCCGACTGCTTGATGTAGCGTTTTTGCGTGTCGAAGTCGATGTAGAACAGGCCGTAGCGCTTGTTATAGCCGTTGGCCCACGAGAACTGGTCCTGCAGGCTCCAGATAAAGTAGCCCTGGACGTCGACGCCCTCGGCGCGCGCCTGGAGCACCTTCTCCATGTGCTGGTCGACAAAGTCGATGCGCTCGGGATCGGCGACGATGCCGTTTGCGTCGGGCTCGGGGTCCTTGTGGCCCAGGCCGTTTTCGGTGATATAGATGACGGGGAGGTTGGGATAGGTGGCGCTGATGTGCTTGAGCGTGTCGTAGAGGCCTTGCGGGTAGATGAGCCAATCCCAGTCGGTGGTGGGGATACCCGGCATATCGACCTGCTGCCCGACGCCCTTAAACTTAAAGCACGAGGTGCCCTTGTCTCCGGTGCCGTTAAAGCTGTTGGTGGACTCGCCATCGTAGGCGGCGATAAACGCCGACTGATAGTAGTTGAGGCCGAACATATCGTTGCGGGGCGCCGCCTTGGCGAGCTCCTCCATGTCGCTGTCCTCAACCGTAAGCGTGGCGTTGTTGGCACGCAGAATCTCGTTGATGAGTGAGAGGGTGCGCGCGGAGTAGTGGCCCAGGAAGGCGCCGTCCATGATGAAGTCGGTGTAGAAGGCGTTGTACAGGTCGGCGGCGTGCTGGTCGGCGGGCGAGTCGGTGGCAGGATATGCCGGCGTCAGGACGTTGACCATGCCAATGCGGCCGCCCAGGTGCTCGGTCTCGTCAAGATCCTTATACAGGTTGACGGCGCGGGCGTGGGCAACGAGCTCGTTGTGCTGGCTCTGGATGCCGCTCGTCACATCAAAGTGATGGTTGGGCGGGAAGTTGCCTTGGATGTATTGGGAGTGCGAGAGGCTGATGAGCTCGTTGATGGTGAACCAATTCTTGACCTCGCGGAACTCGCGGAAGCAGAACTCGGCATAGCGCACATAGGCGTCGACGGTCTTGCGGTTGAGCCAGTCGCCCTGGTTGAACAGGGCGGCGGGGGAGTCAAAGTGATGCAGGGACACATAGGGCTCGACGCCATACTTTTTGCAGCAGGCGAACAGCTCGTGGTAGTGCTTAACGCCCTCGGCGAGGGGCTCGGCATCGTCGCCGTTGGGGAAGATGCGGGTCCAGGCGATGGACACACGGATGGCGTTGAGCCCATGCTCGGCAGAAAGGCGGATATCCTCCTCGTAGCGGTTGTAGAAATCACTGGCCGGGTCGGGCAAAAAGCGACCCTGGGCGACAAGGTAATCGTCCCACATGGTCTTACCCTTGCCTGCCACCTTCGTGGAACCTTCCGTTTGGTACGCGGCGGTTGCGGCGCCCCAAACAAAGCCCTTCGGCAGCTGCTGTACGCGGTTTAGCAAAGACATATGCATACACCCTCTCGTCTCGCTGTTCGATATTGTGCGTTTGTGCTCAGGAGGCTCCCTGGTTAGCGTTCAGCGGTGAAAAAGCCCGATAAACACTATCTTAAAATGATTAGAACCAAAATGAGCACGTGAACATTTGACAATGAGCACGTTAACATCCGGCTGGGATGTATAGAAACAAAACAACTTCAAACAGCCGCGAACGGTTGTATTTGTTCGGTAAGCGGTTTTGATTGACAGAAGTTTTCATGTTGTGGTATATGGCTCGGGTATCATGAGCACGTTATCAATGTATGTACGATGCGCCATGGGCGCGGGGAATAGTTGGGAAGCAGGTTAGCGTGGAAGGCATGGCTCAGCGGACAAGGAATGGTCGTTCGGCGAGCGCGGCAGAGGTTGCGGCGCTCGCTGGCGTGAGCCGCCAGACTGTGTCTCGCGTGGTCAACGGTATGCCCAACGTGACGGAAAAGACGCGCAAGCGTGTGCTGGCCGCCATGGAAGAGCTGGGCTTTCGTCCCAATTTTGCTGGAACGGCGTTGCGCGGCGGGTCGTATCGTTCTATTGGCCTGTGCATGTACAACATCACACGTGTCGGTAACCTGGCGACGCTCGAGGGTATCATGCAAGCGGCGCGCGAGCATGATTTTGCCGTCACTATGATCGAGATGGGCGGCGACAAGCCCTATACACTTGCCGATGCCTCGCGCCGCATGGTCGAGCGACCCGTCGACGGCATGATTCTCAACATGAACCGCATGGCTCCCGATTTTGAGGAGTTTGTTCCCCAGCCGGGAGTGCGAACGGTCATCCTGTCCATGTATGCGCATCCGCGCTGCACGACGATCGACTCCGACCAGTATGGTTCGTGCGAGCTGTTGACCAATTATCTGCTGGAACATGGTCACTCGAATATGCGGTT
The DNA here is from genome assembly GCF_015670745.1 of Collinsella aerofaciens. Lineage (GTDB taxonomy): Bacteria > Actinomycetota > Coriobacteriia > Coriobacteriales > Coriobacteriaceae > Collinsella > Collinsella aerofaciens_T. The sequence goes on along the minus strand of NZ_JADPCH010000007.1, from coordinate 17,664 downwards.
TGTGGCGGGTCCGGAAAACTCGATTTCCTCGCGTTTTCGTGAGGCCGGTTGGCGCGATACGCTGGGTCGTGCTCATGTCGATGCCGCTCCGATGCTGCGTGGCGATTGGAGTGCGGACAGTGGGTACGCCATGGGCGAGCGGATTGCGGCCGAGGTGCTTGCCGGCGGGTCGCAGGCGCCGACTGCCGTGCTTGCGGCAAATGACCAGATGGCGCTGGGCGTTATCGCCGCGCTCGAGAACGCGGGCCTGTCCGTGCCCGACGACGTGAGCGTGGTTGGTATCGACGACGCACTCGAGGGACTTGTTCCTCGCAATCGGCTGACGACGTTGCGATTTGATTTGCGCGGTGTCGGTAAGCTTGCGTTTGAGGCGGCGATTGGAGAGAGCTCGTCTATCGAGGCGATTCATGTGCCGAGTACGTTGGTCGAACGCTCGACTGTCAAAGATATACGGGCGTAGGTTCAGCTCGTTCTGCCTATTTGTCTCAATCTGTAACAGCTAGGACCCAAAAAACTCGGCTAGATGTTACAGATTGAGACAAACGGCTTCCGACCTGAACAAAAAGGTCGGGGGCGGCGCGCCGTGTGACGTGCCGCCCCCGGCTGAGAAATGGGGACAGGTTATGTGGGCGGTGCAACTCCGCCAACCGCTCGCCGCAAGCCGCTAGTCCAGACGACGGGTTTGCGCCACGTGCTTGTACCAGTAGGCGCTTGCCTTGGGCGTGCGCTTCTGGGTTTCAAAGTCAACGTAGAAGAAGCCGTAACGCTTGTTGTAGCCATTGGTCCAGGAAAACTGATCCTGCAGGCTCCACAGGAAGTAGCCGCCCACGTTGACGCCCACCTCCATGGCCTTGAGCAACCAGCGCAGGTGCTGCTCGATGTAGTCGATGCGCGGCTGGTCGTCCACAAAGCCGTCTTTGTAGGGGTCCTTGTAGCCCATGCCGTTCTCGGTGATGAAGATCTGCTTGTAGTTGGGGTAGCGCTGCTTAATGTAGACGAGCAGATCGAACAGGCCCTCGGGATAGATGATCCAGTCCCAGTCGGTGGTGGGGATGCCAGGCTTGTTCACATGCTCGCCAATGCCCTTAACGCGCCAGCGGCCAGTGCCCTTCTCGCCCGTACCGTTGTGGTGCAGGTCGTTCTCGCCATCGTAGGCCTTCAAGAAGCGGCACTGGTAGTTGTTAACGCCCAGGTAGTCGTTGTAGAGCGCGGCCTCGCGCATAATCTCGAGGTCCTCGTCCAGGATCTCGATGGTGCCGCCCGAGACGGCAGCCAGGCGGTTAGCGCACTCGAGCGTATCGGGCGCATAGTCGCCGCGGAAGGTGGCGTCGAGCAAAAACTGGTTCTGCAGCACGTGCTCGTTGTTGGCGGCTTTGATGTCGGCGGGGTCGTTCTCGTTGAGCGGATACTTAAACTCCAACGACTGGATGACGCCGATCTTGCCCTTAAAACCGCCGTTGTGGAAGGCCAGTACTGCCTTGGCGTGGGCGAGCATCATGTTGTGCTCGCACTGGAAGGCCTCGGCCAGATGCGCCTTGACGCCACCGGGGAAGGTGCCCTCGATGTAGGTGTTGGAGGCATCGGCCCAGATCTCGTTAAAGGTGAACCAGTAGGTCACCTCGTCGGCGTACTCCTTAAAGCAGAAGGTGGCAAAGTCCACAAAGGCGTCGATGGTCTCGCGGTTGAGGAAGTCGCCCTTCTCAAAGAGGGGAAGCGGCGTATCGAAGTGATGCAGCGTGACAAACGGCTCAACGTGGTGCTTGTGGCACTCGGCGAAAAGATCGTGGTAGAACTGGACACCCTCGGGGTTGATTTCGCCGGTACCGTTGGGGAAGATGCGGCTCCAGGCGATGGAGAGGCGAATGCCGTTGATGCCAAACTCCTCGCACAGCTCCAGATCGACGGGGTACTGGTTGTAGAAGTCCGAAGCGGGATCGGGGGAGAAGCGCCCCTGGGCCTCCAAGAAGTCGTCCCAGGCAACCTTGCCCTTACCGTGAGTGCGGGTCTCGCCCTCTACTTGGTAGGCAGCAGTGGCGCCGCCAAAGACAAAGTCCTCGGGAAACTGCGCAGGCGGGTTAGTGACGCTAGCAGGGTTAACGGACATGATGATCCAATCGTCTAAATCGAAGGGCCAGCCGGTCTTGGATGGTCGGCTGGCCCTGAGCGTTACTTACTTCGAGAGTTGCTCGCTTACGAAGGCGAGAGACTTATCGCCGTTCTGGGAGAGCTCGATGTACTGTTTACCGCGGCAAGCGACGCACTTGTTGCCCACGCGCTCGCAGTCCTTCTGCAGGTCGGCCAGGTAGCTGGCGGCCTGCGGGGCCAGGACGACCAGGTCAAAGTCGGGGAGCATGTCAACGTGGTTGCCATAGGCCTCGGCAGCGGTCTCAAGATTGATGCCGCGCTCTTTGGCGGCCTTGGCCAGTGCGTTGGCGAGCAGGCCCGAGGTTCCGCCGCCCTGGCAGAGCACGAGCACGCGCTTGCCGTTGAGGTCGCTGGCGGTCGTTGCCTCGGCAGCGGGTGCTGCAGAAGCGGCGGGGGCATCGGCCTTCACGGCCTCGGCAGCAGCGCCGGCGGCAACGCTCTTGGCGTCAGCCTTGCCCTGGAAGGCATCGTTGAGCTTGGCAGCCTTCTCGGCGTTCTTGGCGGCGAGCTCCTCCTCGGAAATCTCGGCCTCCTCGGCGCACTTCTGGGCGTCATAGGCACGGAAGAACGGATAGTACAGAACGAAGTCGACGACCAGGATAAGGGCGAGCATCACAAAGGCGAGCGGCTGGAAGCCCAGGCCCATGATGGTGCCGATGGGGCCGGGGACGGTCCAGGGCAGGGTGTACATAAAGCCGTTCATGCCCAAGAAGTCGATAAAGATCTTGAGGATCCAGATATTGGCGATCGGGGCAAAGACAAACGGGACAAAGAAGACGGGGTTGAGCACGATGGGTGCGGCGAACAGCAGCGGTTCGTTGACAGCGAAGCAGACCGGGACGATGGCGGCCTTACCGACAGCGCGCATCTCCTGAGACTTGGCCAGGAAGCAGAACATAAAGACCAGGACGAGCGTGGCGCCGGTGCCGCCCATGCAGACGACGAAGTACTGGGCACCCTGGGTCAGGACAGCAGAAGCGTGCTGACCAGCCTGGAACGCAGCCAGGTTGTCGGTCATGTTGGCAACGAGGGCGGCGGCGATGGCGGGCTCGACGATTGAGGGGCCGTGGACGCCCACGAACCAGAACAGGCTCATGGCGCCGTAGATCACAGCGAGGCCGATGTAGCCGTCGGCAGCGGTGAACAGGGGCTGGAACACCTGGATGACGCCCTGGGCAAAGCAGAAGCCAAAAGCAGCGCGGAAGACGATGTCAAACACCCAAAAGACGGTGATGCAAACGGAGAAGGGGATGATGTCCTTAAAGGTCTGCGAAATGTTGGGCGGAACCTGCTCGGGCATCTTGACGGTGATGTTGCGCTTGATAAAGAACTTGTAGATGATGCCGGTCACAAACGCAGCGATGAAGGCAGTCAGCAGGCCCTTGGAACCAAGGTAGGTGGTGTTGAAGCCGCTGGCGGCGTCCGTGGCGATGGTGTCGCTCGAAAGGAGCAAGAAGCCGATGATGGCCGCGCACATGCACGAGATAAAGTTGATCTGGTTGTTCTTGGGCAGGTCGCGGTTCTGAGCGTCGGCGAAGTGCTTGGCGGTGGTGGCGGCGCAGGCGATGGCCAGGATGCCCATGGAGTAGTTGTAGCACTTCCACAGGGCGTTGTTGATGTCATCGGGCCAGTAGAAACCCCAGATGTTGGGGACCGAGGCTACCAGGCAGAAGATGGACGAGAAGATGATGATGGGGATGACGGAGATAAAACCGTCGCGGATCGCCTTGAGGTACTTGTTGCGGGCGATCGCGTTGAAAAAGGGCTGCCCCTTTTCGATGATGGCGATAAGTTGCTCCATGCAAAGCTCCTAAGAGTCGGTGGGTTGGCAACGATGGTAGCTTTTGACGTTTGGTTGCCAAAATGTTGACGTTGCCATTTTGCGACACAAAATAAGACGCGAACCGATGGCCCCTGTGCCTGTGGACCGTCGATTCCTTGCGCGTAAACGTTTGAGCCGCCCGGTGGCTCTGTGTTTGCATAATGGCAACGTTAACATTTGGTCGACAAAAGCTGTTCGGGGAAGCAAAAATGTCGGTGAACGGTAGTTTTTGGGTGGTGAGCGTATGGTGGGGGAGGCGTTGGATATACTTGAAGGCGTTAAAAATGACTGCGTAGGGTGTCACCAATGGCATCGTTGACATAGAAAGATCGACCTATGGCCGCTGTTAAAAAATCGGTATCCGTTAAGGATGTGGCGCGTCTCGCGGGCGTCTCGGAACAGACGGTCTCGCGCACCGTTCACGATTCGCCCAGCGTGCGCCCCGAGACCAAGGAGCGCGTGCGTGCCGCCATGCGCGAGCTGGGCTATCGCCCCAATTTTGCCGGTCGATCGCTGCGTCGCGGTAAGTTTAAGACCGTCGGCGTCGCCATGTTCAATATTACCGGCACTGGCAACCTCGACCGCATGGAGGGCTTTGCCGCCGCCGCCGATAAGCATGGCTACGCCATCACCCTTACTAAAGTAGATGGACACCCCTATACCCTCGAGAGTGCATCGTCGCGTATGAGCGCACTGCCGGTGGACGGTATGGTCGTGATTATGAACCGCATGCCGGCGGACTTTGGAACCTTCGAGCCGCTGCCCGGCATGCAGACGGTGCTCGTTACGATGTTGGAGCACCCGCTGTGCTCTACGGTCGATAACGACCAGTTCGATTGCTCGCGCCAGGTGGTCGAGTACTTGCTGGGGCAGGGGCACAAGACCGTGCACTTTATCTCGTGTCCCGAGCGCTCGCTTTCGGGCATGCAGCGCGAGGAAGGCTGGCGCGAGACATTGCGCGCACATGGTATTGAGCTGCCGCGACTCATCCGTGGCGATTGGACGGCGCAGAGCGGATATGCCGCAGGCCAGGCTCTGGCGGACGATCCGACCTGTACTGCCATCTATGCCTCCAACGACGCCATGGCCTACGGCTGCATTCGCGGGCTCGAATCGCGCGGAAGGCGTGTGCCCGAGGACGTGAGCGTGGTGGGTGTTGATGACAGCCTGGGCGATATCGTGCCCGACCGTCGCCTGACCACCGTGCGCTTTGACAACAGGCGTGTCGGCATGTGGGCAGTCGATAAGATCGCCGGTGCCGAGGGGGGTGCGTCTGGCGTGGAGCACATGCTGATCCCCGGCGTGCTCGTAGAGGGCGATACGGTGCGCGATTTGCGCTAGGGCGCGGTCCTGTTTGGGTTTCCGTTAATCATGTTTGATATTGTTCGAAATGGTTTGGAAACCGTTCACGGGCGAAATTTGACCGTTCATAGCTTGAAATTATGTTTTGCGTTGTTCTTTTTTGTTTGAATGTTAATGTTTCTGCCATACAGAACGCAGCGCGTATGCCCGGACGCGATGCTCTCCATTGGTTCATATGTGAAAGGAACGCAATATGGCAACCAAAGAAGAAATCTCGATGGTTGGATTCGAGATCGTCGCATACGCAGGTGACGCCCAGACCGATCTGCTTGCAGCGCTCGATGCTGCTCGCGAGGGTGATTTTGAGAAGGCCGAGCAGCTGCACAAGGATGCCAGCGATGCGCTCATCGGTGCCCACGACACGCAGACCAAGCTGCTTTCGCAGGAGGCCGGCGGCGGCGAGATGGAGATGACCTTCATCATGGCTCACGCTCAGGATACTCTCATGACCACTATGATTCTGGAGAAGCAGACCCGCTTTACTATCGATGCCTACAAGCGCATCGCCGAGCTCGAGGCCAAGCTCGCCTAACGAGTCCGCACAACCAAGTCCCCTTCCAAAAGCTCTGCCGCAGACTCGCGACAGGGCTTTTTCTTTTTACCCGGCACTTGGGGACGTTCCTTATCTGCCGGCAGTTAGGGACACTCCTGCCATGCATTTGATCCTTTGAGGATGGAAGAAAACGGGTTATTAGGTTTGTTGCGGTGCCGACTCGACCCGTCGGTTACAAAACTATGCCGGTTTACTACGATGAATCGTATTCTTTCAACTATAGAAAGAACAGCGTTATCAAAGCCGCAGGTAGAAAGCTTGCCATTTTCTGCTAATAGCAAATGTGGTCGGTCCTATCGGTTTTACGGTAGTAAACCGGCATAGTTTTGAAATGGCACTGTTCGACTAGCAGCGTTATGGAGCTTCTGCACGCCCTCCCGTTCGGTTTTTCGCTGGATGGGTATACTTTCACCCGCAATACAGGCCGGAATGAGGAGGTATCCAAATGCCGGATAACGGGTCAATACAAAAAAGAGGTGCGCACGAGATGGCCCATGGGCGTCCTGTCCAGATAACTGAGCATACGACGGTAACCGAGCTACAGCCCAGTCTGTCCGATATCGTGTGCGCAAACAAAAAGCTACAGATTGGCTTTATCGTTGCGCTCGTGGTACTGGCGCTGTTGTCGGGCTTTGTAGCTCGTCCGCATTTTGCCGATACCAAGACCTGGGACTCCACCATCGAGGTCATCGATCAAAAGAAGGGCAATGTTTTGGCGCTCACGACCTCGTGCGTCGCCCTATCTGCGGGTATCACTGCGCTGCCGGGCGATACGGGAACGCCAGTTGCCGAGCAGCTCGCGCAGCTTTCAGGCAACCTTGGTATCGTGCTTGCCGTGCTCTACCTAGAGAAATATTTGCTCACGATTTTGTGGTCGGTTGGCTTGGGCATCTTAATCCCGTTTGCGTTGGTACTCTTTGCGGTGTCGCTCGGCATTCACGGGCGCTGGAGTACGAGCACGGTCATTCGCCGCGTGGCAACGCGTGTGCTGGTGGTTGCTGTGATCGGCATGGCGCTCGTGCCCGCGAGCGTATGGGTGTCGCAAAAGGTCGATGAAACGTATCGCGTTAGCATCGAGGCGGCCGAGCAAAAGGCGGCCGACGCTGCGAGCGCGGCAGATAGCGATAGCTCCAAAACAAGCAAGAAAAAGACCGAGTCCACAGAGTCCAAGAACGTGCTTGAGCAGCTTGCCGACGGTGCCTCGGGTCTCGTCACGTCGGTGACCAGCGGCGCCAAGCAGATGACCGATGAAATTGTGCGGCAGGTGACCGATCTGATCGAAGGCGTCATCGTGATGATCGTGACCTCGTGCGTGATTCCATTGCTGGTGCTCGCGGCGTTCCTGTGGCTGGGACACGTACTGCTGGGGATCGATATTTCCGGCCCGGCGAACTATTTGACGGGCCGCTTTCTGAGTGCTCCGTCCAAGCACGCCAAAAAGGGTGGGCAGTCCGAGTAGCTAAAACAGCTGTATATACCGGGGAATACCGCCGAAGGGCGGCCGAGACACGTTCTTGGCCGCCCTTTTGTTTGTTGAATGCGCGGTAAGCCGGGCCTTTTCTGAGTCCAAACGGTCAGCAATCATCCGCGAACGGTATTTGTTCAAAAAAGAACAAAGACAAACAAATAATTGTTGCAGTTAATGTTCGAATGTGTTCAAATAAACATGAACAGTGAAGAACCGCACATTCAGATGCCCGGACCTGATCGCGATTCAACACTTCCAAACAGAAACTACGCGCCAGCGTATCTCTCAAGGAGGATGTCATGAGGGTTGTAATCGCTTCCGATGCCGACGGTATGTCGATGAAGGAGTCCATCAAGGAGATGCTCATCGCCGACGGTCACGAGGTCGTCGACTATTCCGAGACCCCTGCCGCGGACTTTGTCGATTCCGCGACCGCCGTTGCCAAGGACCTGCTGGAGCACAAGGATTCCCAGGGCTTTGCATTCGATAAGTACGGCGTCGGCTCCTATATGGCCGCCGTCAAGATCAAGGGCATGGTCGTCGCCAACATTTCCGACGAGCGCTCCGCCTACATGACCCGCGAGCACAACGGCTCGCGTATGGTCACCATGGGCCCGGGCGTTGTGGGCACCGAGGTCGCCAAGAAGATCGCCCGCGAGTTCCTGCGCGCCCAGTACGCCGGCGGCCGTCACCAGATCCGTGTCGACATGCTCAATAAGATGGCCTAACGAGAGCCACCGAGAACTCGAACTTCTATCTCAACTTGTGAATTCAGACGAAAGGACGTTCTGATGAAGAAGACCATCGCAATCGGTTGCGACCATATCGTTACGGACGAGAAGATCTATCTGGCCGACCGCCTGGAGCAGGCTGGCTACAAGGTGCTCGACTGCGGCACCTACAGCCACACCCGTACGCACTATCCCATCTACGGTAAGGCCGTGGGCGAGGCTGTTGCCAGCGGCAAGGCCGACTTTGGCGTGGCCCTGTGCGGCACCGGCATCGGCATCACCAACGCCGTCAACAAGGTTCCCGGCGCCCGCTGCGCCCTGGTCCGCGATATGACCTCTGCCCTGTATGCCCGTCGCGAGCTCAACGCCAACATCGTGGGCTTTGGCGGTAAGATCACCGGCGAGTTCCTGATGGCCGATATCATGCTTGCCTTCCTGGAGGAGCCCTACGACAAGACTCCCGAGCACGATGCCCTGATTGCCAAGATCGATGCCTGCAATAAGGCCGACGCCGAGGCTCAGGCCGACCCGCACTTCTTTGACGAGTTTCTCGAGAAGTGGGACCGCGGCGAATACCACGACTAAGGAGGTTCCGGCGTTCTACCGAACGCCAGACCAGTCGCCGCTGCGAAGCCATCTGGCGGGCGAGTTGCTCTGATAACACTTTTGCTTGCTGAGCTTGGGTGCTTCGTTTTTGGCGGCACCCGGCATTCTGCAGCTTTTTAATTGACGGCTCGCGTTTCTGTGATGGGGCGCGGGCCGGTTTTCTAAACAGGAGTCCAACATGATTCTGACCGTTACCATGAACCCGTCGATTGATACGCGCTATCAGCTCGACAAGCTGATCATCGACGATGTTAACCGCGTGATGCCCGAAAAGACCGCTGGTGGCAAGGGCCTCAACGTGAGCCGTGTGCTGCTGCAGTTGGGCGACGATGTGCTTGCGACCGGCCTGCTTGGCGGTCACATGGGTGCCTATATGGCCGAGCTCATGGATGCCGATGGCGTCAAGAATGACTTTGTGCCCATCGCCGGTGAGACGCGCATTTGCCTGAATATTCTGCACGAGGGTAATCAGACCGAGCTGCTGGAGAGCGGCCCACAGATCGTCCCAGCCGAGCTCGAGGCCTTTACGGCCAAGTTCGCCGAGCTTGCAGCGAAGGCTGACGTTGTGACGCTTTCGGGCTCGCTGCCGCGTGGCGTCGATGCCGGCTACTATGCCGAGCTCGTCAAGATCGCCGAAGAGGCGGGCGCCAAGGTGCTGCTCGACACCTCGGGCGCATCGCTGGAGGCCGCGCTGGAGTCCGACGCTAAGCCTGAGCTCGTAAAGCCCAACCTGACCGAGATTAACGGCCTGCTGGGTACGTCCTTTACGACCGATGATGTCGATGCCCTGCGCGAGGCACTTGCCGCCGATGGCCGCTTTGCCGGAATCCCCTGGGTCGTTGTCTCGATGGGTGCTGCCGGTTCGGTAGGCTTCCATGAGGGGCGCGCGTTCCGCGCCAAGACGCCCGCGATTGCGGCTGTGAACGCGACGGGTTCCGGCGACTCGACCATCGCCGGCTTTGCGCATGCCATTGCTGCTGGTGCCGACGACGTCACGGTGCTCAAGACCGCCAATACCTGCGGCAAGCTCAACGCCATGGATCCCAAGACCGGCCACCTGGTCATGGACCGCTGGGACGAGATTTACAACGGCGTTGAGGTCGTAGAGTTGTAGCGGTTGCGACTCCTAATAGAATGAGCGTGGATAATCTCCCGCTTTTGGTGCCCATACGAGCTCAAAGTGGGAGATTTTCCACGCTCGAGTCATTAGTCGTCGGGGACGTTCTTTAATGACCAGTCGTTTAAGAACATCCCCAATGACTACACTCAAAAAACGGCGCCCGCCGGCGATGTTGCCGGCGGGCGCCGTTGTCTTGAAGACGAAGTGATCCGTTTTCCTCCGTCCCCAAGGGATCATTACAGTGAGTCGATAAAGCGCTGTTGGGCGGCGCGGCCGGCTTCGTCCCACTTAAAGACGCCGGCGTTGTCGAGCACGTGGCCAAACACCACGCCGACCTCCTCGTGCAGGATGTCGATGGCGTTGTCCGCCGTAAGCTCGTCGGCGCGGCGGGCAAAGACGTCCTCGGCCCATGCGGCGTGGCTGCGGCAAAGGTCGTCGCCCTCGAGCGCACCGGCAAGGTCGTAGCTGGCATCGGTCTTGGCCGCCAACAGGTGCTCACGGACAGCGCCGAGCTCGGGAACCAGGCGCGGCGGCAAAATGGCCAAGCCCATGACCTCGATCAGGCCGATGTTCTCCTTTTTAATATGGTGATACTCGGCATGCGGGTGGAAAACGCCCAGCGGATGCTCGTCGGTCGTGATGTTGCAGCGAAGTGCCAGGTAGGCCTCGTAAATCTCGCCACCGGCATTGCCGCGGAAGTCGACGCGGCGGATGACGGGCGTCACGGTGTTGTGCGCTACGCCGTCGGCCGTGTGCGCGATAACGCCCACAGACTCATCGGTCCACTCGCGCCAGGCGAGGATAATCTTCTCGGCAGCGTCGAGCAACTGGGCGCGGTCGTGCGAGCGCAGTCGCAGCACCGAAAGCGGCCACTGCAACACGGTACCGCTGACCTGGTCAAAGCCGGGCACGCTAAACTGCGAGACTTCGGTGGCATGCATCATGGGGAACTCGTGCGCGCCGCCCTGGAAGTGGTCGTGCGACAGAATCGAGCCGCCCACGATGGGCAGGTCGGCGTTGGTGCCGATAAAGTAGTGCGGGAACAGGTCCACAAAATCGAGCAGGCAGGTCAGCCCCTTGCGGTCGACGTGCATCGGACGATGCTCGGAGCTCATGGCAATGCAGTGCTCGTTAAAGTACGCGTACGGGCTGTACTGGAAGCCCCAACGCTCGCCGTCGAGCTGGATGGGGATAACGCGCAGATTCTGGCGGGCGGGATGAGCGCCGCCGTCAGCCGCGGCGGAGCGTCCGGGGTAACCCTCGTTCTCGATGCAGAGCTGGCAGGCGGGATACTTCTCGCCCATGTTCTTGGCTGCACCTGCCGCGGCGATATCGCGCGGGTCCTTCTCGGGTTTGGACAGGTTGATGGTGATTTCAAGATCGCCCCAGTTGGTGGGGGTGCTCCATTTGATGTTGCGCGCGATGGCGGCACGGCGCACGTAGCCGGCGTCGCAGCACAGGCCGTAGAACCAGTCGGTCGCGGCGCGGGGCTCGTTGACGCCCATGCGGCCGGTAAACTCGTCAATCACGGCAGACGGGCGCGGCATGAGCGCGCCCATGATGCGCATGGCGATGCGGTCGCGGCCCGATGCCGTGTCCTCGGCGGCGCCGTTGGCAACAGCCGCCTCGGCAAGCGCGGCAAGTGTGCCTTCAAGGTCAAAGTTGGGCAGGGTATCGGGGTGCAAGAGCGAGAGTTTCTCGACCTGGAGCGCCCAGGCCATGTCGAGCGCCGGGCCCGTAGCACCGATGCACTCGAGAATGGTGTTATACGCCCAGATGCGATCGTCCTGGCCGATCATCGATCGGTGGATGGCGTACTCGATCAGGTTCTGCGCGGCCTCGCGCACGTCAGTCATTACAGCCATGCCGCGTAGGCCCCCTTGTCAGAAATTGCGTAGTGGCGGGCAGAGCCCTCGCCCAGCCAGCCGTTCATCTTGGCGATGAAGGTGTCGACCAGGTCGAGCGGCACGAAGGCCTGGATGGTGCCACCAAAGCCGCCACCGTGGATACGGACGGCGCCTCGGCCGTCGAGCACGTGCTCGGCCAGTGCCAGGGCATACATCGAGGGCTGCTCGGAGCCCAGCTTGGCAACGACATTCTGCAGGTACATGGCAGAGCTGGCGCCGGACTCGCGCGTCAGGACCAGGAACTGATCGATGTCGCCGGCGTTCAGGGCAGCCCAGCGCTTGTCGACCAGGCCGTTTTCGTACCAGTAGTGAACGGCGCGCAGACAGGCGCGGTCGCCCAGCTTGGCGCGCAGCTCGGGGAGCTTGGCGTCAAAGTCGGCAACATCGACCTCGCACAGGCGTTCCTTGCCAAACTCGGCGGCGACGTCCTGCATTTCGCGCGGAACGGCGGCGTAGTCGTCGGTGGCGGCCACGTGGTCGGCACCGACCTTAACGAGCACGAGCGCGTAGCCGTGATCCTCAAAGTTGAGCTCGAGCTTCTTGGTTTTAGGCTGAGCCTGGTCCTCAAAGTCCATGTAGGCGAGGCCGCCCAGACATACGGCGGCCTGGTCCATCAGGCCGCAGGGCTTGCCGTAGTAGTTGTTCTCGGTGCGCTGGCTCATCTGAGCGAGCGCGACGGGCTCAATGGCGGGTGCGCCCCAGAGCGTCTCCATGGCGCGACCGTATGCCGCCTCGACAGCAGCGGAGCTGGAAAGGCCGCCGCCCGAGGGGACAGAGCAGGTGAAGGCGAAGTCGAAGCCCTGGGGCTCAACGCCCAGAGCAGCGATTTCGTGGGCCATGCCGCGGACGAGGCTCGCGGACGTGCCCTTCTCGGACGCTTGAATATCCAGCGTGTCGAGCGTGATCTCAAAGGTGGGGTAGCCCTCGTCGGCGACGCGAATCTTGTTGGTGTCGGTCGCTACGGCAATGCCGTCAACGGCGACATCGAGCGAGCCGGCGATGACGTGGCCGCCCTCGTGGTCGGTGTGGTTGCCACTGATTTCGGAACGGCCGGGCGCGTGCACATAGAGCACCTGGCGGTCGCCGATGGGGCCAAACTCCTCCTCAAACAGTTTGGTGAGCGTGGCGAATGTCTTTTCGTCGGGGGTGGTCATGGGAGTCCTTTCCTTGACGCCGGAGAGACTGGTCCGTGTCATTATGAGTACGTTAACAATTTTGAGCACCACAAACCAGACGTTCGCGGCGCCGCACGTTAAAGGGTATGTTAACGTACTCATAACACAATGTATCTCCTTTTTTGAGAATCTGGTAATCGGTAGATTTTCGGCCGTGAACGGTGTGGCCGTATGGACATATGGAGCAAAAGAACCGCTGATAGAAAAAGTAGAGTACGTTAACATGCGTCCGACGATAGCGGGCTTCGGCGCGGGGTGTGTTTCTGCCCGGGCCGACATTCGCACTATTCAGATCCTGCGAGAGCGAAGGTGATTTTGTGGCAAGGCGCCCTTCCAACGATACGGGTACGCGTCCGGTATCCATGGCCGACGTTGCCCGCGCTGCCGGTGTTTCGCAACAGACGGTTTCGCGCGTTGCCAACGGATTGCCCAACGTTAACGAACAGACGCGCCAGCGCGTGCAAGCCGCTATGCAAGAGCTCGGCTTCCGTCCGAGCTATGCCGGCCGTTCGTTGCGTGACGGCCGTTACCATTCGGTCGGCCTGTGCGTCAACGATGTCACCAAGTTTGGCAACCTCTCAATGATTGACGGCATCGCCAGCGCTGCTCGCGAGCATAATTGCGCCATCACACTGGTCGAGATGTCCAAGACCGAGGAATTCTCTCTTGCCGAGGCAACACGTCGTATGGCCGCGCTGCCCGTGGACGGCATCATTATCGGCATGAGCCGTATGGCTCCCGATTTTGAGACGTTCGATCCGTTGCCGGGTATTGGCACGGTCATCGTTACCATGTATGCGCACCCGCGGGTGACTACGGTTGACTCCGATCATTACGGCTGCTCGCTGTTGCTCATGAATCATCTGTTTGAGCTGGGACATGAACAGATTCGCTTTATCGGCGGCCCGTCCTTTTCGATTGACGAACAGTTCCGTCGCGCCGGCTGGCAGGATGCGCTCGAGCGTAAGCACATCGAGCCGGCAGAGCCGCTCGAGGGCGACTGGTCTGCCAACAGCGGTTACGAGGCCGGTAGGTACCTGGCCGAGCACGATCGCACCATGACGGCGATCTATGCGGCAAACGATCAGATGGCAAATGGCGCCATTGCAGCGCTGCGCGATAGCGGCTTGCGCGTGCCCGAGGACGTGAGCGTGGTGGGCGTCGACGATTCGCTCGATGATTTTGTCGCACACAACGAGCTCACGACCGTTCGATTTGATTTGCATCAGCGTGGACGCGAGGTGTTCGAGCACGCGGTTCCCAAGGCGGGGGCAACGGACAAAACCGTCGCCATTCGCATCCCCGGTCAGCTCATCGTTCGACATAGCACGGCAGAGCCTCGCGCATAGTTTTTGCAGGTCAAAAGCGGTATATTCCGCATCAATAACAATCGATAAGGATGCCGGTAGATAGCTGTGGCTCTAAAGGCGAGTGTTATGATAGACGGGTTCTTTTGTCTATCTAGGAGGCTTTGCCTGATGGAGATCACCAAGGATATCCGCTATATTGGCGTCGACGATCACGACATTGACCTGTTCGAGGGCCAGTACGACGTGTCCGAGAACGGCATGGCATACAACAGCTATGTTATCTTGGGCGATAAAATTGCTGTCGCCGATTCGGTCGACGCTGGCTTTGTCGACGAGTGGCTCGGCAACCTCGAGGCCGCGCTCGATGGCCGTACGCCCGACTACCTGGTTGTCCATCACATGGAGCCCGATCATTCCGCCGGTATCGCCGCCTTTATGGAGCGCTATCCCCAGGCGCAGATTGTGGCTAGCATGGGTGCTTTCCGCATGATGGTCAACTACTTTGGCACCGACTTCTCCGAGCGCAAGATGGTCGTCAAAGATGGCGACGTGCTCGACCTGGGCGGCCACAGCCTAACCTTTGTCGGTGCCCCCAATGTTCACTGGCCCGAGGTGCTCTTCTCCTACGAGGCCACCGACAAGGTGCTCTTTAGTGCCGACGGCTTTGGCAAGTTTGGCGCCAACGACATCGAGGATCCCGAGGGCTGGGCCTGCGAAGCGCGCCGTTACTACTTTGGCATCGTGGGCAAGTTCGGCAAGTTTGTGCAGGCCGTGCTCAAGAAGGCCGCCAATCTGGACATCCAGATCATTTGCCCGCTTCACGGTCCCGTGCTGACCGAGAACCTGGGCTATTACCTCGACACCTACAACACCTGGTCGAGCTATCAGCCCGAGGACGAGGGCATCACGATTGCCTATGCGAGTGTGTATGGGCATCTGAAGGCTGCCGTTGAAGAGCTCGCATCTGCGCTCGAGGCCCGCGGCCAGAAGGTTTCCGTCTTTGACCTGGCTCGCGATGATATGGCTGAGGCCGTTGAGGACGCGTTCCGCTACGACCGCCTGGTGCTCGCCTCCATCACCTATCAGGGCGAGATCTTCCCGTTCATGAGCACCTTTATCCATACGCTTGCCGAGCACGCCTATCAGAACCGTACGGTTGCGCTCGTCGAGGCCGGTTCCTGGGCGCCTGCCGCTGCCAAGGTTATGACCAAGGAGCTCGAGGGCATGAAGGACATCGCCCAGACGCAGAACAAAGTGACCGTCATGGGTTCGCTCAACGACGCATCGCGCGCCCAGATCGAGGCCCTCGCCGACGAGCTTTCCAAGTAGCGATATTTCGCTTTTAACGCTCAACCACCACAAAGGGGACAGGCACCTTTGTGGTGGTTTTTATTTAAGCGCCAGCGATGAGGAGATTTGGGCGGGCGTCGTCGACGATCTCGGCGATTGAGGTGGCGACGGCATGATCGGGGTCACGGTCCATCACGATGGTGTCGACATCTGCCAGCTCGGCAAAGCGGTACATGCCGCGTCCGTTAACCTTGCTGGCGTCCATGAGGGCGACGCTTTGATGGGCTGCGGCGATCATAGCCGTTTTGGTCTCGGCCATTTGGGGAAAGTCGGTCGTAAAGCCGCAGCGGGGGACAAAAGCGCCGGGGCACATGACGGCAAGGTCGGCGTGGACCATTTGGAGCGCCTGCATGGTAAGTGGACCGTACAGATAGCGATGACCTTTGCGCAGTGCCCCACCCAGCATGACGACATCGACCGAGGGCATGCTCTCGTCGATGTAATCGGCGATGGTAATGTCGGCCGTGATGACGGTGATGCCGTCGCGCTGATCGAGGAGCCGGACGAACTCGAGCGCCGTGGTGCCCGAGTCGACAAGCAGCGTGTCGCCATTGCCGACGAGCTCGATGGCGCTTTGCGCGATGGCCTGCTTGGCGGCGACATTGACGTTGATGCGGCGATCCTGGGTGGATACGGTCAGTCGCTTCTGGAGAGACACGGCGCCACCATGCGTGCGGCGCAACTTGCCGGACTCGGCGAGCGCGTCCAGGTCGGCGCGGGCGGTAACGGAGGACACGCCAAAGGTCTGGGCGATTTCTGCCACTTGCACCGAGGCGTTATGTTCGAGCATTTCCATGATGGCGGAACGACGCTCATCGGCGAAAGCTCGGGTTGTCGCATGGGCCATAGCTGCTCCATTCTCAACCGAAATTTGCAGGAATTGTGTTGAGTCTATTTTCGTTCATTTTCTTTTTGAGTAAGAAAACGCCTTTCGATTACTTATCTTTTCTATAAAAGAAAGACGCTGAACGCCCAAAATTCAATATCGAATACGCCCACTCGGCTCCAATTCCTTCCGTTTACTTTTCAAAAACGACTGTATTGACCT
Organism: Collinsella aerofaciens; assembly: GCF_015670745.1. GTDB lineage: Bacteria > Actinomycetota > Coriobacteriia > Coriobacteriales > Coriobacteriaceae > Collinsella > Collinsella aerofaciens_T. Next base: position 1,067 of record NZ_JADPCH010000007.1, on the reverse strand, counting down.
GCATGGGCTCAATATCTCGCACATGCAAAGCCGCTGAATTTCATACAATGGACGCAGCAAAACGCAAGGTAAAACGTCTTGCGGACACGTACGCCCGATGTCCAGATGCGGGCGAGGGAGAGGAGCAAACGCTCATGGCACTTGTTACCACCGAAAAGATGCTCAAGGACGCTCAGGCCGGCCATTACGCCGTTGGCGCGTTCAACGTCGAGAACCTCGAGTTTGTTATGGCCGTTCTGGCCGCTGCCGAGGAGACCAAGTCCCCCGTCATCATGCAGACCACCCCGGGCACCATCAAGACCGCTGGTCTGGACTACTTCTACGGCATGGTCAAGGCTGCCGCCGAGCGCGCTTCCGTGCCCGTCGCTCTGCACCTCGATCACGGCGATGGCTATGACCGCTGCATGCAGGCCTTCCGCACGGGCTACACCTCTGTCATGATTGACGGTTCTCACGAGTCTTTCGAGGACAACATCGCTCTGACCAAGTCCGTCGCCGACGCTGGCCGCGCCATGGGTGTGCCCGTCGAGGCCGAGCTTGGCAAGGTTGGCGGCAAGGAGGACGACGGTCCCGCGGTTGAGGGCGAGAGCCCCTACACCGATCCGGCCGAGGCCAAGGAGTTCGTCGAGCGCACCGGCTGCACCTCGCTGGCCATTGGCGTTGGCACCAGCCACGGCGTGTACACGAGCGATCCTCACATCGAGCAGTCCGTGGTCAAGGCCATCCGCGACGCCGTCGACGTGCCGCTGGTTCTGCACGGCACTTCCGGTGTGCCCGATGAGCAGGTCGCCGAGGCCGTGAAGAACGGCATCTGCAAGGTCAACTACGCCACCGAGCTGCGTCAGGCCTACACCAAGGGCTTCATGGCCTACATGGCCGAGAACCCTGCCTGCTTCGATCCCAAGAAGCCGGCCAAGGAGGGCATGCGTGAGATCACCGAGCTGGTTAAGATCCGCATGACCAACCTCAACTCTGTGGGCAAAGCAGAGTAACAGCAAGGGTACTCCGACTCGCTACATATCCCGGGGAGGGACGAGGGCTTAGTTCCCCAATCGTCCTCGGGCATG
>NZ_JADPCH010000006.1:41012-97930 GCF_015670745.1 Collinsella aerofaciens | reverse complement strand
CGGATGGAGCTCCGCGGCGCCCAAGCCACACGCTAACAGCTTTAAGGAGTCAAAGCTGGTTTAGCCAAAGAAGCGCTTGATCTCAATCTCGGCGTTCTCCAAACAGTCGGAGCCGTGGATCACGTTGGCGTTGACATCGACGGCAAAGTCGCCGCGGATGGTACCAGGAGCAGCGTCAAGCGGGTTGGTAGCGCCCATGAGGGTGCGCATCTTAGCAACAGCGGAGAGACCGGAAACGACCATCTTGACGACCGGACCGCTCGTCATAAAGTCGCAGAGACCGCCAAAGAAGGGCTTGTCGGCCAGATGGGCGTAGTGCTCCTCGACGGTAGCGCGCTCGAGCGTGGTCATCTCCATGCGCTCGATGACAAGACCGCTGCGCTCAATGCGAGCAACAATCTCGCCGATTTTGCGATCGCGCACGGCGTCGGGCTTAATCATGATGAAGGTCTTCTCGATAGCCATAAAAGTAGCCTTTCAAGTAGGTTCGCGCGTGCCCAAGTCCCATTCCGGCACCCGCCTGGACTGCATCGTAACAGAGTTTTAGCTGCAGTTAAACAAAAAGCTGTTTATTGAAACGCTGCAATTTATTAAAGCGCTCCATATGTGTCACTTCTGTTTCGAAGCCCGATTAGAGTACCATCCGACCGCCCATCAACCGCATCGAACAGAGCAGGCGGTCGGTTGCCGCCCGCGAACGTAACCCCTTCACAACCTGCCCAAAGGTCCTACAGAAGTTCTCGACAAGCCCCTCCCCCATAGCAACAAAACACGGGCGTCCGCATCAGCAGACACCCGTAAAAGCAAAAACGATTTATCGATAAATGGCCAAAGCCGCTTCAGTCAAATCCCTACTTTATCCCGTGGCCCATCTCGACGACCTTGGTCAGCGATCCAAACACGCCCTCGTCGGCCACGAGCTGTGCCTCGGCACGCTGCAGCTGCACGGCAACGGCGGCAGGGGCGGTACCGCCCTCGGTCGTGCGTGCAGCGACAATCGACGGGATGTCGAGCGCCTCGGTAATGTCGTGCTCAAAGAGCGAGCTTGCCTCCTGGAACACCTCAAACGGCAGGTCCTCAAGATTGCAGCCGCGCTTCTCACACATCAGGACCAGATGGCCCACCACGGCGTGTGCCTCGCGGAACGGCAGGCCACGCTTGGCCAGGTAATCGGCAACATCGGTAGCGGCAAGGTGCCCCACGCCGCACTCGCGCGCCATGGCATCCTCGTTGACAGTCCAGGTCGAAATCATACCGGCCATAACGGACAGGCACTGCATGAGCGTATGGGCGGTATCGAGCGCGCCCTCCTTGTCCTCCTGCAAGTCCTTGTTATAAGCGAGCGGCAAGCCCTTCATGGTCACGAGCAGCTGCACCAGGTTGCCATAGACTCGGCCGCTCTTGCCGCGGATAAGCTCGGCAAAGTCGGGGTTCTTCTTCTGCGGCATGATGGACGAACCGGTGGAGTAAGAGTCGGAAAGCGTGATAAAGCCAAATTCGGAGCTCGACCACAGCACGATCTCCTCGGAAAGACGCGACAGGTGCATCGCCATGACGGAGCCGGCGTAATGCAGGTCGAGGAGGAAATCACGGTCGGAAACCGCATCGAGCGAGTTGGGAATCACGCCCGCAAAGCCAAGTTCGGCAGCCGTCATCTGACGATCGAGCGGATAGCTCGTGCCGGCAAGCGCGGCAGCGCCCAGCGGACAGTTGTCGGCGGCATCAAAGGCGGCCTTCAGGCGTGTAAAGTCGCGCGCGAACATCCAGGAATACGCCAGCAGATGATGCGACAGCAGCACGGGCTGAGCATGCTGCATGTGCGTGTAGCCCGGCAGAATCACCTTGTCGTACTTCTTGGCCGCATCAACCAGCACATGACGCAGCCCAAGATTGGCCTCCATGAGCTCTTTGGCCAGCGCCTTGACGCCCAGGCGCGTATCGGTCGCCACCTGGTCGTTGCGCGAACGCCCGGTATGCAAGCGCTTACCGGCCTCGCCGATGCGGCGCGTCAGCTCGCTCTCGATGGACATATGAATGTCTTCGTCGTTGATGTCGAAGGTGAAGTTGCCGGCATCGATATCCTGTTCGATTCCGGTCAGGCCCTTGGCAATCGCCTGCTCGTCCTCGGCACTGATGATGCCTTGGGCGGCCAGCATCTTGGCATGTGCCTTAGAGCCGGCGATATCCTGCTTATAGAGATGTTTGTCGACCGGCAGCGACGCGCCAAACTCCTGCGTAACCTCGGCCACGCCCGCCTCAAAACGACCGCCCCAAAGAGCCATGGGATCGTCCCCTTTCATCAAATACCAAAACAAGCGCCCAAAGCAATGCGCCATATCGCTAAAGCGATTTTTCAACCGCTAGTTTTACACATTCCCCACCGTGTGCGGTGCCATGTAGCTAATTTGCAAAGAAGTGACGCGCCATGCACTTGGCGCCCAACGTCTCCCTCCGGATGTTGCCCTGCGAACCATCGATCCAGGCCTTCAGGCTCATAGGGACGTCCTCGACCCTTGCAGCATCGAACTCGGGCGCGAGGGCAAGTAAAGCATGCGCGATAGCATTGAACATAATGGATACTCCTCATATATAGGCGCAGAGCCGCCAAATTGATAGAAGGAGCCCCGCCGGACAACCCCGGCGGGGCTCGGACTCAGCCACAGTCGCGGCATCATATATGCGGGCGGAACGTAGGGGCCACCGATGTTAAGAAGTGTCAGCAAGCATAACGAAAGGTAGGGACCCCGTGCGCCCGTTATGTATCACGCGGATGGGCCGCGCGGATACCAAGGGAAGGAGGCGCTAGGCCTGGGCGGCAGCAGAGCTGGGGCCCTGGACCTTTGCCCACGTCTTGAGCGACAGCGTATCGATCTCGATAAAGCCGGCGCTGGCCTTCTCGTCAAACGTGGTGTCGCGGTCGTAGGTAGCCAGGCCGTAGTCGTAGAGGCTGAAGGGACTCTTGCGGCCGACGACATGGCAGTTGCCCTTAAAGAACTTCAGACGGACAGTGCCGGTCACGAACTTCTGGGTATCGGCCATAAAGGCGTCGAGCGCGTTCTTGAGCGGGCTGTACCACTGGCCGTTGTACACGGCGGTGGCCCAATCCTGCTCGAGCTTGATCTTGGTCTTGAGCAGGTCGCCCTCGACGCAGATGTCCTCGAGCGCCTTGTGGGCGGTGATGAGCGTCAGGGCGCCGGGAACCTCATAGCACTCGCGGCTCTTGAGGCCCACCAGACGATCCTCGACCAGGTCAAGACGGCCAAAGCCGTTGTCGCCCGAAATCTTGTTGAGGGCGATGACGATCTCGGAGAGCTTCATCTTCTTGCCGTCGACGGCGACGGGCTTGCCGGCCTCAAACTCAATCTCGGTGTAGGTCGGGGTGTCCGGCGTGTCCTCGGGGTTCTTGGTCATAACCCAAGCGTCGTCGAGCGGCTCGTTCCAGGGATCCTCCAGGTGACCGCACTCAATGGCACGACCCCACAGGTTGTCGTCGATGGAGTAGGGGTTGTCGTTGGCACCCTCGGGAACCGGCACGTTGTGAGCGTGGGCATAGGCGACCTCGTCGGGACGGCACTTCAGATCCCACTCGCGCACCGGGGCGATAACCTTGAGCTCGGGGTCGAGGGCCTTGACGGCGGCCTCAAAACGGACCTGGTCGTTACCCTTGCCGGTGCAGCCGTGGGCGACGTAGGTCGCGCCAAACTCGTGGGCGACCTCAACAAGCTTCTTGGCAAGCAGCGGGCGAGACAGGGCGGAGAGCAGCGGATACTTGTTCTCGTACATGGAGTTTGCGGCGATGGCCTTAGTCAGGAACTCATCGGAGAACTCGTCGCGCAGGTCGAGTACCTGGCAATCGAGAACGCCCAGGTCGAGCGCCTTCTGCTTCTTGGCATCCAGTCCGGTCTCTTCCTGGCCCACGTTGCCGCAGACACAAACGACATCGAGATTCTTCTCGTCCTGGAGCCACTTGACACAAACGGATGTATCAAGACCACCGGAATATGCGAGAACGACTTTTTCCTTGCTCATGGCTGTTTCCTTTCGCCCTTGGTAGCTAGTTAGAACATCGGTCAGTTGCAAGTCACCTTGAGGTCAAAAACCGTGCAATATCAGGTTATTCAGCAGAATGCATCACAGGCATGCCCTAGAAACATGCAGCTATGTCGTGCTTAAACCCAACGACCTCAAAATGACTCTGTTGAGGCATTGCGCCCCATGCGGACAGAGACGATTGTTATCGTCGTCGGGAAATTGCGCGCTGGCGTCGGATGGCATTGTCTGCAGTGGTGATGATCTTTACGAACTGCATCTGCCTCTCCTTTCACGTATCGCCGGGCGCAATTCAAATATCGCAAACGGTACCTTTTCCTCGGTAAACGGCTCTTTTGCCGTCTCCGTTTTCGATGTTCGCTATATTACGATAAAGTGCACGCTGCGCAAGCGACAAATTCAAATTTCTGAAAAGTTTTTTCATTAGTTTGTGAATTGCAGTGCAAATACGCACCATTCCTGCGAAAATACGCTCGACTACTAGTTGATGGTTATAACGTCTGAAACAATCTCGAAACGAAAGGCGCATTTTTATGCAAACTTACGAATCGGACGCCAACATCGGCAACATTAAGCTTCTCGCCGTCGATATGGACAAGACGCTGCTGACCGACGAGCGTGTGCTGCCCCAGGGTCTTGATGAGCGCCTGGACAAGCTCGCCGACGCCGGCATCGTATTCTGCCCCGCCAGCGGACGTCCCGCCCCCAAGCTCGAAGAGATGTTCGAGGGCATCAAGAACCGCCTCGCCTTTTGTCCCGACAACGGAGCGTGCGTGATCTATCGCGGCAGCTATATCTATAAGAGCAATATTGACGTGGAGCTGTATCAGCAGGTCTTGAGACGTGCCTCGGAGGATCCTCGCGCTGTCCCCGTCCTGTGCTGCTTCGACGAGTTCTACGTGCCTGCCCGCGACCATCAGTACCACGACGAGATCAGCGTCTACTACAACACGATCAACTACGTCGACAGCTTTGAGGGCATGGATTTCGAGTCCAACAAGATTTCGGTCTTCTTCCCCGGCTACGACGCCGAGCCCGCTTTCCGCGAGACCTATAGCCCCGAGTTCTCGGACAAGCTCTACGTCACCAACGCCGGGCGCGAGTGGATCGACTTTATGAACCTGGGTGTCGACAAGGGCGCCGGCGTCGCGCATCTGTGCGAGCAGCTCGGCATTGATATCGCCGATGCCGCCGCCGTGGGCGATACGTACAACGATATTCCCATGCTGGAGCGCGTCGGTCACAGCTTTATCGTGGACAATGCCGAGGAGCATATGAACGCGCATGCTAAGTGGCGCATTCCGAGCAACAACGACGGGGGCGTACTGACGCTCATCGACGCCATCCTGGCGGCTCGGTAACGTGGCTCGTCGGGCCTGGCCGGGCGGCGCGGATTAGTTTTTCGTTCGGTCAGGTCCTGGGCTCGCTCGGAAAGCACATTAAGTGCTTTCCGGCTCGTGCGGAATCTACGAAAAACTAATCCGCGCCGCCCGACCAGGTCCTAGGTTTACTTGCTTGCCGCCTAGATGGCGTCTTGAGTGTCTAGATACTTGGCTGATTTTTTGGAATGAAGGGGGCTCCTTGTTGGCAAGGAGCCCCCTTCTGCTTTTGGTTACTTCGGGATTGTGGGTGCTTCTTTATTTGGCGTCGGCCCAGGTTATGCCGGTGCTGGCTTCGGCGATTAGGGGGACGCGGAGGTCCACTACGTGTTCCATGACGTCGCGGACCATGGCGGTGAGGCGCTCGACTTCGTCGACGGGGCACTCAAAGTCCAGTTCGTCGTGCACCTGTAAGATCATGTGGGCGGCAAAGCCCTCTTCTTCCAGGCGGCGGCTTACGCGGGCCATGGCGATCTTGATGATGTCGGCGGCGGTGCCCTGCATGGGGTGGTTCATGGCCGTGCGCTCGCCAAAGCCGCGGAGTTGCGGGTTTTTGGCCTTGAGCTCGGGAATATGGCGTCTGCGGCCATACATGGTCTCGGCATAGCCCGTCTGCTTGGCGCGCGCCACCACATTGTCGAGGAACGTGCGCACGCCCGGGTAGGCCTCGTAGTAGCGATCGATCATATCGCGCGCCTCGGCCATCGAGATATGCAGCGACTGCGACAGGCCGTAGGCCTGCTGGCCGTACACGATGCCAAAGTTCACGGCCTTGGCGCGGCTGCGTAGGTCGGGAGTCACCTCGGACACCGGCACGCCAAACACGCGCGCTGCCGTCTCGGCGTGGAAGTCCTCGCCCTCGTTAAAGGCGCGCACCAGGTGCTCGTCACCCGAGAGATGCGCCAGCAGACGCAGCTCGATCTGCGAGTAGTCCACCGCCAAAAAGACGCTTCCCTCGCCTGCCGAAAACGCCGTCTTGACGGTACGCCCCAGCTCCGAGCGCGTCGGGATGTTCTGCAGGTTCGGGTCGCTCGAGGACAGACGCCCCGTCGCGGTGATGGTCTGGTTGTACGTGGTGTGCACGCGACCGTCACCACGGCGCAGCGGGCCCAGCGTGTCCAGATAGGTGGACTTGATCTTGGACTTCTCACGCCAATCCAAGATCAGACGCACGATCTCGTGGTCGCGGGCAAGGTCGCTCAACACCTTGGCGTTGGTCGAATAATAGCCGCGCTTAGTCTTTTTGAGGCCCTTGGTCGGAAGCCCCATAACGTCAAACAGCACATGCGAGAGCTGCATGGGACTGCCGATGTTAAAGGTCTCGTCACCCGCCAGGTCGCGAATGCTGCGCTCGACCTCGGCAATCTGAGTCGCCAGGCCCTCGGACAGACTATGCAAGCGGTCGGGGTCCACAAGCATGCCCGCGCGCTCCATCTTGGCAAGCACCGGAACGAGCGGCATCTCGATGCCATCGAACACGTTGGCGGCATTCTCGCGGGCCATGCACTCGCGCAAAGGCGCCACGAGCGCCAGCGTCAGGGCCGCCGTACGGGCGGCAGGCGCCGGAGCGTCCTCACCGGCACCCTCTGCACCGCGCGCCGCAGGCAGCGCCATCTGCAGATAGGTATCGGCCAGATACGCCTCGTCAAACTCGGAGCGGTCGGAATCCAACAGGTAGGCGGCAACCACGGTATCGAAGATGCGCGTGGAATCGACTGCCAGCGGATCCATGAGCTCGGGCTCGGAGGAATCGATGGGCGAAAGCTCATGCAGCAGCGCTTTCATATCCGGGCTCGCCACGCGGCCCTCCATAAACAGGCGCGCAAGCACGCCGGCAATCACGCCGTGGACGAAGTTGAAGCCCTCAACCTCAGCCGCCGCACCGCTGTCGCCCTCCTCGAGCGCGAACAGGCCCTTGGACGTCGCCAACCACAGCGTGCGCGTCAGTCCAAAGAGCGCGCCCTCTTCCTTGTCGTCGTCCACCACGGCGGCGACCCACTCACCGGCACCAATCGCACGGGAGACCTCAGCCGCAACGGCACCAAGCGCGTCAGCATCGCCGGCGGCCGCGCGAACCATCGCAGGCATCTCAAACACACTGGAGGCAGCAGCAGCCCCGCCCTCGCCGCCGATCAGCGCCAAGAAACGGTTCTGCATGGCGGTGATACCAAGCGTACCCAGCGCCGCGGAAACCTCATCGGCAGAAAACGCCGGGAAGGACGTCGTCTCAAAATCGAGCTCAACGGGCGCATCGGTGCGGATGGTCGCGACCTTGCGGCTCAGCAGGGCATCGTCGATGTGTGCTCGCAGGTTTTCGCCCATCTTGCCCTTGACCTCGTCGGCGTGTGCGATGACCTCGTCCAGGCTACCGTACTGCGCAATGAGCGCGCTCGCCTTTTTGGGGCCGATGCCCGGCACGCCGGGGATGTTATCGGACGTGTCGCCCTTCAGGCCATAAAAGTCGGGCACGAGCGCCGGCGTGATACCGTGATACAGATCGTCCACGCTCTCGGGCGTCATGATCGCCACGTCGGACAGGCCCTTGCGGGTCGAGACCACGTTGACGTGCTCGGTCACGAGCTGATACATATCGCGATCACCGGTCACCAGCAGCATGTCGCAGCCGGCCTCCTCACCCAGGCGCGCCATGGTTCCCAGGATATCGTCGCCTTCCCAGCCCTCAGACTGCAGAATCGGCACGTTGAGCGCACCGAGCAGCTCCTTGATCATAGGGAACTGCGCATGCAGATCGGGGTCCATGGGCGGGCGCTGCGCCTTATACTGCGGCAGCATCTCCATGCGCACGCGCGGCTTGCCCTTATCAAACGCCACGACCACGCCGTCGGGGTTAAAGGCATCGATCATCTTAAGAAACATGTTCAGGAAGCCGAAGATCGCGTTGGTGGGGCGACCGTCCGGCGCGTTCATAGTCGGCGGCACGGCGTGGAAGGCGCGATGCATGAGCGAGTTGCCGTCGATAACGGCAAAGGTGCGGCGCTTGTCAGACATATTGAATACCTCGCTTTAGGCTGGGCACGGTTTGCTCACTCCAGTTTACACGCTCCCCGCCCCGCGGCCACCTCACATCAAGCTCCCCCGCCACCGTGAGCCCGCGCGTGATACGATGGCTCACGGTACATCAACCAGCACGATCGATCCGAAAGGAGCCTGCGTCATGGAGCGTCCCTGCGCATGGAAAAAGTACACGCCACAGCAAGTCGAGGAGCTCGAGGAGCTTTGCCGCGGCTATAAGCAGTTTTTGAGCGAGAACAAGACCGAGCGCCTGTGCGTCAAGACCGGCATCAAGATGGCCGAGGAGGCAGGATACGTCGACCTGGAGACCGTGATCGCCGAAGGCCGCGAGCTCAAGGCAGGCGACAAGGTGTACGCCGCCAATCACGGCAAGGACCTCATGCTCGTCAACCTGGGCAACGCCCCGCTCGAGCAGGGCTTTAACATCCTGGGCGCCCACGTGGACTCGCCGCGCCTAGACCTTAAGCAGAACCCCGCCTTCGAGGCCGGCGACATGGCTTATCTCGACACGCACTACTACGGCGGCGTCAAGAGCTACCACTGGGTGGCCTCCCCGCTCGCACTCGTGGGCGTCATCTGCAAAAAGGACGGTACCACCGTCGACATCAATATCGGCGACAAGGCCGACGACCCGGTCTTTACCATCTCCGACCTGCTGATCCATCTCTCGAGCGAGCAGATGTCTAAGCCTGCCAAGGACGCCGTCGACGCCGAGATCCTCGACGTGATCGTGGGCGGCCGTCCCGTCAAGTTCGATGAGGACGACAAGGACGCCCCCAAGGAGCCCGTCAAGCAAATGTTCCTGGACATCCTTAAGGAGCAGTACGACGTCGAGGAGGAGGACTTCCTCTCCGCCGAGATCGAGGTCGTGCCCGCCGGCCCCGCCCGCGACATGGGCCTCGACCGCTCCATGATTTTGGGCTATGGCCACGACGACCGCGTCTGTGCCTACCCCTCCATGCTCGCCCAGATCGACGTCGCCAACGTGGAGCGCACGAGCATCACGCTCATCGTCGACAAGGAGGAGATCGGTTCCGTGGGTGCCACCGGCATGACGAGTCGCTTCTTCGAGAACACCGTCGCCGAGATCATGATGCTCGCCGGCGAGGACAGCCCGCTGGCTCTGCGCCGCGCGCTCGCCCGCAGCCGTATGCTCTCCTCCGACGTGTCCGCCGGCTTCGACCCGGGCTATGCCGGCAAGTTCGAGACCAAGAACGCCGCCTTCATGGGTCGCGGCCTGTGCTTTAACAAGTACACGGGCAGCCGCGGCAAGGGCGGCTCTAACGACGCCGACGCCGAGTATGTGGCCCTCGTCCGCGACATCATGGACGAGGCCGGCGTGGACTTCCAGACCTGCGAGCTCGGCCGCGTCAACGCTGGTGGCGGCGGCACCATCGCCTACATCATGGCCAAGTACGGCATGAACGTCATCGACTCCGGCGTTGCCGTCCTGTCCATGCACGCCCTGTGGGAGGTCGCCAACAAGGCCGACATCTACGAGGCATATCGCGGTTACAAGGCCTTCATCGAGCGAGCCTAACCAACCCTTCATCAGTTGCGGTGAAATACGGACTAAACTGGCCCATAAACAGCCAAAACAGACCGTATTCCACCGCAACTTTTTTGGCAGAGGAGAGCCCATGCTGCAGGTCATCATTTCGCCCGCCAAGCAGATGCGCGCGGCCCAAGATGCTTTTGAAGTCCTGGGCATCCCACCCTTTGTGCGCGAGACGGCTCGCCTCCACCGCGCACTGCTAGATATCGAGCGGAATGAAGGCAGCGGCGGCCTGCAGGCGCTGTGGAACGTGAGTGACAAACTGCTGGGACCTTGCCTCAACACCCTGCATGAGTTCGGGCCCATCCTGAAAAGCGGCGATCTCGACAATCCCGCACTCGCCCGTCACCTCTCCCCTGCCGCCATGTCCTATCACGGCATTCAATACCAGAGCATGGCACCCGAGGTGATGGATTCCGCGCAGCTCGCATGGCTGCAAGACCATCTGTGGATCCTCTCCGGCCTCTACGGGTGCGTTCGTCCCTTTCATGCCGTCGAACCGTATCGGCTGGAGATGGGCGCGAAGCTTGTCGTCGACGGTGCCCGAGACCTCTACGCATTTTGGAGCGATAAGCTCGCGCGGGCTATCGCCCCGGCAGGTTCAAACACCACGATCGTCAACCTCGCCAGCGTAGAGTATGCCAAAGCCGTTCTGCCCCACCTCGCGGGCGACGCCACAGCCGTCACGTGCCTCTTTGGCGAGGGTATCCGCAACGGGAAGCCCATCCAACGGTCGACCGCCAGCAAAAAGGCGCGCGGCTCCATGGTGCGGTGGATGGCAGAAAACAAGCTCGAGGATGCAAGCGAACTTACCGCATTCAACATCGGCTATCGCCACGTCCCCGAGCTCTCATACCTAGGCACCCTCATGTTCATCAACGAACAGATGCTCTAGAGCCGGCACCCAACACTGACCCGCTCAGCCTTCTCTATATAACTTGCGGTGGAATAATTCCTATTTGAGCCTTTTTCGCACAATCAGGAACTATTCCACCGCAACTTTTATGAATTGGCTGCTAGGCTCGACACCTATTCTGCTAGACCGTCGGCCTTTGCAATCCCGTTTGTCGAACCGTCCTGATAGACAATCTTGACGTGCTCGACCTCGGACACCGCAACACCCGACGGGGGCTCCAGGCGCCATTCCGTCAGCGCGATATCCATCGTCGTGGGCACATCCCCTTGATCTTTGAGCTTCACCGTCAACGTTTTGAACGTCGCATCATACGTCACGCGTTCGATTTCCTCACCAGGAATAGACCCACCACTCAGCTGCAACTGCACAAACTCATCGCACGGGTACCAATAATCGCCCGGAACGGCGAGCGTATTGGCATTACCGCCAGTACTCCTCACCGTCATAATCGGTAGGCTATCATCAGCCTCGAACTCCCATGCAGCGCCGCCGCGACCACCAAACGTCCAGATACAAAAGGCAATCACCAGCACGGCAAGCACCGCAAAACCGATCGCGACAAGGCCATGGTGCGCACGGCTTTCCTCGGCCGATACATCCCATTGCGTCTCTCGATATAGATGCTTGTCTTCCATGTTCGCCTCCTCACAGGCACGCTCGTTAGGCCAATCGTACCCATTCGAGCTATACTTGAGCCCATTACATAAACGGGGGGCTTGCAGGACAAGACGGCAGGCTGAGATTGGGCGCGCCCGCCCTGACCCGCAAACCTGATATGGGTAATGCCAACGAAGGGAGCCGTGCCAATGAGCACACAGACCGAGCCCAAGCTCGTCACGCAAATCGACTTCGCCCGCGCCGGGCAGATCACACCGCAGATGAAGGAGGTCGCCGAGCGCGAGCATCGCGACCCCGAGTACATCCGCGAGCGCGTGGCCGACGGCCGCATCGCCATTCCTGCCAACATCGTGCACATCAAAAAAGGCATGCGCGCCTTTGGCGTCGGTGAGGGCCTGTCCACCAAGGTCAACGTGAACTTGGGCATCTCGGGCGACAAGGCCGATGCCGCCGAGGAATGGAAGAAGGTCAAGATCGCCGAGGACTTTGGCGCCGACGCCATCATGGACCTCTCCAACTCGGGCAAGACGCGCCAGTTCCGCCAGCAGCTCATCGACGAGACGCCGCTCATGGTAGGTACCGTCCCCATGTACGACGCCATCGGCTACATGGAAAAGCCGCTGGTCAAGCTTACCAAGGACGACCTGTTCGAGGTCGTGCGCGCGCACGCCGAGGACGGCGTGGACTTTATGACCATCCACTGCGGCATCAACAAGTCGGTCACAAAGACCTTTAAGGAGACCGGCCGCCTCATGAACATCGTGAGCCGCGGCGGCTCGCTGCTGTTTGGCTGGATGGAGGTCACCGGTAACGAGAACCCGTTCTATGAGTTCTACGACGAGCTGCTCGAAATCTGCCACGAGTACGACGTGACGATTTCGCTCGGCGACTCCTGTCGCCCGGGCTGCCTCTACGACTCCAACGACGCCACCGAGACCGCCGAGATGATCGAGCTGGGCAAGCTGTGCAAGCGCGCATGGGCCGCCGGCGTCCAGGTTATGGTCGAGGGTCCGGGCCACATGGCGCTCGACGAGATCGCCGCCAACATGAAACTGCAGAAGCGCCTGTGCCACAACGCCCCGTTCTATGTGCTCGGGCCGCTGGTGACCGATATCGGCGTGGGCTACGACCACATCACCGCTGCCATCGGCGGCGCTATCTCCGCCAGCTCCGGCGCCGACTTCCTGTGCTACGTGACGCCGGCCGAGCACTTGTGCCTGCCCAACGCCCAGGACGTGCTCGACGGCCTCATGGCCACCAAGATTGCCGCACACGCCGCCGACATCGCCAAAAAGGTGCCCCACGCCCGCGACATGGACGACAAGATGGGCCAGGCACGCCGCAAGCTCGACTGGGACGCCATGTGGAAGTGCGCGCTCGACCCGGTTACGGGCAAGAAGCGCTACGAGGAGTCCCCCGCCGCCACCGAGGGCACTTGCACCATGTGTGGCAAGATGTGCGCCGTCCGCACCGTCAACAAGATCTTCGAGGGCACCACGATCGACCTCGGCATGGAGGACTAACCCTGTCGCCGCGGCCGCTTCTGGCGGCGAGCTGGTGCCTGTCAATTGTTGACTTGTGAACATTTACTTACACTTGCGTAGAGATTGCATCGCCCGCCCGGGTTCGGCATAGAGTCGGCCCGGGCATCTTTATAATGCTGGCTTAAAGACCCATTTGATTCCGACCGAACAAGGGAGCGAACATGGATCGTAGTAAGGTACCTGCCGTCCTGTCCATCGCGGGATCCGATTCCAGCGGTGGCGCCGGCATTCAGGCCGACATCAAGACCATCACGGCGCACCGCCTGTATGCCGAGACGGCCATCACCGCCATCACAGCGCAAAACACCCTGGGCGTTACCGCCGTGCAGGATATCTCGCCAGATATCGTAGCCGCGCAAATTGACGCCGTTTTTGACGATATCCGCCCCAGCGCCGTCAAGATCGGCATGGTTTCTTCTGTCGAGATTATCGAAGTCATCGCCGACCGCTTGAGCGCCTGGAACGCAACGAACGTGGTCGTCGACCCCGTCATGGTCGCCACCTCGGGCGCGCGGCTGATTGCCGAAGATGCCGCCGAGGCGCTCACCCGCCGCCTGTTCCCGCTAGCGACGGTTATCACGCCCAATATTCCCGAGGCCATGGCACTGCTCGACTATGAGGTCGACTCCGAGCGCACGCAGCAAAATGCTGCCATGCTCCTCACCCGCCGCTTTGGTTGCGCATCCCTCGTTAAGGGTGGGCATCTTGTCAACGAGGCCAACGATGTACTGGCCGAACCCGCGCCACTCGATGACGAGGGCAACCATCTGGGAGATCCACTCACCACGTGGTTCCGCCACAAGCGCATCGAGACCGACAACACGCACGGCACCGGATGCACGCTCTCGTCCGCCATCGCCTGCGCGCTGGCTCAGGGCATGGATCTTGCCGACGCCGTCAACGCCGGCAAGGCCTACCTAACCGGCGCTCTGGCCGCCGGCTTTGACATGGGCAAAAGTTCCGGCCCCGTCAACCACATGTGGCAGTATTAAGATTTGCAGCCCAAAACCACCGCAAAGGCGCCCGTCCCCTTTGCGGTGGCTTGGGGTCGCGCTACTCTCCGAGCATCTCTTGGAGCTTGGCTGCCACGGCGTGACCCAGGCTCTCATGGCTTTCGGGCATCATATGCAGATAGTCGATATCGCCCGGCTCGGCAAAGTCGGCGGCATTCAAAAAGTCGCAGCCAAACTGCTCAGCCACATGCGCGTAGTACTCACCAAAATGTTCCGAGGCTTCTACGGAATGCTCGTCAAAATCGGTCATATATACGTCGGCGATCTGCGGCTTAATCTTGATAGGCGCCATCAGCAGAATGCGCGGACAAGGCGCAGCGTCGGTCCACGGAAACGCGCGGACGGCGCGAATCAGCGCCATGGCGCCACGAGCGATATCGGCAGCCGTCACGTTAAAGACCGTCTTGCAGTCGTTGGTGCCCAGCATGATCACAATGGCGTCCAGCGGCTTATGGGCCTCGAGCATCATCGGAAGCGCGCGAATGCCGTTAAGATTGGTGTCCAGATGGCACATGTCGTCGCGTACCGTCGTGCGGCCGTTGAGGCCTTCTTCAATTACATGCCAGCCCTCGCCTAAGTCACGTTGGGCCACGCCACACCAGCGCACATCCCGCGCATAGCGCACCGCGGTGCCGTCGCGCATGCCCGCCGGATCGTAACCATAGGTGTTGCTGTCGCCAAAGCATAGAACGTTTTTCATCGTAAGCCCTTCCTTTTAGTAAAAAGCCGGCGGGAGCAGCCTCTCCCGCCGGCTCGACCTATCTGTCAACACGTACCGGTTACAGGTACTTGCGCCAATCGTCCTCGTCCTCATCATCCTCGGTAGCAGCCTGGGCCTGCTCGGCGGCGCGAGCTGCCGCAGCGCGAGCGGCAACCTGAGCATAGGACTCCTCGTTGCGCTCGGGGAAGTTTGCCAGCACGTGCTCGAACTTGGCAAAATCCTCATCCCAGCGCGTAGAAGGCACGGCAAAGAAGACTTGCTTGACCTTAAAGTCGCCCGACGCGAGCTCCTTGCGGAAGAGCTCGGCCACGGCCTCTGCGTCAAAGCCGTTGTTGTCGCAGCCCCAAGCACCCAGCACGAGCTTCTCGCGACCCAGCTCGTCGCAGATGGCAAGCACAAAGCGAATGCGGTCGCGCAGGGCATCCAGCAGAGCATCGTCGCTCACGCGATACTCCTGGCGGGCGCGCTTAACGTTGGGCGCGGCGGCCACGATCACGTCGGCGTATGCATGCACGTGGTTGCGGTCGAAGCGCACCGCAGGCACCACTAGGGCGCGGTTACGATAGAGCTCGCAGTTGATGTTGCGGCGACGGTTCTCGCCGTACCACTTACGCTGCTTATCGAGAACGTTGTACAGAAACGAATCGGCGCACAGCGTGGCCTCCTGGCCCAGATAACCCTGAATATAGCCACCGCCCGGGTTGGTGAACGAGGCAAAGGCGAGCACGGCCATGTCGCAGAACTGCGCATAGCCACGACCGTTGTCCAGGATGGCCTGCGTGGCGGAGGCATCGAGCACGGTGACCTCGGGCAGAGCCGGAGCGGGCTCCTCAGCAGGCGCGGACTCAGCTTCAGCGATTTCCTCGGCAGGCTCCTCGACGGGCTCGAGCGCTGCCTCGACCTCGGCAGCCTCCGCGCCCTCGACGTCCTCGGCAACCTGTTCTTCGGCGGCCACAGCAGTCTGAACCTTGGCCTTCATCGCCGCGACAAAGCCGGCAGGCATACCGTCAAACTCGCGAACACCGGCAAGCGAACGCTCGATATCCTTGGCGCACGCTTCGGACACAGTTGCCACGTGACGCTCGGCGGCCTTGGCACGGGCCTCGCGCTTGGGATTGTGCTGACCCGCTCGGTTGGACCTGCGGTTACGGTTCCTGTTGTCGACGTCTGCCATAAGTGGTCACCTTTCTCGGTCTCTGCCGCTATCGGCTTTTCCCATCCATGATACCCCGCCGCGTACAAAAAAGACGGCCCCGAAGGACCGCCTTTCGCATCGTTTTACCGTGTCCGGCAAGAAGCGTCGCAATGCCGCGCTTTAATCGCGACGGCCGAGGATGTTCAGAATACGCAGGAACACGTTGATAATGTCCACGAACAGATTGGACGCCATGAGCACGGCGTTGGGCAGCGTAGGCGGCACCGTCGTGGCAACATAGGTGTCGTAGCCAATAAAGCCGGCGAACACCACGATCACGATCAGGTCGGTGATGGACTGCGAAACGCCCATGAACATCAGCACGATCTCGACCAGAATCGTGGCAAGCAGGATGCCAAAACCAATGCCATACACACGCTGGAAAAACTTGGGGAACGTCACGCCCAAGGCGCCAAAGACAAAGGTGATGGCGGCCGTGGCGATAAAGGCAGTGTTGATAGTGGGCAGGTCATAGTTGGCAAGGCCAAACGACGCGGTCAGGCCAAAGGTGCTCGCAAAGATCACGTAACCCACGAGCGACAGGCCCACGGACTGCTTGCCCGCAGCAGCCGACATCATGACGATACCGACAATAGTCAGGATAAACGAGCCAAAGACCAGTGGCAAGGCGGCGCCGCTCATCATCATGCGGGTAAACGCCATGGTGCTCGTAAAGTAAGCACCGGCGCCCATGGCGCAAAAGCCCAAGAAAATGAGAGCAGACATGGCGAGATTGTACGCGCGCGGCGACATCTCCTTGGCGCGACTTGCGCCGGTCTCGATGGGGCCGTTCTGATAGCCCTGGATATCGTTCATACTTCGTCCTTTCAAAAAACGCAAGACAGCGCCGTAGTTGACAAGATTCCTGCCATTGTACCCGAATGCTGTACGTCCTTACCTGCGGCGCTCGCCCTCAAGCGTACGATCAAAGGCCCAGACCCACCAACGCATCACGTGCGCCTGCGAGCCGTCCGCCCGCTCGCGCGTCTGGTCCTCCAGATACAACTCGGTCGCGTGCCTGCCAAAACGCACCTTATAGGTTGCCGTACGGATGCCGTGAACCGTCAGGCCAAACCCAGTGGTCGAGACAATCTCGTCAATCGTAAAGCAACGACCGTCGACCCAGCAGACGGTGACCGGCACGACCTGTCCGCCCGCGAGGATGCGAGCCACGACGTCCACATACTGCTTGTGCACGCGCCGAGTTTTGCCATCTGTCTGTCGATATTCCATGCCTCCTATTATCGAACGCATGTTTGCATGTTGTAAAGCGAACAGACTGTGGTTTTGGAGTGTCGTAGTAATCGCACGTGTCCGCATGGCGTGTTAGCAAAAAGAACACCCGCGGTCAACAGGGCTAATATTCAATTTTAGTGCCAAAAAGTTCACTTCTCCCATCAGAACTCGGTAAAGAGACCCGCAGGAGGTGATACGATTTATCATGTTTTTGTAACGTGTCTGCAAACTTCGAGAAAGCCCATATATGGACGTAACGTTCTCAACCTTCCTCGGCCAAATTGTGTCGAACCCAGTCCTTGCCGTCACCGTGATCCTCGCGTTGGGCGCCATCTTCGTCAATGGATGGACCGACGCGCCCAACGCCATCGCGACCTGCGTCACTACGCGTTGCATGCCCGCCCGCGCCGCCATTCTCATGAGCGCCGCATTCAACTTCCTCGGCGTGCTCATCATGACGCACTTTAACGCGAGTGTCGCCAACACCATCTCACATATCGTCGACTTTGGCGGAAACAGCACCATGGCGCTCGCCTGCCTATGCGCGGCGCTGTTCTCCATCGTCGTCTACGGCGCCACAGCGTCGCGTTTTGGCATCCCCACCTCGCAAAGCCACAGCCTTATCGCCGGCCTGACCGGTGCCGCCATCGCCCTCGGCGGTGCGAGCAGCGTCAACGTCCACGAGTGGATGAAGGTCATCTACGGCCTAGCACTCTCCATCGGCCTGGGCTTTGTCATGGGCTGGGTCCTGTGCAAGCTCGTCTCGATCCTTTTCGCCGCCGCCAACAGGCGACGTGCCAATGTCTTCTTTAAATACGCTCAGATCGCGAGCGCTGCGGCCATGAGCTTTATGCACGGCGCGCAGGATGGACAGAAGTTCATCGGCGTGCTCTTTTTAGGCGTGGCCTTTGCCAGCGGCCAGACGAGCGTCGGCGATGCAGGCATCCCCATCTGGATTATGCTGCTGTGCTCGGCCACCATGGGTATCGGCACCAGCGTGGGCGGCGAGCGCATCATCAAGTCCGTCGGCCAGAGCATGGTTAAGCTCGAGAAGTATCAGGGCTTCTCCGCCGACCTCGCGGGCGCCGCGAACCTGCTACTTGCCACCCTTACCGGCATCCCCGTGTCCTCCACGCACATCAAAACCTGCGCCATTATGGGTGTCGGTGCCGTCAAGCGCCTTTCGGCCATCAACTTCGGCGTCGTCAAGGACATGATGTTCACCTGGTTCTTCACCTTCCCCGCCTGCGGACTCATCAGCTTTGTCATGGCCAAGCTGTTCATGATGTTCCTCTAGTCAAACCGAACGTCCATCTGGACCGCAACACTTCGCCCACCCGTCTTCGCCTCGAAAGGACCCACCCATGGCAAAGAAACCCGATTCGTTCTACTTTGACAACTACGTCGCCTGCGCCGACCTTGCTGTCCAGGCCGCAGAGTTGCTCATCAAGATTTTTGAGAACTTTGATCCCGCGCAGATCCACGACATGCTCGAGGAGATGCATGCGATTGAGCATGCGGCAGACAAGAAGCACCACGAGCTCGAAGACGCCCTGCTCACCGCCTTTATCACCCCGCTCGAGCGCGAGGATCTGGATCTGATGAGCTGCGCGCTCGACACCGTGCTCGACCGTATTGAGGGCGTCGTGCAGCGCGTCTACTTCACCAACATTCAGAGCATCCATCCCGACGCCATCGTCATCGCCCACAAGGTGACTGACGCCTGCCGCGCCATGAAAGACCTGATGGTCGAGCTTCCCAACTACCGCAAGTCCAAAACGCTGCGCGAGCTGGTCATCCAGATCAACACCATCGAGTCCGAGGCCGACGAGCTCTACATCAACGCCATGCGCAACCTGCACGTTAACGGCAAGGATCCGCTCGAGGTCATCGCTTGGCGTGACGTCTACGCCTTCCTGGAGTACTGCGCCGACTGCTGCGAGAATGTGGCCGATGTTGTGGATTCGATTGTCATGAAGAACAGTTAATTGGGGGTACGTGTCCCGGCGGTCGCGGGACCGGCCACTAATAACCTTTTTCACTCCGGCTGCAAGCAGAGTCGTTCAAAAGGTTATTAGTGGCCGGGCCCGCTCCCTTACGTACCACCATTGGGAACTTTGGCTGATAGTTATAGCGCAATGGGGGTTTGGCTGAAGGGACCTTTGGTATCCGTTCGGACACTTTGGCCCTCGATGAGCGTTTGGCTGATTGCTGCTTTGGGTACTGTTTGGGTTACTTTGGGTTTGTTTGATTTTTAATTGTTGGAGGGCTTGTATGTCTTATTTGGATCTGGCTCGGGGTCGGTATTCTTGTCGTGAATTTCAGGATCGTTCTGTTGAGCGGGCTGTGGTGGATGCCATTGTTGAGGCTGGGCGTATTGCTCCTTCTGCTTGTAATAATCATCCAACCCGCGTGATGGTGTTGGATACGCCTGAACTTCTGGAGAAGGCTGCTGCTTGTCAGCCTCGGTTTGCTCGTGATGGGTCTATCTTTGGCGCTCCGCTTATCTTCCTTATTTGCAGCGTTACCGATGATGCTTGGGTGCGCCCGTATGATCAGATGAACTCGAGTGCCATCGATACTTCGATCGTCTGCGATCAGATGATGATGGAGGCCACCGAGCAGGGCCTGGGAACGTGCTGGGTATGCCATTTTAAGCCTGAGGTGGCACAGGAGCAGTTCAATCTGCCCAAGGGCGTTTATCCCTATCACATGCTTGTCTGTGGCTATCCTGCCGACCACATCGCCGACCCCGAGCATCGCGAGGCCCGTACCATTCCCCTCTCCGACTTCCTCCTCAAGTAGATTTTGGGACATGCCCTAAAACCTATCCTTGACCGCTCACCGGTTCGCCGAGTTCTGCGCCACTATGTGCAGGGCTCGGTTTTTTATGTTGCGCGCCCCGGTACAGTCATAAAAAAGGACCCGCAAGCTGCGGGTCCTTTCTAGGCACTAAATTGTAGGCCGAATGTTAGTCCAGGTCGTCGGCAGCAAAGTTGTCGATCGGGGCGAAGGGATCGGCCACGGGGACAACCGGGTCAGCGACGGGTAGCGGCTCGGCGGGAACAGTCACCGCAGGAGAAGCGGCAGAACCGACCGGCGTGGAGGCCATGAGGTCGGCCGGGAAGGAGTTCTGGGCATCGTCCATGAAGTGCTGGATGAGCTTGAGATACTCGGCCTTGAACTCCTCACGAGAAGCCTTGAGACGATCGATCTCCTCGAGCTCGGCCTGCTTCTCGGTCAGAGCTTGGCGGATAACCTCGCGTGCCTTGGCGTCAGCCTCGTTGCGGATACGCTCAGCGTTCTCGTTGGCATCGTTGACGATGGTCTCAGCGGTCTGCTGGGCAGCGATCAGGGCAGCGGAAATCTGGCGCTCCTGAGCGGAGAAGTCAGGGGCGGGAGCAGCCACGGGGGCGGCAGGAACGGCCTGGACGGGGGCATCCTGAGCCTGGGCAAGCTGAGCCTGCGCATCGGCAAGCTGCTGCTCGGTAGCAGTCAGACGACCTTTAAGGTCGACGATCTTAGCAAGCATAGCGTCAACCTCGGAGGACAGCGTCTCCAAGAAGACGTCGACCTCGGCAGGATCGTAGCCACGCTTGGCCTCAGAGAAAGTCTGAGCCTGGATGTCTGCAGGGGTAATAGCCATAACAAGTCTCCTTTTTCATCGCCTTGGCGCCACACGCCCGACGTAAGTTACTAAGTCAGTTCTACACGAGTATACCTATAAGAAGCTGCAGAACCAGCCTCTGCACCAACTGCAAGGCAATAATCGCAACGACCGGCGAAAAATCGATACCGCCCATCGGCGGGATGAAACGACGGAACAGGTTAAGCCACGGACCGCACACGCTATCAAGCACCGCAGCAATATCCTGAAGCAAACCACCCTGCTTCATGGGAATCCACGTCATAAAGCAGTAGACGACAATGAGCGTGGAATAGAAGTTGAACAGCGTGTTGACCAGCTGGACGATAGTGTAGATGTTGATGGGAATCTCCTCGTCTTGTCTTTACTTAAGGTAGCCGTCGGCACGAAGCTTCTTGAGATCGGAATCTTTGACCTCGCAACCGGCGGGCAGCACCATGAACACGCGGTCGCCCACCTCCTTGACCGTGGCGCCCAGACCACAGGCAAAGCCATAAGAGAAGTCCAAGACGCGCTTGGCAACTTCGGTACGTACGCCCACAAAAATCAGTGCGACAGGCTGCTTGGTGCGAACGCGGCGCACCACGGTCTCCACGTCGTCATAGCTATCGGGGCGCAGGACATAGGCCGGCAGCTGCGGTGTGGCGTTGATGATATTGCTCGCATAGGCCGAGGCATCGCTCGGTGCAGGCGCGGGCGCAGCGACGGCACGGGCGCGGGTGTTCTCGGCGTAGCTCGACGGCGTGTCATAGGCACCAGGACGATAACCGCTCGCAACACTGTCCTGCGAGCGCGAAGGCGGGTTATACGTCGTAGCATGGCGGGAGTCATCGCCGACCAGCTGACCGGAGCGCGTATACACGGCAACCGACTCAGCTTCACCGCGGCGCGTCTGACCAAGCAGGCCGTTGCTCGGCTCGTCTTGGGTGTAGAAGCCCTCGCCCGAAGCACCGCTGTAGCCGTTGCCCTGATAACTATCGTCATAGCCGTCATCGTAGCCGTAGTCGTCGTCCTGGCCATAACCCTGGTCGTAACCCTGCTGGCCGCCCAGGTGCATCTTATTTTTAATCTCGTCAAGGAAGCCCATGGTTGTGTCCTCTCGCGGTTTAGTGCAGGCGCCCCGATAATCAGTGCGCACTTCAGAGCCTTATTTTACTGCAAACTCCGGGCTAAATACTACCCTGCCCAGGCGAACGAGCGTAGAGCCCTCCTCAAGGGCAGGCTCAAAGTCCTCGCTCATGCCGCAGGAAAGCTCAGGCAGGTTCAAATCGGGATGCGCCGCCTCCAGCTCATCCCTCAGCTCACGAAGCCCCGCAAAGGTGCGGCGTGCCACATCCTTATTCCCCCGGGGCGCCATAGTCATAAGCCCCTGCACGCAAATTCCCTCAAGTTCCGCAAGCTCACCCGCGGCGGCGCGAATCTCATCGGGCGAAAAGCCTCCCTTCGACTCCTCACCACTCACATTGACCTCAATGAGCACACGCTGGGGGCCGGCGAGCTCGCCTGCCTCAATCTTGCGGACAGCACGGCTCGAGATCGCCTGCGCCAGATGCAGCGAACCCACCGAGTGAATCAGCTCGGCTGAGCCCAGCACCGCATTGATCTTATTGGTCTGCAGGTTGCCGATCATATCGAAGCGCACCTCGGGCAGCTCCGGATGCTCCGCCAGACCCGTGAGCTTGCGAACCAGCTCCTGCGGGCGATTCTCGGCAAAATGGCGATACCCCGCCTGGATGGCGGCAACGGTCTCATCGACACCAACGGTCTTGGACACGGCAATGAGGCGCGCGGCGTCGTGGGGACGGCCTGCGCGATCGAGCGCCGCATAAAAACGTTCCAGAATCTGCTCGCGGCGAGCGCGCATCAAGTCCAAATAGTTATCCATTGCCAATCGCCTCCGCTGACAGCCAAACAAGTAGTCCCATGCTATCGCAAGAGCGCGGCCCCGCATGTGCAAGGCCGCGCTCACTTAGGTATTTACAATCTTTCGACGAACGGAATTACTTACTCCTCGTCGTCCTCGCCATCGTCCTCGTCCTCAAGATGATCGAGCAGGTAGCGAAGACCCTCGCTGACCTCGTTAGTGGGCACCTTGGCAACGTAGCGAGCGTCGACGGCGGGCCTCATGATAACACCCTCGCCCGAAGGCACGCGCATGCTCTCGAGCTCATCCTCATCAGTGCGGGCGATATCGCCGGCATTCATGCGCTGACCGGTCAGCAGGAAGGTCAGACGGCAGGCGGCATCGATGGAAATCGAGGCGATACGATCAAGGTAGCGCGAGACCATGATGGCGCGGCGCAGGTCATCGTAGTTGCTGTCGTCGTCCATAAACTCGCTGGCGTCCATGCGGTTAAAGGTACGGAAGAACTTCTCATAGGCAGCGTGCACCGGCTCGTCCTCGACGGCCAGGTTGCAGATGATGGACATGTCGTTGGCGACCAGAGCGGAGATCGAGGAACCAAGCACCTGGTAGACGGCCTCGGCCTCGGCATCAACCAAGGTCACAAGCTCCTGAGGCAGCGAGATATCGGCCTTGACCATGTGGCTGGCGGCACGGCAGATCTGACGGACCTTATCGGTCATGCGTTGCAGGTTAAAGTCGACGTAGATGATCGTCTGAAGCAGGCGGAAGTCGGAGGCGACCGGTGACTGCGTGGCGATCAGGTTGTAGCAGACGGCCTCCAGGTTGGCGCAGCGTGCGTCAATCGAAAGCGTGCGCTTCTTGGTCTTGGTGGCGAGCTTGCGGTCGTCGGTCACATAGGCCTTAACGGCATCGTGGAGGGCCAGATCGACGGCCTCGTAGATGCTCAGTATCTCGTGACGGGCCTCGATGAGCTGACGGGAAAACAGTTTGCGCATGGTTCACTCCAATCAGTTGGGTGCGGTCATGCCGCCCGCACAGTGAATACGCACCGGACCAGGTCCGATCGGATTGGGACTAGTCGCACCGATCAGCCAAAGCGGCCGGTGATATAGTCTTCCGTCCGCGAATCTACCGGGCTTGTGAAGATCGCGTCGGTTTGACCATACTCGATGAGCGTGGCGGGCTCGCCGGCAACTTCCTGCAAGAAGAATGCGGTGTAGTCGCTGATACGAGCTGCCTGCTGCATTGAATGCGTGACGATGATGATCGTCATCTCGGGCGCCAGCTCGGCCATCAGATCCTCAACCTTAGAGACGGACGTGGGGTCGATGGCGGAGCATGGCTCGTCCATCAGAAGGACATCGGGCTGCACCGCAAGCACGCGCGCGATGCACAGACGCTGCTGCTGACCGCCCGAGAGCGCCAAACCATCCTTGTTGAGCTGATTGGATACCTCTTTCCAGAGGTTGGCGCGTTTGAGCGATTCTTCCACGATGTCATCGAGGTCGCTTTTGCTAGTCACGCCCTGCAGACGAGGGCCAAAGGCGACATTCTCGTAGATGGATTTGGGAAACGGGTTGGGCTGCTGAAAGATCATGCCCACACGACGACGGAGGTCGACCGGGTCGACACCCTCGGCATAGATATCATTGCCGTCGAGCGTCATGGTGCCCGCGACGCGCGTACCCTCGATCAGATCATTCATGCGGTTGATGCAGCGCAAAAACGTCGACTTGCCGCAGCCCGAAGGGCCAATGAAGGAGGTGATGGCGTTTTTGGCGATGTTGAGGTCAAGCCCCGTCAGCGCATGAAAGTCACCGTACCAAAAGTTGAAATCCTTGGCCGTAATGGCCGCTTGCTCCAACGCGGGAGCGGACTGATAAACGGACATGGGACTCCTTAACTAGCGACGCTTGCGCGACAGGAAGCGCGCAAACAGGTTGAAGGCCAAAATGATCACCATCAGCAAGAGCGCGGTGCCGTAGGCTGCGTTCATGTTGATGCCGTCGTTGGCAAGCAGGTACAGGTGAACGGTCATGGGACGACCGGAATCGAGCGGCGAAATAGGTAGATTGATGGCCTGGCCCATGGTGTAGAGCACCACGGCGGTCTCGCCGATGGCACGGCCGATGGCAAGGACGATGCCCGTGGCAATGCGGCCAAAGGCCGAAGGAAGCACGATCTTGGAGACGACCTGCCACTTGGTAGCGCCCAGGCCGTACGCGCCCCAACGGATATAGCGCGGAACGGCGCGAATGGCTTCTTCGGTGGTGCGCATGACGATGGGAAGCATCAAGAGCGCGAGCGCCAGAGCGGCCGAGACCATCGAAAGGCCCAGGCCCATAGCCTCGACAAACAAGGCGTAGCCAAACAGGCCCATAACGATGGAGGGCACCGAGGCCAAAGCGTCAGCAGCGTAGCGAATGAGCTCGACGACCTTGCCCTGCTTGGCGTACTCGGCCAGATAGACGGCTGCCAGCACAGCGATCGGCGTGCAGATAAGCATGGCGAACGCCGTCACGTAGACGGTCGAGACGATCGTGGGCCAAATTCCGCCCTCGGCGTTGACGCCCTGGGGCCAACCGAAGATAAAGTCGAGCGAGATGTGTGGCAGGCCGTTGATGACCACGTAGGCGATGATAGCGACCAGCACCAGCGTGGTGATGTAGGCAGCGGCACGAAACACGCCAAGCATGATCTTGTTGGACAGGTCCTTGTTGATGCGGCCCTTCTTGCCGTGGGAAAGGGCACGCTTGATGCGCTCGCGCGACGAGGTCGTATCGACCGTCGTGTCAACGGAATCGGACATAGCCTACCCCCTCTTCTTCTTGGAAATCAGACGGACGATGCCCACCAGCGTGGCGGAGATGATAAACAGGACCACACCCATGCCGAACAGCGCCGAGCGGTGCAGACCCGAGGAATAGCTCATGTCGAGCGCAATCTGGCTCGTGAGCGTCGAGATGGGGCTCGCAATGCTGTCGGGAATAACCGGGGCGTTACCTACGACCATGAGCACGGCCATGGTCTCGCCGATGGCACGGCCCATACCCAGCACGATGGCATCAACGATACCCAGCTTGGCGGCAGGTAACACGACCTTATAGATGGTCTGCCACTTGGTGGCGCCCATGGCATACGATGCCTCGCGAATGCCCATGGGAATGGAATTGAGAGCATCGATGGTGAGCGTGGTGATGGTAGGGACGATCATGATGGCGAGCACAAACCACGCCGTCAGCGCACCAAAACCAAGGCCGCCGGTCAGTTGTGCGATAAACGGGCGGATGATGATCATGCCAAAGAAGCCGTAGATGATGGAGGGTATGCCCGCCAGCAGGTCAACGGCGGGGCTGATGAGCTTGCGCACGCGCTTGCTGGCAATCTCGACCAGGTAAACGGCCGTACCCACGCCCAGCGGCACGCCCATGGCGAGCGCACCGACGGTCACCAGACCCGAGCCGGCAAGCAGCGACAAGATGCCGTAGTGGCCCTCGGAAGGCGCCCACGTAAAGCTAAAGAAGTCCGCCAGACCGATGTCAGTAAAGACGGGCAGCGCCGAGTACGTGGTAAAGACAAAAATCAGGATGACGGTAACGACCGCCAAGAACGCGCAAGCAAAGAAGATCCACTGCAGCGCCTTCTCCTTGATATAGGTACTGCGCGATACGAGCGCCAGCTCGCGCTTCTTGGGCGTCTGAACATTCTGCTCAGTCTGGGAGTTTTCCTGTGCTTCCATGCTACTCACTCCCCTTCTCGTCGTTGGTGACGGGAATAAAGCCCGCCTCGCGAATCTGCTTGTCCATCTTTTCGGACGTCACATAGTCGATGTAATCCTGCGCCTGCTGCGAAGGCGCACCCTTCACAAAGAAGTAAAGGTCGCGCGAGATGGGATAGCCGCCACTCGCGACCGTCTTCTCGGACGCCTCAACATGATTGACCGAGACGGCCTTGACCGAGGTATTGGCGTTGAGGCTATCGACGAAGCCCAGTGAAATGTAGCCGATGGCCCCACGCGAACGAGATACCACGTCGCGCACCTGGCCCGTACCCGAAAGAACAGCCGAGCGGCGATCGAACGGCGTGCCATCCATCACGATGGTACGGAAGGCCTCGCGCGTACCGGACGCCTCGTCTCGGTTGATGACCTGAATCCTCAGGTCCTCGCCACCGACCTCTTTCCAATTGGTAATCTTGCCGGCGTAGATATCACGGAGCTGCTCGGTCGAGAGGTTATCGACGGGGTTGTCGTCGTTCACGATGACCGCAATACCGTCGTGGGCAATGACGATGGGAGTCAGGCCCAGATCCTGTTCGTCGGCATTGAGCCCACGGGAGGAGCTGGCGATATCGGCCGTGCCGGCGCTGACGGCCTCGATCCCAGCGGAAGAACCCAAACCGGAAACGAGCACGTCGATGCCGGTCTCCTCCTTAAAGCCCTCGGCCGCAATCTCGGCGATAGGAAGGCAGGTCGTGGAGCCGGCCACGGTAATGGAAGAGGTAGAAGATCCCGAAGAACAGGCGCACAGCGTAAGCGTAAGCACAGCGGCGCTCAGGACCGATACGATCTTTCTCATAGCATCACGCCGATCGCAGCATGGCGCCCACAGGTGCCGTCCTCGTTACGGTAGGAATAAAAGCGGTCGTTCTGACGCACGGTCGAAAGCTGGGTATCCACGATATTATCCGCGTCGACACCGACATCTACCAGCGCCTCGCGAATGGCAGCGGAAAGATCGAGCATGCGAGAGGTATTCGCATCGATGCAAGAGAACTCGGCGGCAAAGCGATCCATGAGTTCCTGGGATACCTCATATTCGTCACCCAAGATATGGGGGCCGATATAGGCGGAAACGTCGCTCGCATCGCAACCGGCAGCATCGCAAAGCGCCTGGCACGCCTTGGCGGAAATACGTGCAATCGTGCCCTTCCAACCGGAGTGCACCACGGCAAATCCGCCGGGGGCCACCAGCACCACGGGAACGCAGTCGGCAAAGCAGAGCAGCACGGGCACGTTATGCGCCGTGCAGACGATGGCATCACAGCCCTCGGCAATCTGCTCGCGAACGTCCTCAAGGTCATCGGCGCCGTTCGAGGTCACCGCAACGATATGATCACCATGGACCTGATTGGGAACGAGCAGGTTGTGCTCGCACTCGGCGGCACCCATAGCCTCGAGCGCACGACGACGATTTTCTTGAACAGCAAAGGGGTCATCGCCAACATGCGAGCCCAAGTTGAGTGAGGAGTACGCATCTTCGGAAACGCCACCGGCACGCTCGGTGAAGGCAAAGCGAACATCGGATGTCGCGCCCTCCACCAACGTAACTCCATCATGGTCGACACGCGAAACTTTGTCCGCACGTGCTGCCATACTAAAGCCTCCTAATAACACAAGTACCGCGGCATCGCCGCTACAGCCCGCGTTTATACGGCTGTCATACTTCTCTAAAAGGATACCTGCTGCGCTGGAGGCAATCGTAAAGGGAACGTAAAGAGATTGGAGGTTCTAGTTTACAAAGTCGAAATAAAAAGGGCGCGTCCATACGGACACGCCCCTGTGCACAACAATGCAAAGAACGACTTAGAAGCTACCGCGCTTCAGGAAGTCGGGAAGCTCGAACTGATCGTTGCCGAAGTTAGGAAGCTCGGTGCCACCGACGTTGCGGGTCGGAGCGGCCTGAGCCGGGCTCGTGGCAGGAGCGGTGCGCTGCGGCTCAGCGGAGGCAGCGGCCTTGCTCTGAGACTGCTGAGCAGCAAAGAGCTCGTCCTGACGGTTGACGTTGGAGTCGGAGAAGCCCGTAGCGATGACGGTGATACGCACCTGATCGCCCAGGGACTCGTCGACAACGGTACCGAAGATGATGTTGGCCTCGGGGTCGACGGCGTTGGCGACAACGTCGGCGGCGTCGCTGATCTCCTGGATGCCCAGGTCCTTGGAACCGGCGATGGAGAGCAGCACGCGCGTGGCGCCATCGATGGAACTCTCGAGCAGCGGGCTGGAGATGGCCTGCTGGGCAGCGTCGACGGCACGGGTGTCCCCAGAAGAGGTACCGATACCCATCATGGCGGTACCGGCCTGCTTCATGATGGTCTTAACATCGGCGAAGTCCAGGTTGATGATACCGGGGACGGTGATGAGGTCGGTGATGCCCTGGGTGCCCTGGGAAAGGACGCCATCGGCAATCGCGAAGGCCTCGAGCATGGTGGTCTTCTTCTCGGCGATGTCGAGCAGCTTATCGTTAGGGATGACGATCATGGTGTCGACGCAATCGGAGAGGGTCTTAATGCCCTCCTCGGCGCTCTTCTTGCGCTTGCGGCCCTCGAAGGTGAAGGGCTTGGTCACGACGGCGACGGTCAGCGCACCGACCTCGTTCATCGCGATATCGGCAACGATGGGAGCAGCGCCGGTACCGGTGCCACCGCCCTCGCCGCAGGTGATGAACACCATGTCGGCGCCAGCGAGCGCCTCGGCAATGTCGTCGCGGGACTCATCGGCAGCCTTGCGGCCAACCTCGGGGTTGGCGCCGGCGCCCAGGCCGCGGGTAAGGTCGGTGCCGATGTGCACCTTGATATCGGCATCAGAGATCGCGAGTGCCTGAGCATCGGTGTTGATGGCAACAAACTCGACGCCGCGGATGCCCTCTTCGATCATTCGATTGACCGCGTTGGTACCGCCGCCGCCGACGCCGACCACCTTAATGACGGCAAGGTAGTTGTTGATCTCTGTCTCGTGCATGTCGGTCCTCCGAACAAAGGTTATAGCCATAGCATGGGTCGACCCCTGCGCACATTAACCTTCAGGTTGAAAGTAAATGCAAAGGTAAACCGTATTATGTTTGCACATTATGAACGTATCAGTCAAATAATTGACCGTGAAAACCAAACAAACCAGATAAACGGCGTGGTATGGCCCCTCAACAAAGCATCAACCAGCGCTACGAGGTCGGAGCGTTCCTAAATGTATAGTTACCCGGAGAGCGCACATTGATATACGTTACGCCCTCTACCTGCGAAAGCAGCTTGGTGACTACGCGCTCCTTCTTGACGATATCGTTCGAATCGCCCAGCGACACCTCAATGCCGTTATTGAGGTTTGCCGAGATGGCTTCGACCGAAGGCGTGGAAATATCCTTGACTTGTCCCAAGAACTCGCTCGAAAAACCACGCACATAATCCAAGCCAGCCTTAACGGCCTTGGAGCTCACCGCCTGGCCGGAAACCGGAGCGACATCCGCCGAGACATCAGTCAACAACACCGCGCCATAGTGCTTAGCGAGCGCCAGCGCGGCATCAATGCCGGTCAGGGTATTTGAGCCCTGCCCTGTCGTGATGACGTTGCCCTGGCCATCCACTTCGACCGACGTCGACAGCGGGGCGATCCAGGTGTCATCATCCCCGATGGCCCAGGCAAGGTCATCGGAGCTGATATAGGCAATTGCGATGACCTTGCGCTCCATAGGCGTAATGATGAGCGTATGCGGGAACTGGCGCTGGACATCCACGCCCGAGACCCACGGGTTCTGCTTGAGGTCCTCGGTAATCTGGTCGGGATCGACGTTAAAAAGCGACGTTCCCTCGGGCAAATCGATCAGCTGGATAGCATCGTGCTTCGTCACATGCTCGCTGCCTTGAATCTGAATATCAGTGGCGGTAAACAATCCAGAGTTGATCACCACGACGGCAACGACGACGAGCACGGCCAAGACGGCCAGAACGCCGCCCACGATTTTGCCTTTGCCTGTAACGAGAGAAGCGGCGTCTGACGTTTTATTTGCCATCGCCCCAAGTGAAGACAACGGGTTGACGCCTTTTTTACCCGAAGGCTTCTTGGCGGTAGCCGGCACCGATGTCAGCGAGCGCGGTTTCGATGCGCCCAGCGTGCGACCCGGACGCGCCGCCTTAGTTCCCGTCGAGGGCTTAGGAGTTGCCATGGGACGGGCAGGCTTGGCGCCCATAACAGGCTTTGACGTCACCGAGGGACGCGAGGACTTTTTTGCGGCCGGACGATTACCGAGCTGAGAGCCGACGACCGGACGACTGGTCTGTCGAGCATGCCCGACAGACTTAGAGTGCGCGACGGTATTGCGTTGAGGTTTGGCAGGCGCGCCGGAACGCCCTCCGGCGCGGCGGAAGGTGGGTTTCGATGCTCTAGAAGCCGAGGAATTTAACTTCCGGTCTGAGCTCGATGCCATACGCCTCCCTCACCTTTCCGTGCACATGTCTGATAACCGCGGCAACGTCATCGGCCGAGGCGGTTCCGTTATTAACGATAAAATTAGCGTGAACGGGCGAAACTTCCGCGCCGCCAATCGAAAAACCCTTTAATCCACAATCCTCGATAAGCTTGCCCACACTCGCATCGGGCGGGTTGCGAAAGACCGACCCGCAGGATGCGCGACCCATGGGCTGCGTACGCTTGCGCCTCGTCAGGTACCGCTCCATGCGCTCGCGAATGTCGGCCTTGGGCGCCGGTTTAAGCTTGAGCACGCACTCGAGGATAATCTCATTGCGGGGAAGACTACATTCGCGGTAGCCCCAAGTGATCTCGGACCCCGCATAATGCTTGATACCGGATGCCGGGTCAAACGTTACGACATCCTCAACCAGCGAGCCAATCCACTCGGTCCGTGTGCCTGCATTCATAGATATCGCACCGCCAACCGAGCCAGGGATGCCAACGGCAAACTCAAGGCCCGAGAGGCTACGCGACAGGGCATCGTTGACCAGGCGCGCAAACATCACGCCCGCACCGACCGTCAGCGTACAACCGTCATCGGCAACAACCGTGCGCTGAAACTCACGTCCGAGCGAAATGACGGCACCGCGATAACCGCCATCGGCAACCAGCAGATTGGAGCCCTTGCCGATGATGACCCACGGCACCTGCTCGCGATCGAGCACCGCCACGGCGCGGCGGAGGGCATGATAGCTATGGCACGTCACAAAGAGGTCGGCCTTGCCGCCGATACGATAGCTCGTATGACGCGCAAGGCGCTCGTCCTCGATCACATCCGTGTCGATCATGCCCGAGAGCGCCATGACGGCGTTAAACAGACCCATTAGACTTAAGCGTCTTTCTTGGCAGTCAGATACTCGATAAACTCGGGACCGACGGTCGTAACGTCACCGGCACCCATTGTGAGCAGCAGGTCGCCCTCGCCCACCATCTGCTCGAGCTCCTGATTGAGCTCAAGACGGCTGGAGCAGTACACGACCTCCTTGCCAGGATGCTTGGCGCGCACGGTATCGGCGAGCATCTTAGAGGTGACACCCGGAATGGGCATCTCGCCAGCCGAGAACACATCAATCAGCAGCAGTTTATCGGCATTGGCAAATGCATCGGCAAAGTCGTCGCACAGGGCCTGCAGGCGCGAATAGCGATGCGGCTGGAACACGACGTCAACGTGCTTGTAGCCCAGCGACGAAGCGGCAGCAAGCGTCGCCTTGATCTCGGTGGGGTGATGGCCGTAATCATCGACCACGGTGATGCCATCGATATCGCCCACGTGGGTAAAGCGACGGCGGACGCCCTCAAAGCTCGAGAGCGCCTTGGCGGCGGCGTCGATGTCAAGGCCCAGGACATGGGCGACGGTGAGCACCGCCGTGGCGTTGAGCATGTTGTGGCGACCGGGATTGCTCTTGATCTCCACAGCGTGCTCAGTGCCGTCCTCAAAGCGAACGATAAAGTCGCTCTGGATGCCCTTGACATCCGGGTGCATGCAGACGATGTCGTTGCTCTCGGCAAAGCCGTAGGAAAGCACGTGACGGTCCGTCGACTTGGCGAGCTCGACCAGATGCGGGTCCTCACCGCAGACGATGACGGTGCCGTCCTCGCCCACCAGGCTCATGAATTTGGCGAAAGTTGCCTCGATCTCCTCGATACCCGAGTAGTGATCGAGGTGGTCGGCCTCGACGTTGGTCACAATGACCACGTTGGGGTTCAGGAACAGGAAGGAGCTGTCGGACTCGTCGGCCTCGGCGACAAAGTAGTCGCCCGAGCCGTTCTTGCCGTTCGTGTCATAGCCCTCGACGATGCCACCGATCAGGAAGCTCGGATCCAGACCCATGCGGTCGAGCATGGTGGCGCACATCGAAGACGTGGTGGTCTTGCCATGCGTGCCGGCAACAGCGACGGTGGTGTAGCCGTGGCCCAAAGCAGAGAGCATCTTGGCACGGGGCCACACGGGAATACCAAGCTCGCGAGCGCGCACGAGTTCAGGGTTGGACTCCGGAATAGCGGTGGAGACAACAACCACGTCGGGCTTGACCTCGTCGATCGTGGCGGCCTCATGGCCCACATGCACCTTCACACCAGCGCGGGTAAGCTGGCGGATATAACGTGACGTCTTAAGGTCGGAGCCGGTAACGGCATAACCGCGCTCGTGCAGAACGAGGGCGATGCCGCTCATGCCGGCGCCGCCGATACCGATAAAGTGGGCGCTCTTAAACTCGGGCGCGGAGGTTGCAGTCTGGGAATCAGCCATGTGCTCGTGTACTCCTTGCGTAAACACTGCCTGTAACCCGTTAACTGTACCGCACCTACCGCATCAGCGCGAGGGCGACCGACGATATCCCGTCTAACTAACGCAAACCCTCTACCGCATCCGCCAGAAGAGCGGCGGCCCTATCCTGAGCCAGACCACGCGCCGCCTGACGCATGGCGTCGCGCGCCGCCGCGTCATCGACCAGGTGCAGCAGTTCATCGGCAAAGGCAAAACCGTCGATATCGGCATCGGCGCAGAGCACGCCGGCCCCGGCGTCGACCAGATAACGGGCATTGGTGGTTTGGTGGTCGGCCGTCGCATGCGGATACGGCACGAGCACCGAAGGTACGGCGAGCGCAGCGATCTCGGCCACGCTCGATGCGCCCGAACGCGAGAGCACCAAATCGGCAGCAGCCAGCATATCGCCCATGTTGTCGATGTAAGACTGGACGCGGTAACGCTTCGCCTCCTCGGGCGTCAGCGCCAAAGCGCGCTCGGTCTCCTCAAAGCCGTCGGCACCCGTCGAATGCAACACATAGAGGTTCTTGCGCGAAAGCAGCTCGTTTTTGAGCGAAACCACGCGCTCGTTGAGGTGCTGGGCGCCAAGTGAACCGCCAAAGACGAGCAGCAGCGTAGCGTCCTCGGGAACGCCAAGTGCTTTGCGGCCGCGAGCGCGATCGCCCTCGATCACCGAGCGACGTACGGGGTTGCCGGTCATGAGCACGTGGCCAGGGTCACCTTCGCGCTCAAAGACCGAACGCGCTGCCGGCACCGAGATGCACACGCGGGCGGCGTGGGAGTTCATCATCTTGTTGGCCAGGCCCGGAACAGAGTTCTGCTCATGCAGCAGATACGGAACGCCCGCGCCCTTGCACCACCCCAGCAGCGGAACCTCGACATAGGCTCCGAAACCGATGGCAGCGTCGGGCTTGCCGACCTTTGAGAAATGACCAGCGAGCGCACGCTTGGCCTTGTTGACACGCCACAGCGAGGTCAGCGCCGTCCAAGGACGGGAGCGGTCGAAGCCAGTGACCGTAATGGGCACAAAATCAAACCCAGCCTCGGGGACCAGACGACCCTCGAGCTTGCGCGACTGGCCCACGAACACAACGTGGTGGCCACGATCACGCAGCTCTTCGGCCAAGGCGAGCGCGGGGTTGATGTGTCCTGCCGTGCCGCCGGCTGCAATAGCAACGGTCATCTTATCGGTCATGGTAGTCCCTTCGTACACGCGGTCCCTGGTCGTCGGTGCGCAGACGCGCCGACGGGTCCGAGTTCAAATCGATTCGATTATATCCGCCGCCCGCGTTGCGAGGGCTGGGGCGCTGAGGACGACCTTGCGGCGCCGTTCGCTGACGCGGGCGGACTGCCGGCTCGGTCGCAGAGCCATCCAGGACGGTAAAACCGTTACGCGAAGATCGCTCGCCGCGCACGTGGGGCACGCCAGCGGTACTCTCATCCATAACGGCAAAGCTCTCGCGGCGACGGTCGTACTCATCGCGACGGGCGCTCTCGTACGAAACGCGCAGGATCAATCCGGCAAGCATAAGCGACACAATAATCGACGAACCGCCGTAGCTAATAAACGGCAACGGTTTGCCCGTCATGGGAAACACGTTGAGGATGCCCAACGCGTTAATCAAAAACTGCACCGCGAGAATGACCGCGGAGCCAGACGCCATAAGCGCGCCCCGACGATCGGTCGCCTGCTCGGCAATGCGAAACGCCGAATAGATCAGCATCGCAAACACCAAGAAGAACAGCACGGTTCCGACAAAACCGACCTCCTCGCCAATGATGGCCAGGATGTAGTCATTGTGCGCCTCGGGCAGATACGAGTACTTCATGGTTGAGTTGCCGATGCCACGGCCGAACAGACCGCCCGAGGCAAAGGCCATGATGGCAAGCGTAGCCTGATAGCCGTCACCATACTCGTCGGCCCAAGGGTTCAAGGCAACCTGAATACGCACCATACGGTACGGCTCTGCAACAAGCGCAATCACAATCACGAGAATGCCGAAGATTAGCACGCCGATGATAAATCTGGGGTCGAGACCCGCAAACAACGCCATGCACATGAGGGTCAACAGGATGATCAGGACAGTACCGAAATCGGGCTGGATAAAGATCAGAAAGAGCGAAATGCCCAAGTAGATGCCCATCTTGCGAAGGAATTCGTTGATGTTGCCACCGGGCGAAAAGAAACGATCAAGCATGATGGCCGAATACGCAATGGCAAATGGCTTTAAAAACTCGGAAGGCTGGAACTGAATGCCGGCAATGTTGAGCCAGCGCGTGGCGCCACGGCTGCCGCTGCCCACCAAGAACACCAGAAACAGTAGCCCTATCATGCCTATGAGGAAGATCCTGAGCACGTCTTCCCCAAACCAACTGTCCGGCAAGATGCGCACGATGGCAACCATAGCCAGCACGCCAACTCCGGCAAACGCGGCTTGTCGAAACAGAAAAAACGTCGCCGAGCCATTCTCGTGCAGCGCCTCGACCGAAGACGCCGAGTACACCATCAGCAGGCCAAAGCATACCAAGGTAAACAGGCAGGCCATGAATATCAAACGGGGGCGCATGATACGGGCGGGAACGCCGGCAATATAGCGTTCGCTAAACGTCTGCCCGCCGCGACCGGAACGCGGTGTGCTGCGCCGCGAGGAAGCACGGTCCGAGTCGGGCCTCCTCATACCTTGTCGGGGGCTCTCCTCTCTCACCGCAACCCCTATTCCATTTGTGATTTCGCTGTAGCGGCAAGCTGAGCCACGTAGTCCTTAAACACGCGGCCGCGCTCCTCATAGCCCGAGAACTCATCGAACGAAGAGCAGGCAGGAGAAAGTAAGATCACGTCACCACGGCTCGAAAGCGAACGGGCAACGTCCACGGCATCGCGCAGGTCATCCGCCTGGGCGATATCCACATCGCCATCGACATCAGCCTCGTCCATAGCGGCGGTGAAGCGCTCGCGCGCATCGCCAAAGCAGATGACCGAGCGCACGTTGTCCATAACGACGCGCGCGAAGTCCGTGAGCGGCGTGCCCTTATCGTGGCCACCGAGCAGCAAGATCACGTCGTCATCGGGAAATGCCGTCAGTGCCTTCTCGACCGCATCGGTGTTGGTCGCCTTGGAATCGTTGACGTAGCGCACGCCGTCAATCTCGCCACACGGCTCCACGCGGTGCTCGAGCGGCTGGAACGAGGCAAGACCGCGGCAGACACCGTCGACATCGGCACCGACCGCCAAGGCAGCCGTGGCAGCGCATAGGGCATTGATAACATTGTGATGGCCCGAGATCTTGAGCTCGGATATAGCGATGAGCGGGGTCTCGACACCCTTCAGACGCACGATCATCTTGCCATCGCGCACAAAGGCGGCATCCTCGCCCTCAGGCTCGTCAAAGGCAACCTTGCAGATGCGACGACCCGGCGTGTAGATGTACTCATCGAACTCGTGAATGCCGGCGTCTTCGACGTCGACAACCACCAGATCGTCATCGACCATATTGTCAAACAGTTTGATCTTGGCAAGCGCATAGTTCTTATGGCTCTTATGCCAGCCCAAGTGGTCGGGAGTGATGTTGAGCAGCACCGCCACGCGGGGGTGGAGCTCGGTTGTCGTAGCAATCTGATAGCTCGAGAGCTCAGCCACAAACCACTCGTTGTGGGCTCGGCCGTCAATCTCGTTGACCGGCGGCTCGCCGATGTTGCCGACAGCAACGCTGGCCTCGCCGGCAGCCTTAAGCAGATAATCAGTCAGCGACGTGGTGGTCGTCTTACCGTTGGTGCCCGTGATGGCAATCCAGTTATCGGGCGACAGGCGATAGGCAAACTCGGGCTCACCCATAATCTGGGCGGCATGCTCGCGCCCGGCCTTAAAGAAGCCCGAGAACTCCGAGATGCCCGGGCACGTCACGCATACGCCATAGGCGCCCTCGACCTGTTCGGTCCCATAGACAAACGACGCACCAGCAGCCTCGAGCGCACGCGTGGCGTCATTGGGCTCAGAGGTGCCACCGCCATACACGGTAACGGCACTTACGCGCTCGGGATGTGCCAACGCCCAGCGGGCGACATCGAGACCGGATTTGCCCTGACCCAAAACGAGCAGGCTAAAGACATCAGCAAGAGGCATGAAAGACCACTATCCCAACTGGAAGAACAGAGCAAGGCCAACGGCACCAAAGGCCGCAGCGATAATCCAAAAACGGATGACGACCTTGGTCTCGGCCCAGCCCTTCTTTTCGAAATGATGATGGATGGGCGCCATAAGGAAGACGCGCTTGTGCGTAAAGTGGAAGTAGACAACCTGAATCATGACCGACAGGGTCTCAACGATAAACAGGCCGCCGATGATGAGGGAGACGACCTCGGTGTTGGTCATGATGGACGTGCAGGCAAACGCGGCGCCCAGGGCAAGCGAGCCGGTATCGCCCATAAAGATGCTCGCCGGATAGCAGTTGAACCACAGAAAGCCCAAGCAGGCACCGGCACACGCGGTGCAGAAGATGGACAGGTTCACGTCTCCGTGCAAAAACGCCATCGCAGCCATGGCGAGCATGGCGATCATGGAGGTGCCGCCAGCAAGACCGTCAAGGCCATCGGTCAGGTTCACGGCATTAGAAAGACCGGCGATCATCAGCCAGCAAAAGACAATGTAGAGCCACGGGAACGAAAGGCCGCAGATGGTGGTCGAAAGCACGCCAAGGTCAATCGTCAGGCCGCCGGGAAAACGAATCTCGGGGGCGACGCCGCACCAGTTAACGGCAAGTACCGTAAAGGTGACACAGATAATGGTTAGGCCGATCATCTTGGCATGAGGCGTCAGACCGAGCGAGCGCCCATGCGTAACGGAGGTCAGGTCGTCGATCAGGCCCAGCACGCCGGTCGCCAGCGTGGCGAGCAGCACGAGCACGAGCTCGGTGGTGAGCTTGCCCATCAGCAGGCAGGTCAGCGAAATCGCGACGAGAATGACAACGCCACCCATGGTGGGCGTTCCCTGCTTAACCAAATGACGCTTGGGGCCGTCGGCACGAACCTGCTGGCCGATACCCTCGACCTTAAGTAGCTTGATCCACCACGGCATGAGCAGCAGCGCAATGGCAGCGGCGATGCCAAGCCCCAAAAAAGCCTGATACGTTGGATACGAGGGATTGCCGAACATGGGCTAGCACACACCTTCCACAAAGCGGTCGAGCTCAACAAAGCGGGAACCCTTGACCAGTACAACATCATGTTTTTCAAGCGCGCCGCCCATGCGGTCGAGCACCTGCTGATAATCGGAGAACACCTGGATACGGTCCTCGTCCATGCCCATCATGCGCGCGGCATCGGCCATAAGCTGGGCCAGCTCACCACCCACGCACGCCAGCATGTCGAGCTTCTTGGCGGCGGCATAGGCGCCCACGAGCTCATGCATGCGAGGAGCCTCATCGCCCATCTCGCCCATCTCGCCCAGGATCGCCATGCGAGACCCCGTGCACGAAAGCGAGCACAGCAGATCGAGACCAGCAGCCATGGATTCGGCGCTGGCGTTATAGGAATCGTCGATGACGCGGGCACCGCTCTTGGCGCGCTTGATCTCCTGGCGGTGCCCGGTGATCGTGAGGCCCCTAAAGGCAGCATCGATCTGCTCGGGCGTCACGCCCAGGCGATAGGCAACTGCGGCGGCCTTAACGGCATTTGGGACGGACTGCACGCCGGGGATGGCAAGCATGGTATCGGTCGTCTCACCCTGGCCAAAATCGAGCGTAAAGACCGGACGGCCCTCGTCATCAACACGAATGTCGCGGGCACGGACCTCATCATCGTCCGAGACGCCGGCCAGCATCACATCGATACCAGCAGGCTGGGCGAACGTATCGCGAATGAACGGCGTAAAGTCGTCCTCACCGCCCAAAACCAGCAGCGGCAAGAAGTCGCCGGCGGCGCACATACCCTGGACAATCTCGGCCTTAGCGCGGGCGATGTTCTCGCGGCTGCCCAAAATGCCGATGTGAGAGGTACCAATCTTGCTCACGATGGCAAGGTTGGGATTGGCGGACTGGGACAGGCGCTCAATCTCGTGGAAATGGTTCATGCCCATCTCGAGCACCAGGACCTCGGTATCGGCCGGAGCGGAAAGCACCGTGAGCGGCATGCCGATCAGGTTATTGAAATTGCCCTTGGTGGCCCAGACACGATAGCGCTTGGCGAGCACGGCGGCGAGCACGTCCTTGGTCGTCGTCTTGCCGATGGAACCGGTAATGCCAACGACCAGGCAGCCAAGCTCCAGGCGATACGTGTGCGCCAAACGCAGCAGAAACTCCTCGGGATCATCGGTCAGCAGGATGGCGCACCCCTTGTCCTGCGCCAGCGAGACCAGCTCAGCCTCGGGCTCACGCGTCATCACGACGGCGCCGGCACCCGACTGGACGGCACGGGAAGCAAAATCATTGCCGTCGACGTTTTCACCGGGAAAGGCGACGAAAATCGTCCCTTCCTCGACCTGGCGCGAGTCGATAACGCACCCGCGGCATACCCGATCGGCTTCTCCCGTCACGGTTCGGGCCCCTGTTGCGGCCGCGAGGTTGTTGACGGCGATCTCTATCATTGCAGCTCCCCTGTAAACCTAATAATGCTATCGGCGTATTGTATCCCAGCGCCGCACATGCGTGGTGCAGGGCATGTGAACACCCTCATATGGGACAACAAACAACGCCCCAAAGATTGTAACCCCCTACTTCGTGTGCGGGATACCCAGCACGTCGAGCGCGTTGGCCATAATGGACTGGAACGGCACCGCAGCGGCATCTGAGCCGCTCGGCGTTCCGTCGAGCGTGATATAGCACAGCACCTTGGGCGATTGTGCCGGTGCAAAGCCCATAAAGGACGACATGTAGTTCTCCTTGAGGTAGCCGCCGTTCTCGTCGGCACGTTCGGCCGTACCGGTCTTACCCGCCACGTCATAGCCGTCAACCGCGCCGCCAACGCCCGTTCCCTCGGACACGACCGTCTGCATGCACGATGTCACCTGGGATGCGGCGTCCTCCGAAATCGCGCGCTCGCCTTCACCCCAGTCCTTCTCGTCGCCTTTGCTGGACTTATAGAAGTGCGGTGTCATCATCACGCCGCCGTTGGCGATGCCGCCCACGGCACGTGCGATCTCAATCGGCGAGACGGACAGTGCCTGTCCAAAGCTCATCGAGCCCAGCGTGGCGCCGTCATACTGGTCACGCTCCTTGACGATACCCAGGCTCTCTCCCGGAAAATCGACACCCGAGCTGTGACCGATGCCCCACTTGTCCACATAGGCGGCAAAGTCGTCGGCACCGATCTTGCGCCCCACCAGGACAAAGCCCACGTTGGACGAACGGCGCATCATCTCGCGCACATCCATGGTCATGGCATAGTCGCGCTTGTCGGCATCGGTGACGGTATCGTCGCCCACCTTGATGCTCGCCGGCACCTCAAACGACGTACTCGATCGCACGACGCCCAAGTCGAAGCCGGCGCCCGCCACGAGCGTCTTAAAGACCGAGCCGGGCTCGTAGGCGTCGGTGACCAGGCGCAGATTCATATCCTCGGTCTTGGCATTCTCCAGATCGGTCTGGTCGTAGGTCGGGTACGAGCAGGCTGCCAAAATCTCGCCTGTCGTAGGATCGGTGACCAGCGCCGAGCCGTTCTTGGCCTTAGTCTTCTCAACTGCCTCTGCCAGGGCATCCTCGGCCGCACGCTGGATATTGACGTCGAGCGTCGTCACGATATCAACGCCGTCGACCGCAGCCACCTTTTTATAGGCACCGCCCGCGATATAGCTGCCGTCCCTCGCGCGCTCGCGTACGAGAGAACCGTTCGTGCCGGTCAGAAGCTTGTTGTATTGCTTTTCGAGACCCGTCAAGCCGTCGTTGTCTACATTCACTACACCCAGCACCTGCGATGCCAGATTGCCGTATGGATATACGCGCTTCATGGCCTGCTCAAAAAGCACGCCGGGCAGGTTCTTCTTCTCCAGCGCCGCAACATCGTCTTCGTCCACCTGGCGCTTGATATACACCCAGGTTCCATCGGACTCAACGAGCTTGCGGCAGGTCTTTTTATCGATTCCAGTTGCCTTGACCAGCGCCGACACCGTCTTGTCAACATCCTCGACAAGCTGCGGGTTCACGGCGATGTTGCGACATTCGACCGACGACGCCAACACGTTGCCGTTGCGGTCGTAGATGGTGCCGCGTTTGGCATAGAGGGTCTGCGCAAGCAGGCGGCGCGCATCGGCACGCTCGCGCAGTTTATCGGCTTCGACAATTTGATAGTCGGCAAGGCGAAAGACGCCCAAGCCCAAGCCAAGCCCGATGAAGCCCATGACGGCTTTGCGGCGAGGCAGAGGTGCGCCTGTGAGCCATTCGGTCGACGAACTCTTGCGCGACCTGGTGTTATGCACTTGAGGGCCGCCCGAGCCGCGAAGTCGCGACGCCGGGTCGTTGCCACGGGACTGCCCGACGTTGTAAGATTGCCGACCCGTTCCTTGATAACCAGAACGTCCCCGCGACGAGGGACGTCCAGAACCGCGGCCCCCATCGGAACCGCGGCGATAGTCATTTGTCATACTCAGCTACCGTCTTGCTACTGAGCGGTCGCGGTCGCGTTGGCGCCCGCGGCTGCATCCTGCGAAAAGTCAAGTGTAACGCTCTCGCTGGGCTCCACCATGCCATAAGCGCCCGCAAGGTCGCGAATGCGCGTGTCGGCGCCATAGACCGAATGCATGACCTCCAGGTCGGAGCTCTCATCGGTCGCCTTTTCGAGCGTGCTGGTAAGCTCGGC
Source organism: Collinsella aerofaciens (assembly GCF_015670745.1). GTDB lineage: Bacteria > Actinomycetota > Coriobacteriia > Coriobacteriales > Coriobacteriaceae > Collinsella > Collinsella aerofaciens_T. Next base: position 55,868 of record NZ_JADPCH010000006.1, on the reverse strand, counting down.
GTTGCTGTTGAGCACCTGGGCCGTAACGCCGGCGAGCGCCACGCGGGCGACGCCGATCGTCATGAAGATAGCCGCAATGATGCAAAACGTTTTAAGAACGCTCATGAAAACCGGGCTTACCGCCTGGTTTGCCTGACGGCCCGCGCCCGTGTAGACATCAAAGCGCGGCGCGCGCTGCTCACGGGGAGCAACGGGGGCCTGCGGCGCCTCACGATAGGCGGGCATGGCGTTCATATCATAGGCGAGTGCTGCGCTTGAAGTGTTGTAGCCCATGATATGCCGCCTCCCATCCCGAGTACGTTGGTAGTGTGTTTAAGCTTCGTTTATGGTGCGAGCGGGAGGTCCAATATCGCGCGGTCGCGCCTACAGACGCTGCGCCACGCGGATTTTGGCTGATCTCGCCCGAGGGTTGCGCTCAACCTCATCAGGCTGGGCAACCAAGGGTTTGCGGGTGATGACCTTGAGTATCGGCACGTTGCCGCACACGCACACCGGAATCTCCGGCGGACACGTGCACCCCTGGCTCATCTCCTTAAAGTGGTTCTTTACGATACGGTCCTCGAGCGAGTGATACGAGATGACGCAGATACGTCCGCCCGGGTTGAGCCACCTGGTGGCGGCATCAAGCCCTCGTTCGAGCACATCGAGCTCGTGATTGACCTCGATGCGAATGGCCTGGAAACTTTTCTTGGCCGGGTGTCCACCATGCCGACGAGCGGCAGCCGGGATACCCGCCTTGATGATCTCGACAAATTGGCCGGTGGTTTCGATCGGTTCTTGCTCGCGGCGGCGCACGATCTCGCGCGCGATCTGCGAGGCGAACTTCTCTTCGCCGTAGACGCGTAGAATCCGGGCGAGGTCGTGTTCGTTATAGGTGTTGATGACCTCAGCTGCGTTTAAGGTGTTATTACCCGGATCCATCCGCATGTCCAATGGGGCGTCCTCGTTGTACGAAAAGCCCCTGCCAGGGATATCGAGTTGCGGCGACGAAACGCCCAAGTCGAACAGGAAGCCATCGACCCCGGGCACCTCGGCCGAGCAAAGCAGCTCGTCCAAGTCGCCGAAGTTGCCCTTCAGCAGCTGGTGCGGTACGCCGGGAACCTCGCGGTCCAGACGGGCGCCAGCGGCCTCGAGGGCCATGTCGTCCTGATCGACGCCGAGCAAAAGGCCGGTCTCCCCCACCTGTGCGGCCATCTTTACCGAATGGCCGGCACCGCCAAGGGTGCAGTCGCAGACGACGGAACCGCTCTTTAGCTGCAGCGACTCAAGCACTTCGCCGAGCATGACAGGTTCATGCCGATATTCTTGTGTCAAGATCCCACGCTCCATCCGTTACTCGTGCCTTGCCCTTACGAGAAGAAGAGGTCCAGCAGGGCCTCGTCGTCATCGTCCTCATCGGCCGTAGCGCGGTCCCAAACCTCAAGGTGGTCGTAGTTGCCCACAACCGTGACCTCGCGGTCGAGGTTCGCCTGCTTGCGGAGAGACTCGGAAAGACCGATACGACCCGCGCTGTCCACATCCATCGACGTGGTGCGCTTGTTGATCGCCCTCATGAGCTTCTGGTCGTTGATGTCACGCGGGTTAAAACCCTCGTGGCCCTCACGACCCGCGAAGAGTCCTTCGACCCACTTATCGAAGGCCTCGGCAGAGAACACGTACAGAGCATCGACATCCAGGGCTTTGAACACGCGAACGTGCTCTCCAAGCTCCTCACGAAGGGGTGCAGGCAGGGATAGACGACCTTTTGCATCGAGATTGCGCTCGTATGCACCCGTCATTCCCATGTGCGCCCTCCCCTCGGTTACTCAGATGGCACGTACGCGGGGAACCACCCCGCCTGTCGACGTCATCAATAATATGGGGAACCGCCCCATTTTTCAACACCTTTCCCCCCCCCTTCCCCCACCCCGCCCCACCACTCCACTCCCAATATGTTGTAAAACACCCCCGAGCATATGTTCGAAAACACAATATGTTGTGTTTGCAGCAAAGGCGGGATGCCACCTGTAGAACCACGTCCGTGAACCTCAACCTTCAAGTTGACCTTGAGGCGATTTTTACGTCCCTTTACACGCCGTTCACATCGCCCCCAAACTCCCCCACCCACGGCACACACGGCCCACCACCGCGTCGATGTCTGGCGAAAAATGGGACGGGCCCCAGATTGCCCATGCGCGCAAAAGTGCGTCTCGGCAATCTGGGGCCCGTCCCCTTTAATATTTATAAATATGCAGGTCAGCGAGGTGCTAGCGATGTGCCAGCGGATGCGCCGCCAGATAGACCTCGGTCAGTTGCGTGCGGTCGACATGCGTGTAGACCTGCGTGGTCGAAATATCGGCATGGCCCAAAATCTCCTGCAGCACACGCAGGTCGGCACCGCCCGCGAGCATGTGGGTGGCAAAGGAGTGGCGCAGGGTGTGGGGATGGAGCCCAACCAGCCCCACCTGGCGCCCATACCGCTCGCATATCGCATGCACGGCCTGGCGCGACAGGCGACGTCCGTTCTTATTTAAAAAGACCGCCGAGGTCTCCGTCCCGTGAGCATGGGCGGCCAGGAGAGTGCGCCCGTCACCTATATAGCGTGTCAGGGCACGCGCCGCGCTTCCCACCAACGGGGCCAGACGCTCCTTGGAGCCCTTACCGCGCACCAGGACAAACCCGTCATCGATATGGATATCGCCCACATCGAGCCCAACCAGCTCACTCACGCGCAAGCCGCAACCGTAAAGCACTTCCAAGATGGCGTGATCGCGCAGTCCCATCTCGCCCTCGGGAAAGTCTTGATCGAGCAGTGCCGAGACGTCCTCCACCGAAAGGTATTCCGGCAGGCGATCTGCCTTTTTGGGCAGGCGCAACGCCGCCGTCGGGTTTTGGGCCACGGCCCCATCGCGCACCAAAAAGGCATGCAGGCCCTTCACGGCAGCAAGCGCGCGCTCCACCGAGGCGTCGGAATAGCCTCCGTCGCGGCGATCGGCAACAAAGCCCTCCACGACCTGACGGGTCACCTCTTCAAAAGACGCAATGTCAGCCCGCTCCAGATAGGCGCAGTACGTCGTCAGGTCACGACGATAGGCCGCAATCGTGTTGCGCGCCAAGCCCCGCTCGACCGCGAGGTAATCGAGATACTCCCCCGCCGCCACGGCGAGCGACGAGGGAGTAGCTTCGGTATGTTCCTTATTCGCCGGCACCCTTAGTCCGTAGCGAGGTTCTTGGGCGTCACCTGCAAGCGATCGACGCCCTCATGCTGGCCGATCGAGGCGCGTACGAACTCGCGGAACAGCGGCTGCGGGTTGGTCGGGCGGCTCTTGAACTCGGGATGAGCCTGGGTGGCCACATACCACGGATGTACGTCGCGCGGCAGCTCGACCATCTCGACCAGACGCTCGTCGGGCGAAAGACCCGAGATAACCAGACCGGCGTCCTCGAGCTGGTCACGGAAGGCGTTGTTGAACTCAAAACGGTGACGGTGACGCTCGTAGACGAGCTCCTCGCCGTATGCCTCGCGCGCGAGGGTATCGGCGGCGAGCTTGCACGGATAGGCGCCCAGGCGCATGGTGCCGCCCTTCTCGGTCACGTCCTCCTGCGAGCTCATCAGGTCGATGACACTATACGGGCCGTCCGGATCGAACTCGGAAGAGCTGGCGCCGGCAAGGCCGACCACGTTGCGGGCGAACTCGCACACGGCTACCTGCATACCCAGGCAAATGCCCAGATACGGAATCTTGTGCTCGCGGGCGAACTCGGCCGCGAGGATCTTGCCCTCCAGGGCGCGCTTGCCAAAGCCGCCAGGGACCAAGATGCCCGAGGCGTCACCCAGGACCTCGGAGACGTTCTGCTCGTCGAGGCTCTCGCCATCGACCAGCTGCACGTCAACGTGGCGATCGTAGAACACGCCCGCGTGGTGCAGGGCCTCGATAACCGACAGGTAGGCATCGGGCAGCTGCGTATACTTGCCCACGACGGCGATCTTCACCTTGTCGGCGTGCTGGTTGGCATGGTTCTGCTTGCGCAGGAACTCGTTCCACTCGCTCATGTCGCGCTCACGCGGGTCCAGACCCAGACGCTCGCAAATGCGCAGGTCAAAGTCCTGCTCGGCGAGCAGCTGCGGAACATCGTAGATGCTCGCGCAGTCCTCGTTGGTAAAGACACAGTCGGTGTCGACGTCGCAGAAGCTTGCAATCTTGCCGCGGATGGCATCGTCGATATGGTGGTCGGAGCGCAGAACGATAATATCGGGCTGGATACCAAAGCTGCGGAGCTCCTTAACGGAGTGCTGCGTCGGCTTGGTCTTGACCTCGTGGGCGGCGGCGATATAGGGAACGAGCGACACGTGGATGTAGCAGACGTTCTCGGGGCCGGCCTCCTTGCGATACTGACGAATGGCCTCGACAAACGGCTGCGACTCGATGTCACCGATGGTGCCGCCCAACTCAGTGATGACGACGTCGGAGCCGGTCTGCTCCTCAATACGACGGAACTTATCCTTAATGGCGTTCGTGACGTGCGGAATCACCTGCACGGTGCCGCCCAAAAAGTCACCGCGACGTTCACGGGCGATCAGGCTCTTATAGATGGCACCAGTCGTAAAGTTGGAATCGCGGGTCAGGTTCTCGTCAATAAAGCGCTCGTAGTGGCCCAGGTCCAGATCGGACTCGTAACCGTCCTCGGTCACAAAGACCTCACCATGCTGGAACGGGCTCATGGTGCCGGGGTCGACGTTCAGATACGGGTCGGCCTTTTGCATCGTTACCTTGTAGCCGCGCGACTTGAGCAGACGGCCCAGCGAGGCCGCGGTAATACCCTTGCCCAGAGATGAAACCACGCCGCCGGTCACGAACACATGCTTGGTCATATTGAGTTACCTGCGCTTCCCGTAGAAATTGTCGATACACATCTTACGGGTCTTCATTGTAATACTCGCGACGCGCGCCGCACGCAATTTTTCTTACGCGCAATCGCATTTCTCCATCTCGAAACAAAACGCCGTCCGGTTGCCCAGGCGGCGTCGCTTCGACTATAAATGCGCGCTGTTATCGATCGGCGACTTCGTCCTTGATCAAGTCCTGCACGAGCATACCGGCACGGACGCCCTCTAGATACCACTCGCCACGCTCCGTAAGACAAATACCATTTGCGAGCTGGCCGCCGTCTTCGCTGTAGCGCGAGACGACCTCGATGATGTCTTCGGATTCCAAGCGTTCAATTGCCGCGCGGGCACGATACGGAGACACCCCCACACGCTCGGCAAGCGTCTTGCGCGAAAAGCCATAAAATCCGCCGTTGTCTTCGGACAGCTGTGCGATCTCCATCAGCACCTGCACCTCGACACGCTTCATATCGTTGACACTCGCACGACCCTTGCCAGCCATGGCAGCCTCCTCAAACCGAGCACGGCCATCACCTGCACCGTGCGCGACCGGCACACCCCATGATGGCCGGCAACATCCATCATGCGGCATCCCCGCAAAAGGATGAAACAATTAGGGTTATTGTATACCGCCCAAATCGCTTATAGGCAGGTAAACGGGCTATTTTTAGGTTAAACGGTAGCTTTGTTGATAAAAGGGGCACACCGAATGCATACCCGATGCGCCCCTTTCAGACCAATTTATCCAGGCTTAGCGGTGGAAGAAACCACGGCGCTCGAACTTGGGCTCGCAGCACACGTTGATGCCCAGCTTGCGCAACACCGTTTCGTCAGTCGGCGAGATGATCACGCTAAAGAAGGCATCGCAGCCGCGCAGCTGCTCCAGGCCCGAAAGGACGCGGGCCGCAGTCTCGCTCGTTGCCGAGGTAATCGAGAGCGCCATAAGCGTCTCGTCGGTGTGCAGGCGCGGATTCTTGCTACCCAGGAAATGTGTCTTGAGCTTGCTGATAGGCTCGATCGCCTCATCGCTGATGACCTCGAGCTCAAGGTCAACGCCCGAGACATGCTTAAGTGCATTCATGATGAGCGAGCTCGCGGCGCCCAGGCGCGTGGAAGTCTTGCCGGTCACCACGGAGCCGTCGGGCATGACCATGGCGCCTACGGGGCCACCCGTCAGCTGCTCCCTGGTAAGGGCGGCCGAGCGTGCCGGCGAGTAATTCTTGTCGATACCGGCCTTCTTCATAATGATCTTGAGACGGTCGACTTGCTCATCGCCCACACCGGTGCGGCGCACGGCCTCGACCGCAGCAAAGTAGCGGCGGACGATCTCCATCTTGGAGGCATCGCGACAGGCATCGTCATCGGTGATGGCAAAGCCGACCATATTTACACCCATGTCAGTGGGGCTCTGGTAGGGGCTCTCCCCCAGAATCTTTTCCATCAGGGCACGAACCACCGGGAAAGCCTCGACGTCACGGTTGTAGTTGACCGTGGTCTTGTTGTAGGCCTCCAAGTGGAAGGAGTCGATGATATTGGCATCGTCGAGGTCGGCCGTTGCTGCCTCATAGGCGATGTTGACCGGATGCGTGAGGGGCAGATTCCAGACCGGGAAAGTCTCGAACTTGGCGTAGCCGGCAGCGGTGCCGTGTTTGTGCTCGTGATAGAGCTGCGACAGGCAGGTGGCGAGCTTACCCGAGCCAGGACCCGGCGCGGTGACCACGACGAGCGGACGGCTGGTCTCGACAAACTCGTTCTTGCCGTAGCCGTCGTCGGACACGATCAGGTCGACGTCGTGCGGATAGCCCTCGATGGGATAGTGCAGCTTGGCGGGAATGCCGAGCGCGTTTAGGCGATTACGGAAGACGTCAGCGGCGGGCTGGCCGGCGTACTGGGTGATAACCACGGCCGCGACGGCAAAACCGTTGCCGCGGAACAGGTCGACCAGGCGCAAAACGTCCTCGTCATAGGTAATGCCCAGGTCACCGCGAGCCTTGTTCTTCTCGATGTGGTTCGCGTTAATGGCGATGATGACCTCGACGTCGTCTGCAATGCTCTTGAGCATGCGAAACTTGCTGTCCGGCTCAAAACCCGGCAGCACGCGGCTCGCGTGATAGTCGTCAAACAGCTTGCCGCCAAACTCCAAATACAGCTTGCCGCCAAACTGCGAGATGCGCTCCTTAATATGAGCGGCCTGCAGCTCGATATACTTCGCGTTGTCGAAACCCTGGCGCATGTATGGCTCCCGTCGCGTTTCCAATTAATGTTCTAGGCGATTATAACGGAGCCCGCCCTCCCCGATACCCAGACCATCAACAGGCACCAACCAAACACGCCCACCGCAACCACCGGGGACCCGGGGTAGCTAATTTGGAGCAGGGAACAAGTCACTCCGCACCAACAATGGAAACGTCACAGGCAGAGCCAAAACCAGCAAACGTGCACCGGAACGAGCAAGCTGCCTCCTGCCTGCAACAATGGCAGCGCCGCAGGTTGAGCATAAGTCAGCGAGCGCCGTCCAGGACGTACAAGTTGGCATGAAAAAGGCAAGGCATAGACCTTCTGGTCATGCCTTGCCTTTTGAATGACAAATTGTCGTTCTGGGCGGCGCGCAGCGTCGACTGGTTGCGCGGTTCGTAGAACCGCGCAACATGAGAGCGCCCCCTCCCGCGCACGGAACGGGAGGGGGCTAAAGGTAGGAGTCTACCGGTGGGTTGACCCCACCGGACAGACGATGACCAGGTGATCCTTTACAGGATCGTCAAGGTTTCCGTGGGGTACCCGTTGGGTACTTAGAGCAGCACGCAGGCGACGGTCAGGATGACGGCGCAGACGACGGAGAGAGCGACGATGAGCTTAAGGGCAAACTTGAGCCAGGTCGTCCACTCGATCTTGGCCAGGGCGAGACCGCCCATGATGGCACCGGAGGTCGGGGTGAACAGGTTCACGACACCGATAGCAGCGGAGAAGATCATGACCATGACCTCGGGCGAGAAGCCGAGCTTAACAGCCAGCGGTCCCATGATGGGCATGGAGACGGTGGCCATACCGGAGGTCGAGGGGATCAGGAAGGACAGGCCGAAGTAAACCAGGAAGCTCATGGGAGCGAAGATCACGCCGGACAGGCCAGCCAGGGCATTGGCGGCAGCGTCGAGGACGAAGACGTCGAGGCCGGTGTTAGCCATGAGGACGGAGATACCACGGGCGAGGGCGATGACGAGAACAACGGACATCATGTCGGCAGCGCCGGTGATGAAGGTGTTGACGATCTGCTTCTCGGACAGGCCACCGATGATACCGATCAGGACGGCCATGAGGAAGAACCAGGTGGAAGCCTCGTCGAAGTACCACTGGCCAATGGGCAGGCCGGTGATCAGGGCAGACCAGCCCTGGACGACGGCGTTACCGTCGGCGTCGTAGACAGCGCCAGCGTCGAAGAAGTTGGCGACGCCCTCGTTGAGGTCGGCCAGCGGGATGAAGCCGACGATCATGACGACGAAGGTGAAGGCGAAGGCGATCAGAACACCCTTCTGACGACCGGTGAGCTTGACCTCCTTGTGGACCTCGGAAGCAGCCTTGCCGTGAGCCTCTTCGGCGTCCTTGAGCTCCTGCATCGACAGGATGGTGGAACCCTTGTCAGCCTTGACCTTCTTGGCATAGTTCATCACGAAGACGATGGACATAGCGGTGGTGACAATCCACAGGACGGCACCGAGGCCGATGATGATGGACTGGTTGACCTCAATGCCAACGCCGGTCAGAGCGTCGACGGCAGCGCCGACGGCGAACGGGTTAACCGTGGAGCCCAGGCAGCCGCAGCCAGCGCCGAGCAGGACGGTAGCGGCGCCGACCATGGGGTCGAAGCCAGCGGCCATCATGGTAGCGGCGAGCAGGGCGTAGAAGGGAACGGTCTCCTCGCACATACCATAGGTGGTACCACCGAGAGAGAAGATGAGCATCAGCACGGGAATGAGCATGATCTCGTTGCCCTTAAGCTTCTGCACCAGAACGGCGATGCCGTTGTCCAGGGCGCCGGTCTCGGTCATCATACCGAGGAAGCCGCCCAGGATCATAACGAAGAGGCAGACGGGCAGAGCGTCAGCGAAGCCCAGGATCGGGGCGGTGCAGAAATCGCTCAGACGGGCTGCAGTAACCGCGCCGCCGGACGTGCCGGAGACGATAACGGTAATCACTGCAACAATTGCCAGCAGAGCTAGAAGAATGGTGAACGATGAAGGCATACCGCGCTTTTTCTTAGCGGTCTCAGTCATAGTTCTCATCCCCCCTTCATAAATCATTTAACTTTCTCGCGCGAAGCGGATCTTCCGTGCCGTGCCCACCGCCCGACGCGAGATATTTACCAGACAAAGCCGCTCGGGGTGTGCAGCAAGACACCCCGAGCGAGATGCTAGATGCTCTTACTTGAGCGTGGCGTACATGACAGCCTTAATGGTGTGCATGCGGTTCTCGGCCTCGTCGAAGACCTTGGAAGCGGGGCTCTCGAAGACCTCGTCGGTGACCTCCTGCTCGGTGATGCCGAACTGCTCGCACTTCTCGGCGCCAATCGTGGTGTTGGTGTCGTGGAAGCTGGGCAGGCAGTGCAGGAAGATGGCACCCGGGTTGGCCATAGCCATGACCTCGGAGGTGACACGATACGGGGTGAGCTGAGCGATGCGCTCAGCCCAGACCTCGTCGGGCTCGCCCATGGAGACCCACACGTCGGTGTAGATAACGTCGGCACCGGTGACGCCGTCCTTGACGTCGGTGGTCAGCTTGATGGTGCAGCCGTTGGCCTCGGCGATGGGCTTGCAGGCCTCGATGACGTCGTCGGCGGGCATGCACTCCTCGGGGCCGCAGGCCACGAAGTTCATGCCGAGCTTGGAGCAGACAACCATGAGGGAGCGAGCAACGTTGTTCTTGCAGTCGCCCATGAAGACGAGGGTCTTACCCTTGATGTCGTAGTTGAAGTTCTCCTGGACGGTCAGGATGTCGGCAAGCATCTGGGTGGGGTGCCACTCGGTGGTCAGGCCGTTCCACACGGGCACGCCGGACTTGGCAGCGAGCTCCTCGACGTCGTCCTGGGCAAAGCCACGGAACTCGATGCCGTCATACATGCGGCCGAGAACGCGGGCGGTGTCCTCGATGGACTCCTTCTTGCCCATCTGCGACGAACCGGGATCGAGGTAGGTGACGCCCATGCCCAGATCCATGCCGCCGACCTCGAAGGCGCAGCGGGTACGAGTGGAGGTCTTCTGGAAGAGCAGAACGATGTTCTTGCCCTCGAGATAGCGGTGCGGAACGCCAGCGCGCTTCATGTCCTTGAAGTTCTTGGAAAGCTTGAGCAGGTACTCGATCTCCTCGGTGGTGAGGTCGAGAAGCTTGAGGAAGCTACGGCCGGAGAGGTTAACACCCATGGTTCGTTTCCTTTCGAAAAAATGAATTACGTAAGTATTAGTGTTGCCCGTTTGACGGGCGAAACCGGTGCGGTTGTAGGGGGACCGCACCGGAAACGGAAAGACTTAGAGGTCCTCGCGCCAGAAGGGCATGCTCATGCAGCGCGGGCCGCCGCGGCCGCGGGAGAGCTCGGCGGAGGGCACGACGAGAAGGTCCAGGCCCTCCTTGTACAGCACGTCGTTGGTGACGGTGTTGCGGGCGTAGACGCAAATCTTGCCGGGCTCGACGCACAGGGTGTTGGAGCCGTCGTTCCACTGCTCGCGGGAGGCCGCGATCGGGTCGCCGCCGCCGCAGGGGATCAGCTTGACCTGGTCGACGCCGGTGGCGTCCTCCAGGACGTGCTCGAGGGTGTCCTCGATCAGGCGGATGTTCACGTCGCCCGGGTTCTTGCCGGCGGTCAGCTCGTAGACGCGCAGGGTGCCCATGATGGCGGGGTGGATCGTGAACTTATCGACGTCGATCTGGGTGAAGACCGTGTCGAGGTGCATGAAGGCGCGCGAGACCGCGACGTCGAAGGCCAGGATGCGCTCGACCTTGGAGTCGGAGTTCCAGAAGATGTTCTGGGCCATGACGTCGATGGCCGCGGCCTGGGTGCGCTGGGAGATGCCGACGGCGAGGGTCTTCTCGTTGATGTTCAGCACGTCGCCGCCCTCGGTGTGGAACTGGCAGTCGCGGCGGAAGTACAGGGAGACGTCCTTGTAGTCGGGGTGGTACTTGAAGACGTACTTGCCGTACAGGGTGTCGCGGTTGCGGGTGACCGAGTACATGCGGTTGAGGTTGACGCCCTCGCCGACGACCGCGAACGGGTCGCGGGTGAAGTAGAGGTTGGGCATCGGGTCGATGATCAGGTCGGACTCGGACTCGGAGTTGACCAGGGAGTCGAGGGTCGTGGACGCCGTGAGGGGCATGTCGATCTCGGCCTTGGTCATGCCGGCCATGGTCTTCTTGACGAACTCGAGGTTGTCCTCGATGGAGTCCAGCTTCTCGCGGACGATCTGCGGCATGTGCTGGCCGCGGATGCCGGCCTCGGCGATGTACTGGTCGGTGAACTCGGCGCGGGCGCCGGGGACCTGGTCGAACACCTCGGCGACGAGGTTCTCGAGGTAGAGCACCTCGACGCCCTGGTCCCTCAGGATCTGGGCGAAGGTGTCGTGCTCCTGCTGCGCGACCTCCAGGAACGGGACGTCGTCGAACAGGAGTCGCTCGAGCTCGTCGGGCGGCAGGTTGAGGAGCTCGTCGCCGGGACGGTGCAGGCAGACCTTCCTGAGCTTGCCGATCTCGGAAGGCACGTGCAGACCTTTCGTCATGGCCTCCTACCTTTCTTTCGGGCCCCTGTCAGGGCCGATTCGTTAGCGCCCCTCCGTGTGAGGCGTTATTGCTGACGACATATTTATATCCAAAATCAGTCCATACTTCCACCTCGCCCCCGAACGGTTTTATATGAGGGGTGAACGGCATACACATATACTTCACGCATGGCATACTTTGATTAAATAAAGTGGATTTACGTGCTTAAACGCTTTTTAACCGCAAGATCAATTGAAACTAACCTTTGTTAAACCACCCTCAAATTGCATATTTCGCGCAACGATATGAATAGAATTCGCAATTCTTGCTGTGTCTCAACCATTTTGATTTTTATTCAGAATAAAGTTCGTCCTATTCATTTTTGGCAAACAGGTTACCGTTTACCAGACGTTGGATACCGTTCACCGGAAGCTCAGTATAAGGCCCGTCGAATACCCGATAGATCTTGCGTCTCCATTTGTAACAACTTGTCTTTTCCGGCGGCAAAGACAAACAGACCCGTTCCCCAAAAGGGAGCGGGTCTGCATTCGGTACACCTAGGGCCCAGTAAGGTTTAGGCCTTCGAGAACCCCAAGGGACTAGCGATCGAACTCGGCCAGTGCCTCGCCCAGAAGCCTCAGACCCTCGCGAAGAACATCTTCGCTCGCGCAGTAGCCCAGGCGCGCTCCGCAGGGAAGCTCAAAGCGGCTACCGGGTACCAGCAGCACTCCCCTCTCGGACAGCAGGCGCTTGCAGAACTCCTCATCGTCCTCGGGAATATCCAGTTGGATAAACGAGGTAGACACGCCCCGCGGAGCCGTCCAGGAAACGCGATGCTGCGTATCGATCCAAGCCTGCGCGATATCGCGGTTGCCAAACACGATCTTGCGGTTGCGCTCGAGAATCTTGTCCTTGTGCTCGAGCACGTAGGTCGCCAAAGCATCGTTAAACACGCCACCGCAGATCATGGTGTAATCGCGATAGGTACGGATGCGGTTGGACACCTCTTCGTCCGCAACGACCCAGCCCACGCGGGCTGCAGGCGTCGAATAGGTCTTAGACACCGAGTTGGTGACAATGGCCCTCTCATACACGTCGGCCATCGACATAAAGGACTCGGTGTTCTCGAGCGGCAGATACACCTCGTCGCACAGCACGTAGGCGCCCACCGAACGGGCAATCTCGGCAATCTGCCCGAGCGTATCGGCATCAAGCACCGTACCGATGGGGTTCGATGCGTTATTGATGCAGATGAGCTTCGTGTTGGGGCGAACGAGGCGCTTGAGCTGATCGATATCGGGTTTCCATCCGAGCTCCTCGCGAAGCTCCCAAAACTCGACCTCGGCACCGAGCGTACGCGGAATCTCATAGAGCGGCGCGTAGGTGGGCCACTCGGCGATGACATGGTCGCCGGGCCCGACAACGGCCATGATGGCGTTGAGGTTGGCGCCCGTGCAGCCATTGGTCTGCAGAATGTGATCGGGATTGACCTCGCAACGATACAGCTTGGCGACCTCGGCCTTAAACTCCGGCGAACCCTCGATCCAGCCGTAGTTCATCTTCTCGCGATCCAGACGCTCGTAGAACGTAGCGCCGTCCTGCTCGTCGAGCGCGCGAAGCTCGCCCATGGTCAGCGATGAGATCGTCGACTGGGCAATGTCCCACGTAGCGCTCTTCTCCCAAACGTTGAGCCATTCCTCAACGCCAATTGTCTTGATATCCATGACTAAGCTCCAATCGCTAGAACACGAGGATGATGCCGGCAAAGGTCATGGGAATCGAGATGATGCCCAAAAGGCAAAGAAGCCGACACCGTTGGGGTATCAACGTGACCGCCTCTAGACATAATGGACACCTTATCTGATGCTAATTTAGCTTATTTGACAAGAATGGGGCGGTGCGAAAAACCCGCACCGCCCCATTTGGAGACATCTAATGGCAGCTAGATGTTTGTATTAAGACCCGTACGGATCTTTGAAAACCTTAGAGGTCCTCGCGCCAGAAGGGCATGCTCATGCAGCGCGGGCCGCCGCGGCCGCGGGAGAGCTCGGCGGAGGGCACGACGAGAAGGTCCAGGCCCTCCTTGTACAGCACGTCGTTGGTGACGGTGTTGCGGGCGTAGACGCAGATCTTGCCGGGCTCGACGCACAGGGTGTTGGAGCCGTCGTTCCACTGCTCGCGGGAGGCCGCGATCGGGTCGCCGCCGCCGCAGGGGATCAGCTTGACCTGGTCGACGCCGGTGGCGTCCTCCAGGACGTGCTCGAGGGTGTCCTCGATCAGGCGGATGTTCACGTCGCCCGGGTTCTTGCCGGCGGTCAGCTCGTAGACGCGCAGGGTGCCCATGATGGCGGGGTGGATCGTGAACTTATCGACGTCGATCTGGGTGAAGACCGTGTCGAGGTGCATGAAGGCGCGCGAGACCGGGATGTCGAAGGCCAGGATGCGCTCGACCTTGGAGTCGGAGTTCCAGAAGATGTTCTGGGCCATGACGTCGATGGCCGCGGCCTGGGTGCGCGGGGAGATGCCGACGGCGAGGGTCTGCTCGTTGATGTTCAGCGCGTCGCCGCCCTCGGTGTGGAACTGGCAGTCGCGGCGGAAGTACAGGGAGACGTCCTTGTAGTCGGGGTGGTACTTGAAGACGTACTTGCCGTACAGGGTCTCGCGGTTGCGGGTGACCGAGTACATGCGGTTGAGGTTGACGCCCTCGCCGACGACCGCGAACGGGTCGCGGGTGAAGTAGAGGTTGGGCATCGGGTCGATGATCAGGTCGGACTCGGACTCGGAGTTGACCAGGGAGTCGAGGGTCGTGGACGCCGTGAGGGGCATGTCGATCTCGGCCTTGGTCATGCCGGCCATGGTCTTCTTGACGAACTCGAGGTTGTCCTCGATGGAGTCCAGCTTCTCGCGGACGATCTGCGGCATGTGCTGGCCGCGGATGCCGGCCTCGGCGATGTACTGGTCGGTGAACTCGGCGCGGGCGCCGGGGACCTGGTCGAACACCTCGGCGACGAGGTTCTCGAGGTAGAGCACCTCGACGCCCTGGTCCCTCAGGATCTGGGCGAAGGTGTCGTGCTCCTGCTGCGCGACCTCCAGGAACGGGACGTCGTCGAACAGGAGTCGCTCGAGCTCGTCGGGCGGCAGGTTGAGGAGCTCGTCGCCGGGACGGTGCAGGCAGACCTTCCTGAGCTTGCCGATCTCGGAAGGCACGTGCAGACCTTTCGTCATGGCCTCCTACCTTTCTTTCGGGCCTT
>NZ_JADPCH010000006.1:0-40915 GCF_015670745.1 Collinsella aerofaciens | reverse complement strand
GCAGACCTTCCTGAGCTTGCCGATCTCGGAAGGCACGTGCAGACCTTTCGTCATGGCCTCCTACCTTTCTTTCGGGCCTTACTGGCCGAATGTATCAGCGCCCCTCCATATGGGACGCTGCTTGCTGACAGCTCTAGTTATATCCAAATTCCATTCGTAATGCTACCTCGCCCCCGAACGGTCAGCAAAGTGCGATGAACGGTATATCTCATATGATTCCCCCATGATGCACTTCGGTTCTCTAAAGCAGGTTTTCAAAGGTAAATGTTCTTTTTTCTAAGGAATTAAGCTAGATTGCACAAATATTTTCATGTTTAGGAATTGCATAGCTAAAACGGTTTTCTGCATATATATGTCGTTTGTTCATGATTCAATTTGGATTCGATTATATTCAGCTCGCAATCATTCTTATTCATACATCCTCACCAATTGAGTATGGATATAGATTGTTTCTAAACGAGTTGGGCAGTTAGTTGCATGCCTTGGCAGCGTAAGAAGTAGGTAAAGATACCGTTCACGCAATACGTCCGTGCCACAGGTCGACTAAATTGAGACAATAGTGAATAGTGTTAGGCTACCGTCCCCTGTGGGGACTGAACGGACAGATGCATATGCCGAGCAAAATCGAAAAGAAGCAAGCCGCCGCAAAGCTGCGCAAACCGCCGCGCGACTTCTCATACACGCAAAACCGAGAGCTCAGCTGGCTACGCTTTGACAACCGCGTGCTCGACGAAGCCTTCGACGAAACCGTTCCGTTATTCGAGCGACTAAAGTTCGTCTCGATCTTCGAGTCCAACCTCGACGAGTTCCTTATGGTGCGCGTGGGCGGCCTGTCCGATCTGGCGGAGCTCAAAAAACAACCTGTCGACAACAAGAGCAATATGACCGCCTCCGAACAGGTCGATGCTGTCATGGCCGAAATGCCCGGGCTCCTTACCCGTTGGGAGTCCATCTTTAAGAGCATCGAGGGCAAGCTCGACACCTTGGGCGTTCACCGCGCCCACATCGATTCGCTTACGCCCGAGGAGCGTACCTTTGTAACCCGCTACTTCCAGGCCTACGTGTCGCCGGTCATCTCGCCGCTGGTCATCGATCCTCGCCACCCCTTCCCCAACCTGCGCAACGGCGCGCTCTATCTGGCCTGTGGTCTGGACGGCGCCACCGACGAGGAGAGCCTACTGGGCCTTATCGAGATTCCCGCCTCGATGAACCGCGTGGTCGAGATCCCCTCGCCCACCGGCACCTACTCCTACATCTTGCTCGAGGACGTCATCCTCGCCTGCCTGGACAGCTGCTTTGGCTCCTATAAGCCGCTGGATCGTGCGCTGATCCGCGTCACCCGCAACGCCGACATCGATCCGGACGGCGAGGGCGTCGAAGAGGAAGAGGACTACCGCCAGCACATGAAGCGCATTCTCAAGAAGCGCCTGCGCCTGCAGCCGGTAGTGCTCGCGGTCTCGGGGTCGCTCGAGAAGGCGACGCTCAAGACTATCCGCAAGGCGCTCGAGCTTTCGCGCCGCTCTGTCTTTACCTGCGATATCCCGCTCAACCTGGGCTACGTCTTTGGCATTGAGGGCAAGATTCCCGAGCGCCTGCGCAACGAGCTCCTCTTTACGCCGTTTAAGCCACAGCCCAATCCCACCATCGACATGACCCGCTCCATCCGCGAGCAGGTGCTGCAGCACGACAAGCTGCTCTTCTACCCTTACGAGGCCATGAATCCGTTCCTGGATCTGGTACACGAGGCAGCCTACGATCCCGAGTGCATCTCGTTGCGCATCACGCTCTACCGCGTGGCCAAGCAGAGCCGCCTATGCGAGTCGCTGATCGATGCCGCCGAGAACGGCAAAGAGGTCACGGTGCTCATGGAGCTCCGCGCCCGCTTTGACGAGCAGAACAACATCGAGTGGGCCGAGCGTCTGGAAGAGGCAGGCTGCACCGTCATCTACGGCTCCGAAGGCTTTAAGTGCCACTCCAAGATCTGCCAGCTCACCTATCGCGAGGGCATGGCGCTCACCCGCCTCACGCTTTTGGGCACCGGCAACTTTAACGAGAAGACGGCCAAACTCTACAGCGACTTTATGCTCATGACAGCCCATCCCGGCATCGGTGAAGACGCCAACCTGTTCTTCCGCAATCTGTCGCTGGGCAACCTGCGCGGCGACTACCGCTTCCTGGGTGTGGCGCCCGTCGGACTGAAACCGCTCATCATGCGCGGGCTTGACCGCGAGATCCAGCGCGCCCTTGCCGGCGAGCCCGCCCGCGTGTTCTTTAAGCTCAACTCACTGACCGACCGCGAGGTTATCGACAAGATCGCCGAGGCATCGTGTGCCGGCGTGCGCGTAGACATGATCATCCGCGGCATCTCGTGCCTCAAGCCCGGTGTTCCGGGCAAGACCGAGAACGTGCATGTCCGCTCCATCGTCGGACGCTTTTTGGAGCACGCGCGCGTCTATGCTTTCGGCGTGGACTCGGACATGATTTACCTGAGCTCGGCAGACATGATGACGCGCAACACCGAGCACCGCGTGGAGATTGCCTTCCCCGTGCTCGACCCCACCTGCCGCGCTCTGGTGCACGAGTACATGGGCATGCAGCTGCGCGACAACGTGAAGGCCCGCAGCCTCACGAGCGACGGCACCTGGGTCCCCGTGGAGCGTGCAGAGGGTGAGAAACCCTTCAACTCACAGGAAGCCCTGCTGGAGCGCGCCTATCGCAACGCCGAGGCCGCGCCCGAGCCCGTCATTGAGGCGGAACCTGCCCCCGAGGCCGAGCCGCAGCCAGTAGCACCCAAGGTCCAAGAGGTCCAGGCGACCGTCATTGAGCCCGAGCCTGCACCTGCACCTCAGCCCGAGCCGCAGGTCACCAAGCCCGCACCCGAGACGAGCGCCCGTCGCGATAAGCCCGCCGGCAAGACCAAGGCCATCGAGCGCCATCGCCCCGGTCGCGTGCGCATAGGCCTGGGCCTGATCGGCCTGGGTCTTAAGACGCTCATTACCGGCAAGACGAAATAGTCGTTTGTAGAAGCAGTTTGTAGAAGCGCCCCGCATTTGAGGAAAGCCTCGGATGCGGGGCGCTTTTCCCTGCTACCATGGTGCGAACAACAACGCGAATGACAGGCAGGAATATGAAGCTCACTATAGAATCGATGACCTACGGCGCCGACGGGCTGGCACACGCCGACAACGGCAAGGCCGTCTTTGTGCAGGGCGCCGTGGCAGGCGACACCGTCGAGGCCGAGGTCGTACAGGACGGCAAGTCGTTCATGCGTGGCCGCACCACCGAGATTCTGGAGCCAAGCCCCGATCGCATTCAGCCTCCCTGCCCCTTCGTGGGCATCTGCGGCGGCTGCTCGTGGGGCAATCTCTCACGCACGGCACAGCTCGCCGCCAAGGAGCAAAACCTACGCTCCACGCTCGAGCGCATCGGCAAGTTCGCTCCTGAGCAGGTCGATGAGTTGGTACAGCCCATCTGCCACACCAAGGACGACTGGGGCTACCGCAATAAAATCGAGCTCGAACCGACCGTCGTCAACGGTCGCGTGCGCCTTGGCATGCACGGTGTCGATCCTCGCAAGATCGTGACCGTCGATTCGTGCCCGTTGTTCGACAAACGCTTCCCCAAGGCACTCAAATCGGTCGTCGGCGCGCTCAATTATCTGAGCGGCAGCCACGACCTGGGCCTTGAGCGCGTGGGCATTCGCGCCTCGCGTCGCACCAAGGCACTCGAGGTGGCGCTCTGGACGCCTACGGGCTCTTTCCCGCGCTCGCAAGTCTCGCGCGTGTTGGCAGACGCCGCGCACCCCACAAGTGTCGTGCGCGTGATGAGCAAGGGCGAAAAGAAGGCCCGCCGTGTCTCCAAGGTCGAAATGCTCGCCGGAGAGGGCTCATGGACCGAGAATATCGCCGAGGGTCAGATGCGCTTGTCTGCCCCGTCTTTTTTCCAGGTCAACACCAAGGGTGCCGAGATTTTGATCGAGCTTGTCATGGAAGCGCTCGACCCGCAGGAAGACGAGCTTGCCGTGGACCTGTACTGCGGTGCCGGCACCTTTACCCTGCCGCTCGCCCGCCGCTGCGACTTTGTCGCCGCCGTCGAGGCCTACGGCCCCGCCGTGCGCGACCTGCGCCGTAACCTGGAGATCAACAAGCTTGATAACGTCGACGTCATTGGCGGAGACGCGGTACGCGAGTTCCCCGACCAGGATGCCGACGTCTTGGTGGTCGACCCGCCGCGCGCAGGCCTCGCCCCCGAGGCGATCGACCTTATCGCCAGCACGAGTGCCCGCGACGTCGCCTACGTGAGCTGCGACCCGGCCACCCTGGCGCGAGATCTCAAACGCTTTGTCGAGGAAGGCACCTTCTCCCCCGTAAAAATCACGCCAGTCGACCTGTTCCCACAAACCTTCCACTGCGAAACCGTCGTCCACCTCAAGCGCAACTAGACTGTTTGCCCAAGACCACGCCCGATGATTTTTCTGGGACGGGGATTAAATAATCAATTTGCACCGAATGATTATTTAATCCCCGTCCCTTTTTAAACATTGGGAAATCGAGCGTGGCAAGCGGAGGTCTTCGGGGTATAAGACGGCTAATTGTATGCCGTCTATGAAAGGAACCCTCATGCCCAGCGTTGCCGTTCTCGCCGCCGATGGCTTTGAAACTATTGAATGCTTGACCATGGTCGATGTCATGCGTCGCGGCGGCGTGCGCGCCACGCTCGTCTCGATCATGCCCACGCGTGAGGTCGTAAGCTCGCTGCAGATCCCCGTGACCTGCGATGCGCTCTTTGATGAGATCGACTTTGACGAGTACGACTGCGTCGTGCTGCCCGGCGGCCTGCCCGGTGCCACCAACCTGCGCGCCGATCAGCGCGTCTGCGACGTGGTCTGCGAGTTCGCCGCGACCAAGTACGTCGCCGCCATCTGCGCCGCCCCGTTTATCCTGGGCGAGCTCGACCTGCTCGAGGGACGCCATGCCACGTGCTTCCCTGGCTTTGAGAAAAGCTTCCCCGAAGGCGCCTATACCGGCGAGAAGGTTACGCAAGACGGCAACATCATCACCGCCAGCGGCATGGCCCAGTCGCTCCCCTTTGCGCTTGAGCTGCTGCGCACGCTCGCCGGCGACAAGGCCGTCGAGAAGGTCGCCGAGGGCATCCAACTATGATTTTGGCTTCGCAATCGCCGCGCCGCATCGAGTTGATGCGCGAGGCAGGCTACAACATTCGCGTGATTCCCGCGGATATCGACGAAACGCCCTTTGATGGCGAGGCCCCGCTCACGCTTGTCGAACGCTTGGCACGCGCCAAGGCGGCTGCCGTTGCTGCCGAGTATGCCGAACCCAATGAGCTGACGGTCGCGGCCGACACCATCGTCACCTTTGACGGCAAGATTCTGGGCAAGCCAGCAACCGAGGACGAGGCGCGCACCATGCTCCGTGAGCTTTCGGGCCGCACGCACCAGGTCGCAACCGGCGTCTGCATCGTTAAGGCAGGCGATACGGCCGCCCCGCATGCCGCCGAGAGCCTGTCCTTTGTCGATGTGACCAACGTGACGTTCTACGAGCTCACCGACGAGCAGATCGAGCACTACGTTGCCTCGGGTGAGCCCATGGATAAGGCAGGCGCCTACGGCATCCAGGGCACAGGCGGCCGCATGCTCGTGAACGATATTTCGGGCGACTTCTATAACGTGGTGGGCCTACCCATCGCCCGCGTCGCACGTGCCATTCAAAAACTCTCGTAATTGCATCTGGCGCCGGGTGTCCCCCAGCGCCTACAATTTTGGCGTACCGTACGGATCCCGACCGGGCACAAGGCGCGGCGGAAAACCGATAGGAGTTAAACATGGATACACTGCTCGAGGCCATTGACGTCTGCGATGTCGATGGCTTTTGCTATGGCAACTATACGGACGAGGAGGCCGGCACCGGTTGCACCGTAATCGTGGCACCCGAGGGCGCCACCGGCGGTGTTGACGTTCGCGGCGGTGCTCCCGCTTCGCGCGAAACCGACCTGCTGCGACCTGAGAACACCGTCGACAAAGTCCACGCCGTCTGCCTTTCGGGCGGATCGGCCTTTGGCCTCGAGGCTGCAAGCGGCGTCGCTCGCGAGCTTGAGAGCCGCGGCATCGGCCTTCCCGTCGGCCCCACGCAGGTGCCTATCGTGTGCTCGAGCTGTATCTTCGACCTCGCCTTTGGTAACCCCACCGTTCGCCCCGACATTGAGGCCGGCATCGCCGCCGTGCGCGAAGCACTCGACAACACCCCCACCAAGCTCGAACAGGGCAACGTAGGCGCCGGCACGGGCGCTACCGTGGGTAAGCTCATGGGCCCCGCTACCTGCATGAAGGCCGGCCTTGGCGCTGCCGCCGTGGCGCTCGGCCCCATCAAGGTGGGCGCCGTGGTCTCGGTCAACGCCTGCGGCAACGTTGTCGACCCCTTCACCGGCGAGTGGGTCGCCGGTATGCGCGCCGCAGCCGATAGCGACCAGATCGTCGACATGGAACTCGCAGCCTTTGCCGCCGCCGGATCCATGCAGATGCCGCTCGACCGCACCAACACCACCATCAGCTGCATCGTCACCAACGTGGAACTCACTAAGGCACAAGCCACCAAGGTCTCCCAGATGGCTGCAGACGCCTACGCACACGCCATCCGTCCCACGCACACCACCAACGACGGCGACACTATCTACACCCTCGCCAGCGGCAAACTGGGCGCCCAGGCAAGCGCCACCGTTCCCCTAGACCTGCTGGGCATGCTCGCAGTAAGGGCCCTGGAAACTGCCATCGTAAACGGAGCGAAAACCGCCAAAACCTCCCACGGCATCCCCGGTGCCGCAAAGTAAACTAGCTCGTCCGGTTGCCCGGTGGGCCTTGGTTATGTTTGCTGCTCTACAGTCCTGGCTCGCACGAAGAGCACATTAAGTGCTCTTCGGCTCGTGCGGAACTCGCGACAAACATAACCAAGCCCCACCGGGCAACCTACCAACCAGATTCTTTTCAGCCCAGGCCCCTGTGTACCGCGCGTCGAAGATCTTCAAATTCACCTATCTGACAATCGATTTATAGCAGAGGCCCCTTGGCCTTTAGTTTGATACAAGTTCCGCACGAACCGGAAAGCACTTAATGTGCTTTCCGTGCGAGCAGGACTGTTCGCAGTAGCAAACTAAAGGCCAAGGGGCCCAGTCAACCTATCAGCAGCGATTACTCAGCAGCTAGTTGAATTTGAAGATCTTTGAGGCAAGACGGTATAGGCCGAGTGTGGTTTTGTCTCCGGCCCGTCCGCGCAGATTGGTGAAGAACCCGACCACGCCGTAGCGGGCACGACGATACATGCGCTCGTCGTAGGCCTTCAAATCATTCCACAGCGTCTTTAGGCGCTCGTCGGCGCAATCTTCCTCAGAAAGCTTGGTGAGAACCGAGCAGATCGCCATCATCATGGTGAAGTAGCCCATCATGTACGAACGCAGGCGCGACGACTCGACATCGCTGTACAGGTGGTACGACTCCATCATGATACGCGTAACACGGAACTGCTGGTCCAGACGCTTGACCATCGTGGCCTCGTTGACACTCTGGCCCTCGCGACCGATAAAGTAGCGATAGAGGTCGATGTCGGCGTAGTACATGGTCTTGCAACGCGGCAACGGCACATAGGCGTAGATGTTGTCCACATAGAACGTGTGCGGCGGCATGGGAAGGTTGGACTCGCGCAGCACATCCGTGCGATAGCACAGGCTGTGCATGAGTAGGTTCTGGTCCAGGCGGAAATGACCGATCTGATTCCAGGAAAAGATCTTTTTGCGCGGCAGGGCAAATTTGTAGCCAATAGCGGTATGCGTGCCCTCGTAAACCTTCTCGTACACGTAGTTCGAGATAAACAGGTCAACGCGCTGATCGCGCTCTTCAAAGCCACGCAGAATCGACAGCATAGTCGAAAGAGCCGCAGCGTCGAGCCAGTCGTCCGAGTCGACGACCTTGTAGTAAGTGCCCTGTGCCTCGCGCTGACCCGAAAGGACGGCAATACCGTGGCCGCCGTTCTCCTGGTGTACCGCGCGAATGATACCGGGATAACGCGCCTCCCACTCGTCGGCCTTGGCGGCCGTCTCGTCCTTGGAGCCGTCGTCCACCACGATAATCTCGATATCGGTGGCGTAATTGCTCCCCTCCAAGATGGAGGTGATGCAATGGTCCATGTCCTTGGCGGCGTTATACGAGGGAATACAGAATGTTATGACTTTATGCATAGCAGGCGATAATCTCATCCGAAAGATCGAGGGCGGAATTGGTCACGGCGTCCATATCGTAGTAACGATACTCGGCCAGACGACCCACCGGGTGGAAGTTCGTCAGGTTCTGGACGCGCTCAAGATAGCGCTCATAGAGCTCACGGTTCTCGGGCTCAAGAATGGCGTAGTACGGCGTCTCGCCCGAGCCGGGCGTATAGGCCTTGGAATACTCCTTCATGATGGTGGTCTTGCCGGGCAGGATCTGACCGGTCATGTTCTTGAACTCGGTAATGCGCGTGTAGTCCTCGCTCGTGGTGTAGTTGACGGTGCCCACGGGCTGGAACTGGTCCATATCGAGCGTCTCGAACTTCATGTCGAGCGTGCGGTACGGTAGCGCGCCCAGATCGAGATTGAACAGCTCATCGAGCGGACCGGTGTAGACGATCTCGCCACCATAGACCTTGCCGTCGATCTTGACGGTAGTCTCGTCGATTTCAAAGAGGTCACGGGCGTCCACGTCGCAGAACACGTCGATCAGGTCGTGGTCGAGCATGTGCTCAAAGAGCGCCGTGTAGCCCTCCTGCGGCATGCCCTGGAAGGGAGCTTGCGGGAAGTAGCGGTCATCATCGCCCACAAAGACGGGAACGCGGCCGGTGATCGAGGGATCGATCTGATCGGGCGTCTGGCCCCACTGCTTCATGGTGTAATGCAAAAAGACGTTCTCGTAGACGTAATCGGCGACCTCGGCAAGATCCGGGTCGTTCTTCTTACGCAGCTCCATAATGGGCACCTTGACATCCTTGCCAAAGGTCTCCACAAGCTTCTGATACAGCTCCTCGCCGCGCTCGTCACCAAAGGCGAGCTTGAGACTCGCATGGTTGAAGGGCACGGGCATAAGGGTACCGTTGATGTTGGCGAGCACCTTGTGCTGATAATCCGTCCACTTGGTAAAGCGCGACAGGAAATTGTGCACGCGCTCGTTAAAAGTGTGATAGATATGCGGACCGTACTCGTGGATCAGGATTCCGGCCTCGTCAGTGCAGTCATAGGCATTGCCCGCAATGTGGCTACGGCGCTCCAAAACGGCAACACGATAGCCGATGGTCTCGGCAAGACGGCGGGCGCAAACGGCACCGGCATATCCAGCACCGACGACAATCATGTCGTACGCGCCGGCGTTAAAGCCTTCAGGCAGGCCTGAGGTAATCTGCATCGATACTCCTTGTCAAAAGCCACGGGCTCGTTAGCTGGGCTTTTCTCGAACATTCTTCGAGACATATTTATCAGAGCGATTATAGCGCTAATGCGTCCTATAATGAGCTTGCCACACAAGGAAAGCTCAAGCACCGCGGCGTACATAATTGAAAGGTAAACCCGCTAGCAGCGGGTTTATTCGTGAACAGCCGGGTGCCTGGAGCTTAGCGAAACGCTTGTAAGGAGTAACATGAGCGATTTCCTAAACCGTATGAAGTCTGCCGCCAAGGCCGACCTTAAGACGATCGTCCTGCCCGAGGGCGAGGATCCGCGCACTATCGTCGCGGCCACCAAAATCATCGAGGAGGGCCTGGCAAAGATCGTCATCCTGGGCAACCCCGACGAGATCAACGTTCCCGGCGCTACCGTCATCGACCCGCGCAATGCCGAGAAGCACGAGGAGTACGCGCAGAAGTTTGCCGAGCTCCGCGCCAAGAAGGGCGTTACCATCGAGCAGGCTCGCGCCCAGGTGATGGACGCCACCTACTTTGGCACCATGATGGTCAAGATGGGCGATGCCGACGGCCTGGTCTCCGGCGCCTGCCACTCCACCGCCGACACCCTGCGCCCCGCGCTTCAGATCCTCAAGACCGCCCCGGGCACCAAGCTGGTCTCGGCCTTCTTCGTGATGTGCACCGACACCCCGCAGTTCGGCACTGACGGCACGCTGATCTTCGCCGACTGCGGCCTCAACATCAACCCGTCCTCCGACGAGCTCTCCGAGATCGCCATCGCCTCCGCTCACTCCTGGTCCACCTTCATGGGCAACGTTGAGCCGCACGTGGCCATGCTCTCCTACTCCACCATGGGCTCCGCTGGCGGCGAGGTCGCCAAGAAGGTCCAGGAGGCTGTGAAGTTCTGCAAGGAGAAGGCTCCCGAGCTCGCCATCGACGGCGACCTGCAGCTCGATGCCGCTATTGTCCCCACCGTCGCCCAGCTCAAGGCTCCCGGCTCCTCCGTTGCCGGCAAGGCCAACGTGCTCGTGTTCCCCGACCTCGAGGCCGGCAACATCGGCTACAAGCTGGTCCAGCGCTTCGCCGGCGCCGACGCCTACGGCCCCATCCTGCAGGGCATCGCCAAGCCGGTCAACGATCTGTCGCGCGGCTGCTCTGCTGACGACATCGTGGGTGTCGTGGCCATCACCGCCGTCCAGGCTCAGATGGCTGAGTAGCGGACATATCCCCTCGGGACAGGAATTTCCACCTGCTAGCAAAAAGGCCTCCGGAGCTGTTGCTCTGGAGGCCTTTCGTTTACTTGCAAATGCGCGCGTTAGTTGTTCTTGGTCAGGCGCTCGACGTCGTGGGCGATCATGTATTCCTCGTCGGTGGGGATGACCATGACCGTGACGGCGGAACCGGCGGCACTGATAACCTGCGGGCCGTTGCCCACAGCCTCGCGGTTCTTGTTGTTGTCGATGCGTACGCCCAGCCACTCAAAGCAGTCGCAGAAGGCCTTGCGGATCGACCAGTCGTTCTCGCCGATGCCGGCGGTAAAGGTGATGGTGTCCACGCCCGCCATGGAAGCGATCATGGAACCGGCCTGCTGCATAGCCTTGTAGGCGAACATATCGAAGGCGAGCAGGCAGCGCTCGTCGCCCTCGGAGGCGCGCGTGCGGATGTCGCGGGCGTCGTTGGAGATGCCCGAGATGGCAAGCAGACCAGACTGCTTGTTCATCATGTCATCGACTTCCTGGTAGCTGTAGCCGCCCTCGCGCTGCAGGTAGCACACGGTGGCCGGGTCGATGGAACCACAACGGGTGCCCATCATCAGGCCATCGAGCGGCGTGAGACCCATCGTGGTGTCGCGGCACACGCCGTCCTCGATAGCAGCGAGCGAAGCACCGTTGCCCAGATGGCACGAAAGCAGGCGGTGGCAGCGCGAACCCAGGATCTCCTTGGCCATCATCCACTCATAGCGGTGGCTCGTGCCGTGGGCGCCGTACTTGCGCACGTGGTACTTGTCGCAAACGTCCTTGGGCAGCGCGTAGGTGTAGGCAACCTCGGGCATGGTCATGTGGAACGAGGTGTCGAAGACCGCCACGTTGGGCAGCTCCGGATACTTCTCACGGCAATACTCAATCGCTGCGGCCTCGCCGTAGTTGTGCAGCGGAGCAAGCGGTGCCACCTCAAGAATCTTGGCCATAACCTCGTCGTCGACAACCGCGGAATCATCGAAGTGCCAGCCGCCCTGAACGATACGATGCCCAATGCCATCAATCGTAAAGTCGGTCTTCTCGAGCTCCTCGAGCACGCGAGCGATAGCAGAGCGATGATCGGGGAAAGGGACCTCCTCGGTCTGCTTAGCGCCACCGTTCTCGGAGTGGCCAAAGATGCCCATGTCCGATCCGATACGCTCGCAGTTGCCCTTGGCGAAAACCTCGCGGGTATCGGTATCCAAAAGCTGATATTTGAGGCTTGAGCTGCCGGCGTTGACAACAAGTACGTTCATGAGACTCCTTTGCAGTGCAATACGGTCGACGCAGACCCCTTAAGGCGGCCGCATGTTAATAAGAAGTTATCATAACTTAATAAATAGCTATCAGGCATATCGCCCAACGAGCACAAAAGAAGGGCCGAACGGCACTCGGTCGTCCAGCCCCTCCCCTCTTACAATTACTTGCCGTTGACGATGCGCTCGACGTCGGAAGCGATCATGAACTCCTCGTCCGTGGGAATGACGAAAATCTTGACCTTGGAATCCTTGGCAGACAGGCACCAAGCGCCGTCACCACGCAGGGCGTTGCGCGCATGATCCATCTTGACGCCCATAAAGGCCAGACGGTCGGCAACGCCGGCGCGAACAGCCGGAGCGTGCTCGCCGATGCCGGCGGTAAAGACCAGGGTGTCCATGCCGCACATGGAAGTGGCCATCTCGGCAGCCTTGGCGGCAATCTTGTAGACGAACATATCGAAGGCGAGCTGAGCCTCGGGGTCACCGGCAGCGGCGAGCTCCTCGACGTTGCGGCAGTCGTTGGTCTTGCCGCCGGTCACAGCCAAAAGGCCGGACTTCTTGTTCATCATCTCATCGACCTCGTCGAAGGTGTAGCCGCCTTCGCGCTGCAGGTAGCACACGGTAGCCGGGTCGATGGAGCCGCAGCGGGTGCCCATCATGACGCCGTCGAGCGGGGTGAGGCCCATGGTGGTGTCCATGCACTTGCCGTCCTCGATGGCGCACAGGGAAGCGCCGGAGCCGATATGGCACACGACGACCTTGCGAGCCTCGCCGTTGGTCATCTCGGCGACCTTCTTGGAGATGTAACGGTAGCTGGTGCCGTGGGCGCCGTACTTACGGATGTGCAGCTTGTCGCAGACGTCCTTGGGCAGGGCGTAAGTCTTGGCGACCTCGGGCATGTTGAAGTGGAAAGCGGTGTCGTAGACCGTGACGTTGGGCAGGTCGGGATACTGCTCCAGGCAGTACTCGATAACGTTGGCCTCGGGGTTGTTGTGCAGCGGCGCCAGCGGAGCGACCTCGCGGATCTTGGCGAGGACGTCCTCGTCGACGAGGGAGGAATCGCCGAAGTACCAGCCACCCTGAACGATACGGTGACCAATGCCCTCGATCTTGACGCCGTTGGCCTCGAGGTCCTTCAGAACGACCTCGATGGCGACCTTGTGGTCGGGGAACTCGATGTTCTCGGTCACCTTCTTGGAACCGTTGGCAGCGTGGGTGAAGGTACCGCCGGTAAAGCAGACGCGCTCGCAGGAGCCCTTTGCGGACACCTTGCGGGACTTGGTATCGATGACCTGATACTTAAGGGTCGAAGATCCTGCGTTGACGACCAGAACGTTCATGTGTCTCCCTACTAACAGGCGGTGTGGCACCGCCAGGTTACATACGCTTCAATAATAAACCCAAACGCCCTCGCGCTCGGGTTTATTGCGTTGATATATAAGTTATCGGTGCCTAAATACTCATGGCCTTTGACTTGTAAGACGAAATAGCGCAGGGATATACACCAGGGAAGAAATCCCGAGCGCAACAAGCAATACGACTCGAATGCCCGCAACGCTACTCAGCACAGAGTTGAGCAGATAGAAAAGAACAGCACCCACCGCCACCATCTGGCTTTGAACCGAAATCAGTGAACAGCGCATCGATGAATCGACAGCATTTTGAAAAATTGAGTATTTAATTGGAGCAAATAACGAGTAGGCGACCGTCTGCAACACATAGAACACGGGCAGCAAATAGACCGGAGTAAAGGGAATCAAAAATAGAGCAGTCAGGGAAAGGCGCACGATGCCGCAAATACGCGCAAAACGGCCCTTGTCGACATGAGCAATCACACTGGGCACAATAAGCCCCATGGAGGCCGAGGCAAGGAGCTGGACCGCAATGATCACACCCGAAGCGACGGCATTCATTCCGCGACCCGCAAGCAACAGTGAGAAAAAGTCTTCCAGGGCGACAAAAGCAAATGCTTGAGAACAGTCCATGATGAACGCTGACCGAAGAATGCCATTACCCGCAATAGCAGCACCGATCATCTTCGGGCTAATTCCATACTCAGGTGTCACCGCGGTGCCCTCTCTTCTCACCTCAGGAATACAGACAACGACAACCAATGTCAGCACCATTGCGATGATATCGACCGAAAGCCCAATGAGATACGCGCCAGCGGACGAAATGAAACCGCCCACACAAGCGGAGAGGGCATAAGACACATAGAAGATGAATCGCTCAACGACATTAAGTCTTACGAGCTGGTCCTGAGAGACGCTGTCAATGTAAATCGCTTCTATGGATCCGCTCATACATGCAACGGCAAAACCTTTGAGAGCAAACGCGCCGATTAAAAGCAGAGGAGAACGGACGAGAAGCAGGGCGACATAGTATCCAAGCATCCCCACGACGCCAACGAGACCACTTGTCTTTCGTCCAAACCTATCGGCAATATAGCCAGTGGGAACTTCAAGGATGAACTTGCTCACTTGATATGCAATCATCATGCTAGAAATCGCCACCATCGAGAATCCGACGAATTCAAGGTAAACCGTCAGAAAATACAAAATGGTGCTGAAGTTCGACAGAAAAACAAACGTCATATAAAGCAAAATCGTACGATCGTTCATGCTCCGCCCTCCAAGAGCCAATAACCCAAACCGAAATCTTGGAAAAGCATGAGGGCAGAGCCGTCAGTCATGTGTTACAAGGCGTCAACATTCACTTGACGCCACGAGGCCAAATGACCTCACGAAGCAAGGTGACGCAATAGGTGAAGAAATACCGTCTGGTGTCGATCGGTCCAGACATTTTGTCGATAGCAAAAGTAGATGGGCAAGGCTACGTCATGCGAGCCTTCAATGGAGCACTCGCTCACTTCCAGTCCATCTGATGCGAGAGAAGAGCCAGAAAAACTCAATATCAATCCCCCGGCCTGAAGAAACTCAGCCTGTGCCCTGTTTCCGTATTCGACATCGCGAAAGCGGAAATTAACCAGCTGAGCTTCGGGGCATTGATTGATTGCATTGAGACAGGGCGACAAATTAATGGGAACAGCTAACCTGCCGCCCAGTAACTCACGAACGGTCATAGCGCCCACAGATTGATGACCCGCTGGGCAAGAAAGAACCTTGAGCTCCTTTTCACCCAAGTATTTCGAAGAAAGGACACTGTCCCTTGGCTCCTCAAATGAGATGGCCGCATCCGAAATGCCAAGCACAAGTGATTCAAAGCATGTGGCCGTTGGCTGATGCCAAACATCAAGGTGAATCTGGGGGTGCGAGCTTTCAAACGAGTCGTACCAGTTTTCGGCAAAAAGACGCCCCCGCCCGTGAAGACAGGGGGCGTAAAGACGAAAGTGGCCGTCGGGCGAAACGCCACCGTTCCCCGATTGAGCGTACTTTTTGAGATCGTCGACTTGTGCCAGGATCACGCGTGCACGACGCGCAAATTCTCTGCCCGCCGGAGACAAAACAGCCTCCCCCGCCGATCGGTCGAGCAAAACAATCTGATACTCAGATTCCAACTTTTTGATTGCCGACGAAACGGCCTGTGGGCTCACGTGAACGGCGCGAGCCGCTTTGCGCACGCCGCCGTAGTTCGCTACCGCTTGAAGGTATTCGAGTTGAGAAAGCTGCATAGGTTACTCCAAAGGCAGCCAAGGCGACGGGCTGTGCGTCCTCAGATGAGGTTCTCGCCCAGGTTCTTGCCGCCGAGGACGTGCATGTGGAAGTGCATGACGGTCTGGCCGGCATTGACGCCCTTGTTGGAGATGACGCGGAAACCG
This sequence comes from Collinsella aerofaciens, assembly GCF_015670745.1. Taxonomy (GTDB): domain Bacteria; phylum Actinomycetota; class Coriobacteriia; order Coriobacteriales; family Coriobacteriaceae; genus Collinsella; species Collinsella aerofaciens_T. The sequence goes on along the minus strand of NZ_JADPCH010000006.1, from coordinate 25,206 downwards.
TCCTCCAGGCCCTTGGCCTTAGCGACCTCTTGGATGGCGTGGGCCATGGCGCCCATGGTCTCGGCAGGCACGTTGTCGGCGATGTCGCTGTAGTGCTTCTTGGGGATCACGAGCGTGTGGACCGGCGCCTGGGGATTGAGGTCGTCGAACGCGATGACCTGGTCGTCCTCATAGACAACGGTCGAGGGGATCTCGTGGTTGGCGATTTTGCAGAAGATGCAATCACACATGGTTGGTTCCTTTCTCACAGACCAAGGTAATTATATTTGGTCAGGATGGTTAGAACGAGAGGTTGTCGTCGGTGTTGGCGGCTTCGCCGTCGGCGAGCACGTCGTTGCCGTCGACGTCCTTAAGAAGCACCGAGACCTTCTGCTCGGCATCGGACAGGCGGGTGCGCAGGCTCTTGAGGAGCTCTACGCCGCGGGTATAGCTCTCGAGCGACTCCTCGAGCTCCATATCGCCCGACTCCAAGCTGCGGATGATGAGCTCCAACTCCTGCGAAGCCTGCTTGTACGTAAGCTGCTCGACCGGGGTTTTCTCTGCCATATCTGTTTCCTTTCCTAAAGGTTTATCGCTATGAAACGCGGCCTACTCAACCGCATCAACCGTTGCTGCCACGTTGCCGTCTGCCATGCGCACACGAATGGCATCGCCGGGCTTAAAGGTCTTGGCGCTCGTAGCCACACCATCATCGCTGTACGCGATGGAATAGCCACGGGCAAGCACCTTGAGCGGCGACAGGGCATCGAGCGACGCGGCGGCTCGGCCCAGGTCGGACGCGGGCTTGCTGAGCATCATACGTCCCTGATGCTCCAGACGGGAACTCGCAAGCGTGAGCGCATGGCGCTTGCCATCGAGCCCCGAGGTGCTTGCAACCAGACGCTCGGGCAGGTGCTCAAAGTTGGAGCGGAATGTCCCGACCGAGCGCGCTATGGCGCCCGACAGGCGATCGGCCGTCAGGGCAAGCTCAGACTCGCGACGCTCGACCATAAATGTGGGGTCGTTGAGGCACGGGCGGCATGCGGCGGCATCGAGTGCATCGCCCAGACGGGCCGTATAGGTATCCCAGGCGCGGCGACCGCGCTGATCGAGCATCTCCAGGTCGACCTGGGCCGACCCAATCATCGATGCCATCGCGGCACCCAGACGCTGATGGCGCGCCTCGAGCACATCGGCCAACTCCGTCATAGCCGGCGCCACCGATTCTGCCGCCGCCGTGGGCGTGGAGACGCGGCGGTCGCTCACCATGTCGCATATCGAGGTATCGGGCTCATGGCCAATGCCGGTCACCACGGGCACAGGACAAGCCGCCACCGCACGGGCAAGCTCCTCGTCATTAAAGGTCATGAGGTCCTCGAAGGATCCGCCGCCGCGCACCAGCAAGATGCAGTCGGGCGCTGGCGTGATGGCGGCGGCACGGCGCAGGCCCTCAATAAGCTCGGCCGGCGCACCCTCGCCTTGAACCTTGGCGCCCACGCAGACAAGCTCGACGAACGGATTGCGCCGACGCAATGTACGCTTGACGTCGTCGATTACCGCACCGGAAAGCGAGGTGACGACCGCCACGCGGGAGCAGAACACCGGGATGCGGCGCTTGCGCGCTTCGTCCATCAGGCCCTCGCGGCGTAGCTTTTCGGCCAGTTGCGCCACTTGTTGACGCAGCAGACCCTCCCCCGCCAGCGAAAACGAGCGAGCGACAAAGCTCATGCGGCCTGTGGCCTTATAGAGGTTGAAGCTGCCCTTAAAGCTCACCTGCATGCCGTCACGCAGATCGAAGGTACGCTTGAGATAGGCGCCCTTCCAGATGATGCAGTCGACGGCGGCCGAGTCGTCTTTAATCTGGAAGTAGCAGTGGCCGCTTCGGGCATTGGGGCCACGGAAGCCCGTGACCTCACCCAAAACGCTCAGCTGCGGAATGGCGTCGAGTGCGCCGGCGGCGATCTCCACCGCTTGGCTCACGCTGAGCTCTTTGCGCTCCTGCTCATCCGATCCGTCGAACTCGGCGGAAACGGTATTGCCGGTCAGATTCCAGCCTGCCACGCAGCCTCCTTTCGTTATCGAGCACAGAGACTCCGGCCCCGTGCGAAATTAAGTCCAACACATAGTACAGCGCCGCGAGGACACGAATCCCCGCGGCGCCTGCCTGTCCCATTTATTATCGGTTGGAGTTTCTGTTGTAGCGAGCCATAAGGTAGAGCAGCTGAATGATCGAAGTGAGCGCTGCGGCCACATAGGTAAGCGCGGCTGCCGTCAGCACCTTCTTGGCACCGTTGACCTGCTTGGAGCTCATACCCGACTGCTCGATATACGCCACGGCGCGGCGGCTGGCATCAATCTCGACCGGCAGCGTAACCAACTGGAACAACACGCTAAACGAGAAGAAGATCAGTGCGAGGGTCGTGAGTCCCGCGATGTTCATAAACAGACCCATGAGCAACACGATGGTCCAGGTGTTCTGGGTAAAGTTGACGACCGGCACGAGGGCGGTGCGTACCTTCATCATGGCATAGCCACTTTGACGCTGCGCGGCATGGCCTGCCTCGTGACAAGCGACAGCAACGCTTGCGACCGAGCCGCCAGAACGGTTGGCGTCTGACAGATATAAGTTGTTGTCCTGCGGGTTGTAATGGTCGGTGAGCTCACCAGCGACACCCTTGATACCCACGGCGTTGCAGCCGTTGGCGTCGAGCATGCGGCGAGCGACCGTGGCGCCCGTGGCGCCGTCCGAGCGAACCTTGGACCAGGTTTTGTACGTCGAGTTGATATAGTTCTGTGCGGCAAGGCCAAGCACCGTGCAGACAAGAACAACCAGCAGGTACAGCGGGTCGATGCCAAAGCCGTATCCATAGTAATAAGGCATGCGAATTCCTCCGAGTCGAGTTACACGTTGGAGGCATTTTACCCACTCAACCGACTAGGCTTCCCTACAGGAGCTCGATTTTGCCGTCCTTCACCGTCAACCCCATATTGCCGGAAAGCAGATCGTCCAGACGCGAACCTACAAGCTCAAAACGCCAGCCTTCGCGCAGGGGGCTCTGCTCGGGGTGCTCAATATAGTCGGCCAGGTCATCGCGCGAGGCAATGACCGAGGTCGCCACGCCCGAGCGCTCGGCAACTAGGCGAATGAGCGCATACATCAGGTCCGTCACGCTCTCCAGCTCCGGCGAAATCTGACGGTGCCCGCGCACCATGAGCGGCAGGCGATCGTGCGGGCAGCTCGCGCCGCGCTTGATGGCCATGAGCGCGCCGTCCACATCGCGCTCCCCCAGCTGATCGGTGCCGCGGATGCTGCGGAACTCCTCAACGCGCACAGGATTGCGCTTGACGAGCGCCAGCAGCGTGTCGTCGGACATGACCCACTTGCGCGGGATGTTACGGCGTTCGGCGCGGTCCTCACGCCAGGCGGCGAGCTCGCGCGCGATGCCCAACTGGTGACGGCTGCACGAATTGATGCGTTTGACCTTGCGGAACGCCTCGTGGCGATCGGCGCGATAGTGCGACTCGTCAGCCAGCGGGCGCAGCTCATCGAGCACCCAGTCCACACGGCCCAGCTCGCGCAGGCGGCTCATCATCTCGGTATAGGCGACGATCAGGTACTTGACGTCATCGATCGCATACTCAATCTGCTTATCGGTCAGCGGGCGGCGCGACCAGTCGGTCAGCGACTCGGTCTTGGGCAGCGATACGCCGCAGAACGTCTGAACAAGCGCGCCATACGAAATCTGCTGGCGCTCGCCCAAAAAGGCGGCGGCGACCTGCGTATCGAAAATCGGTCGTGGCAGCACGCCCACGGTATGGAGCATGACCTCCATATCCTGCGAGCACGCGTGGAAGACCTTGGTCACGCTCTCGTCGGCCATAAGCTCGGCCAGCGGCGAGAGGTCGTCGATCACCAGAGGGTCGACCGCTACGCTCTCGGCAGGGGTGGCAATCTGAACCAAGCACAGGCGCGGGTGGAATGTGCGCTCGCGCAAAAACTCGGTATCGACGGCAATCGCGTCGAACTCACGGGCGCGCTGGCAAAAGTCGAGTAGAGCCTGATGTGTGGAAATGTACATATCAACCCATCGAATAAGGTTAGGCCCGAAAAACACGGGTAGGATATCGGCATTGCCTTACAACTATACTCGGTTAGTCACAGAACTGGAACGTAAGTATGCGCTGCCTTATCATCCACAACCCGGCATCGGGCCCCAGCTCAGATGAAATCTACGCATTCACGCACGCCCTCGCGCAGGGCGGCGACGAGGTCGTGATGCGTTTTATCGGCGATGGCATGGAGCCCGAGGATGCCGTGGCAGACGTGCGCGAGTTTGATCGCGTGGTCGTTTCGGGCGGCGACGGCACCGTCTCCAACGTGCTCGACCAGATGCGCGGGTGCGGTGTCCCCACGCTCGTCTTCCCCTCCGGCACAGCCTGCTTGTTCTTCAACAACATCGGCAATGCCCCCGAGGCAGCGGCGCTCGCCAAGGCCTGCCGTGCCGGTCGCACGGTCAAAGTCGACATGGGTGAGCTCTTTTGGCTCGACGAGAACGGCAACGAGAAGCGCCACGGCTTTATCATCATCGCCGGCTCGGGCTTCGACGCCGAGATCATGATGAAGGCCGACCCCACCAAAAACGACATCGGCGAGATCGCCTACTTCCTCTCCGCGCTCGCCACGCCCAATCCCACGGTGGCGCACTTTACGATTGAGCATGACGGCATTGTCGAGGAGCTCGACGGCATCTGCTGCATGGCCGGCAACACCTCGGTCATCCAAAACGACATCAACCTGTTCCCCGACTGCCGTATGAACGATGGCATGGTCGACATTGCGGTCATCGAACCCGTAAAAACTGTGCAGCTTCTACCGACTGTGATCACCGCCGCACTCGACCCCGCCGGCAAGGTACTCGGCCGCCCGCAGTTCAAGATCATCCAGACCAAGGAAGCCAAGATCACCTGCACCCCGTCGCTGGGCATGCAGTTCGATGGCGAGATTATCTCCAGCAATTCGGGCGTCTTTGGAGCCCGCGCGCTTCCGCAATGCCTCGACCTCATCGTCGACGAATTCTCCCCGCTCGGAAAATAGGAGGACCCTATGAACGACAATCCCCTACTCGGCTTTATCATCATCGTTTTGGCCATGCTCGTCGGCTATGCGATCAACGTGATCCACCGCCGGAAGAAGTAATTCCACATTGGTATGATATTCATCCAATTATCGTCTCCCCTGCTGTTTATGCATTTGCCAAACAGCGGGGGATTTTCTTTGCGCCCCGTGCAAGGCGCTTTATTCAGGTACGGTAATTGCAGGACGTCTTTATTAAAGTAAAGCTACAAACCGAGTATAATTAACCACTCATCGCATATTTCATTACGCTTATCGAGTAAGTTTCTTTCATAGATGAATATTGTTTCCAGTTCGTTACGCTAATGGGGTGTCTTTATTGGCTGAAGCTCTCTGGCAACGGAGAGCTTTCGCACGCTGGGAGGGAAAATGAGGAAAACTCACCCCGTCAACGCGCTCAAAAAGCTTGGCATAGGCCTCGCCTTTGGAGCCGCAACCATCATGTCCATGCCGACGTCTGCGCTCGCCTGCACGCAGATCTACATGGGCAGCAAGCTCACGGCGGACGGCAACACGTACTACGGCCGCGCCGAGGACTTTGGCAAGCGCTATCTTAAGCACTACGGCATCGAACCTGCCCACGAACCTGGCTTTAAGTACAGCTCGATTGAATCTGCTTTTGAATACACTTCGAACAAGCCTACCTATCGCTACAGCTATGTACGCGACCACCCCTCCAACTGGATGGGTCGCACCGACGCCTACTCCGAGGCCGGCATCAACGAGAAGGGCGTCTCCTGCTCCGCCACGCTAAGCACCTCCTATAACGAGGAGGCCGCTGCAGCAGACCTCATCGATGAGGAAGTGGGTCTGGGCGAGTACAGTTACGGCAGCATCATCCTGGGCGAGAGCGCCACGGCCCGCGAGGGCGTCGAGCTTCTCGGCAGCCTGATCGATGATCAAGGCGTCTGCACCAACGACCAGATCATCATCGCCGACAACAACGAGACCTGGCTGTTCGCCACACTTTCCGCCCATCAGTGGATCGCCATGAAGCTCGCTGACGACGTCGCGTCGCTCAACCCTAATATCGGGAGCCTCAACTACGATGTCGACCTCAATGACACCGAGAATTGCCTCCACTCTGAAAAGATCCAATCCATGCCCGAAGAAAAGGGTTTCGCCAAATACTCCGCTGACGGCAAATTCGATGTCGCCCAAACGTATGGCGAAAGCCTCGCCGATTCCGGCGTAAACCAGTGGTCCCGCTATGTGCAAGGCCGCGATTATTTTGGTAGTCAGCTGACCGAAGGCACAGATTACGACATTATCACAGTAAAGGAGAAAGGAAAACCTGACCAAAAGGGAGCCATGGTCAGCGAAATCCAGCCCCTGTTCTTCAAGCCTGGCAAGTCTGGTTGGAGCACTTTCGAGTTGATTCGCGCCTTCGGCAACCGCGGCGAGAACGTCCCTGGCCTCAACGCGAACACTGATGGTGTTTATTGCATCGGCAGCGAGCGCAACACCGAGATCAACCTCTTCCAGATTCGTCGCGGGTATGACCCCGAAGTCGCTACCATCCAGTGGGAAATGCTCTCCCGCGCCGCGTACTCCGTCGCCATCCCGTTGTACTCCGCTCTGATAACTGAGGTCAGCCCGTACTTCAGCGATCAGACCGTCTCCTTCGATCACTGCAAACAGACTGACGTCGTGTACAACGAGGAGCCCGAGAACTCAATCAACTACGTCCTCATGGACATCAGCTCGCTCTGCTTTGAGAACCCTGACACCCTTGGTATCAGCGTCCGCGCCTACCTCGATGCGCTCCAGAACGAGCTCATCGAGCAGAACAAGGAAGTCGACACCGCCATGCTGGCCGAGACGACCACCGAGGGCCGCACTGCCCTGGCCAACAAGGCCGGCAAGGCTGCTACCGAGAACACCTACAAGAAGTGCAAGGCGCTGCTCCAGGAGATGCGCGCCTATCAGAAGGCCGAAAACTTCGACCAGCCCTTCACTCCGAGCGATCTGAACACCGAGACCAACGGCCTCAAGGTGTCCATCACCTACGCCAAGGACGCTCTTGCCACCGACCCGGTAACCCCTGATCAGCCTGGTACTCCTGAGCAGCCCGGTACCCCCGAGCAGCCCGCTAAGCCCGAGCAGCCCACCACCAAGCCCGAGAAGCCTGGCAAGTCGGACACCACGACCACGGTAACCACCAACAAGACGAACACCAAGGGCGGCCTGCCCACCACCGGTGATCGTTTTGATGGCCGCGTGGTGGCTGCATTCGCCATCGCTGGCGTTGCCGTCATCTCCGCGGGCGGTTACTTCCTCTACCGTCGCAATAAGGAGTAACGTCTTAGCTGAGCGAGCGAGGCAGCAATGGCAGCCTCGCCCGCTTAACCCGCCTTTTTGACCGACGGGAAACCCGCCTGAAATCTTTTCAAAAAAGATTTCCCCGCACACACTTTGCTGTGCTATAGTGCAGCGCAACAGCAACTAGGTGCGACCGCGCCATGGCATCACGAAAGGAGCCACCAACATGAAGAACACAATGAAGTCTCTCAACAACTGGTGGTGGCGTGATGCGAATACGATCGGTCGACAGTGAGTCCCTCACGCCTGTTTTGCGCTCTAGGTGATTGGAAGGCCTCCGGTTTCGACCGGGGGCCTTTTTCTATCTCGAGCCCGATTGCATTCGCATCACGCGCCTCCGTTTTTCTCTTGCACTCCCATTCCGAAAGGATTTTCACCATGTCTCAGAACACCACCGCCACCCAGCCCCGCACCGTCCAGACCGCCGACCGTGGCAAACTCGATGTCCGCGCCCTCGTCCTGCTTGCCATCCTGCTCGCCGCCGGCTTCATCCTCAACTTCACCGTCGGCAAGGCCATCTCGGGCATCTCGGGCGGCATGATCAGCCCCGAGTTCATCATCTCGGCCTTCTGCCTCACCATCCTGGTCGTTCGTCCCAACATCGGCCAGGCGCTCGTCATTGGCCTCATCTCGGCTGCCGTGATCCAGATCACCACCACTTCGCCGTTCGTCGATTTTGCCGCCGAGGGCATCGCCGCCATGCTCATGGCCGGCATCGTCAACGCCGCCGGCAAGAACGGTCAGGTCAAGCCCGCCATCGCCATTGTCGCAACCTTCCTGACCACCTTTGTCTCCGGCGCCATCTTCATGGTCATCAAGATGGCCATGCTCGGCGTGGTAGGCGAGCTCGCCGCTGCCATGCTTCCCGTCGTTGCCATGACCGCCGTCTTTAACGCCATTCTGGTCGGCGCCCTCTACTTGCCCATCCAGAAGGCCCTTAGGCTCAACTAACCCGCTCGGCTTTACGAGCCACCCCATCTTGGCGTTCATTCGTCGCTCGCGTACCCAAGTACGCTTCGCTCCTCTTTCGCGCCAACCTGGGGCCCCTCGTAAAGCCGTCTCCGTGCTTCACTACCAAAGACCGTCCCAAACAACGAGCTTTTTTGGGACGGTCTTAAACAACTGGTCATTTAAGACTGTCCCCAATGACTATGAAAGGTATCCATGGAAACGATCATCAACGTCGACGATGTCTCGTTCTCCTATGGCACGCAGACCGAGCAGGCGCTCAGCCACATCTCGCTCAGCGTGAACAAGGGAGATTTCATCGGCATCATCGGGCCCTCGGGCGCCGGCAAGTCCACGCTTGCCGCCTGCCTGTCAGGTGCCGTGCCCCACCACTACACCGGCGCGTTCTTTGGGTCCGTCATGGTTGACGGCCATGACACCTGCGAGGTCTCGCTGACCGACGTGTCACAGATCGTCGGCAGCGTGCTGCAGGATATCGACACGCAGATGGTCGCCTCGGTCGTCGAGGACGAGATGCTCTTTGGCCTCGAGAACTTTGGCGTTCCCCACGACCTGATCGAGCAGCGCGTGAGCGAAACGCTCGAGACCGTCGGCATCAGCGACCTGCGCGACCGCGAGATCGCAACCCTCTCGGGCGGACAGAAGCAAAAGGTAGCCATCGCCGCCATCCTCGCCATGCGTCCGCGCGTCTTGGTTCTCGACGAGCCCACCGCGGCACTCGACCCCGCCAGCTCCACATTGGTCTTCGAGACGCTGCGTGAGGCAAACCGCGCACTTGGAATCACCATCGTCGTCGTTGAGCAAAAGGTCGCCCTGCTCTCGGAGTACTGCAACCGCGTGCTCGTGCTCAACCATGGCGAAATCGCGCTGCAGGGCGAGCCACACGAGGTCTTCGCGCATACCGACGAGCTCCGTGCCATCGGCGTCGACTGCCCTCGCGTCACGCGCATCTTCAATAGCCTCGAGGCCGATGGCCTGGTAAGCGGTACCCCTTGCTTGGATGTCGATGAGGCCGAGCGCCTGATTTCGGGCATCGTCGACCCCGCACGCGCGGCTATCGAAGCCCAGGCGCCCGCCGGTTCCCCGCATGCACCGTCGTTGCGCCCTCATGCCAAGGACGCCGAACCCGTACTCACCTTCGACCATGTTGAGTTTGCCTATCCCAATGGCGGCGCCGCCGTACACGACCTTAGCCTGACGCTCTATCCCGGCGAGCTCGTGGGCATCGTCGGCCAGAACGGTGCCGGCAAGACCACGCTCACCAAGCTGCTCACGGGTCTGCTCAAGCCCGCCTCGGGCAGCGTGCGCGTCACGGGACTGGATACAGCAGCCGTCCCCACGAGCCGCATCGCCCGCGAGGTCGCAACGCTCTTCCAAAACCCCGACCGCCAGATCTGCAAGGATACCGTACTCGACGAGGTCGCCTTTGGCCTGGAGCTTGCCGGCATCGACCGCGCCGAGGCACTGCGCCGTGCTCAGCTCGTCATCGACCGCTTTGGTCTGCCCGCCGATGAGGCGCCTTTCTCGCTGTCGCGCGGTCAGCGACAAATGGTGGCACTCGCCTCCGTCGTGGTCGTAGAGCCCAAAATCGTGGTGCTCGACGAGCCCACGAGCGGCCTTGATTACCGCGAGTGCATGACCGTCATGGAAACAGTGCGCACCATGGCCGAGCGTGGCTGCGCCGTAATCATGGTCTGCCACGATATGGAAGTCGTCTCGGATTTTGCCGAGCGCATTGTGGTAATGGCCGACGGTCGCATCCTCGACCGCGGCCGCACGCACGAGCTGTTCTCGAACATCGATCTCATGCGGCGTGCCTACGTTGAGCCGCCCCAGGTCATCGAACTCTCGCGCCGTCTGGCATCTTCCGTCTCGCCCGCTTTTGCGCAGGTGAGCGAGGTCACCGATGTCGTTCGAATTACCAAGGAGATGGTCCACCGTGGTTAACGTCATCGACTACATGCCGGGCGATACGCTGCTGCATCGCCTGAATCCCGTCGTCAAACTGGGCCTCGCCGCCGCCATCATCGTCGGCATCTTCTTGTCCGACACCTACGTGGCGCTGCTGGGCTTTTTGGCACTCACCCTTGCGCTGGGTGCCTATGCCGGTGTCGTCGACCGTCTGTTCTCGCTGCTCAAGTTGCTGATTCCGCTCGCGCTTATCATGCTGGTGCTCCAGCTGGCCTTTATGCGCGATGGCAACGTGGTGTGGAGCTTTATCACCGACACGGGTCTCATCACAGGATCGAAGGCCTGCCTTCGCCTGCTGGGTGTGGCGTTACCACTCATCCTCATGCTCATGGTGACCAAGCTCAACGACCTTGCCAACGCCTGCGTCGAGGTGTTGCACGTGCCGTATCGCTATGCCTTCACCTTTACCACGGCGCTGCGCTTTGTGCCGGTGTTTGGTCAGGAGATGAATGCCATCATGGAGGCGCAGACCGCACGCGGCGTCGAGTACGACACCAAGAACCCCATCAAGAAGCTTAAGCTCATGCTGCCACTGTGTGTGCCACTGCTCATCTCGAGCGTGGGCAAGACCGATGCCACAGCCTTGGCGGCAGAACAGCGCGGCTTCTATCTGCGTACGCGCGCCAGCTCGTACAAGCGCTACCCCATCAAGGGCCTGGACATCGCCGTGCTCATCGTCAGCATCGCCCTCATCGCCATCGGCTTCCTGTTCTAGTTCACCACCGACAGCAACCGCCCAACGCAAAAGGCCTCGGCTCGCACCAAACGAGCCGAGGCCTTTACTGTTTCACCAGATAAACCCACCAAAATTAACCTGCCCCTTTTTGACAGGCCGGAAGCTAGAGGCGGTAGGGGGCGCCGCTGCGGATGATGGATTCGCGCACCAGGACATCCATGGCGTCGAGGGTGATCTCGGGCATCTCTCGGTACTTCTGCAGCACCGAGAGCTCGGTGCAGGCCAGAATGACGCGGTCGCAGCCGCTACGGGCGAACTCCCACATCACGCGGTCGAACTTATCCATATCGGGCTCACGTCCGGCCTTCACATCATCGTAGATAAGCGACATCACATCGTTCTGACGTTTCTCGCTGGGATAGACAACCTCAACACCCGCAGCCTTACATTCGCGTCCGTAGACGCCCGCGCCCACGGTGCCATCGGTTCCCATAATGCCAATCTTGTGCACCGGCTCGGCCGGCATACTCAGGTTGGGGTCGAACTCGCACTCCCCCATCACCGCACCGGCCAGAGCATAGCGCACCGACTCACGCGGCATGTGGATAATCGGCACCTTCGTAAACGACTGGATCTGGTCGTAGAAGTAGTGTGACGTGTTGCAGGGAATGGCAATGTGCGCACAGCCCAGCGACTCGAGTGCCTGGGCGCACTCTTTCATGGTCGCCAGCAGCTTGGCATGCTCGCCGGTCTTAATGGCCAGCGTACGGTCGGGCATGGTCGACTTGGAGAGCACCACCATGTCGATATGTTCCTGATCGCAGGCAGCAGCCGTATGACGTACCACCTGGTCGTAGTAATACGACGTGGCCTCGGCGCCCATGCCGCCGATAACTCCCAGCTTTTCCATCGCCGCCTCCTTGGTGACGCTTGCGCAATTGCGCGTATCATACCCGCGCCCGCCCGATGTAAACCGGACGGGCGCCGCACTCATCTACTTGTAATACGTCTTGAACAGCTTAAAGTGGCGCAGCTTGGTGTGCCACATGCGCAGCCAGCGGTTAAAGACAAAGTCGCCCTTCATAAACGAAGGGTCGGCGCCCTTGCCTTCCTTGTCCAGGCGATGCACCTTAGCGCGCAGCTCGGGATCCTTGACGTACTTGTCGACGACGCCCATGGGGACGACCATCCACAGCGCCTCGTCCTGCGCCGTCACAAACTCCGGCTCAAACGGGCGGTTGAACACATACTCGTCCACCACATACTTGGCAACGTTAAAGCCGCTGTTGGTGACGTAGTAGTTGCTGCGACCCTGGCGCGTGTTGAAATCGAAGAACTTAAACGAGCCGTCGCGCTCGTCGTACTTAACGTCAAAGTTGGAATAGCCCACAAAGTGAAGGTCCTCGAGCAACTTGCGCACGCCGTCCATGAGCTCGTCGTTGGGCTCGGTAATGATACAGGCATGGTTGCCGACACCGTGGGGCTGATGCTCCTCGAGCAGCACATGGCCCAGGCACATCATGCGCACCTTGCCGTTGCGGTCGGAATAGCTGGTGAGCACGCGCATGTACTCGTCGTTGCCGGGCACGCGGTCCTGCAAGATCAGATCGTCGGTGTAGCCGCTGGCATACGAATCGCGAATGACCTGTTCCAGCTCGGCGCGGTCGGCAATCTCATAGGCCTTCTTCTGGCCCTCGAACTCGTGCTGCCACCACATGATGCCGTCAGAAGGCTTCAGAATCATCGGGTAAGGAAAATCGATCTGGTCGAGCACTTCGGCAGGTGCCTCGCCTTGGGCGTTCAGCATCGCCTTGGTAAAGGTAAACGTGTGCGGATAGGGCACGCCATGCTTCTCGCACAGCTCGTAGAAGATCTCCTTCTTCTGGCACTGCTCGAGCATGCTGTAGGGCGCGTAGGGAGCGACGATGTTATCCGCCAGCTCATGAGCATCCTTGGCTTGAGCCACGAGAGCGACATAGTTGTCGCCACAGCCCACAAGGACAATCGTCTTGTCGGCATGCGCTTGGGCAATGCCGTTGACGGTTTTGAGCATCACGGGCATGGTGTCGATATCCACGTTGGGCGTGTAGTCGATAATCTGGCTGCGGTACGCGGGACCCGTCTGATACTTGCCAAAGACCAGACTCTTGACCTGGTACTCCTCGTAGAAGGCGCGCGCCACCGAATAGGCGTTGATGTCGCCACCAAGCAGCACGGGAATGAACTCGCGCTCTGTAAATTGCAATGCCATGGAAACTTCCTATCATGAACTGCCCACACAACGGGCGGTCTTTGCGCAACTGATTTATTCTAGCGTGCCAAGCCGCCGGCGCCCAAAGCTCCACCGTATCTATGGCAATCGACGTAATCGTCCAGCACGAAGACGGCGCCCACCGTTGTATGACAATAGGCAATGAACCTACCGTTGTTGTAGGATTCAGCGTATTGACATCTTCGAGCGAAAGGCGCACACGTACCCCAAGACCATCCGACCGATAATCCCATCCTCAATGCCGCGAGGCGCGAGCTGGCGGAACGTGCAAAAGCGACCGCTCCCCTGTGCACGGCAAACGACGCCTACAACGGACCCGCCCGCATCGTCTCGATCAACACGTCGGCACACAAGGGCACGCGCAAGTCGCCCGTCGCCGATGGACACGACACCGTTATAGAACAATTTGGCCTTGCCTCCGACGCACACGCCGGGCATTGGCACCGCCAGGTTTCCTTTTTGGCCGCAGAGTCCATCCAGACGGCGCAGGCCCGCGGACTCGATGTGCACGAGGGCGACTTTGGCGAGAACTTCACAACCCGGGGCATCAACCTGCTCTCGCTCCCCTTGGGCACACAGCTCAAGCTTGGCAGCGAGGTGCTTGTCGAAATCAGCCAAATCGGCAAGGTCTGCCACACACGCTGTGCCATCTACTATCTCGCCGGCGACTGCATCTTTCCCCACGAGGGCGTTTTTGGCGTGGTACTAAAGGGCGGAGAGGTCTACGCCGGCGACGATATCCAGGTAATCAAACTCGGCGACGGCACCTGTTCGTTCACCCCCGCCGAGGCCCTCGAAGAGATTGAGCAGGCTCGCCAGAAGGGCACGCTGTAGTTATAAAACCCCACGTTGAGATGGCTTTTACAGCCCAAAACTCCTCTCAAACAGAGCTCTGTAACGTTAAAGTTGAACTCTATGGTTTCTCAACAATTCATCATAACTGCAGGTCAAAGCCAAAGCCTCAAGTTCAACTTGACCCTTTGGAACCTTTAAGGTTCAAGTTGAGGTCGAAAGCAGTAGTAGAATACCGTTCGAACCATAACCTACGATTGATTGCAGAGGGACTGGATGCAGCATTCGAATCATCGCACCGCAGCGCTCATTGCGTCGAAGCCGGCTCGTATCATCACGAGCGCCGCGCTCGCTGTTGCGCTGACGGCCACGCCGATGCTCTCCCCCGTTGCGGCGTATGCCGCCTCGCAGGCAACGCAGGACCAGCTTTCCGCAGCCCAGCAGAAGATCGAAGCCGCCACGAGCGCCTACAACGACGCCCGCACCAAACTCGATGACCTGCAAAAGCAGATTGACTCCAATGAGGCAAGCATCGAGGAAATCGAGGCCAAGCTTCCCGAGCAGCAGGCCAAGGCAAGCTCCGCCATGCGCGATCTGTACAAGTATCAGAAGGGCACCAACCCCATCGTGAGCTTCCTGGTCAACGCGCAGAGCCTGGGTGAGTTCATCACGACCTGCAAATACACCAACCAGATCACGAGCTCGAGCGTCGACGAGATCGAAGAGCTCAATAACATGCAAACCGAACTCGAGCAGAACAAGGCTGAGCTCCAGCAGGCCAAGTCTCAGCTTGAAACAGAGCAGAAAAACGCCGAGGATGCGCTGGCGCAGGCCCAGCAGCTCCGCAGCGAGGCACAGGCAAAAGCCGAGCAGGAAAATGCCGCCGAGCTTGCCAAGCTTGAGGCCGATAAGGCCGCTGCCGCCGAGAAGCTCTCGGGCGAGGGCGTAAGCGGCAGCAATTCCAGCAGCCAGGCCACCAACACCAACACCACCATCGACACCACGGTAAACAACGCCAATACCGGTAGTTCCGATTACGATTCGTTCATTAATGAGTGGACGAGCCGCATCGACAATTATCTCGCCGGCTCCCCCATGGCAGGCCAGGGCTATAACTTTGCCGTCGCCGCTTGGAATACCGGTGTCGATCCCCGTTGGTCCCCCGCCATCGCCTGCATCGAGAGCACCAAGGGTGCTTATTGCGCCAATTCTTACAACGCCTGGGGCTGGAGTGCCCGTGGCGGCGGTTGGCGCAGCTTTGGCAGCTGGAGCGAGGGCATCTCCGCCCACGTTGCCTATCTGGGCGCCAACTACGGCTCCACCCTTACCCCGGCAGCGGCCAAAAAGTACTGCCCGCCCACGTGGCAGGACTGGTACAACAAAGTCGCCGCTCAGATGAACCGCATCTAAGATCAACGTCAAAGGGCCCCAATTGGGGCCCTTTTTCTTTTACGCGACGGAGGTATCGACGACGCCAGTCGCGTTTGCAATGGCAACAATGATAATCATTGCCAACAAGAGCACACCCATAGCCTTGAGCCAAAGCTTTGCAAGCTTTTTACCGCGGTATCTATCGAGTAGCTCAAACCGCCGGCGAAGGCGGCGTTTGTCGAGCATCACAAAATGGATGAGCACTACGAGACCGTCGACGAAGATAAAATACTCAATCGCGAGAAACCACATCGGGTAGTTTTGGTTGGCGCCCGTAGGATGAAAAACGGCAAAATGGCTTCCGGCAAAGAAAACAAGTAGCGAAAGATAGACGAATGCGTTCCAAATGCGCCCAACGGTGTCGGGAATGCGGGAGAGTAAATTCGGGCGCTCAGGCACCAACGGCAATCCACCCTGAGACTGATCCGTGGGGAGCACGGGCGCAGGGCACACGGCTCGCCGCTCCGGAGGCTCTTGAAAGGAAGCAGCATTCGGCGCGGACGACGCATACGATGCGCGTGCAGCGTGCCCTAGCGCCTTCGCGCTTGCAAAGCGCTTGTCCGGATCGAGCGCCATCGCCATGCAAATAACATCGGCAAGCGAGGCGGGGACGTCACGTGCCTTGCATTGCTCGCGTATGTTCCGACCTGGCTTGGGATCGGCCCCCGTCAGACAAAAGAACAGCAGGGCACCGAGCGCATAGACATCGCTGCGCACGCTCGTCTGGCCAAAACCATACTGCTCGGGCGGCGCATAGGGACGCGTGCCAAACTTAACGGTATCGGCATCGGCTCCCTCGCGCCACACGCGAGCGATTCCCAAATCGATAATCACCAGCGATGAAAACGTCATGCCTGTATCGGGCGTATAGTTTGCGCCCGACACGATGATATTCGAGGGCTTTAGGTCGCGATGGATCACCGGAGCGGCCATCTCCCCCGCCGACGCAAAGCCGGCATGGAGCTCCGCAACTGCATCACAAAGGGCGCCAAACAGCTCACAAGCATAATCGGGCGTCGCACCCAAACGCCCCACCAGGGCCCCGAGCGTTTCGCCTTCGATGTATTCCATGACCACGCAAAGCTCGTCGCCCACGCGGCGGCAATCGACAATCCGAGGCAAGTGTTCGTAACGTCGCCCAGCATGCTGGGCCGCAAACAGGCGTTCATACGCCCCGCCAATCTGGGCCGACGCGTCGATGCGCTTGCGAACAAAGGGGCCAAGAGATCCTCCGCCGGAGCCCTCAAAGTACACGAGCTCGGTCGTCTCGACGTCGGAGTGCTTGAGCACACGGTCTACGCGATAACTGTCATCACGCTCAAGTGACGCCAGGTGTCCGGTGAGCGCAGCAGTCAGCTCATCATCGGAATATGTTGAGCTCTGAGTATCCATAGCGTCCATAATAACGCAGGGCACGGACGCCCCATGACGCCCGTGCCCTGCACGTTCTAAATATCGTGAACACCGCTTCCGCCGGCAGCTAGCTGTTAGCTCACCGTCTCTTCATCAAAGCGATACAGCTCCTCGTTCACCTTTTGCAGGCTGCAGCCACGATCGATACAGAAAATGATGATGGCGTCACGGCGGTCCTCGCAGTTGAGGACATTGACGCCCGCCGCCGTCAAGGCGCGGTTGGTCTCCTTGAGCGTCAGCGCCATGGCAAAGGCAATCTGCAGCACCTTATTGCGGCTCGGATGCCGCGCACCGGTAAAGATCTGATAGCCAAACGTCTCGTTGAGGTCGGCCATACGCACCACGCGCGAACGCTCCAGCCCCTTTTTCTTCCAAAAGCTGTTTCAGATACCCCGAAAGCGACGGGGCGGTAAAGTCGTGCTCTTTGATATAGCCCTCGATACTCGGAGCATCGAGCAGCTCGTTGAGCAACTCTTCGGTTAGCTTCTTATCGGGCATATGGCCTCACCCCCCAGCTCGCATAGTAACCATGTTTTTAATTCTAGTTAAAAACCGCTCACGTCAGAACGTTCCCAGCTGGCAACCTGGTCGGGAGATACCGTGCTCATCGCTTCGAACTTCCAGGTGCCGCCCGCTTTGAGATGGTTGGTGTTCGCAAGAGCCGTTCCCACCTGATTGCCGTCTGCGTCATACAGAACATACTCAATCTGAATGTAGCTTTGCTCTTTATCCGTATTATTGGTCAATGTGCCAGTGATCTTATACGCGAACTGATTAGACGCATCCCCGGCCTCATCCGAAACCGTATAGGGTTCTTGTGCCTCTTTTTGCTCCTCGACTTGCTGAGTCTGTTCGGCAGGCTTTGCTGCATCACCCGTAGACGAATCAGACGAGTTACCGCCCATAGAACCTACGACGCCGGCAACAACAAGCACCACGATGACACCCAGAATGATCTTGCCGATCGGCTTCTTTCCCTCTTTTGCCATTATGCATCCTTCCCACGATCCGGCTACCGTGCCGGCACACAGCACATCGTAGGAAGGATTGAACTTGAATTCATTAGCTGAGAGCTAAGGTTGCGATAAACGGCCAATGCAGTTATCCAAACGCCGAGCAAACGCACTTTGCGCGACCGTCTGCTGGCAGCGCATCAACCCACCGTGACGGATTCCCCGGTAAAGGCACTGATCATCAACAGGACAAAGAAAACAAGGTAGCTGGCACTCAGCAGGTACGCAATGATCAGAAAGACGACCCAGCCGACATTGGTTTTACCGTCGGCACGGCGTTGCTCGCGATTGCGGCAGAGCCAAATCGTCACGCCGATGGCAGTGATAAACAGCACGAGCGCCGCCGCGGCAAGCCCGGCAAGCGCAAACATCACGCCAATGCTCACAGCAATAACCGGAAGCAGCAGCAAACCGCACCCGCATCCACCCGGACTATATACGGCAGACTGTCGGCGTCGTTCCATCGTCACTCCATCACAAGCAATCGTTTATAGACATCGAGGCCTTTGAGTAGGATTTCCTCGTCAAAGAGCATGCTATCGGTATGCAGAGCACTTGTGGCATAGGCGGGGCAGCCATCCGAATCACTCGGGTTGTCTTGGTCCTCTGGCATACCCGTGCCCAGCAGGAAAAACACGCCCGGCAGATGGCGTTGATAGAACGCGAAATCCTCGGCGATCAGCAGCGGTTCCTCCACAAGCTGCAGCCCGGGCAAGGCAGGCGCGGCGCTGGCAAACAACTCGGGGTCGTTGTCGACCGGCGGATAGCCCTCGGCAAAGTCGAGATCATACGTGCAGCCCGTTGCGGCACAGGCATCGTCCAGCACGCGGCGCACGCCTTCGCGCGCCCGGTCGAACATGTCGTCCGTAAACACACGCAGACTTCCGGCCACATGGGCCTCCCCCGCCACCGCGTTGCAAACCGTACCGGCCTGCAGCAGACCAAACTTACCGATACAGGGCTCGTCGGTGCCCAGCTCGTCCATCAGTTCGCGCTCGGCAACCAAGAACTTGGCAGCCGCCAGCGCCGCATCGTGCGACTCCTCGACCGGAACGCCATAGGTCTTAGCGATATGGATGCTCGTCCCGTGAATATGAATGTGTGTCTCACTCGAACGCGCCAGCAGCGGACCGGAACAACTCGCCAACGTGCCGGCAGGCAGATCGGGCCACACGTGAAAGCCAAAAATGCGGTCGACCCCGTAGCGCTCGAACACACCGCTCTCGCAAACTGTCTTGGCGCCACCAGTCGTCTCCTCGGCAGGCTGGAACACAAAGAGCACGTTGCGCTTGATGGCACCTGGCTGCTCACGAATCGTGCGATCGACAAAGGTTGCCGCCGCAAGGGCCATGGCCATGTGTCCATCGTGTCCGCAAGCGTGCATCTTTCCGGGATGCTTCGAGGAAAAGGCCGCACCCGTCGCCTCCGCGATGGGCAGTGCGTCCATATCGGCGCGAATCGCCGTGGCATGCGCGGCGCCCGTGCCAGCGTCGAAGAAAGCACAAACACAGCTGGGGCAGGGATGGGTCACTTCACAGGCAAGCGAAGCGAGCACGCCCTCGATATAGGCTATGGTTTGAGGAAGATCGAAATCGAGCTCCGGAATGCGATGCAGGTCGCGACGATAGCGACGAAGTTCTTGGAGCTCGGTCATAAAGGATCCTTTCATGGGGCATATCCATTCACACAATATTGTGATACAGGATTGTGGCACACATGTTTCCAGCATATTGCTGCATTTTTTAAACGTTATATACAAATACTCTTGTTTGGTAAAGTGCAACGTGATAGGGTCTTTACCACTTGATAGAGGCGCGGGCACGAAGAACCGCGGGCGAGCCAGCAGGCTTTGACCCCGTGGGGAGGCGAAACCCGCCGAACTGGGTTTTTCGGGCACGAACAACCTGGTGGGCCTGTGGGAAACACCCACAGGACTGTCTGCAGCAATGCGGGAGCGCTATCCGGACATTGGGTCCACGCTATGCGGATTCGATGCGCAGATGGCGCCGTCTGGATAGCGAGGTTTACGGGACATGGCATTGACCCCCAACGAGGCATATGCGGCCAAGCAGCCGTTTGTGGACAAGGAGACGCTCGAGCATATCGTCGAGCAGTTCCCCACGCCGTTTCATCTATATGACGAGGCGGGCATCCGCCGCAACATGCAAGAAGTGCGCGACGCCTTTGCATGGAACCCGGGCTTTAAGGAATACTTTGCCGTCAAGGCCAACCCCAACCCGGCGCTCATCTCCATTCTCAACGAATACGGCTGCGGCTGCGATTGCTCGAGCTATACCGAGCTTATGATCGCCCGCTCACTGGGTATCACGGGACGCGACATCATGTTCTCGTCCAACGACACGCCGGCTGCCGACTTTGAGCTCGCCGACAAGCTGGGTGCCATCGTCAACTTTGACGACATCAGCCACATCGATTTCTTTGAGCGCGTTGCGGGGCCCATCCCCAAGACGGTCAGCTGCCGCTTTAATCCAGGCGGTCTGTTCCAGCTCTCCAACGGCATCATGGACAACCCGGGCGACTCCAAATATGGCATGACCACCGAGCAACTCTTCGAGGCGTTCCGCATGCTCAAGGCCAAGGGCGCCGAGGACTTTGGCATCCACGCATTCCTTGCCAGCAACACCGTCACCAACGACTACTACCCCAAACTCGCACGCATCCTCTTTGAGCTTGCCGTGCGCCTGGAGCGCGAGACCGGCGCACATGTCGCCTTTATCAATCTGTCCGGCGGTGTGGGTATCCCCTACCTGCCCGAGCAGCAGGCTAACGACATTCACGCCATCGGTGAGGGCGTACACGCAGCCTACGACGAGATTCTGGTCCCCGCCGGCATGGGCGATGTGGCGATCTGCACCGAGATGGGTCGCTTTATGATGGGCCCCTACGGATGCCTGGTCACCAAGGCCATCCACGAGAAGCAGATCTACAAGGACTATATCGGCGTGGACGCCAGTGCCGTCGATCTGATTCGTCCTGCCATGTATGGCGCTTACCACCACATTACGGTGATGGGCCAGCCGGGTGGCGACGACAAGACCACAGCGCCCGTCACGGACACCTACGACATCACGGGCAATCTGTGCGAGAACAACGACAAGTTCGCCATCGATCGCGAGCTGCCGCATATCGACATGGGTGACCTGCTTGTGATTCACGATACCGGTGCGCATGGCTACTCCATGGGCTACAACTACAATGGACGCCTGCGCTCCGCCGAGGTCCTGTTGCGCCCCGATGGCTCGGCCGACCTCATCCGCCGCGCCGAGCGCCCGGGCGATTACTTTGCCACGTTCGACGTGCTGCCGAGCGGCCGAGAGCTGCTGGCCAAGTCGCGCGCTGAAAGTGCCCGCCGTCGCGCCCAAGACGAGCGCCTGGCAGTCGCCACCCAATGGAACAAACGCATCCAGATCGCGGACGCGAAGGAGAAGAACATGGACATCCGCAATCTCGAGGGCTCAATCGTCGCCCTCGTCACGCCGTTTAAAAAGGATGGCAGTGTCGACTTTGACGCACTCGAGCGCCTTATCGATTTCCACCTGCAAAACGGCACCGACGCCATCCTCACCCTGGGCACCACCGGCGAGAGCGCCACGATGACCGACGACGAGGACAACTCCGTCGTCGCCGCCGTGGTCAAGCATGTTGCAGGACGCGTCCCCGTCATTGCCGGCTCGGGCTCCAACTCCACGCAGACCATGCTCACCAAGTCGCTTACTTACCAGGGCTTGGGAGCCGACGGCCTGCTGCTCATTACCCCCTACTACAACAAGTCCAACGAAGAGGGTATCTATCAGCACTTTAAGACCGTCGCCGATGCCGTGGACATCCCCTGCATCCTGTACAACATCCCCGG
This sequence comes from Collinsella aerofaciens, assembly GCF_015670745.1. GTDB lineage: Bacteria > Actinomycetota > Coriobacteriia > Coriobacteriales > Coriobacteriaceae > Collinsella > Collinsella aerofaciens_T. The sequence goes on along the minus strand of NZ_JADPCH010000006.1, from coordinate 3,360 downwards.
CCGCTGCGGCTGCGGTATCAGCGAGCGCAGCGTAGAGCGCCTGGCCGCGCACCCCAACATCATGGGTATTAAGGAGGCCTCGGGCAACGTCGCCTACGCGGCCAAGATCGCCCACCTGCTGTCAGACGACTTCCGCATGTACTCGGGCGAGGACGCGCTTACCGTGCCGCTCATGAGCCTGGGCGCCTCGGGCACCATCAGCGTGTGGGCAGACGTGCAGCCGCAGCTCGTGCATGACATGTGCCGTGCCTATTTGGACGGTGACGTGGCGCGTGCCCGCGATATCCAAATTGCCGGCCAGCCGCTCATCAATGCCCTCTTTAGTGAGGTCAACCCCATCCCCGTCAAAGAGGCGCTCGCCCAGATGGGTATGATCGAGGCAAACTACCGCATGCCGCTGTGCCCCATGGCAGACGACACGCGCTCTGCACTTACCGATGCTCTGAAGGGGGCTGGTCTGCTTGATTAAGACCGTCATTATGGGAACGGGCCGCATGGGCTCGCTCATCCGCACCACCGCCGAGGGCGTTGTCGACGCCGCCGGTCAACCCGTTTTTGATATCGTGGCCCAGATTGGCTTCGATTTGAGCAAGCTCGAGAACGCACCGGCTGCCGATGTGATTATCGACTTCTCGAACGTCGTGACCTTCGATGCCGTCGTCGCCTATGTCGAGCGCACGGGCGCGGCGTTGGTCTCGGGCACCACAGGCTACACCCCCGAGCAGATGGACCGTCTGCGCGAGCTGGGCCAGAACACCCGCGTTATGCACTCGGGCAATTACTCCATCGGCATCGCAGCCCTGCGTCATCTAGTGGCCCAGGCCACGCGCGAGTTGCCCGGCTTTGACTGCGAAATCGTCGAGACGCACCATAACCAAAAGGTCGACGCCCCCAGCGGTACCGCCAAGCTGCTGCTCGACGCCGTAGTCGAGGCCGAGCCCGAGACAGGCTACCACCCCGTCTACGGACGCGAGGGCATGTGCGGCGCGCGCGATCCCAAGGAGATCGGCATGCACTCGCTGCGCGGTGGCACTGTCGCCGGCGTCCACGAAGTGAGTTTCTTTGGCCAGGACGAGGAGGTCACGCTCACCCACCGCGCCACGAGCCGTCAGATCTTCGTCAACGGCGCCCTGGCCGCCGCCCAGAAGCTCGTCACCCGCGAACCCGGCTTCTATACGTTCGACCAGGTCATGTTTGCCTAACCAGGTATCAACCGAATCCACCCAAAGGAGAGATAGCAAATGAGCAACGCAGCCGAGATGGATGCCCAGGAGATTATCAACTACATCGCCACCGCGCCCAAAAAGACACCTGTCAAGCTGTACGTGCGCGAGAAGCCCGGCATGAAGGTTGCCTGGGGCGACGCACATGTCTACGGCGGCCGTCGCGGCAAGACCGTCTTTGGCGACTGGGATGAGCTCAAGGCCATCCTCGATGCCAATGCCGACTCCATCGACTACTACGATGTCGAGAATGACTGCCGCAACTCTGCCGTGCCCATGCTCGACCTCAAGGGCATCAACGCCCGCATCGAGCCGGGCGCGATCATCCGTGACCGCGTCGAGATCGGCGATCGCGCCGTCATCATGATGGGCGCCATCATCAACATCGGCTCCGTCATTGGCGAAGGCTCCATGATTGATATGGGCGCCGTGCTGGGCGGCCGCGCCACCGTGGGCAAGAACTGCCACATCGGCGCCGGCACCGTGCTGGCAGGCGTTGTGGAGCCCGCCAGCGCCACGCCCGTCATCATCGAGGACGATGTCATGATCGGCGCCAACGCCGTGGTCCTGGAGGGCGTGCACGTAGGCAAGGGCGCTGTCGTTGCCGCCGGCGCTGTGTGCGTCGAGGATGTCCCCGCCGGCGCCGTCGTGGCCGGTGTCCCCGCCCGCGTCATCAAGATGCGCGACGAGAAGACCAACAGCAAGACCGGACTGGAAGAGGGCTTACGTCAGCTTTAATAGTTACGCGGTTTTGACAAACCGCGTTTTCGCTGACGTATGCTCAACCTGCGGGATAATTCATCCCTAAACAAAATGGCCGAAGTCCCGAAGGGCTTCGGCCTTTGCTTTCTCGCTGTAGGCGCAACGCAACTTATCGATTCTCGATGCTACCGATATTTTTGAGCTCGATGGAAATGAGGCCGTTGGGCTCGTTGACGAACTCAATGTACTCGGAGTTCGAACCCATCTCGGCCGGGAAGCTGATCTCGATACCCGTGTCGGTACGGATCTTGTGATTGCGCACGGCCGCGCGCTCGACCTGCTTGCGCTCCACGGGCACGCGCTCGGGCACCTTCTCCTCGGTCAGTGCCGCACGCACGCTCTCCTTGATAACCGGCTCGTCCTCAAAGACCTCATCGACGATATCCCAAGGCGGCAGCTCCTCGTCGTCTTCAACCTTCTCGGCAACGGCGGCTTTGACCTTGGCGAGCGCTACGGCCGTGTTGGCGCCGTGCTCTTCAGCGACCTCCTCGACCACGCGCGTCACCGTGTCGATGACCTCCTTACCCGAAACGCCCGTGTCGCATTGCAGCAGGCCGTCGGGAATGAGCATGCGATCCTCGCCGGCAATCTTGCGCTTCTTATCCACATAGCCGATCTCCATGGTGCTTGCACGCACGATTGCATAGCTCGGCACCTTTTGCGAAGGGTTCGGCAGAATGGCATAGTGGCGCGCGATGTCGTTACGCACCTCGCCCTCTTCGCGACCCACCTCGTGCATGAATGCCTGCTTGGAGCCCAGCAGCATCACGGCAAACCAGCGGGCATCCTCATCGTCATCAAAGTCCGCCACAAGCACGTCAGTGGACTCGGCTTTCTCGGCTTTGGTGAGCTCGGAGGAGATAAACTCCGCAATCTGCTGCGACAGGTCCACGAACTCGCGCTCGCCAAAGAAATAGCCCTTGAGCTCACCACCAAACGCAGAGTTCTCGGCAAACGTGGCGCGTTTGTTGTCGGCCGAGGTACGAGCGCGCCGCAGGTGCGTGGTTACGAAATTACGCACGGTGCGGCTCTCGATATCGAGCTCGCGCTGGCTCATAACGTTGACGGCAGAGTCAAAGTCCAGGATATGCAGAATCGCGTGATTGATTTTCATATACGGCATTCCGTTCTAGATCGATTTCGGCACGAACCAGTATAGCGGTCGATCCCGCCCCAGGCGCATCGAAGATTGGTGCATCGGGGACAGGTTGCTTTGCACCAATGGTTAGCGCAGGAGCTCGGACTGCCAAGCCTCGAGCTGTTCTGCCAAGCTCTTGCCGGCAGCGGGCATGTCGATCTGGGTGTTCCTATAGTTTTGTCAACCGTCGGGGCTACTCCCGGTAGGGCACCCGGTCGCGCATCACGGCGTATATCG
>NZ_JADPCH010000005.1:54670-100832 GCF_015670745.1 Collinsella aerofaciens | reverse complement strand
CCATCGCGCCGAGAGTACTGCGGGGTCAGCCCGTGGGAGGCCAGGGCGCCGCTGACCGGTGGACGGCACCGAGCCGTCATCCAAGATGGAGAAGGGGGAGGCCTCGCGGCCTCCTCCTTTTTTGCGTTATATACACGTTGTACTTTGGGACCTAGTTCCCCCGTATGCGCTCTTACTGTTTGGCTGTATTTTGAGTCCTTCTAGTGTATTTGAGCGATAATTACTCGCATTGGCGTTAGGGAGGGCTTGATGTTTACCGTATTTGTCTTGGGCAATATTGCTTCGGGTAAGTCGACTGCCTGCCGCTATTTCGAATCTCGTGGCGCTATGCTAATCGATCTGGATGAGCTTGCAAAATCGCTGTATGTGCCGGGCTCTGATATCGTCAATGCTCTCGCGGATGAATTCGGTTGGGACATTTTGGATGAGGATGGCGGCATTCGCCGCAACATCCTCGCTTCTCGAGCTTTTGCTTCTCCTGATTCGGTCGCACGGCTCAATGGCATTGTGCATCCCGTTCTCATTGAACAGCTTTCGCTTAGGATTCTCGATCCGGTTTGTTGTACGGTTTCGTCTCCCCGTTATCCCTTTGCGGTGGTCGAGGTTTCTGCTCCGACTGGTTTTGAGGATGCATTTGGCTTGGCTGATGAAATTTTGGTCATCAGCGCCCCTTTGTCAGTTCGTCGCGAGCGCGCTATTCAACGTGGCATGGAGCCATCTGATTTCGATGCCCGTTCTCCTTGCCAGCCCGAAGAGTCTGCGCTGTGCAATCTCGCTACAACTGTGATTGACAATGCGGCAGACGATAACTCGCTCTTTGAACAACTGGACGCATGGCTTTCGTGCCATGGGTTCGGGGATGTAGTGGATAAGGAGGAGGCCGATGCCTAAGACACGTTTCCTTACGTGGTATCGCCTTATACCGCTGGCTACCGTTTTTGCCTTCGGCCTTATCTCATTCGTTTACTCGTATGCTCCTGCCGCTTTCTTTAAGCCGCTGTATCCGATTGACTACGAGGCGTATGTAAAGCAATCCGGTATTTCGCATAATCTGGATCCGTATCTGGTGTGCGCTGTCATTAAGTCTGAATCGAATTGGGATTCCGAGGCCGAGTCGAATCAGGGTGCTCAGGGATTGATGCAGCTGATGCCCGAGACTGCCCAGGATATGATCGCCAAAGGCCTTGTCGACGGTGGCGAGTATTCGGCCGACAACCTTAACGATCCGGCTACGAATATCGAGTTTGGCTGTGCGTATCTCTCGTATCTTCTAGCGTATTTTAACGGGTCGACTGACAGTGCCATTGCCGCCTATAACGCCGGCATGGGCAATGTCGACGGATGGGCGCAGCAGAGTACGTCGCTTCATAATGCAATCACCTTTCCCGAGACGCAGGCTTATCTGATCCGCGTCAATAATGCCTGGGTTCGATATAAGACTCTCTATCCCGATCGGTTCGTATAGGACTAAGCCCACCGCCTGCGTATACTGCAGATGTATGAGTTAGGAGTATCCATGGCGGAATTTGAAGTAGAACGCGTTGGTGGTGAACTTAAGCGCTTTGGCGTTGAGGGCGCTGATGTGCCGTTTAAGGTCGTGTCACCATACGAGCCCGCTGGTTCCCAGCCTAAGGCCATTGAGTCGCTTGTACGGGGCGTGAGGGACGGAGACCGCTATCAGGTTTTGCTGGGTGTGACTGGTTCGGGTAAGACTTTTACGATGGCCAAAACCATTGAGGCCTTGGGTAAGCCGACCCTTGTCATGGCTCCGAATAAAACGCTCGCCGCTCAGCTTGCGAGCGAGCTCAAAGAGTTCTTTCCCAATAACGCTGTGGTCTACTTCGTCTCGTACTACGACTACTATCAGCCCGAGGCGTATGTGCCACAAAGCGATACATATATCGAGAAAGACTCCTCGATTAACGAAGAGGTCGAGATGCTGCGCCATCAGGCGACCGCGTCACTGCTCTCTCGACGTGATGTGATCGTTGTCGCATCGGTCTCGTGTATCTATGGCATTGGCTCTCCTGAGGACTATGCGGGTCTGGCTCCAAACGTCGACAAGAAGGTGCCGCTCGAGCGCGATGACTTTATCCATGCGCTTATCGACATTCAATATGATCGCAATGACTATGACCTGGCGCGTGGCACGTTCCGCGTGCGCGGCGATGTTGTCGACGTGTATCCGCCTTATGCTGAGCATCCGTTGCGGTTTGAGTTCTTTGGCGACGAGGTCGAGCTGATTGCCGAGATCGATGAGGTCACCGGTGAGATGCTTCGTGAGTACGAGGCCATCCCCGTATGGCCGGCATCACACTATGTGACCGAGAAGCCGAAGGTCAAGGCGGCTCTGAAATCGATCAGCGAAGAGTGCGAGAAGCGCGTGGCGGAGCTCAAGGCGACCGACAAGTTGCTCGAGGCGCAGCGTCTGCAGCAGCGCACCGATTATGATCTTGAGATGCTCGAGACGATGGGCTTTTGCAACGGCATCGAGAACTACTCGCGTCATCTGGACGGTCGCAAGCCGGGTGAGCCGCCGTTTACCCTAATCGATTACTTTCCCAAGGATATGCTCTGCATCATCGATGAGAGCCATGTGACGGTGCCGCAGATTCGCGGCATGCACGAAGGTGACCGCTCGCGTAAGGTGACGCTGGTGGAACACGGTTTTCGCCTGCCCTCGGCGCTCGATAACCGCCCGCTTCGTTTCGATGAGTTTGAGGCAAGGATACCCCAGTTCATCTACGTTTCGGCAACACCGGGCGACTATGAGCTGCGGGTTAGCCAGAACGACGTTGAGCAGATTATTCGTCCGACCGGTCTGCTCGATCCCAAGATCGATGTGCGTCCGGTTCGCGGTCAGATTGACGATCTTGAGGACGAGATTCGCGAGCGCGTTGCCCGCAAGGAGCGCGTGCTGGTGACCACGTTGACCAAGCGCATGGCCGAGGACCTGACCGACCATCTGCTTGATGCGGGCATTAAGGTCAATTACATGCATTCTGATACGGCGACAATGGACCGTGTCGAGATCCTGCGAACGCTGCGCGAGGGCAAGATCGATGTTCTCGTTGGCATCAACCTGCTTCGCGAGGGCTTGGATCTTCCCGAGGTCTCACTGGTGGCAATTCTCGATGCCGATAAGGAAGGCTTCTTGCGCAACCGCCGTTCGCTGATTCAGACGATTGGCCGCGCGGCCCGTAACGCCGATGGCGAAGTCATCATGTATGCGGACGTTGTGACCGATTCGATGAAAGAGGCCATCGAGGAGACGCAGCGCCGTCGCGAGATTCAGATGGCATATAACGAAGAGCATGGCATTGTGCCCAAGACAGTGCGCAAGGCCATCAACGACATCTCAAGTTTTATTGCCGAGGCCGAAAAAACCGTGGGTTCCAAGGGGCGCTCGAAGGGCGATTCTCTTGGTCATGGCGCATTCTATACGCCCGATGAGTCGGGCGAGGGCGGCGTGCCGGAAACGGTGGCGCCCGAGCAGACATTTGCGGAGCAGTTGGAAGAACTGCCGCATGACGAGCTTGTGCGGATCGTCGAAACCATGGAAGAGGATATGCGCAACGCTTCTGCCGCCATGGACTTTGAGGAGGCGGCGCGCCTGCGCGATGCCGTCGTTCAGATTCGGGCGATGCTCGAGGGCGCGTCTGAGGACGAGACGATCGAGCGCTTACGTTCGCAGGCCCGCAAGGGTTCCACCTTCGCATCGGGCAGAAAACGCCAGGGTGCACGGTTTAAGAAATAGCGAACAGGCCCCGAGTTCCCTGTGGAGCTCGGGGCCTGTGTCTTTTGCGCGCTGGAATTCGTGCGTTAGAGGTCCGCGATCAGGGCTTCGGCACAACGGATGCCGTCGGTGGCCGCGCTCATGATGCCGCCAGCATATCCAGCTCCCTCACCACAAGGGTAGAGGCCCGGGGTCGACACGGCATGGCACGTTCGGTCCCGGGTGACAGTGACAGGTGAGCTCGAACGAGTCTCCACGCCGGTAAGAACGGCATCGGGACGGTCGTAGCCTCGTAGCTTTTTTCCGAGTAGGGGAAGTCCCAGGCGGAGCGACTCGACGATATGCTGCGGCAGGGCTTCGTCAATTGCCGTCCAGGTCACACCGAGCGGATAGGTGGGCTTTACCTTTCCGGGCGCCTTGCTGGCGCGTCCTGCGAGGAAATCTCCGACGAGTTGTGCCGGTGCGTTCCAGTTGGAACCGCCCAGGCGATAGGCGGCCGCCTCGCAGGCACGCTGGAGCTCGATGCCGGCGAGCGGGTCATCGTTGGGAAGGTCCTCAGGCGTGACGTTAACGAGCAAGGCGGCATTTGCGTTGCGTCCGTCGCGGGCATTGAGGCTAGCGCCGTTGACGCACAGGTGGCCCTGCTCGGAAGAGGCGGCGACAACCTGTCCGCCGGGGCACATGCAAAACGAGAACACGCTGCGGCCGTTGGGAAGATGGGCGACGAGCTTGTAGGGGGCTGCTCCGAGGGCAGGATGTCCCGCCAAGGCTCCATATTGGGCTCGGTCGATGTCGCGCTGCGGATGCTCGATGCGAACGCCCATGGCAAAGGTCTTTTGTGCGAGGGCCACGTTGTGGTCCTTAAGGAGCTCAAAAATATCGCGAGCAGAATGCCCGCAGGCGAGGATGAGGTGCTTTGTCTCGATTGGCTCGCAAGCGGCGTCTTGGGACGATTGGACATCAATACCGGTAATGGCGCCAGACGCGTCGATGTGAATGTCGACGAGCTTTGTTCGATAACGGACGACACCTCCGAGCTGCTCGATGCGCTGGGATATAGCGGTGACAACCGTGGGAAGGATGTCGGAGCCAATGTGCGGCTTGGCATCCCACAGAATATCGCGGGGCGCGCCCGCCTCGACGAAGGTTTCGAGGATAAGGCGATGGGCGGGATTTTTGGTTCCCGTATTGAGCTTGCCGTCCGAGAAGGTCCCCGCGCCGCCCAGGCCAAACTGGATATTGCTCTCGGGGTCGAGAATGCGCTCCTTTAGAAAGAGATCGATCGCATGCGAGCGGCGAAATGCTGGGTCGCCGCGCTCGATGAGCAAGGGCTTAAGACCCGCTTCGGCAAGGGTGAGTGCAGCGAAAAGGCCAGCGCATCCGGCGCCGACAACGACAGGGCATTCTTGAGGTGCGTCGGAGACGGGGGAGGGGAATGAGGGCCCATCGTCCTCTATCGCGCGTACGCGCGAGCGGTCACGCTCGGCGACGCTGTCGACCGCTTCTCGCTCGAGGTGGGGACTAGTCAGCTCAACACGAAAGCTCAGGATAAAATGGACGTCTCGTTTTTTGCGAGCGTCGATTGACTTGCGGTGGAGCTCGATGGACTTGATCTCGGAGTCCTTGCAACGTAGGACGCGCTTGGCGACTCGCTTGCCAACAATGAGGCAGGCATTTTCATCGCCGGCTTCATCGAGCGACGCGTTGACTTGGGTGATTTCGATCATCGAGGTCTCCTTAGAGGCAAGAAAGAGGCCGTCCGGTATCCCAGACGGCCCGAATGCGTTTTTGATTATAGACTGCGCGGCTACAGGCTGCTTGCGGCGCGAATGCCCGAGAGCCAGGCCCACGCAAGGTTAAAGCCTCCGCAATCGGCGTCGATGTCGAGCGCTTCGCCGCAGATGTAAAGCGGGGCGTCGACAGCGCTGCGCGCGCGTAGACTGGGTATTGAGATGCTCTCGACAGATACGCCACCACGCGTGACCTGCGCCGAGCGCTCCTCGGCTGTTCCCTCGACGAGCAGCTTAAAGTGTTTGAGGATTGAGACCAGATGGATGACATCGTTGGAGCCTGGATGGCACTGCTCGAACGTCGTGCAGACGACGCGGGAGAGTTGCGGGGCGAGCATGCCGTCGAGCCAACGGGGATCGCGGGGCGAAAAGCCGCCGAGCAGCTCAACGCGCCGGTTGAGCATATCGAGCAGCTCGTCTTTGGAGAGGTCGGGGAAAACGTCGAGCAGGATCGTATCGCCGCGCTGGATACGACGGGAGAGGTTGAAGACAGCGACGCCCGAGATGCCGAAGGCTCGAAACAGTACTTCACCGTCTTCGTGCCAGAGCTCACTATGGTTACGGGTGAGCGTCAAGCGGGCGCGGACGCGCAGACCATCCAACGTCTTGAGTGCCGCCCGATCGCCAACGACCGTTGCCGATACGGGGCAGAGGATGGGGCGCAGCGAGGTGAGGGGGAGGCCAAACGTATCGGCGATACCGGTGGGGTTGCCGCCCGTGGCGATAATTACGGCATGTGCCTGCAGGGCTTCGTTCTTGCGAGGGACATCGGCGAGTGCCTTCCGAAGCGAGCGGAGCTCCGATTTTCGGTCGTCGTGCTTTTTTGCCTTTAGCGCCCGCGCTGGACGGTTTATTTGGAGTGCCCAGCCTTCGGGATCTTTGCGCGCCGTGGCAATATTGGCTCCGCAGATTAAGGTGATACCTAGGCGGTCGCAAACGTTGAGAAGCGCGTCGCGCACCGATTCGGCGCGAAGGGAGCGCGGGTACAGCCGGCCTTCCTCGGAGGTTGTCATGATGCCCAGCGAGGAGAAGAAACCCATAAGCTCTTGTTCGGGCTGGGTCCTCATGACAGATTCGACGAATGCGGGGTGGTTATACCGCTGAGGATCAATCGATTCGTTGGAGAGGTTGCAACGGCCGTTACCGGTCGCAAGGAGCTTAAGGCCGCAGGCGACATCGCACTCAACGATGCAGACGCTTTTGCCAGCACGTGCGGCCGTAATGGCGGCGGCGAGGCCTGAAGCCCCGCCGCCGATTACCAGGACGTCATAGAAGGCGCTCGTGTTCACTTAGACCTCGTCGGTCTCGTGCGGGGTAATGGCCTCGACGGCAGAGACTGCCTTGGGCAACATGCCATCGGGCAGCGCGGTCTCGACCTCGCCCTTATCGCAGGCCTCGGCGAGTGACGGATTGATGGGAAGCGTGCCCAAGATGTCGAGGTTATAGCGTTCTGCGACCTCGGGGAGCTTGCTCTTGCCAAAGACCTCGATCTTCTTGCCGCAGTCGGGGCACTCAATATAGCTCATGTTTTCGACGATGCCCAGAATGGGGACGTTCATCTTCTCGGCCATGTTGACCGCCTTGGCGACGATCATCGAGACCAGATCCTGCGGGCTCGTGACGATGACGATGCCGTCGACGGGCAGTGACTGGAAGACGGTGAGAGCGACGTCGCCTGTTCCCGGAGGCATGTCGACCAGCAGGTAGTCGATGGGGCCCCATGAGGTCTCGCTCCAGAACTGCCTAATGGCGCCTGCGATGACCGGACCGCGCCAAAGGACGGGGTCGGTCTCGTTTTGGAGCAGAAGGTTGGAGCTCATGACCTTGACGCCGTGCTCGGAGATTTCAGGCAGCATGAGGTTGCCAAGGGCATGGACGTGGCGTCCGCTCATACCGAACATCTTGGGGATAGAGGGACCGGTGATGTCGGCATCGAGGACGCCGACCTTGTGGCCGTGACGGGCAAGCTCGGTGGCGATGGCACCGGTGACAAACGACTTGCCGACACCGCCCTTGCCGGAAAGCACGGCGATGACGCGTTTGACCTCGGACAGCGTATTCTCCTCAAATTGCGACGGCGACGTTTGTCCGCCGGCGGCCTGTGCGTGCTCGCAACCCATGTATGACTCCTTTGTATATGTTGGGGCCGGGGCCCCGTGATGTGACACGAGCGTCATTGTACCCTCGTTTGCGAGCGGGAGTCATTTACGATGCATTTGGGCCGAGCGTGCTTGCAATACGATGGGTCCAAGCGAATGGGCGGGCTTACTGAACTTTGCTGGCGAACTCGAGGTATTGCATGCGCTGCAGCTTGTCGATCGTCGAGGCGTATGGGCTGTCTTCAGATTCCAAGTCGTAGCGCAGCCCGTCGGCACCAAGGTAGCCGGCGACATTGATGGTGGGCACATCTGACCTTGTTGCAAGCAGGGCCTTTTGATAGTCGGTGAGCGGGGCGCCGATCTTATTAAGGGTAATGGCTGCAACCTCGTTTGCCCCGACGGTGTCGTAGACGTTGAGCTCGGTATTGCCGGCGATTTCATAGTTAGCCCAGACAAAATATGTCGACTGATAGATACGGAAAGCGTGGCTTGCCGTATCTTCCTGAGGGTACAGCTCGTCGTTGAGAGTCGTTGCGGCGCTCGGCTGATGATCGCCAAAAAAGACAAGGACAACCGGTCTGCCGATATTGCGGAGCTCGTTGATAAAGTACTCGAGGTCCCGGTCGGATGCGTTGATGCAGGTGAGATAGGTGTTGAGCGCGCTATTGGCGCCCTCGCTGGCTCCCTCGACCCAATAGTTTGTCAGCTCCTCGGCGGGAACGGTGCCATAGTCGTAGCCGCCGTGATTTTGCATCGTGACGTCAAAGATGAACTGCGGGGCTTCGTCGGTTCTAAGCAGGTCGAGTATCTTGTCGTAGGTGGCGTAGTCGCATACGCCGGCATGGTAACAGGGCGCACCTTCGAAATCGCCGATTGAAAGAAAGTCTCCAAAGCCCAGCTGCTGATAGATTTTATCTCGATGGTAGTTGACGGGGTTTTGCGGGTGCATAGCGGTAGCGGTATACCCAAGCTCCTTAAGGTCCTTTGCCAGGCTGTTGACGCCATTCATCTGATATAGCTGATAGGGGATTTTGCCTAATCCGACAAAGGCCGTTGTCGCTCCGGTCAAAAATTCGAATTCGGAGTTCGCCGTTCCGCCACCGGCGACCGAAGCGAGCATGGTGCCGCGAACAAGTGTGTCGGGAAGCGAGTTGTAGAATGCGGGGCCGGTGTACCCGGCCGCCTGGAGCTGCTCAAAGCACGAAAGGTCGCTAAAACTCTCATTCATGACGGCAACAATCGTCGGCTTGATTTCATTGAACTGGGCAACGGCCGCCGCGCGCTGCTCGCTCGAGCCATACGTGCTGTCGTAGGTGGCGGCGAGCTTCTGCTCGATGCTCTGCGCCTCATCGGGCGTATAGTCTTCGGGCTTTTCAATGGGCAACTCGTTGACCATTTCGGTGAACGAAGTGATAAAACCCTGAGACGCATACGTGGTGATGGGCTGCCAACGGTCAAATCCAAAATCCAGCGACTGCTCCAAGTCGATGTTGGAAAAGCCCAAGAGCCCCACAACGGTCACTAGCAGAAAAGCGCAGAGGTTAGCGGCGATTGCGGGGAAGACATGGGCGGGCGTACGGAGCTTTCGCGGTCGGATAAGCGAAAGAAGCCCCAGGGAAATCTCCAGCAGGGCGAGTGAGGTTACGATTCCTGCAGTGAAGGTGAACTCATATCCCTCACTTACTTCCATTGCGGTGCCCAATGCCAAAATGTCGCTCGGCAGGATGGCCTCGCCTTTAAACGTTATGACGAAGTGCTCGGCAATGCCAAGGGTGCAACAGACGACGGGCACGAGGGCCATGACGCCTCCATGACGCTGTCCCAGCAAATAAAGGGAGAGCAGAACCGTCGCGAGCAGCCCAACGGAAAACCCGAATGAGTTGGCGGGAATGCGATAGAACGTTTCGTTGCAGGCAATTTCGAGTGAAACGAACGAGAGCGCTGAAACAGCGGCGACGACAAGGATGTCGCGGCAAATACAGGCAACCGTTCCCGTCGCAAGATCGGTTTGGTCGATAAGTCCCGAAACCAAGGGCTCGACAAGAAGTATGACGGCGGCAGCACCGAGCGCCGAATAAGAAAGGACCCATAGGGAACAGTCCTCATTTACGAGCAATTGATTCGTAATCCATGCAGCTACCATGCCGAGCGGGATGAGGAGCATCGCGCACCAAAAGACGCGGGCAATGGGCGGTTTTTCGTTGTGTCTGATTGAAAAATACACGCGCACGACGACGGCGGCCACGATAAGGACGGCGATGAATATGGGCAGATTGGCCATGCCACTCGAAGTGATTTCAAGGGGGATATCTTCGGTCATGGACGTTCCTCTGTTACAGCAAATTAAGTTCAGTTTTAGATTACTCTAACCTTTCCACGGCATTTCGAGAAACAAAGCACCCGACACGCAAAGCAAAAGGTCTGCGAATCTTGTATTACGAACATCTGTGCGCGTTGAGTGCGTTAAACTCATCGACAGTGTGATTTGAGGTTATAGGAGGCAAGGAGCTTCCATGTCTGATTCTTCTATCGTTATCCGTGGTGCGCGCGAACACAACCTGCGCAATATCGATGTTTCCATCCCGCGCGACGAGCTCGTGGTCATTACCGGTCTTTCGGGCTCGGGCAAGAGCTCGCTGGCGTTTGACACGATCTATGCCGAGGGTCAGCGTCGCTACGTGGAAAGCCTGTCGAGTTATGCGCGCCAGTTTTTAGGCCAGATGGACAAGCCCGATCTAGACTCGATCGACGGCCTTTCGCCGGCCGTCTCGATCGATCAGAAGACGACGTCCAAGAATCCGCGCTCGACGGTGGGTACTGTAACTGAGATTTATGACTACCTTCGCTTGCTTTTTGCACGCGTGGGCACGCCACACTGCCCCGAGTGCGGTCGCGTTATCGAACGCCAGACCACCGACCAGGTCGCCGATAAGGTCCTGGCAGCGGGAGAGGGTCGTCGTGCGTTTGTGCTGGCACCGGTGGTGCGCGGGCGCAAAGGCGAGTACGCAAAATTGTTCGAGGATCTTCGGGCTGAGGGCTTTAGCCGCGTGCGTGTCGACGGCGAAGTACGCTCGCTCGACGACCCCATCGATCTGGACAAAAAGTTCAAGCACGATATCGAGGTCGTAGTCGACCGCATCGTGATTCGGGAAAACTCTCTGGGCCGTATCGCCGAGTCGGTTGAACAGGCGACTGCCTTGGCACACGGCAATGTGAACGTGTACATGCTGCCCGATCGCGATGCTCCCGAGGGAACCGAGGGCGAGCTGCTGGAGTATTCGTTGGCTCTGGCGTGCCCGGAGCACGGGCACTCCATCGACGACCTACAACCCCGCGACTTTTCGTTCAACGCGCCCTATGGTGCGTGTCCCGAGTGCGATGGTCTGGGCTTTAAGAAAACGGCCGATGCCGAGGCGCTGATTGAGGACCCGTCGAAGTCGATTGCCGATGGGGTCTTTGGAAGCCTGTTCGGCAATTCGAACTACTACCCCCAGATCTTCGCCGCGGTCTGTAAGCACTTTAAGGTGAGCGCGGATACACCGTGGGAAGACCTACCTCCGCGAGTGCGCCGTGCATTTTTGGATGGCATGGGCGACAAGAAGATTTCGGTGGACTATCAAAAGCTCGACGGTCGTCGCAGCCAGTGGGACACCAAGTTTTCGGGCGTGCGCAATATCCTGTACGAGCGCTATACCGAGACGACCAACGAGAACACTAAGGCGCGCCTGGAGAAGTACATTCGCGAGGAGCCGTGTTCGAGCTGCCATGGTGCTCGCCTGCGCCCCGAGATGCTCGCCGTCACCGTGGGCGGCAAGTCCATTTATGAGGTTTGTTGCCTGTCGTGCCGCGAGTCGCTCGAGTTTTTTGAGGACCTTGAGCTCACCGAGCGTCAACAATTCATCGGCGGTCGTATCGTCAAGGAAATCCTGGAACGCTTGCGTTTTCTGGTTGATGTCGGCCTTGATTATCTGACGCTCGATCGTGCTTCGGCGACGCTTTCCGGCGGTGAGGCGCAGCGCATTCGCCTGGCTACGCAGATCGGTGCGGGCCTCATGGGCGTTCTCTATATTCTGGACGAGCCTTCGATTGGTCTTCACCAGCGCGACAACGAGCGGCTGATTAAGACACTCGAGCGCCTGCGCGATATCGGCAACACCGTTATCGTCGTTGAACACGATGAGGACACGATTCGCGCTGCCGACTATGTGATCGATATGGGGCCAGGCGCGGGCGTCAACGGCGGGCACGTGGTCGCCGCGGGAACGCCTGCCGATATCATGGCGTGCCCCGATTCCATGACGGGTGCTTATTTGACCGGCAAGCGGATGATCCGCGTGCCAGACGAGCGCCGCAAGCCCGGCCGCGGCTGCCTTAAGATCACGGGCGCCCGCGCCAACAACCTCAAAAACGTTACCGCCAAGATTGAGTTCGGTACGCTCACAGTCGTTACCGGTGTTTCGGGATCGGGCAAGAGCTCCCTGGTCACCGATACGATTGCGCCCGCGCTTACGAATGCCATCCACCGTTCGACGCGTCCCGTGGGTCCGTACAAGAAGATTGAGGGCATCGAGTGCATCGATAAGGTGATCGACATTGACCAGTCGCCGATCGGTCGCACGCCGCGTTCGAACCCTGCGACCTATATTGGCCTGTGGGATGATCTGCGCGCGCTGTTTGCGAGCACGCCGGAGTCGAAGGCGCGTGGCTACTCGCCGGGACGCTTCTCCTTTAATGTGAGCGGCGGACGCTGCGAGGCGTGCAAGGGCGACGGCCAGATCAAGATTGAGATGCACTTTCTTCCCGATATTTATGTTCCCTGCGAGGCTTGTGGCGGCAAGCGCTATAACCGCGAGACGCTCGAGGTTACCTATCGTGGCAAGACTATCTCGGACGTACTTGACATGAGCGTGGCCGAGGCACTGGCTTTCTTTGGGAATATTCCGCAGATCAAGCGAAAGCTTCAAACCCTGTATGACGTCGGCCTAGGTTATGTGAGCTTGGGCCAGCCCGCCACGACGCTCTCGGGTGGTGAGGCGCAGCGCGTAAAGCTCGCCAAGGAGCTTCATCGCCGTCAGACGGGTAAGACGTTCTATATTTTGGACGAGCCTACGACCGGTCTTCATTTCGAGGACGTTCGCCAGTTACTTGATGTGTTGCAGCGTCTAGTCGATGCGGGCAATACGGTGTTGGTGATCGAGCACAACCTCGATGTCATCAAGGTCGCCGACCGTCTGATCGATATGGGTCCCGAGGGTGGCAACGGTGGCGGAACTGTCGTGGTCTCGGGTACGCCAGAGCAGGTTGCGGCATGCCCGCAGAGCTATACCGGCAAGTTCTTGGCGCCGTTGCTCAAACGCGATAAGGAGCGTCAAGCGCAACTCGATGCCTAATACATAGGTGTTTTTGAAACATGAGCGCCGCCGATTCCTTGCGATTCGGTGGCGCTCTCTTTGTCGAGATAGCGTATGCCGCGCAAATGGACATATACTTAAAAATTGCGTTCTTATATGAGGGAAAGGATATGCCATGCCGAAGGCCGTGAAGACGCCAAAGACCAACGCCATGCGTGAGCTGGAAAGCGCCGGCATCCCCTATGTTCTCCATACGTACGAAGACGATGACGACGAATCGTCGGGGCTGGGCGTCGCGATTTCCGAGCAGCTTGGCGAGGAGCCCGGTCAGGGATTTAAGACCCTGGTCTGCACGACGCCGTCCAACGACCATGTCGTGTGCTGCATTCCCGTTGCCGACGAGCTCGACCTCAAGGCCGCCGCGCGCGCCGCAGGCGAAAAGTCGCTGACCATGATGCATGTCAAAGATTTGCTTGCCGCGACGGGGTATGTCCGCGGCGGTTGCAGTCCGGTCGGTATGAAAAAACGCTTCCGGACTCTGATCGATGAGACATGCGTCCTTTGGGATACCATTTTTATCTCGGGTGGCAAGCGCGGCTATCAGCTTGAGCTTGCTCCCGATGACTTAGTTGCATTTTGCGGGGCGACGGTTGCCCCGATCACGAGAGAGGACTGAGCGATGCCGCAGGAAGAATCAAAGCGCGGAGCTCACTTTGCAAAAGGGTCGGCTCCTCAGACGCCCGCGCCCGAGGCCGCTTCGTTCGATAACGAGATTCGAAACGCCTGGTCCGCTGCCGCTGACCCGGGCGAGACGGCCGTATACTTGCGTGCCGCCGGTGCCGGCACGGCACTTCCCCGTACGGTTCTTTCTTCGGCTCGTCCCGATGAGACGGCTGTCTTTTTGGCCGCCGCTCAATCGAGCGCCAGCGTGATGCCGATCGCCTCCGAGGCTCCTCGTGAGCCGCGTCCCGATGAGACGGCGGTGTTTTTGATGGCAGCCCAGGGAAAGAGCACACCGCAGAGCGCTCCTGCCGCTCATTCCGCCAAGCCCACGGCTCATGATGATGGCGAACCGCTTCTTTCGGATGACGAATGGTCGCCGCTTGGTTCGACCGATCCCGTCGAGGGCGTGGCCA
This sequence comes from Collinsella aerofaciens, assembly GCF_015670745.1. GTDB lineage: Bacteria > Actinomycetota > Coriobacteriia > Coriobacteriales > Coriobacteriaceae > Collinsella > Collinsella aerofaciens_T. The sequence goes on along the minus strand of NZ_JADPCH010000005.1, from coordinate 86,720 downwards.
TCGACGGTGATGACGACTGGGACCCTCTGTCGTTTTCTGCCCGAACCGTCGCCGCCAATGAAGTTGACACGGTGTTTGGCGACCATGCCATATTCGATGATGATGCCGTATCCGGTAACAACATGCCGAACAGCGATGACGCCGCACCTGCTGATGACGCCGTTTTGGTTGACGATCCCTTTGCGATGACCGGCTCCTTTGCCGTCGTGGACGATTTGCCGCCACAAGATGAGGTTTATGAGGACTCTCAGGACGACGTAGACGATATGGGTTCGTCGGACTACTCCACGGTTGGTCGTTCTGCTGGCCTTATGACCGTGCTGACCATCGTGTCGCGTGTTACCGGGTTTATCCGCACGTGGGCCATGGCGGCCACCATCGGTATGTCGCTGCTCTCGTCCTCCTATCAGGTTGCCAACAACCTGCCCAACATGCTCTACGAGCTCGTGATGGGCGGCATGCTCGTTACGGCGTTTTTGCCGGTGTATATGGGTGTGAGGCGCGAGCAGGGTCGCGAGGCATCGAACGAGTATGTCGGCAACCTGCTTGGTATTCTGCTTCTGCTGCTGGGCGGTATCTCGCTGCTGGGCACCGTGTTTGCTCCCGGCTTTATTTGGACGCAGTCGTTCCTTTCGGGCGATGGCGGCAGCATGGATACCGCTGCGTTCATGTTCCGCTTCTTTGCTATTCAAATTCTGTTTTATGGCTTGGGCTCGGTGTTCTCGGGCGTTCTCAACGCACACCGCGACTATTTCTGGTCGACGTTTGCCCCGGTTCTCAACAATGTCATCGTCATCGCCAGCTTTATGGGCTTTGCTCCCGTGTCTGCACAATTTGGCGAGCAGGCCGGTATTATCTTGATCGCAGTTGGTACGACCCTCGGCGTCTTTGTCCAGATGGCCTGCCAGATTCCCGCGCTTGGCAAGCATGGCGTGCATCCTCATATCCTTATCGACTTTAAGGATCCCGCGCTGCGACAGACGATCGCGCTTGGTATCCCGACGCTGCTCGCCACGGTGTGCATGTTTGTCTCGACCTCCATTACCAATGCCGCCGCGCTGGTGGTGCAGCCCGAGACCGGCCCTTCCGTCATCGCATATGCGCGCCTGTGGTACACATTGCCCTATGCGCTGATCGCCGCCTCGCTTTCGACGGCACTCTATACCGAACTCTCTCACGATGCGCAGGAGAAGGATTACGACAGCGTCCGCACGGGCATTTCGCGCGGTGTCGCCCAGATGCTCTTCTTCCTGATTCCGTTTGCGATGTATCTGATCGTCTTCGCCCGTCCGCTCAACATGATCTACTGCGCCGGCAAGTTCGATGAATCCGGTGTGGCGCTGGTGTCGGAGTTCCTTATCTATCTGGCACTTTCCCTGCCGCTCTACGGCGTGGTCGTGCTGATGCAGAAGAGCTTCTCGGCCCTGCTCGATATGAAACCTTATAGCCGCTATTGCCTGTACTCCGCTATCGGCCAGGCCGGTTCGGTGCTGCTGTTTGGCGTGGTGCTGGGCTACGGTATGCCGGCAATTGCGCTTTCGTACGTCGTTGACTACGTGGTCTTGGTCGGATGCTCACTGTGGTGGCTGCGCCGTCGTCTGCATGGCCTTCAGGTCAAGTCTATCCTGCATGGCGGTTTCTTCGGCCTACTGTTCGGTGGCTTGGGCGCTGCCGCGGGCGCCGGCGTCATGTGGGCACTTGAGCACTTTGTCGGAGCGCTTGGCAGCTCGATCCTCATTACCCTGGGCTACGTTTGTGTTGCAGGCGTCGTCTCGCTCGCTGTAACTTTTGGTCTTGCCTTCGTCTTTAAGATGCCCGAGGTCTCGGCGCTGCTTCGTCGCAAGTAGGTGCGCGTGGCAGGTCACGACAACATTCCAACACTTGCCGAGCAGGTTTCGCGCGTTCCCACGCAACCCGGCTGCTACCTTTGGAAAGATGCCAAGGGTGATGTCATCTATGTGGGCAAGGCAAAAAACCTGCGTGCCCGTATGCGTCAATACGTGACGCTGCAGGACGAGCGTCAAAAGATCCCGCTCATGATGCAGCTGGTGGCGAGCTTCGACTATATCGTGGTGGAGACCGAGCACGAGGCATTGGTGCTCGAGCGCAATCTGATTGGCCAGTACCATCCGTACTTTAACGTCGATCTCAAAGACGATAAAAGCTATCCCTTTATCGCCATTACCAAGAGCGACTTGTTTCCGGCTATTAAATACACGCGAGAGCGTCATAAACCGGGAACGCGCTATTTTGGCCCCTATACCGATAGCCGTGCGGCGCGTGAGACCATCGATACGCTACGCAAGGTTATTCCTATTTGCTCGGCATCCTGTGCGGAATGGCGCCGCTGCCGCCGCATCGTCGAATCTCATAAGGGCGAAGAAGACATCGTCAATATGATTTGCGCGCAAAACGGGCGTCCCTGCTTTGACTACCATGTCGGGCGCGGGCCGGGCGCATGCATCGGCGCGATTTCCCCTGCCGACTATGCCAAGAACGTCAAACGTGTCGAACGTTTCTTGTCGGGCCATCGCAAGGATGTCGTTGACGAGCTTACGTCCGAGATGACGGAGGCAGCCGAGACGCTCGATTTTGAGCGTGCGGCGCGCGTCAAGCGTCGCCTGGAAGTCATTAGGGGCCTGGACGATCGCCAACAGGTCGTTTTTCCATCGAGCGTCGATATCGACGTCATCGGCTTCTATCGCGAAGAGACTATCTCTGCCGCCTGTGTCTTTGTCGTTCGCGAGGGCCGAACGGTTCGAACTTGTGAGTTCATCCTCGATAAAGGCCTGGATGTCGACGAGGAAGAGCTTCAATCGGGCTTTCTTAAGCGCTATTACGACGAGACGGCTGATATTCCAGCCGAGATCAATCTCTCTGTCGAGCTTGAGGACGCCGAAGCGTTGGGGGAGTGGCTTGCGGGCAAGCGCGAACGCTCTTGCCATCTCCATAGGCCGCAGCGCGGCGAAAAGCACCGCCTGCTCGATATGGCTTCCAAAAATGCGCGCCATGCCCTCATGCGCTACATGATGCGCACGGGGTATGCTGACGATCGCACTAATCAGGCGCTCCTGGAGCTCGAAAGCGCGCTGGCGCTGCCTGCGCCGCCGTTGCGCATCGAGTGCTTCGATATCTCGACGTTGCACGGCACCTTTACCGTCGCTTCGATGGTGGTATTTACCAACGGCCGTGCCGACAAGGGCCAGTATCGTCGCTTTAAAATTCAGGCCGAATTGGACGAGGCGAACGACTTCGTATCGATGTCCGAGGTTCTGGGGCGTCGCTATGCTCCCGAGCGCATGGCGGACGAGCGCTTTGGCTCGCGCCCCGATTTGCTCGTTGTCGATGGCGGCAAACCGCAATTGACCGCTGCAATTAAGCAACTTGAGGCGCTTGGCCTCGATATACCAGTTTGTGGCTTGGCAAAGGCCGATGAGGAAGTTTTCGTGCCGTGGGACGAGACCCCCGTCGTGCTGCCGACCGGCTCCGCTTCGCTTTATCTGATCAAGCAGGTTCGCGATGAATCCCACCGATTTGCGATTACGTTCCATCGCGAGTTGCGCGATAAGGCTATGACGGTTTCGGTGCTTGACGACGTTCCGGGCGTGGGACCCACCAGAAAACGTGCCATTATGCGCCATTTTGGCTCGATGAAGCGTTTGCGCGCGGCAAGCGAGCAGGAGATTGCGGAAGTTCGAGGCGTTCCGGCCGATGTCGCCAAAGCGGTCCACGAGGCACTTGTTGCATGGAATGCCGAGCGCGCCCAAGCATCGGCCAGCCGTTCCGAAAACTAAACGCGCTTCTAAACAACTGATATACATGATTGGCTGATTTTCAATCATTTATTTCGCGGCGATTACCTGCTGATTTCGGGTTTTATTAACGCTAAAACGTTTGACTAGCCATGGTGAATAACCCTGCTATCCTGCGGGTTGACGAAGACTGATATCTCACCTCGTCGATACATACTGTCTGTCGAATCGTTTGTCAATGAATTCGGTGAACGGTAGTAAATACCGTTCAAGCGTATGTATGTATCGGTCGCCGAGCGCGGCACCCAAGTTGGGTTTGTCGGTAGGTAAGGTATATATCGTCCGCAAGTTGCGCGGGGGCAAGTCTAGGTGCTCCCGGGTAAGATTCTCTATTGATAGGAGAAGACATGGCCATCATCAACAAGGGTATGTCCAGGCGTTCGTTCCTCGGCCTCACCGGCAGCGTCGCTGCTGTCGCAGGGCTTGGTCTCACCGGCTGCGGTGGCAGCTCTAGCGACGAGGGTTCCGCTTCCGGTTCCACCGATTCCGCCAACCGTGGCGGCGGCGTGATCACCGCTGGTTCCGCTTACGCTCCGTCCAGCTTCGACCCCGCCAGCACCGGCTCCGCTGTGGGCCTGGGTGCTAACTGGCACGTCGTCGAGGGCCTCTACGGCATCGATTACCACGACTACAGCACCTTCAACGAGCTCGCCACCGACGACCCCAAGTCTGTGGACGACACCACTTTCGAGGTTACCATCCGCAAGGGCGCCAAGTTCTCCGATGGCACCGAGGTCACCGCTGACGATGTCGTTGCCTCCTACACCGCTTGCGCCGCTTCCGCTACCTATGCTCCGTTCTTCCAGCCCTTCGAGTCCATCGAGGCTAAGGACGCCAGCACCGTGACGGTCAAGACCAAGGTCCCCAACTTCTCTCTGCTCAAGGATCGTCTTGCCATCATCCGCGTTACCCCGGCCACCCAGACCGAGGAGGATCGCGCCAAGCAGCCGATCGGCTCCGGCCCCTGGATGTACGACTCTATCTCCGATACCGAGATCACCCTGGTTCCCAACCCCGAGTACAACGGTGAGTATGCTGCCGAGGATAAGAAGATCCAGTACAGCATCCTGACCGACCCCACCGCTCGCGTTACCGCTCAGCAGGAGGGCTCCACGCTCGTTATGGAGCTCGTTACCGCTGACGCCGTCGACCAGCTCGAGAGCGCCGGCTGCAAGATCGATAACGTTCAGGGTTTCGGCACCCGCTTCATCATGTTCAACGTCGCCAAGGAGCCTTGGAACAACGTCAAGGTCCGTCAGGCTGTCATGTATGCGCTCGACACCGAGAAGATGGTCAGCAACACCTTCGCCGGCCTTGCCACCGCTGCCAGCTGCTACCTGCCCAAGAGCTTCACCAATTATCATGAGGCTTCCACGGTGTACAAGACCGACGCCAAGAAGGCTAAGAAGCTCATCGAGGAGTCCGGCATCACCCCGGGTGCCATCACCCTGCGCACCACCGACAACGAGCAGATCAAGGGCATGGCCGCCCAGGTCAAGAACGACCTCGACGCTCTCGGCTTTGAGGTGACCATCCAGACCGATACCTCGCCGGCCACCTACGCTGCCATCGACGGCGGCGAGGCCTACGATATCCTCCTTGCCCCTGGCGATCCTTCCTGCTTCGGCGCTGACCCCGACCTGCTGCTCAACTGGTGGTATGGCGACAACGTCTGGATGCAGACCCGTTGCCCGTGGAAGGAGTCCGCTGAGTGGCAGAAGCTTCACGGTCTCATGGACGAGGCTCTTGCCGCCGAGGGCGACGAGCAGCAGAAGAAGTGGAACGAGTGCTTCGACATCATCGCCGACAACGCCGTTCTGTACCCCGTTGTCCACGTCAAGACCGTCTCCGCTTCCTGGGACGATCCGTCCACCGCGCCCAACGGCGAGGCTCTCGACGGCTTCAAGGGCATCGGCACGACGAGCATGTCCTTCAGGGGCGTTGCGACCGTCAAGGCGTAAGACTCGCTTGAGTCTGTATGCAGGATGTCGGCCGTTGGGACCGTATCCTCATAGTTGAAACAAAGACCCGGGCGGCAACGATGTCGCTCGGGTCTTGTAATGAGTATCCGTACTCATATACCAGTTGGTCCTACCGACAAAAGAAAGGGGAGAGAACGTGAACAACTTGCTACGTTTGATTGGAAGGCGTCTTGTGGCGCTGCCGATCATGGCATTGGGCGTCACCGTCCTGGTGTTCTTCCTTATGTCGTTCTCCAAGACCGACCCCGCCTACACGGCGTTGGGTGACGGTGCCTCGCCCGAGGCGGTTGCCGAGTACCATGAGAAGTATGGTCTGGACGACCCCTGGCCTGTGCGCTACGTGCGCTATATGGGCGATTTGATTCATGGCGACATGGGTACCTACGGCGCTGCCCGCAACTCCGTTGCCAAGCGCATCTCCACGGCCCTGCCCGTCACGATGCAGCTGACCTTCATCGGTCTTGCCATCGGTGCGGTCGTTTCGTTTTTGCTCGGCGTCATCGCGGCACTGTATCGCGACAAATGGCCGGACCAAGTGATCCGCGTCTTTTCCATCGCCGGCTTGGCAACCCCGTCGTTCTGGCTTGCCGTTCTGTTGATCCTGCTGTTCTCTTCCTACCTTAAGGTGCTCCCGGCATCGGGTGCTCTGCCTCACTTCACCACGAATCCGGTTGGCTATCTGGGACGTATGATCATGCCCGCTATCGCCTTGGCATTTCCGCTGACGGGCCAGATGACTCGTATCGTGCGTACCGCCATGGTCGAGGAGCTCGACAAGGACTATGTCCGTATGGCTCGTGGCGCCGGCGTTCCCGAGAAGGTCGTCGTCGGCATCAACGTCCTTCGCAATGCGCTGATCACCCCGGTCACCACCCTCGGTCTTAAGATCGGCTACCTCATGGGCGGCGCCGTCGTCATCGAGGTTATCTTCAACCTCCCCGGCATGGGCACTGCGATTCTGCAGGGCGTTCAGGGCAACGAGGCGAACCTGGTTCAGGGCGTCGTTATCGTCGTTGCTCTTGCCTTCATCATCATCAACATCGTGGTTGACATGCTCTACCTGCTCATCAACCCGCGCATCAGGACGGTGTAGATTATGGTAAAGATTCGAGAGAAGCAAACCGAGCAGCTCGAGAAGGCTGCCTCCAAGGGGCTCAAGCTCGGTGGCTGGAAGAAGATGACGCTGTCTTCTAAGATTGCCGCCGTCGTGCTGGTGCTGGTCGCCCTGACTGCGATTTTGGCGCCCCTTCTTGCCCCCTATAGCCCGGTCGAGATCTTTACGGCTCGCCAGGCTCCCGGCAACGGATTTATCTTCGGTACCGACGATAAGGGTCGCGACATTCTGTCGCGCATGCTCTACGGCGGACGTTACTCGCTGATTATCGGCTTTGGTGCTACCGCCATGGCTTTGGTCTGTGGTTCCGTTGTCGGCGCTCTTGCAGCGGTTTCGCGCAAGTCTATCTCTGAGGCGATCATGCGTATCCTGGACATCATCATGTCCATCCCGGGTATCGCCCTCGCAGCCGTTTTCGTTTCCATCCTGGGCAATTCCGTGCCGTCGATCATCTTTGCGATCGGCTTTATGTACACCCCGCAGATCGCCCGTATCGTGCGCGCCAACATCGTGTCCGAGTACGGTGAGGACTATGTCCGCGCGGTCATCGTGTCCGGCGCCAAGGCTCCGTGGATTCTGATCAAGCATGTTCTGCGTAACTGCATCGCTCCGATTATGGTCTTCACCGTTACCCTGGTCGCCGACGCCATTATCTTCGAGGCCTCGCTGACCTTCATCGGCGCCGGCATCCAGGAGCCCACCGCTACCTGGGGCAACATTCTCGCCGACGCACGCGGTGGCGTGCTCGCTGGCCGTTGGTGGCAGGCACTGTTCCCGGGCCTGGCCATCATGATCACCTGCCTGGCGCTCAACATCCTCTCCGAGGGCATTACCGACGCCATGGCCGCTGCTCCCTCCGCCGCCCTGGATCCGACCGATTCCTCCAAGCGCCGCGAGGCCGACCTGCTGGTTTCCGACCCCGTTCGTGCCTACAAGGAGCAGGCTCAGTCCCTGTCCGCCCGTCTTGGCGCACTGCGCGATGTCGAGCTCAAGCGTAACGACCGCCATGTGCCCGATGAGTCCGTTGAGCCGATCCTTTCGGTCCGCGATTTCTGCATCCAGTTTGAGCACCACGGTGATATCAACGTCGTCGACCACGTTAACTTTGACGTCCGTCCCGGCCAGACCATGGGCCTGGTAGGCGAGTCCGGCTGCGGTAAGTCCATCACCACGCTGGCCATCATGGGCCTGACCGACGATGACGAGCATCTTTCCGGCGAGGTTCTCTGGGAGGGCCGCGACCTGCTCAAGATGAGCAAGAAGGAGTGGTTCGGCCTGCGCGGTACCGATATCGCCATGGTCTATCAGGACGCCCTGTCCTCGCTCAACCCCTCCATGCTCATCTCTGCCCAGATGAAGCAGCTCACCAAGCGCGGCGGCACCCGTAGCGCCGAGGAACTCCTGGAGCTCGTGGGCCTCGACCCCAAGCGTACGCTCGAGAGCTATCCGCACGAGCTTTCCGGTGGTCAGCGTCAGCGCGTTCTGATCGCTATGGCCCTTACCCGCGACCCCAAGCTGGTTATCTGCGACGAGCCCACGACCGCTCTGGACGTTACGGTCCAGAAGCAGGTCATCAAGCTGCTCAACGACCTTCAGGCCAAGCTCGGCTTTGCCATGATCTTCGTTTCGCACGACCTGGCGCTGGTCGCCGAGGTCGCCCACAACATCACGGTTATGTACGCCGGCCAGGTTATTGAGCAGGCGCCCACCAAGGAGCTGCTCACCAACCCGATTCACGAGTACACCCGCGGCCTTCTGGGTTCCGTCCTGTCCATCGAGAGCGGTTCGGGCCGCCTGCACCAGGTGCCCGGCGCCGTTCCGAGCCCGCGCGATTTCCCCAAGGGCGATCGCTTCGCGCCCCGCTCGAGCCATCCGCGCATTGGCCTGGACACCCGTCCGGTCTTCAAGCGCGTGCCCGGCACCGAGCACTTCTATTCCGAGCTCCCCGACGAGGTGCTCAAGGCAAATGGTTTGACCCCTCACGCGGAGGTGATGTAGATGAGCGAGACCGCAGTCAACGGCGTCGAGCCGATCATCTTCCTTGATGACGTCCACGTCACCTTTAGGACCCGTACCGGCTCGATTCTGCACCCCAACCTGGTTCACGCCGTCCAGGGTGTAACGATTAAGCTCATGCCCGGACAGACCATCGGCATCGTCGGCGAGTCCGGTTGCGGAAAGTCCACCACGGCTAACGTCATGTGCGGCCTGCAGGCCCCCACGAGCGGCAAGGTCTACTTTAAGGGCAAGGACGTCACCAAGCGTACCGCCGAGGACCGTCGCCACATGGGTCGCGTCATCTCGGTCGTGTTCCAGAACCCGGCCACGGCGCTCAACCCCCGCATGGTCGTTCGCGAGCAACTGCTCGACCCCATGCGCGTCCACAACCTGGGTACCGAGGCCGAGCAGGAGAAGCGCGTCAAGGAGCTCTTGGAGCTCACCGGTCTGCCCTCCTCCGCCGCCGAGGTTCTTCCCGGCCAGCTTTCTGGCGGTCAGCGCCAGCGCGTGGCTATTGCGCGTGCCCTGTCGCTGAACCCCGATGCCATCATCGCCGACGAGCCCACCTCGGCGCTGGACGTTTCGGTCCGCGCGCAGATTCTAAACCTGCTGACCGACCTTAAGAAGGAGCTCGGCCTGGCCATGGTATTTATCAGCCATGACATCCAGACGGTCCGCTACATCTCCGACGACATTATCGTCATGAATGGCGGCAAGATCGTTGAGCAGGGCGAGGCCAAGCAGGTCTTCCAGCATCCTCAAGACCCCTACACCAAGATGCTGCTTGGCGCTGCGCCGTCGCTGCTGCATCCCAAGCTCGGCGAGTAACTTCGCTTTCCCTCCCGTGCGCCCGGTTCCTTTGCCGGGCGCACCTCCGTTGCGATTTCGAAAGGTTGGGTTCACGAGCCATGTCAAGTGCTCAGGAGCTACAACATCAATTTGGTGAATATCGAGGCGCCATGCCCCGTCCATCAGATTTCGATCTCTTTTGGAAGGATCGCATGGCCGAGGCTGACGCCGTCGGGCTTGACTATGCGATCGAGGCGGCATCGGTCACCGATGCCGTGACCTGCCAGCTTTTCGATCTCTGGTATACCGGCATGTGTGGCGCTCGCCTGCACGCCAAGTACCTTAAACCTGTCTCGGACGAGCCCGTGCCATTGGTACTTCAGTTCCATGGATATCCAGGTGCGAGTCGCAGCTGGTTTGAGCAGGCATCGTTTGCGGGCATGGGTATGGCGCTGATTGCTCTCGATTGCCCTGGCCAAGGAGGACCCTCCGAGGACATTGGCGGATTTGAGGGCACAACGGTCGCGGGCCATATCGTCGCCGGTATCGACGGCGACCCGGCCAACCTCTACTATGTCCGCTTGCACCAAGATATTCGCATTCTGTGCCGTATTGTTCGCGAGCTCGAGGGCATCGATCTTGCCCGTGTGTTTGTGAACGGCGCGTCGCAGGGCGGCGGTTTGGGTATAGCGACCTGTGCGCTTAACAGCGAGCTTATCAATCGCGCCGCCATCCTCTATCCCTTCCTGTCGGATTTCCGCCTGGTCTGGGATTTGGATGCCGACGACATCGCCTACGAGGGCCTGCGCTATTGGTCTCGCTGGTTTGACGAGGACTCGACTCGTATCGACGAAGCCTATGCCAAGCTGGCGTACTTCGATTCCAAGAACTTTGCCCCCATGGTCAAATGCCCCGTGCTGTTTGGCACGGGCACAGCCGATATCGTCTGCCCTCCGGCGACGCAGTTTGCAGTCTACAACAACCTGACCTGTGAAAAGCGTCATGAGTTCTTTGAAGGCTTCGGTCACGAGGAGATTCAGGATTTTGACGATCTGATCATTCCATTTTTCTGCAAGGGAGGGGAGGCTCATGTCTAAGTGCGAGAGCAATATCGATGAGCTGATTGTCCCCGAGCTTGCGGGAATTGCTGGGACGGTTTCGTCAAGGCTCTCTGATTTCCGGGATTGGCGCGGCGATGCTTCTGCGGATGTTTCCGAGTTGGAGACAGCCGCTTCGGACCTTGAGGTTTGCGGGCTGACCGCTACGGCGATTGATTTCGCCAATCCGTGCGCGCGCTACTCCGAGGTTTCCTTTGAGCTCGGCGGGTATGTCGTGCACGGCCGTTTGATTGAGCCCTCTGGTTGCGCCCGAAGATCCGAGCTTGTTCCGCTGTGTCTGATGTTCCATGACATCGACCGACCCGTGCGGGGATGGCATCACATGACGCGGTTTGCCGCCATGGGATATGCCGTGCTTGCGCTGGACGATGAGACTATTGGATCCAGCGATCTGCAGCAGGGGATTACCTCGCCTGCTTTTGTCGAGCGTGTCCGTTGGGGCTGCGCGTTGGCGAAGGTTGCGCGCAACCTTGATGGCATGGATCCCGACCGCATCTTTGCATGGGGCGAGGGCCTTGGCGGCGGTGTCGCGCTGGCGGTTTCTGCTCTGGACGAGCGGGGCCTTGCCTGCACGGCGCTTGCCAATCCGCTTCCCAGCGGTCTCGAGACGCTGTCGCTTCGGGTTCGTGGCTCGGTGCTCATGGGCACATCGCTCATGGATACCGTGAGTGATCCCAAGGGCCAGTTTGCCGTATTCAACGGTCTTGAGTGTGACCGGAGGCATATCATCTATGCCAAATACGCTCACGAGCGCATCAATGCGTTCGAAAACGAAGTCGTCGACTTCTTTAACCAAACGTTCTATTCGTGTTCTTTGGCCTAGACGGCCTGGACACCGCCAACAAGAGTGGGCGGCATAGGGCTACCCGCCAGACAACTAAGGAGATTCTTGTGGCAACTCAGAAATTCACCGGCGTTATCCCTCCCGTCGTTGTTCCCGATACCGAAGACCACCAGCTCGACGTTGCCTCCTTTGAGCGCAGCATCAACCGCATGATCGATGCCGGCGTCGATGGCCTGTTCTTCCTGGGCTCCTCGGGCGAGGTCGTCTTCTCCACCGACGAGCGCCGTCGCCAGATTGTCGCAGAGGCCGTCCGTATCGTCGACCACCGCGTTCCCGTTCTGGTCGGCATCATCGACACCGAGACCGAGCGCATGATCGAGCACGGCAAGGTCGCTCAGGAGCTGGGCGCCGATGCGCTCGTCGCCACCTGCCCGTTCTATGCCCTGCAGGGCATGACCGAGGTCGAGGAGCACTTCCGCATCCTTCACGAGGAACTCGACCTGCCCATCTTCGCCTACGACATCCCCGTGTGCGTCCACACCAAGCTCCCCTGGAAGCTCCTTGCTAAGCTCGGCGCCGAGGGCGTCCTGGCTGGCGTCAAGGATTCCTCGGGCGATGACATCTCGTTCCGCTACCTCATTCAGGAGAACGAGAAGAACGGCCATCCGATGAGCATCCTTACCGGCCATGAGGTCGTCGTCGACGGTGCCTATCTCGGTGGCGCCGACGGTTCCGTTCCGGGCCTCGCCAACGTTGAGCCCGAGGGCTACGTTCGTCAGTGGAAGGCCGCTCAGGCTGGTGACTGGGCTACCGTCAAGGCCGAGCAGGATCGCCTCAATGAGATTTCGCACATCTGGGATGTCACCTCGGGCGTCCAGGGCTATGCCGGTGGCGTCGGCGCCTTCAAGACCGCTATGAACCTCATGGGCATCTTCGACAGCCCGACCATGCCGCGCCCGGTGAAGGCCATGACCGGTGAGAACGTCGAGGCGATTCGCAAGGTCCTCCAGGACAACGGTCTCCTTTAAAGCTTTCCCAGGCACCCGACCTCGCCGTTCAACCGTGCGGCCATGACCCATTAGGCCAATGGCCGCACGGTTTCTCGGCGATCTCGGGCACCTGGAAAACCTTTACCGCGCTGTGACGGCTAGCCTGACGGCGCATTTCCTGTAGTTGTTTTGTCTCCGAAGGAGAACGACATGGAGAACAAGTACGTCTGCTCTGTCGATATCGGCGGAACTAAGATCGCGACTGCCATCATGGAGTACCCGGCTGACGGCGGTGTGCCCCATCCCGTTTTTGAGGCTGAGGTTCCCACCGAGGCCCAGGAGGGTGGCGAAGCGGTCTTCCAGCGCATCGAGGCGTCTATCAAGGCAGCTCTTGAGGCAAATCCCGATGTCGAGGTCCTCGGAGTTGGCATCGGCGCTGCCGGTGTCGTCGACCCCAAGACGGGCGCCATCGCGTATGCCAATGAGATTATGCCCGGCTGGTCCGGCGTTCAGTTGGGGCCGCGTCTGCGCGAGGACCTCGGCCTTCCCGTTGCCGTTGTAGGCGACGTGCAGGCTCATGCTCTGGGCGAGGCCCACTGGGGCGTCGGCAAGGGCAAGTTCTCCGTCTTGTGTTTGGGCATCGGTACGGGCATCGGCGGCGCATATGTCGAGAACGGCCGCGTGATGCAGGGCTTCCATGGTGCTGCCGGCCATATGGGCCACATCGAGTGCTCGGCTGCCGCCGGCATTCCCTGCGCCTGCGGGCGTTCCGGCCATCTGGAGTCGGTTGCTTCCGGAACATCAATCGGGCGCATGTACGATGAGCGTTTTGGCCGCGTCGACCCCAGCCGTCCTTCGGTCGGCCGTGACGTGAACGACCTGTGCCGCGCAGGCGACGCAAAGGCGACCGAGGTCATTCATGACGCCGGCTTTGCGCTGGGCGCCAGCCTGGGCTCGCTCGCTAACATCCTGGACCCTGAGGTCATCGTGCTTTCGGGCGGCGTGATTCACCAAGGTCCCGATTGGCGTTCACAGACGTGGAAGGACTCGGTGCACGAGGGCTATGCCAGCCAGGCGCTCGACCCGCTTCAGGACACGCCGATTCTCATCGGCTCTCTGGAGGGCGACGCGCCGCTCATCGGTGCCGCCGAACACCTTCTTGCATCGTTGAAGTAAACATAACTACCAAGTGCGCCTTCTGAGGTGCCGCAGATTGACGTGAAAGAGGAGCGAAGCGTACTTCGGTACGCGAGCGACGGTTTGAACGTCAAGGTGCGGTGTCTCAGAAGGCTGTTTTGAGAAAGGTTGAGTCGAACATGACCGTTGATCCTTTGATCCAGTCCCTGAAGGGCAAGCTCGTCGTGAGCGTTCAGGCGTATATGGGCGAGCCGCTTCGTACGCCCGAGACCATGGCTCAAATGTCTCGCGCTTGCGAGCTTGGCGGCGCCGCCGCCATTCGCTGCCAGGGCCTTGCCGACATTGCCGCCATTAAGGGTCGCTGTGAGGTTCCCGTCATCGGTCTGTGGAAGGACGGGCACGAGGGCGTTTACATCACGCCGACGCTGCGTCACGCTCGTGCCTGCGTTGCTGCGGGTGCCGATATCGTGGCGATCGACGCCACCGATCGTCCGCGTCCCGATGGCAAGTCGGTCGAGGATACCTTCCGCCCGCTGCACGAGGAGGGTGTGCTCCTGATGGCGGATTGTGCCACCATCGAGGACATTCGCCGTGCGGTTGATATGGGCTTCGACCTGGTATCCACCACACTCTCTCACGGTGTCGCCGCCATCGACTGCACCATGGCCGATGGCCCCGACCTGCCGCTCCTGCGTCAGGCGACCGAGGAATTTCCCGGCCTTCCCATCATTTGCGAGGGTCGCGTGCATACGCCCGAGGAGGCTCGCGCTGCAATCGACGCCGGCGCGTGGGCCGTTGTCGTCGGCACCGCTATCACGCACCCCACGAGTATTACAAGTTGGTTCAAGGCTGCGCTTGAGGCGTAAGACGGGCCTTGTATCCGCTTGGGGCGGTATACTCAATAAAGGCAATTGATCGCGCGGGATCCGCTGGCCGGGTCCCGCGCTTATTTTAGGAGGCACACATGCAAAAGGGAGATGCCATGGATGCGGCGGAGCGCTCGGAGCGTATCCCCGATATCGTTATCATCACCGGAATGTCCGGCTCGGGCCGAACGCAAGCCATGCATGTGTTTGAGGACATGGGCTACTTTTGCATCGATAACCTGCCTCCGCGTCTGATCGCCCAGCTTGCCGAACTCGTCGGCATCAATACAGGCGTGGGCAGGCATCTTGCCGTCACCTGTGACCTGCGCAGCCAGGGCTTGTTCGATGAGCTGCTCGATGCCGTTGCCGCACTCGAGGAGCGTGAGATGAGCTGCGACATCGTGTTTCTCGAGGCCTCTGACGAAGTGCTGATCCGTCGTTATAGCGAAAACCGCCGCCGCCATCCCATTGCCAAGCCGGGGGAGACTACGGCCGATGCGATTCAGCGCGAGCGACTGCAGCTGCAGGGCGTTCGCGATCGAGCCGATATGATCATCGACACGAGCCGCCTGCGCACCTCTGCTCTGCGCAACAAATTGCGCATGGCGTTCTCCGAGTTGTCCGACCAGCAGCTCATGGACGTCCACGTGTTCTCGTTTGGCTTTAAGCACGGCATGCCCGTTGAAGCGGACATTATGATCGACGTCCGTTTCCTGCCCAATCCGTTCTACGATCCCGAGATGCGCACCATGACCGGTCTCGATAAGAAAGTCTCCGACTTTGTTCTGGACCATCCCAAGACCCAGGAGTTCTGGAAGGCCTGGACGCAGCTGCTCGATACGGTCATGCCCGGCTATATCGCGGAGGGCAAGCCACAGCTTTCTATCGCCATCGGTTGCACGGGCGGTCAACACCGCAGTGTTGCCATCGCCGAGGCCACGGCACGTTATTTGGAAGGCGCCCAATATCACGTGAGCATTTCCCACCGCGACCTGTCGCGCGCCAACACGAAAGCATAGGCCTGCATGTCGTTTACCGCCGAGGTGCGTGACGAGCTCGCGCGCTGCGAACCCGAATGTGAATACTGCGATTTGTCGACGCTTGCCGCCCTGACGCGTGTGAGCGGCACACTTTCGCTGGCCGGCTCCGGGCGGTATCGTTTGACGGTCGCGACCGAGACGGGCGCTGTCGCGCGCACGATGATCACACTGACGCATCGCATCCTTAAGCTCAAAACGGAATTCACCGTTCGTAAATCGGTCTTGCATAAGGTCCGTAACTATCTCATTACCCTGCCCGATCAGCCCGACCTGGACAAGGCTCTGGTGCTGCTGGGCATTCTCGACCGCAGGGGAGGGCTCGTCGCTGGTGTTCCCCGGCACATCGTTGCCCGTCCCTGCTGCAGGCTTGCCTACATCCGCGGCGCGCTCATCGCCGGCGGTTTCGTGGCCGATCCCCGCGGCGACTTTCATTTGGAGATCGCGGTGCAGGGCGAGCAGTATGCCCGGGGACTTTGCGATCTATTGGAGCAGATTGGAATCCATGCGCGCGTTAACGCGCGGCGCGGATCCTTTGCTGTCTACATTAAGAGCGCCGAGGAGATCGAGCATCTATTAAAGCTGATTGGTGCCAAGCGCAGCGTTGCCGAGATTGAGGAGGCGCGTGCGGTCAAGTTGGTTAAGAACGACGTAAACCGTCGCGTGAATGCCGAGCTGGCCAATCAGACCAGAAGTGCGGGTGCCGCCCAGCATCAGCTTGCGTTGATCGATGAACTCGAACAGCGGGGTTTGCGCGACACGCTTCCGGACGCCTTGGCGGTCTTTTGCGACCTGCGCGAGCGCTATCCCGATCTGTCGCTGCGCGATCTGGGCGAGATGGCCGACCCTCCCTTGTCGAAGTCGGCCCTCTACCATCGTGTTTTGAGGCTTGAAAAGCTCATTGAAGCAAACAGGTAGGTTAAATTATCGAATTATATACGGATTTAACTGCTATTTTATTCTTTAAAACGTTTTAACGGAAATTTGATTTTCAATTTCGAGCATTCTCGTGAAATTCAAGTCAAAAAAAAGGTATATTAGGCGAGTGGTTAGTTTGTGGGCCTCAACGGCAGGCGCTGTAGCTTGCGGGGGCCTTACGAAAGGAGACACAATGGCAGTAAAGGTTGCTATTAACGGCTTCGGTCGCATCGGTCGTCTGGCTTTCCGTCAGATGTTCGGTCATGAGGGCTCCGAGATCGTCGCTATCAACGACCTCACCTCTCCCGATATGCTCGCTTACCTGCTGAAGTACGACTCCACGCAGGGCAACTATGCTCGCGATCACGAGGTCGTCGCTGGTGAGGATTCCATCACCGTTGACGGCAAGGAGATCAAGATCTACAAGGAGGCCGACGCCAACAACCTGCCTTGGGGCGACCTCGACGTCGACGTCGTTCTCGAGTGCACCGGCTTCTACACCAGCAAGGCTAAGGCTCAGGCCCACATCAACGCTGGCGCCAAGAAGGTCGTCATCTCCGCTCCGGCCGGCAGCGATCTGCCCACCATCGTGTACAACGTCAACCATGAGACGCTGACCGCTGAGGACAACATCATCTCCGCTGCTTCCTGCACCACCAACTGCCTCGCCCCGATGGCCAAGGGTCTGAACGACTTCGCTCCCATCGTGTCCGGCATCATGACCACCATTCACGCCTGGACTGGTGACCAGATGCCGCTCGACGGCCCGCAGCGCAAGGGCAACAAGCGTCGTAGCCGCGCCTGCGCCGTCAACATCGTCCCCAACACCACTGGTGCTGCCAAGGCTATCGGCCTGGTTCTCCCCGAGCTCAACGGTAAGCTCATCGGTGCCGCCCAGCGCGTCCCGACGCCGACCGGCTCCATCACCAACCTCTACGCTGTCGTTGACAAGAAGGTCACCGTCGACGAGGTCAACGCTGCTATGAAGGCCTACGCTGCCACCATCTCCGAGACCTTCGGTTACAACGAGGACGACATCGTCTCCACCGACATCATCGGCGAGACCCACGGCTCCATCTTCGACGCCACTCAGACCATGTGCTCTGACCTCGGCAACGGCCAGACCCTCGTTCAGGTCACCTCTTGGTACGACAACGAGAACTCCTACACCTCTCAGATGGTCCGCACCATCAAGTACTTCGAGAAGTTCGTTGCTTAATTTAGCTTTTAGCGAATAGCTCGTTGAGCGTCTAAAGAAGGGCGCGGCCTTATAGGGCTTACACCCTAGGGTCGCGCCCTTTTTATAGGAAATCGTCTGCCGTAATGGGAGGCAGACACGTACGAAAGGTAGAAGCAAACATGGCCTTTACCAAGAAGACCGTCCGCGACATCGATGTCGACGGCAAGCGCGTTCTCGTCCGCGTTGACTTCAACGTGCCTATCAAGGATGGCGTCGTTGGCGACACCACCCGCATCAAGGCTGCCCTGCCCACCATCAACTACCTCGTTGAGCACAACGCTCGCGTCATCCTCATGAGCCACCTCGGCCGTCCCGATGGCACCGGCTTCCAGCCCGAGCTGTCCCTCGAGCCCGTCGCCAAGAAGCTCGCTGAGCTCTCTGGTCTGGACGTTGCCTTTGTCGCCGACACTTACGGCGAGAAGGCTGCCGAGGCTGTCGCCGCCGTCGAGCCGGGCAAGGTCCTCGTTCTCGAGAATGTCCGTTTCGACAAGCGTGAGAAGAAGAACGACCCCGAGATCGCCAAGAAGCTCGCTTCCTATGGTGACGTCTTCGTTCTCGATGCCTTCGGCACCGCTCACCGCGCCCAGGGTTCCGTTGTGGGCCCCGCCGCTTACCTGCCTGCCGTCGCCGGCTTCCTGCTCGAGAAGGAGGTCGACACGCTGACCGGCATCTTCGCCGAGCCCGAGCGCCCCTTCGTCGCTATCGTCGGCGGTTCCAAGGTTTCCTCCAAGATCGGCGTTCTCGATCACCTCATCGACTCCGCTGACACCCTGATCATCGGTGGCGGTATGGCCTACACCTTCTTCCTGGCTCAGGGTCTGTCCGTCGGTCAGTCCCTCAAGGAAGAGGACTGGGTCGAGCGCGCCGGCGAGATGCTCAAGAAGGCCGAGGAGAAGGGCGTCAAGATCCTGCTCCCCATCGACAACCGCGTTGCCGATCACTTTGGCGAGGACGCTGTCCCCGAGGTTGTCGCTTCCGACGCTATCCCCGACGACCGTGAGGGTATGGACATCGGCCCCAAGACCGAGGAGCTTTACGCCGAGGCCGTCAAGGGCGCCAAGACCGTGTTCTGGAATGGCCCCATGGGCGTCTTCGAGTTCGACAACTTCGCTCACGGCACCCAGGCTATCGCCGAGGCTGTCGCCGAGGCCGACTGCACCTCGATCATCGGCGGTGGCGACTCCGTCGCAGCTGTCAACAAGTTCAACCTGGCCGACAAGATGAGCTGGATCTCCACCGGTGGCGGCGCTTCCATGGAGCTCGTCGAGGGTAAGGCCCTGCCCGGAGTGGAGGCGCTTCTCGATGCCTAATCGCACCCTTCTTATCGCTGGTAACTGGAAGATGAACAACGACGTCGCCGAGGCCGCCAAGCTCGCCGACGAGCTGGCTCAGGCTCTGCCCGAGGTTCCGGCTGGCGTCGAGGTGCTCGTCTGCCCTCCGACCATCGACATCACCACGGTTCATGACCGCATTCAGGCTGCCCCCATCGCCCTCGGTGCACAGAACGTGTACTGGGAGGCCAAGGGTGCCTTCACCGGTGAGTCCTCTTGCGACATGCTCAAGTCCGCTGGCTGCACCTACTGCATCATCGGCCACTCCGAGCGTCGCGACTATTTCCACGAGACCGACGAGGATCAGAACAAGAAGGCCAAGGCCCTCGTTGCCGCCGGTCTTGTTCCCGTCTTCTGCTGCGGCGAGTCCCTCGAGGTCCGCGAGGCCGGCACCTATGTCGAGCACGTCGTGAACCAGGTCAAGGCTGGCCTTGCTGGTCTTGAGATCACCTGCCCCAAGCAGGTCGTTGTCGCCTACGAGCCCATCTGGGCCATCGGCACCGGCAAGACCGCTACCGCTGAGGACGCTCAGGAGGTCTGCGGCGCTATCCGTGAGACCCTCAAGGAGATGTTCGGCGAGGAGCTCGCCAACGGCATCCGCGTTCTCTACGGCGGTTCCGCCAAGCCCGGCAACATCGCCGAGCTCGTCGCCAAGCCCGACGTTGACGGCGCCCTCGTGGGCGGCGCTTCGCTCAAGGCTGCCGACTTCGCCTCTATGGTCGTCAAGGCAGGCGAGTAGGACATATGGCACAGCGTCATCTTCCTGCACTCCTGATCATCATGGATGGCTGCGGCCTTGCTCCGGCTGATGGCGAGAACGCCGTCGCCGCTGCCAAGACGCCCTTCCTTGATAGCCTGTACGAGAAGTACCCTCACACTACGCTCGGCGCTTCGGGCGAGGACGTGGGTCTTCCCGACGGCCAGATGGGCAACTCCGAGGTGGGTCACCTCAACATCGGTGCCGGCCGCATCGTGTTCCAGGAGCTTTCGCGCATCAACAATGCCATCAAGGACGGCTCCATTGCCAAGAACGAGGTTTTCGTCAAGGCTATGGATGACGTCAAGGCCGAGGGTAAGACCCTGCACCTCATGGGCCTTATGAGCCCTGGCGGTGTTCATTCTCACATGAACCACGTCGAGGCTCTGGTCAAGATGGCTGCCGAGCACGGTGTCAAGACCGTTCGCGTCCACGCCTTCATGGATGGCCGCGACGTTGACCCGCAGTCCGGTGCCGGCTACATGAGTGAGTTCTGCGCCTTCCTGGCTAAGATCTCCGAGGAGACCGGTTGCGACGCTCGCGTTGCCACCGTCTCGGGCCGTTATTGGGCCATGGACCGCGATAATCGTTGGGAGCGCATCCAGCGCGCCTACGACGTCATGGTCAACGCGTCCGATGCCGATACAGACCCCGTTGCCGGCATCAAGGCCTACTACGAGAAGGACCCGCGCGGCGACGAGTTCGTCGAGCCCTTCGCTGCCCACAACGAGGGCATCCACGAGGGCGACGCGGCCATCTTCTTCAACTTCCGTCCCGACCGCGCCCGTCAGATGACCCGCGTGTTCACGGACAAGGAGTTCGACGGCTTTGAGCGCGAGCAGATCAAGCTTTCGCACTTTGTGACGATGACCGAGTACGATCCGACGTTTGATGTCGAGGTCGCCTTCCCCAAGACGTTCCCCGAGAACGTCCTGGCCGACGTTATCGCCGCCAACGGCCTGAAGCAGCTGCACACCGCCGAGACCGAGAAGTACGCCCACGTGACGTTCTTCCTCAACGGCGGCATCGAGGAGCCCAAGGAGGGCGAGGAGCGCGTGCTCGTCGCTTCCCCCAAGGTCGCTACCTACGATCTGCAGCCCGAGATGAGCGCTCCCGAGGTTACCGAGAAGCTTGTCGCCGCCATCAACGAGGATCGCGCTGATTTCTACATCGTGAACTTCGCGAACTGCGACATGGTTGGTCACACCGGTGTCTTCGACGCTGCCGTTAAGGCCGTCGAGGCTGTTGACGATGCCCTGTCCAAGGTTGTCCCGGCGATTCTCGCCAAGGGCGGCTTTGCGCTGATCACCGCCGACCACGGCAACGCCGATCACATGTTTGACGTTGCTTCCGACGGTTCCAAGCATCCGTTTACGGCTCACACCACTAACCGCGTGCCGTTCATCATCGTTGATGAGAAGGCGAAGCTCACCGGTATCGAGGACGGCCGTCTTTCCGATATCGCTCCGACTATGCTCACCATGGCTGGTATTGAGCCTTCCGCCGAGATGACGGGTCGTGTGCTCGCCACCGAGGCCCAATAGAAAACAAATACCGTTTTCTAGTAAGGGGGTTGTCCACAACCGGACAATCCCCTTTTTGGTATTTCTGCCATTTTCACCCCGTCCTCGAGTGGCAGGTAGGGGAGAGCAGGGGGTTGTGGTACAGTACTGGAGTTTGAATTGTTCTATTAAGGAGCTTATCTATGGGTCCGTTCCAGATTCTTCTGTTTGTCGTTTGGGCTGTTTCTGCCGTGGCGTTGACGATTCTCGTCCTGATGCATTCCGGTAAGGGTACCGGCGTTTCGGATATGATCGCTAGCTCGCTGTATAACTCCAGTTCAGCCACAGGCGTTATGGAGCAGAACCTTGACCGCCTGACCGTCATCATGGCTGTCGTGTTTGCCGTGTGCGTCGTGCTGTGCATGTTCTTCTTCCCGCAGGGCATCGTGGGCTACTAAGCACGAGCCGCATAAAATACTTGAAAAGGGTTCCGCAAGTGCGGGACCCTTTTTGTTTACATATTTGTAACAGAGTCAAAATATCCTCACATACTTCGCCCAACTAAAGAAATTCTCGACCGTTAACCGGAATTAGCCCCAAATCGTGCATAAAATGCGCTAATGTATTGCAAAACGTTGGACCGTTGTGCATAACCAGCCATTGCAGCGGGCGGCGTTTTGATGGTTCGGATCGGATTGTCTCGACATGCGTCCGACTGAACATTTCTTTGTCCTATCTCATAAGGAGGATGGCATGGCTGATTCTATGTTCCACCAGCCCGTTATGGGTCGTCGCGCCTTTGTTGGCGGCACCCTCGCTGCGAGCTCCATGGCTTTTCTTGCCGCATGCGGCAAGAAGGGCGGCGACGCTTCCGGTTCTGAGTCCGGTTCGACGCTGAACTTCTACATCAACAACCCGGTCTGCATCGACCCCTACAACGTCCAGGAGGACCAGGGCACTCAGGTCGAGTACCAGCTCTTTGACGCTCTGACCTCTTACGACGCCGAGAAGGGCGAGATCGTTCCGCTGGCTTGCGAGTCTTTTGAGTCCAACGACGACGCTACCGAGTTTACCTTCAAGATCAAGAAGGCCAAGTTCCACAACGGTGACGACGTTACCTCCAAGTCCTTCAAGCTCGGTTGGGAGCGTCTGGTCAACACCAAGTCGGCTGTTGCTACCGAGTACGGCCCTTCCGAGGTCTCCTATCACCTCTCCATGGTCGAGGGCTATGACGATCTGCTTGCCGGTAACGCTACCGAGCTCAGCGGTGTTACCTGCCCCGACGATGAGACCCTCGTCGTCAAGCTGGCTTCCGCTTACGCTGACTTCCCCTTCGTCGCCTCTCATCCGGCTCTGGCCCCGGTTCCCGAGTGCGCCGAGTCCGATGTCAAGAGCTTCTATCTTGCCCCGGTCGGTAACGGCCCGTTCATGATGGACGGCAAGTGGGAGGATGGCCAGGAGATCAACGTCAAGAAGTTCGACGATTACTATGGCGACAAGGCCAAGATCGATGGCATCCACTTCCAGGTCATCAAGGACATGGAGACCGCTTACAAGGAGTTCCAGGCCGGTAACCTCGATGTCTGCGACGTTCCCGTCGCTCAGATCGATGCCGCCAAGAAGGATCGCGGCGTGTCCAAGGACGGCTACACCATGGGTGACGGCGAGCGCATGCTGCTCGGCGCCGAGCCTTCCACGTACTATCTGACCTGCAACACCACGGCCGAGCCGTTCAACAACGCCGACCTGCGTAGGGGCATCTCCCTGGCCATCAACCGTGAGGCCATCTGCAAGACCATCTTCAAGGGTACCCGTACCCCTGCCGACGGCATTGTTCCTCCGGGCATCGATGGCTACAAGGAGGGCGCATGGGAGTTCTGCGCCTACGATGTCGACAAGGCTAACGAGTACCTCGACAAGGTTGCTCCCGCTGGCGCTAACGGGGATCGTGGCATTAGCGTGACCCTGTCCTACAACCAGGACGGCGGTCACAAGGAGATCATGGAGTCCATCATCGGCGACCTCGCCAAGGTTGGCGTTACCGCTGTCTCCGATACCCCTGAGTGGTCTGCCCTGCTCGAGCAGTATCAGAACTTTAACTATCAGTTCGGTCGTCTGGGTTGGATTGCCGACTACCCGATCATGGACAACTTCCTGTATCCGCTGTTCCACTCCGACTCCCTCGGTGGCGACAACCGCTCCGGTTACAACAACCCCGAGTTCGACGCCAAGGTCGACGAGGCTCGTACTATTGTTGACGACGAGGAGCGCGTCGCTAAGATGCAGGAGGCCGACGCAATGGTCGCTGCCGACTGCCCGGTCATCCCGGTGATGTTCTACACGCACACCATCGCCGGCTCCGATCGCATTAAGCACCTCTATGTCGATCCGCAGAAGCACGCCGATCTGGGTACCGCTGAGCTCGCCTAAGAGTTTGCAGCTTCCGTGAGGGTCAAGTATTTACGTAGACCTCATGGGAAACATACAGTTCTCCCTAACCTGGGGTAAACTGGCTGATGGTAATTTTGGGATGCCGGTCTGGCGATCGGCATCCCATTTAGGTTAATCCCTAGATAGGGGAGTGGTATGGGTAAGTACATCGTTAAACGTGTGCTTCAGTTCATCCCGGTGTTTTTGGGCGTTACGCTGATTCTGTTCGCCCTCCAGAATATCGTGCCGGGAGATCCGATCAAACTGATCGGTGGAGACAAGGCTCTGTCCCCCGAGGTGGAGCTTCAGCTTCGCGTTCGCTATCACCTGGTCCAGACGGACGAGGACGGCAACGCGATCCTTGACGAGAACGGCGACCCCGTTCAAACGTCGCTCGTGGACCGTTACTTGTATTACATGAACGGCCTGCTTCATGGCGATCTGGGCAATTCGTACCAGCGTAAGCTGCCGGTTACGGAAATCTTTGCCCAGAAGTATCCGTATACGGTCAAACTAGCCGCGTGCGCCATCGTGCTCGAGGCAATCATGGGTATCGGTGCGGGTATCATTTCGGCGGTAAAGCGTTATTCCTTCTGGGATATTTTGGTTACGCTCACCACGTCGATCCTCGTTGCTGTCCCGGCCTTCTGGCTCGGTATGTTGCTGCAGCTGTTCTTTGGCGTCATTCTCAAGGACGCCACGGGCGGTGCATTCTCCATGCCGATCTCGGGTGCCGGCGGTTCCAGCTCTCAGTATCAGGATTGGATGCACTATGTGCTTCCGACCATTACGCTGGCTTCGGTTTCGACCGCTTATGCTGCCCGCATTATGCGCTCGCAGCTGCTTGATGTCATGAACCAGGATTACATCCGTACGGCAAAGGCCAAGGGTCTCTCCAATCGTGCGATCATCATCAAGCATGCGCTTAAGAATGCACTCATCCCCGTCGTTACCTATATTGGTGTCGACTTTGGTGGCATGCTTTCGGGCGCCATCCTGACCGAGACGGTCTTCAACTGGCCTGGTATCGGCTATGAGGTCTATCGCGCCATTAGCATGCGTGACTGGCCCATCGTTATGGGCGGCGTTACGCTCATCGTTGTCGTCGTCATGGTGATCAACCTGCTCGTCGACATTAGCTATGCATTCCTCGACCCGCGCATCCGCCTTGGCGGTCCGTCGGATAAGGCCTAAGGGAGGTACGTCTCATGCAGGAAACTGATTCTCAGTCTCAGGAGCAGGCTACCGCCACTAAGGCCGCATCTGCTCCCGCCAAGTCCCGCACGCTGTGGGGCGACGCTTTTAAGCGTCTTCGTAAGAACAAGCTCGCCGTTATCGGTGTCTGCTGGATCATCATCGTCGTTGTGGTTGCACTGACCGCAGATCTGTGGGCTAAGCCCTGGCTCGGTTCGCCGACGGCTTCCGACTCGACCACCATGGCCGAGACGTCGCTGCTGGCTCCGTGTGCAGAGCACCCGTTTGGCACCGACGCCCTTGGTCGTGACATTCTCGTCCGTGTTATCTACGGTGCGCGCGTTTCGCTGTCCGTCGGCATTATGGCCACCGCGATCTCCACGCTGATCGGTCTGGTCATGGGTGCTCTGGCCGGTTTCTACGGCGGCATCTGGGATACGATCATCATGCGCTGTGCGGACATCTTCCTGGCGTTCCCGTACGTGCTGTTCGTTGTCGCCATGATCGCCGTTATCGGTCGTGGTCTTCAGAACGTCTTTATCGCCATTGGTATTCTCGGCTGGCCTTCGATTGCGCGCGTCTTCCGCTCTGCAATCTTGACGGTCAAGGAAAACGACTATGTTGACGCTGCGCGCGCGATGGGTGCATCTGATGCTCGTATCGTCGTGCGTCACATCTTCCCGAACTCCGTCGCTTCCATCGTGGTTTACGCGACCATGAACATTGGTGGCGCCATTCTGACCGAGTCCGCTCTGTCCTTCCTCGGTATGGGCGTCATTCCGCCTACGCCTTCGTGGGGTTCCATGATTCAGGACGGTCAGCAGTATCTGCTGACTGCTCCCTGGATGATGATCATGCCCGGTCTGGCAATTCTCTCGACGGTGCTCGCCTTCACCCTGCTGGGTGACGGTTTGCGCGACGCCCTCGACGTCAAGATGAAGGACGCATAAGGATGAAGAAGAACAAGAACTATGTGGACCTGAAGGACCAGCCGGTTCCCGAGGGCCAGCATCTGCTCGAGGTCGATGACCTTAAGATGTATTTCCATACCGAGGACGGCGTCGTTCGCGCTGTCGACGGTGTGTCCTACACGCTCGATCGCGGCGAGACCCTGGGTGTCGTCGGTGAGTCCGGCTCCGGTAAGTCCGTGACCGCCATGACCATCATGGGCCTCATCTCGATGCCTCCGGGAAAGATTGAGGGCGGCGACGTTCGCTATCGCGGTCGTTCTATCCTCGAAATGACCGAGGAAGAGATGCAGCACATTCGCGGTAACGATATCGCGATGATCTTCCAGGATCCTATGACCTCCCTGAACCCGGTTTATAAGATCGGCAAGCAGGTGGGCGAGGGCCTTCGTCTGCACCGTGGCTACTCCAAACAGGAGGCGCTCAAGCGTGCCACCGAGCTTCTGGACCTTGTTGGTATTCCCGAGCCCGAGAAGCGCGTCAATGAGTATCCGCACCAGTTCTCTGGCGGTATGCGTCAGCGCGTCATGATCGCTATGGCTCTTGCCTGCGACCCCGATATTCTGATTGCCGACGAGCCCACGACTGCCTTGGACGTTACCATTCAGGCTCAGATTATTGAGCTTATGCAGGAAATGCAGGAGAAGAACGGCAACGCCATCATCATGATCACCCATGACCTGGGTGTCGTCGCTGATATGGCCGACAAGATCATGGTTATGTACGCTGGTCGTCCCGTCGAGTTCGGTACTGCTGAGGAAATTTTCTACGAGAGCCGTCACCCCTATACCTGGGGCCTTATCCGCTCCATCCCGGAGCAGGCCATCGAGGAGAAGAAGCCGCTGACGCCGATTCACGGCAACCCGCCTTCGCTCATGAACCTGCCTGAGGGCTGCGTCTTCTCTCCTCGCTGCCCCTATGCGACGGACAAGTGCCGCAAGCAGCGCCCCGAGCGCGTTGTCACCGAGTCTGGTCATTACTCTGCGTGCCACTACTCCGGTGACCCCGAGTTCCTCAAGAACGCTCCTGAGACGTCCCGTACGCGCAAGGATTCCAAGAAGGGAGGCGAGGCGTAATGGCAGATACCAACGAGCGTACTCCGCTGCTGAAGGTCGAGCACCTCTCTAAGGAGTTTCCCGCTGAGTCCGGCATGTTCGCCAAGCGCTTCTCCAAGCGTGTCGTCTCTGCTGTGAATGACATTTCGTTCGAGATTTATCCGGGCGAGACCTTTGGCCTGGTCGGCGAGTCTGGTTGCGGTAAGTCCACCACGGGCCGTACCATCATGCGCCTGACCAAGCCGACCGCCGGTAAGGTGTTCTTCCAGGGTAAAGATGTTGCCGAGATGAGCAAGCATGAGATCAAGGACATGCGTCGCGAGATGCAGTTTATCTTCCAGGATCCTTATGCTTCGCTGAATCCCCGCATGACCATCGGCGAGATCGTCTCCGAGCCCATGACCATTCACGGCGTGGGCACCAAGGAGGAGCGCATTGAGCGTGTCCGCGAGCTTCTCGACGTTGTCGGACTGAACCCCGAGCACATCAACCGCTATCCTCATGAGTTCTCCGGCGGTCAACGTCAGCGTGTCGGCATTGCCCGCGCGTTTGCCCTGAAGCCCAAGCTGATTATCTGCGACGAGCCGGTTTCCGCTCTGGATGTGTCCATTCAGGCCCAGGTTCTGAACCTGCTCAAGGAACTGCAGGACAAGTTCGGTACCGCGTATCTGTTTATCGCTCACGACCTGTCCGTCGTGCAGCACATTTCCGATCGCGTTGCCGTTATGTATCTGGGTAAGATGGTTGAGGTTTCGGACTGGAAGACGCTCTATAGCGAGCCTCACCATCCGTACACGCAGTCGCTGCTGTCTGCCGTGCCGGTTCCCGATCCGGATATCCAGAAGACCCGTAAGCGCATCATCCTCGCCGGCGATCCGCCGTCACCGCTGGATCCGCCGACCGGCTGCCGTTTCCACACGCGCTGCCCGATCGCGCAGGGTATCTGCTCCGAGAAGCTTCCCGAGTTTAAGGAAGTCGCACCGGGTCACTGCTGCGCGTGCCACTTCGCGGAGCCGTTCCCGATCAAGGAATCGCACATCGACCTGTAGTCGGTTGTTCTCGTCCGGGCCCGCCCTGCGGTAACTCGGCAGGGAGGGGTGCGATTCCTTGATCGCTCACTTAATCTGATGAGAAATTGAGTGAGGCCGGAGCTTTAGCTCCGACCTCCCCATATAAGGGCTCGGCAAAGCCGAGCCACCAAATTTGCATCAGCCCCCAGAACATGTTTGAGAACTGTGCCTGAAGCATGTGTCCCTAGGGCAGGAATGAGGTTGCTTTCAAACGCATTCCGCAGGGGGCGGCATTATTTTGTAGCGCGAAGCGCAGATCAAAATAATGCCGCATGCCCGAGGACGCGTTGGAAAGCAACCTCATTCCTGCCCGAACAGGTCAGTCTATCTGCGCATTTACAAATTCGTAAACTTTTTTGAAAAAAGTGCTTGCACAGTTCTCGAATCATAGGTTATTATCTTCCTCGTTGAACGCGCGGGTCCAACAAAACGAACCGTGAATCAACAACATAGCATGTCGGAGTGGCGGAATTGGCAGACGCGCTAGCTTGAGGTGCTAGTGACCGCTTTTTGGTCATGCGGGTTCAAGTCCCGCCTCCGACACCATCGCATTTGAGAAGCCTCTTCGGAGGCTTTTTTGTTACCGATAGACGGTGGGGTCCACGATGGAAACGCTTGAACGCAACGAGTGGGCAGACGTTGCCCAACTAGTCGAGATCACGAGCGATGCTGTCATCATCTGCGAGCTCGACGGAACCATTCTGCATGTGAATAATCGCTTACTTGGTTTGATGTGCGAGGAACGCGCCGACGTCATTGGTGGAGATGTTAAAGACGTCCTGTACTCGTCCGCTTTTGAACGTGCGACGGAACATCGTCTGCCATTTGAAACTGATGGCTCCGAGAACGAACTGATGCTCAAGCTGAGTGACGGCTCCTTTATCCCCGTCTTGGTTCGTGCGGGCTCCGTAACGCCTCCACGCATCTTTGGGCGCCGCGCGCCACGTGTCCTGGTGGCGCTCCATAGCATCGAAGAACAGTATTCGCACGACCGTCAGCTCAAGCGTGCTCTTTCGGAGCTTAGAGTGGCTAACAAGCGCCTCTCTGGCACGCTCTCGGTCATTATGAGTACCGTGGGCTCCGATGAGCTGCCCAGCCTACTTGATACCGTTTTGAACCAGCTTGTAGGAACGCTCGATGCTTCGGGTGCTGCTATCTATTTTTCTGAGAGTGGCGGTTTTAAACTTCGCGGTGTTTCCAAGGAGCTGTACGACAGCTACCTGCCTGAGTTTTTGCCGTATGGCGCTGGCATTCCGACGTATGTTTTTCGTGAGTCGCGTGCCTGTCGCTTGTCGATTCAACAGGACCTTAAGGGTGATAAGGCCGCCTCCGGTATGTTTATGGACCTGGACAATCGTTCTAAGCACCTGTTGCGCATGCAGGATATGCCTCCGTACCGCAGCGAGATCTGTCTTCCCGTTTTTTACGGTACGCAGATCCTTGGCGTGCTGGAAGTTGGTTGGAAACGCCCTCAGGCACCGCTCGCCTATGACGTTAATGTGCTCGAGGTCATTTGCGATTACCTGTCTATCCAGCTGGTCGGTATGGCATCGAGCCTTCGCTCCCGTCGCACGGCCGAGCTTGGCCGCTCGCTCAATGTCTTGCGTGATGAGTTGTTTACCTTTCTAGACGATTCTGCCGCGGCTACCCAGGCGGTATCGTCCGAGATCTGCAATATGCTTAACTGCCATTTTTGTCCTGTTGAGTATGACGCCAGTCTGGATTCCTACGTCATAGATTTTGAAGGCGGCAGTCGCGTTGCCTTGCCGGACGACCCTGAGAAGCTTTTCTTTTCCACGACGGCGCCAGCGGCACGTCTGGGGGCTGGCCCTGATGGCTTTGAGGCATCTGTTTTGGGCGGTACGAGTGCCGAGGACCTTAAACACGTTCGTATAACTCGCGTTGACGAATCGATGCCTATGGGAGGCTGGCTTAGGGCGCATGGTCTGCCTTGTCAAGGTCTCTACGTCGACTCCGGCATCGAGGCGGGGCGCCCGCGCTCTGAGGGTGATGGCAAGCACAGTAACGACGCGATTGTTCCTGCTTCTGTTGCGAAGAGCCCGACGACGCGCGCGCTGCTGCTTCGTGATGGTAGCCAAGAGCCGATTGATGACCTTGAATATGACTACTTGGTGCACTTAGCGCATGACTTTGAACTGATCTACGAGGGCGAATCTCAAAAGCGCGAGGAGCGCCATATCGCTCAGACCCTTCAGATCGGCATGAGAAATTCCCTGGGGGATGTTCCGGGTATCGCAACCGATTCGGTGTACCTGTCGGCCACGAACTCGGCGTTGGTCGGCGGCGATTTCTATACGCTCATCCGTCTTCCCGACGACTGCGCCGTCATGATTTTGGGTGATGTGTCTGGCAAAGGCATTGAGGCCGCATCGATGTCTGCGCTCGTCAAGACGGCCCTGACGGCATATGCCTGGGAGGGCGCTGGACCGGCCCGCATGGCACGCTCCCTTAACAGCATGCTCATGGGCTTCTCGAGGGTCGAGACGTTCGTGACGGCCTTTATCGCCAAGATTGACCTTAAAGCCGGACGCGCAACGTATTGTTCGGCGGGCCATCCTCCGACCATGGTCATCAGGCCAGAGTCGATGCCGCTGGGTGGTGGCGAGGCCCGTGGGGGAGAGGTCGAGCTGCTTGGATGCCAATCGGGCGTAATCGGTGCCTTTGAGAGCATGGTGTACGAGACAGGCGTGTTTACGTTCGCTCCCGGCGACATGCTCTTCATGTATACGGACGGAACGATTGAGGCCCGCGACCGCACCGGAGCGTTCTTTGGCGAGCAGCGCCTTCGTGACCTTCTGCTCTCTGTCTCGGGTGAGGGCGTATCGGGAATCTGCGGCAAGGTCTTGGGCGAGCTTGACCGATTTACCGAATCGGCGCTGGACGATGACATTGCATTGGTGTCCCTTGAGTTTTTACAGGGTCGTTCATAGACGACGCTGGGCGGGCTGAATCCGCACGGTTGGGGAAACGAATGCATCGAGTGGGCTTTTTTGGGGAACCATGGTCGTATGAATGAGTGGAATGACATAGCGGTTTTGACGCCACCAGGCGATATCGACATCGCCACGGTGCCTGCGCTGCGTCGGCGGTTGGATGCTTTGATTGGCCGCGGCGTGCGTCGTGTTGTCATCAACTGTCAGGCTGTTAGCTTTATCGATTCGACGGGCTTGGCATTCCTGCTTACGCGCGCTCGTGAGCTCATGAGGCGAGAAGGCCTGCTTTCGCTCGTCAATGCATCAGGTGAAGTTGTTCGCTTTTTGGAGATTGCTCGTCTTGTCGATATCCTTCATGTCGCGGGGCCGGCACGGGAGTCTATTCCCGCCATTCCGGTGGGGGAGCTGCCTCGCTGGAGTAAGAGCGTCGAGGTCCGTCAGGGTATCGAGAATCTTCCATACTACCGACATCGCATCGCCGAACTCCTTGAATCGCTTCCGTTGCGCCGTGACGAGCGCTACGATGTCGCATTGGCGTCGGGGGAGGCGCTGGGTAATGCCTATGACCATGCGGGCGGTATCGGGTGCGTCCTGACGGTTCAGGCCTATGGCGATCGCGTTGTGGTTGAGGTGCTTGATCGGGGTGCCGGCTATTCTATCGATGAAACGAGCGAACCGGTCGCATCTGAGGAGCGCGGCCGTGGCATCAAGCTTATGCGTATGCTCGTCGATAACGTGGAGGTTGCTCGTCGTACGGACGGCGCCGGCACGCGCGTGCAGATGGTGAAGCTGTTTAGCGGAGCGCTGGAATCGTGTGCCTAGCCAATCGCTTTAGCGCGTTTAGCTACTAAGAACATGCGGCAGACAAGTTTTTTGAAAAAAGTACTTGCGTCTTTTGGACAACTCGCGTAAATTAATAACCCGCAAGCGGACATGGCTCAGTTGGTAGAGCACAACCTTGCCAAGGTTGGGGTCGCGGGTTCGAGCCCCGTTGTCCGCTCCATT
>NZ_JADPCH010000005.1:0-54574 GCF_015670745.1 Collinsella aerofaciens | reverse complement strand
CAAGCGGACATGGCTCAGTTGGTAGAGCACAACCTTGCCAAGGTTGGGGTCGCGGGTTCGAGCCCCGTTGTCCGCTCCATTGCATTTCCGGACCGTTTAGGCGGTCCTTTTTCGGCGAAGTGGCCAAGTGGTAAGGCAGAGGCCTGCAAAGCCTTTACCCCCGGTTCGAATCCGGGCTTCGCCTCCAGGCAACATCCGGGCGCTCCGGCGCCCGTTTTGTTTTACATATGCGGACATGGCTCAGTTGGTAGAGCACAACCTTGCCAAGGTTGGGGTCGCGGGTTCGAGCCCCGTTGTCCGCTCCAAACGCAACAGCCCGGCTACTACGGTAGCCGGGCTTTTTTGTATCCATTGCATGGGCTCGAACCCGAGAGGGAGCGAGCGTTTTGGGGCGTGGCTGTGGCGTTGTTTGCCGCGAATGTCCGCTTTGGGCGTATCATCGTGGGCATTTCGCATAACCTCGTTGCAAGGGAGATACGCCCCATGGCTACAGAAAAGTCTTCTTCGCGCTCATGGATGTCCGATGCCGCGATTTATCAGATCTACCCGCGCTCGTTTAAGGATTCGACTGGTTCGGGTCTGGGCGATATCGCGGGCATTACCCAGAAGATGGACTATCTTGAGCGGCTGGGTATCGAGGCCATCTGGCTGAGCCCGTTTTACCCATCGCCTCTTGTCGATGGTGGCTATGATGTGGCGGACTACTGCGATGTCGACCCACGTCTCGGCTCGCTTGACGACTTCGATGACATGATCGCTGCGGCTCACGCGCGCGGCATCAAGGTCATCGTCGACATCGTGCCCAACCATTCATCCAACCAGCACCCCTGGTTCAAAGCCGCTCTTGCCGCCGGCCCCGGATCGCCCGAGCGCGCCCGTTATATCTTCCGCGATGGTCGCGGCGAGCATGGTGAGCTGCCTCCCACCAATTGGAATGCCAACTTTGGCGGCCCCGCCTGGACGCGTGTTGCGGACGGTCAGTGGTATCTGCACATGTTTACGCCCGAGCAGCCGGACTTTGACTGGTCATGCCCCGAGGTTCACGCGTTCTTTTGCGACGTCCTGGCGTTTTGGAGCGATCGAGGCGTCGACGGCTTTCGCATTGATGTGGCGCAGGGTCTCGCCAAGGATCTCGACCGCGATGACCTCGACCGGTGGCATCTCGCCGAGGGCGATGACATGGTTGACGACGGTACCCATCCACTGTGGGACCGCAACGAGGTCCATGAGATCTATCGCGAGTGGCGTCGCGTGTTTGACCGCTATGATCCGCCGCGCAGCGCCGTTGCCGAGGCGTGGGTGCTGCCCGAGCGCCAGTATCTCTACGCGCGCCCCAGCGAGCTTGGCCAGACATTCAATTTTGAGTTTGCCAAGGCCACTTGGACCTATGATGACATGCACACTGCAATCGAGAAGGGCTTGAAGGCAGCCGTCGAATCCGATTCCGCCTCGACCTGGGTACTCTCCAACCACGACGTGCCGCGCGTGGCGACACGCTATGCCCTGCCGCAAATCAAGGCGACGCGCTACCACCAGATTGCGCTCGACTGGCTCTTACGCGACGGGTCGTCTTATGACGAGGACCGTGAACTCGGCGAGCGCCGCGCGCGGGCGGCCCTTTTGCTTGAGCTGGCGCTTCCGGGCTCGGCATACGTGTACCAGGGTGAGGAGCTCGGCCTTTTTGAGGTGGCTGACATCCCGTGGGCTGCACTCGAAGATCCTACTGCGACCAATACGCACGGACCGAAGCGCGAGAAGGGGCGCGACGGCTGTCGCGTGCCCCTGCCGTGGGTGGCGGCGGACGATCCCGCGCAAGGCGGATCGTTTGGGTTTTCACCGGCGGACGCCGATGCGGTGCCCCATCTGCCGCAGCCTGCATGGTTTTCCGATTACGCTGCCGATAGGGAAGAAGCGGATCCGACATCGATGCTTGCGCTCTATCGTGACGCCCTCTGGCTGCGGCGCAAGCTGCGCGGGTGCGCCAACGATCTTGCGTGGCTCGATCTTGACGGGCGCACCGGTCTTGCGGATGGTGCCGAGGGCGCTGAGGGCGGCGTCATCGCCTATCGCCGCGATAACGGCTGGGCGTGTGTGACGAACTTCGGTGCAGCACCTGTGGAGCTGCCGGCGGGCAGGGTCCTGCTCACCTCATCACCGCTTGCAGACGGCAGGCTCACGCAGGACAGCTCTGCCTGGATCATGCTCGGCGAGATGTAGTGGCCTCTTGCGGCGAGTTTGCGTTTGCCTGCGCCTTCCGTGGTGGCTGATGTCCTCGCGAGGTTCGCGAGGGCGTCGCAAAACTTTTTAAAAAAAGTTCTTGCATTTGGGTTGATCATCCCGTATATTAAATCCTCGCAGGCGGACATGGCTCAGTTGGTAGAGCACAACCTTGCCAAGGTTGGGGTCGCGGGTTCGAGCCCCGTTGTCCGCTCCATTTGGGCGTTTAGCTCAGGGGGAGAGCGCTTCCCTGACACGGAAGAGGTCAGAAGTTCAAATCTTCTAACGCCCACCAAATGTTCGCAGCTCAGAGGCTATGTCCTCTGGGCTGTTTTGTTTTATGCCGCCAAACATGCCGGCAAATAAGCTACTAAATATTGATCCAAGGTCTGTACGCGATGGTCTTCGCATCCCGTAGAGGTGCCGGCAGATTGCATACGTCCTGGCCGATCGTGACCGCAACATGTTGGTCAAGCATAATCTTTTGGATTCTTTTGGCGTGAGCGGCTTGGTTTTGGTAGGATTTGTCAGCGGCTTGACTAAGGGGGTTTTATAACTGCCATGCAGGTAGCCGTGTTGGTAACGTTTTACCGACTTGCCAAGAACCCCTCATAATTAATGCGTCTGGAAAATGACCAATTGCTTTGACCTGCTGAAACACTATATGTTGTGTTTGACCTAAAAAAAGAATACAGGATATAGATGTGTCTTTGTCGTATGATAGATGGCGGACAGAGAACGAAGACCTTAACTGCCTCTTTCGAACGTGTCCTTGAGCCGCTTGATTGGCTCTAGGGA
Source organism: Collinsella aerofaciens (assembly GCF_015670745.1). Lineage (GTDB taxonomy): Bacteria > Actinomycetota > Coriobacteriia > Coriobacteriales > Coriobacteriaceae > Collinsella > Collinsella aerofaciens_T. The sequence goes on along the minus strand of NZ_JADPCH010000005.1, from coordinate 51,559 downwards.
ATGTCCGCATGGAGGCTTATGGTTTATCGAGAACACAGATTGCGCGACGGCGCCGCAAGACAGGGGCAAGCCCTGCCGGGCATCGTTTGGCTCTGAAGCGCAATGAGGCTACGACGCGAAAGAGGCAAGAGGATGAAGATCATCAAGCGCAGCGGCACCGAGGTTGTCTTTGACATCGATAAGATCGTCAATGCCATCCGCGCCGCCAACTTGGAGGTCGAGGAGAGCTCTCGTCTAACCGACCGCCAGGTGGTTTATGCGGCGCAAAACGTCGCCGAGGCATGCGAGAACGCGGGCCACACCGTTTCGGTCGAGGAGATCCAGGATTTGGTCGAGGACGAGATCATGCGTCTCGACTGCTACGAGGTTGCCCGCCACTACATCATCTATCGCTATGTTCAGAGCCTGAAGCGCCAGAAGAACACGACCGATGACAAGATCCTGTCGTTGATTGAGTGCAATAACGAAGAGGTCAAGCAGGAGAACTCCAACAAGAACCCGACCGTCAACTCCGTTCAGCGCGACTATATGGCCGGCGAGATTTCCAAGGACCTGACCCAGCGCGTGCTGCTGCCTCAAGAGATCGTGGATGCCCATAATGAGGGCCTGATCCACTTCCATGATTCGGATTACTTTGCTCAGCACATGCACAACTGCGACCTGGTGAACCTGGAGGACATGCTCCAGAACGGCACCGTTATCTCGGGCACGCTGATCGAGAAGCCGCACAGCTTCTCGACCGCCTGCAACATCGCGACGCAGATTATCGCTCAGGTTGCTTCCTCCCAGTACGGCGGCCAGTCGATTTCGCTGACCCATCTTGCTCCGTTTGTTGAGGTGAGCCGTCAGAAGATTCGCGGCGAGGTCGCCCGCGAGCTCGAGGAGCTCGGCGTTTCCGCATCTCCCGAAAAGGTCCGCGAGGTTGTTGAGGATCGCCTGCGCGATGAGATTCGTCGCGGCGTCCAGACGATTCAGTATCAGGTCGTGACCCTTATGACCACCAATGGCCAGGCGCCGTTCGTGACGGTCTTTATGTATCTTAACGAGGCCCGTACGCCTCAGGAGAAGCACGATCTTGCCATGATCGTGGAGGAGACGCTTCGCCAGCGCTACGAGGGCGTTAAGAACGAGGCCGGCGTTTGGATTACCCCGGCATTCCCCAAGCTCATCTATGTACTCGAGGACGATAACGTTCACGAGGATTCCCCGTACTTCTACCTGACCCAGCTGGCTGCCAAGTGCACCGCCAAGCGCATGGTTCCCGACTACATCTCCGAGAAGAAGATGCGCGAGCTCAAGCTGTCGAAGGGCGAGACCGCCGGCAACGGCGACTGCTATACCTGCATGGGCTGCCGCAGCTTCTTGACGCCCGACCGCTCGGGCAACGGCTTTAACAACGTTGCCAATGCGCTGAACTACGACCCGAACAAGCCCAAGTACTATGGTCGCTTTAACCAGGGCGTCGTGACCATCAACCTGCCTGATGTCGCGCTGAGCTCGCATCAGGACATGGACAAGTTCTGGAAGATCTTCGACGAGCGCCTTGAGCTGTGCCACCGCGCCCTGCTGTGCCGTCATGAGCGTCTGATGGGTACGCTTTCTGACGCCGCACCGATTCTTTGGCAGTACGGTGCCCTCGCCCGCCTGAAGAAGGGCGAGACGATCGATAAGCTGCTCGTGGGCGGTTACTCCACCATTAGTCTGGGTTATGCCGGCTTGTATGAGTGCGTCAAGTACATGACGGGCCACAGCCACACCGAGAAGGAGGGCACGCCCTTTGCCATGGCCGTCATGCAGCGCATGAACGACAAGTGCGCCGAGTGGAAGGCCGAAAGCGATATTGACTTCTCGCTGTACGGTACCCCGCTTGAGTCGACGACCTACAAGTTCGCCAAGTGCCTGCAGCGTCGTTTTGGCATCATCCCGGGCGTGACGGACAAGGGCTACATCACCAACAGCTACCACGTCCACGTGTCCGAGGAGATCGACGCCTTCGATAAGCTTAAGTTTGAGGGCATGTTCCAGCAGCTTTCGCCGGGCGGTGCCATCTCCTACGTCGAGGTTCCCAACATGCAGGACAACCTCAAGGCTGTCATTCGCGTGATGCAGTACATCTACGACAACATCATGTACGCCGAGCTCAACACCAAGAGCGACTACTGCCAGGTGTGCGGCTACGACGGTGAGATCAAGATTGTCGAGGATGACGGCAAGCTGGTGTGGGAGTGCCCTAACTGCGGCAACCGCGATCAGGAGAAGATGAACGTCGCCCGTCGTACGTGCGGCTACATCGGTACCCAGTTCTGGAACCAGGGCCGAACCGAGGAGATCCGCGACCGCGTGCTGCATCTCTAATAACCATCCCAGGCCGCCCCGTAGCGAGGCCCCGGACCTTTACTCGCTATTTCGGACAGTCCTGGCTCACGACGGAGGCGCCACTGGCGCCTCCTGTTCGTGCGGAACTCATATCGAGCAAAGGTCCGGGGCCTCGCTACGGGGCGGCCAAGTTGACGTAGCTGAGATGCGGCATGCGGTCTGCTCACTCCTCGAAGTTCTTAGCGGAGATAATTCGAGCTGCAGCTGCGATTTACTTGCGATGGCGGTTGAGCCGCAACCCAGTTTTTATTAGATCTCGAACCCTATGCTCGATGTTCGCTTCGTTCATTGAGTTACCCTTTGCATGAGGCCGGGACATATCGTCCCGCCCGCAGTTTCGCAGGCCGAAGGCCGAGAATGTTTGAGGACGGGATGATATGCTCCAGACCCCCAGGAAGGTTACCTATGAACTACGCGAACATTAAGTATTTCGACATTGCTGATGGGGAAGGCGTTCGTACTTCTCTGTTTGTGAGCGGGTGCCGTCGTGGGTGCAAGAACTGCTTTAACTCTGTCGCGTGGGACTTTGCTGCGGGCGAGCCGTTCGATCGTGCCGTCGAGGACAAGATTATCGAGAGCCTCGACCATCCCTTTATCGATGGCCTGACGATTTTGGGCGGCGAACCTATGGAGCCTGAGAATCAGGCGGGACTCGTTGAGTTTGTCGAGCGTGTTCGCGCGGCCTATCCAGCGGGGTCGGGGAAGACCATTTGGTGCTTCACCGGTGATGTGCTCGAGGAGCTTATGCCGGGAGGTCGCCACCATACCGAGGTGACGGACCGTATCCTTGCCTGCCTCGACATGTTGGTGGACGGCCCGTTCGTTCAGGATCTGTACGATATCTCGTTGCGCTTTAGGGGCTCGAGCAATCAGCGCGTGATTGATATGAACGCCACGCGCGCCCGTGCTGTGCGCGAGGGCGTTGCGCTTTGCGACGCTGTGGAGCTTTGGCGGGACGATCCGGTCTATTCGACCCATACTATGTAGCTTGTGGCCGATGCCAAAGGGCGTGGTACCATAGCGCGAACGCAAAATCGGAAAAGTGAGGCCCAGATGGTCGATCAGGAAAAAGTCGAGACCGCCATTAAGCTGTTGCTTGAGGGCATAGGCGAGGACCCAACTCGTGAGGGCCTGCTGGAGACCCCGGCTCGCGTTGCCCGTATGTATGGTGAGATCGCCGGCGGTATGGACCAGAGTGCCGAGGAGCACCTGTCCAAAACCTTTGCCGTCGCTTCGAACGATTTGGTTATCGAGCGCGACATCACGTTCTACTCGCTGTGCGAGCACCATCTGCTGCCGTTTTATGGCAAGGCCGCCATTGGCTATATCCCTAACGGTCGGGTGGCTGGGCTTTCCAAACTCGCCCGCACGGTTGAGGTTTATGCCCGCCGTCTGCAGCTGCAGGAGCAGCTGTGTGCGCAGGTTGCCGACGCTCTCATGGATTATCTCGCTCCCCAGGGAGCGATTGTGCTCATGGAAGCCGAGCATATGTGCATGACGATGCGTGGCGTGCAAAAGCCTGGTGCCAAGACCGTAACGCTCGCTCGACGCGGCGTCTTTGAGACCGATCCCGCGCTCGAGGAGCGGTTCTTTAGGATGCTGGGCCGTTAGCATGAGGGTCGTCAACGACTTTACATCGAAGACCGACGAGGGGACGTCGCGTCGCGGCTTTATGGCTTCGGGCCTGGCCCCCTTTGGTGCCATGCCTCGTATTGATTACATTTGTGCCAACGGGCTGTTCCGGCGGCACCTGGGCAACATTGCACAGTTGGAATCGGGGCGCATCTTCTGCCGCCATGGTATTGACCATCTTCTCGATGTCGCTCGCATTATGTGGATCAAGAATCTCGAGGAGCAGCTCGAATTTGACCGCGAGGTCATCTACGCCACGGCACTTCTTCACGATATCGGCAAAGATGAACAGTATGAATCGGGTATATCTCATGATGTTGCAAGCGAACGCGTCGCTGATGCGATTCTCGGCGGCATGCCCGATGACGTGGCGTTTGAGCCGGCCGATGCCGCAGCCATTAAGACGGCCATTCTGGGCCATCGAAAGCTGCGCGTGAACAGCCAACCGCTTGAGCGCCTGCTCTATGCAGCCGACAAAGCGTCGCGCGCTTGCTTTGCATGCCTCGCGCGCAATGCTTGCAACTGGAGCGATGGTAAAAAGAACCTGTCGATTCGCGTGTAGTTAGTTTGCGCGGTCGGGGTCCTAAACGAAGGAGACGATCGCGATGAGCAATAAGAAACTGCCCGAGAATGCAACCAAGACTGAAGGCGCCGAGCTCGCCCGCCGTGGAAGGGGCGAAATATCCACCGCAACGGCGGTACCCCACGTGAGCTATGACGATCTGCGCCATGCCGACCGCATCACCGTTGAAGGTCTTGAGGTTTTTGCTAACCATGGCGTGTATCCCGAAGAGAACGTGCTGGGCCAGAAGTTCATCGTGTCCTTGGTGCTCTATGCCGACCTGCGTGCAGCGGGGGAGCACGATAGCCTGGACGCTTCGATTGACTACGGCTCGGTGTGCCACGATGTCGATGGCTATCTGCGCGAGCATACGTTTAAACTCATCGAGGCGGCAGCCGAGGGTGTGGCCCAGATGCTGCTGCGTCGTTACCCCTTGCTGCTTGGCGTGCGTGTTAAGCTCGATAAGCCTTGGGCTCCCGTCGGTCTTCCCCTGGCAAGCTGCGGCGTCGAGATCGAGCGCGTGCGCTAGTCGACGCTAGAGCTTGTTGAGGGGCGGCTGCTTGAGCCGCTGCGACAGAGCTCTATTGTTGGGACAGTACGTGTCGAGCAGGGCGTGAAACCGCTGATTGTGGCTTGGCTCGAGCAGGTGGACGAGCTCGTGGGCGACAACCATGTCGAGACACTCGATGGGATAGGCGGCAAGTTCGCGTGCGATGCGAATGGCGCCGGATTTGGGCGTGCACGAGCCCCAACGCGTTTTCATGCTGCGTACGGAAACGCGGGAAACGGAGACGCCCATTGCGATTTCGTACGCGTGCAAAATATCGCGCAGCGCCGATGTGACCTCGGACGTATAGAGCTGGTCGATGTGGGCTTGGAGCTCGTCGGACGTTAGACCGTCGAGGATTGCGAGCCGCTTGGCCTGTGGGCGTTCGTTCGACTTGTCGGCACCCATAAAACTTGCGAAGGTGGCCTGCTGGGGTCGCGGTGCGGGTGATACAAAGTTGTGATCGAGTGCGTCCTGTACCGTGATGGGCTTGCCCCAAAGCGCAATGATGGACGAGGGGCTGAGCGGCTCCTGTGCCGTCGTCTGACGTTGCTCGCGCTGGGCAAGTCGGCTGATAATCCAGGCGCTGTTGCGCTTCACAAACGCTTCGATACGCTCGCGGCTGGCGCCGAGCGGTGCGCTGGCGTGGACCTCACCGCTCGATGTGACGCGTAGGTTGAAGTTCTTGACGCGCTTTTTGGTAACGACGACGGGGATGGGCATCCCATCCGGTCGGGGTAGGAAAATCGTAAACTGCTGCGTCAAAAGCGGTCCTTCAGATTGGGGACGGGCCGGCATTTCGACCGTTCGGTATGCCGGCCCGCTCAAGGGATGTGAAATTAATAACGCTCGAAGAAGGCAAGGGCGTTATCGCTGCAGAGCTTCTGCATCACGGTCTTGCCAAAGTGCTTGGAGAGCATGTTCTGGAATTCGGGCATCTTGCTGGCATCGGAGAGGAAAGCGGGCACCTTGGCGCCGTCCCAGTCGCCGCCGAGTGCGATGACATCTTCGCCGCCCAGGTCGAGCCAGTGCTCGATATGTGCCGCTAGCTGGTCGAAGGTGACGTCTGCGGTGGTCTTGTCGGTCGCATCGTTGGATAGGAACTCGCTGCAGTAGTTGAGGCCGACGATGCCGCCCATGTCGCGAATGGTGCGGAACTGGTCGTCGGTGAGGTTGCGCTTGACGCCGCAAACCGCACGGGAGTTGGAGTGGCTGGCGACGAAGGGGCGCGTGGCGTGGGCGACAACCTCGTCAAAGCACTCATCGTTGAGGTGGGAGACGTCGAGTATCATGCCGGCGTGCTCCATCTGCGTAAGTGCCTCGATGCCGGCGGCGGTGAGGCCGGCGTGGGTGTCGTGGCCGCTCGCGAGCGGTCCCTGCGCGTTCCAGCTGAGTGACGACATAAGCACGCCCAAGCTCTTGAGCACTTCGATCAGCGCGGGGTCCTCGGCAAAGAACGTGGCGTTTTCGATGGTGTGGATGCAGGCGATCTTGCCGTCTTTGAGCGCGGGGCGAATGTCTGCGGCGCTACGCACGTTGACCATGCGGTCGTGATTGAGCATGGCCTTGCCACTCATATGCGCCATGATCTGCGCCTGGAAACGAGCTGCGTGGGCGGCGGGAATCTCATCGGGGACAAACGTGGCGAAACACTGTGCCCACGGCGTGTTGCCGATCTTTGCGAGCGAGATGGCGCAGGCGTTGCCCTCGATGAGGTCGAAATCTTGCGGATGCGTTTCGTCGCCGGGGAAATAGCCGTCGGTGCCCGCGGTAAAGCGCAGGTCGAGATCGAGCGTGGCCCAGCCGATGCGGTCGGCGGTGTCGCAGTGTAAGTCAAATACGGGATATGCCATGGTTCCTCCGGTTGCAGCGTTTCTTTGCAAACTGTCTTTGAATTGTATGACTAGGGTATAGTTAGCGCCATATGTTCATGGCGGCCCGCGTTGTGCGCCGCCCTTATCACGGAGGTTACCATGTCCAACCAGGGCAAGAAGGTCAAGACCCATTATCGCGGCACGCTCGACGACGGCACGCAGTTCGATAGCTCCTACGATCGCGGCGAGCCGCTGGAGTTCACCTGCGGCGCCGGCCAGATGATCAAGGGCTTCGACGCCGCTGTTGTCGACATGCAGGTGGGCGAGAAGAAGACCGTGCACATTCCTGCTGCCGATGCCTACGGCGAGCACAATCCCGAGATGGTTATTACCTTCCCGGCCGAGCAGGTTCCCAACATCGAGCAGATCGAGAAGGGCATGAAGCTCTTCCTGTCCACGCCCAGCGGCATGCCCGTCCCCGCCGTGGTCATCGACGTGACGTCCGAGGCCGTGACGCTCGATGCCAACCACGAGCTCGCCGGCAAGGACCTCAACTTTGATATCGAGCTCGTCGAGGTCGAGGGTTAGAGTATGCCCGAGCGCTTGGTTTCGACGACATGCTTGGGAAATCTCAACGATCCGTCCTATGAACTCCTGCTCCGCCGGAATTTGGGCGGCGTCTTTGAAGTTGACGAGCTACTGCTCGATTGGGACCAGGCTGATGCGCGCCTGTTTGTGGGCGTGACGGAGCTGGGGCGCACGGTGAATGCCCGGCTGGATGCCACTGATGGCGAGCGTCTTGCCGACGGTGACGTGCTTGCTATTGACCGCACGGGCGCGGTGCCCGTAGCGGTTGTCGTGCGCCTGCGCAGCGCCGAGGTCTATTTGGTCGAAGTCGACCGCATGGATCCGATTGTGCTCGCACATGCGTGCTGGGAGATCGGTAATATGCACGCGCCGCTTTTCCGAGGCGATTCGGACGAGCATACCGTGCGCATGTATACGCCGGTGCAACCGGTTTTGGGTCGCATGCTCCGGGGTATCGAGGGCGTTCGGCTTTCGGTGGTCACACGCGAGCTCGATGCCGGTCGACGCTTTGCATCGAGCGCGGCGGATGTCGTTGTGAGTATGGCTCCAGACTTTACGATCGTAAAGAAGGCACGCGGTTAACGTGCGTATAAGTAAGACGGACTTTGAGAGGCAACTATTCAAAGTCCGTCTTGCTGTTGATGAGATGCTGTGGGGGAAAGCATATGGGTCTTGAAGGAATCAGGCTGATTGCATGCGATTTGGACGGCACGTTGCTGCATCCGGGGGAGCGCGAGCCGCGTCCTGAGGCATTTGAGCTCATCGATGAGCTGCATCGTCGCGGTATCGTGTTTATGCCGGCGAGCGGCCGTCAATATGCGAGCTTGCGCTATCTGTTTGCCCCGGTGGCCGATGAGCTCGCCTATGTATGCGAAAACGGCGCCCTGGTCATGAGCGAGGGGCGTGCTGTCGTCAAGCGCTCTATGGGGCGTGACCTGGCGATGGATATCGCGAATGCCGTGGTCGCCTATCCCCATGCCGACGTGACACTTTCGTGCGAGGGGCACCTCTACACCATAAGCGGCAACGATGCGTTTGTTGACCACCTGCGCTATGAGGTCCACTGCGATGTGGCGGTGGTCGACCGTCCCGAGGACATTGACGAGGATGTCATTAAGATTGCGTTTCAAACGCCCGAGACAGAGCAGCCGGCGGCGCTGGAGTATTTCGAGCGCCTCTTTAGCGACCGTGTCGACGTGATGACGTCGGGAACCGAATGGACCGATTTTATCGGCTTTGATTCGGGCAAAGGGTCCGCGCTTGCCGATTATGGTTGCGCGCTGGGGATCTCACTTAACGAAATGATGGCGTTTGGCGATAACGAAAACGATCGCGACATGCTCAACGTGGTGGGCCATCCCTATCTGATGGAGAGCTGCAATCCCAGCATGCGCGGTGTCAATGACCGTGTCCGCTACGTGCGCACGGTCGAAGAAGAGCTGCGTCGTCTACTTGCTGAGTAGGCATGTCCCAAAATCTACCTACAGTTGGGGCAGAGGCCCTCGAAGATGGTGTAGTGCGAGGTGACGTTCCAGCCGATTTGCTCGGACGCCTTGGCGTCGAGTTGGGCATCGAAGGGGAGCGGTACGTCGATGACGCGGCTGCACGAGGTGCAGATGATATGCGCATGCGGCTCGATCGTGCGATCGAAGCGGCTGCCGCCCGGCGTCTTGATGGAGAGGATCTCGCCGGCGTCGGCTAAGAGATTGAGATTGCGGTAGACCGTACCGCGGCTGATTTTGTCATCCTGCGCGCGCACGGCGTTGTAGATCTCATCGGCGGTGGGGTGGTTATAGCTTTGGCGCACGGCGTCAAGAACCAGCTTCCGCTGCTTGGTGTTTCTTCTTTGCACCGCCATGCGCCTCGCCTCTTTTCTATTAACGGTCGTAGGTAAATGATACCTTATTTAGCACACAATACTAATAACGAGGACTGAAACCGTCTTCATTGGTAAGTGGGGCTCGGGCCTGGGCGTCTGTGAGGCGAAAACGCGTTCCCATGCGCTCGTAGGAGGCATGAAGCGCCTCGAGATGAGATAGGATGTTTGCCGGAGCCCCCTGTATCTCCATCTCGACGGAGCCGTCTTCCATGTTACGCACCCAGCCGGTGAGTGCGCGTGCCTGCGCGAGGTTGGTGTTGGTAAAGCGAAAACCAACGCCTTGGACTTGCCCCATCCAGTGCAGGAAGTAGCGCAGGGGAGTGTCTTGAGTGGCCTCGTCGCTTGCGAGCACAGTAAGCCTGCGGCGCAGCTCGAGCTCGATGTTTGATGGTTTTTGAGGCTCTCGACTGCTGCCGGTGACGCTGGAGAAGAACGTATCGAAGAGGCCCATCGCTAGGCCTGCTTGACTGAATCGGCGGGGAAGGTAATGCCGGCCTGCTGACGCACGGCATCCATGATGCGGAGCGAGACGAGCGTGACATCGCGGTAGTGGCCGAGCTCGTGGCGTCCCGCCGGGGTCTCCCAGATCTCTTCCTTAACGTTATCGATGTTACCGATGGCGGTGATAAAGTCTATGAGTTCGTATTCCATAGTGTTGCTCGATTTGGGCAGATCGAGCGCGCGGCCGTTGTCGTCCTGTTCGCGCGGTGCCTCGGTCGCCGAGCCGCGTACGACGTCGCCGCGATAGTCGATGCGGACGTTGCGGGGCGTGGACAGATGGTCGATCTGGATAGTGCCACGCTCGCCTTCGATCTGCGAGGGCAGCAGGTCATTCGTAATTTTGGAGTGCGCGAGCTCGACGGAGATACGGCCACCGCCATAGCTGGCGAGAATGGAACCGCAACCGTCGATGGGGCCATGGGTGAGCTCTTGCGTTGAGGGGTCGAGCAGCGTGGTCATGCTGGTGAGACCAGAGGGCATGCCGAAAATCTCGACCATGGGCTCGACGGCGTAGACGCCAATGTCCATGAGGGAACCCGATGCCATATTGCAGTCGAAGATATTGGTGGCGCGTCCAGCGAGGATTTCGTTGTAGCGTGAGGAATACTTGCCAAAGCGCAGTGAGGCGCGGCGAATGGGCGCAATTTCGCCCAGAGCGTCCTCAAAGGCGTGGAAGGCGGGGTCGTGAAGCGGACGCATGGCCTCGAGGGCCACGACGCCTGCTGCCTCGGCAGCGCGGAAGACTTCCAGTGCCTGCGCTTCGGTGGCGCAGAAGGGCTTCTCGACGATGACGTGCTTGCCACCGGCGATGCAGGCGAGCGCCTGCTCGTGATGGAGCGCGTTGGGGCTGCCGATGTAGACGGCGTCGACGTCGTCGGCGGACGCAAGCTCGTCAAGTGCGGTGAAGTTGCGTTCGCCGCTGTGTTCGGCGGTAAAGGCGGCGCCACGATCTGCGTCGCGCGAGAGCGTGCCTACGAATGTAGCCTGGTCGTTGGCGTTGACGACCTGGATAAAGTCGTCGGTGATCATGGATGTGCCGATGGTTGCGATGCGCAGCATGTGTCCCCCTTGCGTTGTTTGGCCTACAGGACGAGTGTAGCGCGGGAGGACATAAAAGCGTGCGAAAACGCCGTTACAGGTCGCTCTCGCTAAAGCCGGTGTCGATATCGAGGTTGGCTCCGTCGGCCGCGGTGGTGGCGAGCTCGTCGCAGCGCTCATTGAGCTCGTGGCCGGCATGCCCCTTAACCCAGATGAACTCCACCTTATGCTTGCTCTTTGCGGCAAGCAGACGCTCCCACAGGTCGCGGTTCTTGACGGGCTGCTTGTTGGCAGTTTTCCACCCGCGCTTTTTCCAGCCGTCGATCCAGTGCTTGTTGAAGGCGTTAACAACGTACTGCGAATCGGAATGGACTTCGACATCGCAGGGGCGGTTGAGCGCCTCGAGCGCCACGATGACGGCCATGAGTTCCATGCGGTTGTTGGTGGTCTTAGCGTAGCCGCGCGAAAGCTCGGAGGTGAAGGTCTTGCCGGCGGGGTTGGTGTATGTGAGCACGGCACCGTAGCCACCGCGTCCCGGATTTGATCGGGCCGAGCCGTCGGTATAGATGATGACCTTCACATGGTTCCTTTCGTTGGGTACGTTTCGTGTGAGTGACCATTGTAGCGCCATGCCCGCCGGGGGCTAGCAATCTACGATTTCTACCCCGTCTTCCGACAGTTAGTTGGCATGGATGATGCGGTTGAGCTCGTCGAGGTATTGCTGCAAGAGGGGAGAGGGCTTGCGCTCGTCGTGCATGATATAGCCTACGCGCATCGTTGGGGCGTCTGCTAACGGGATCGATGCCATACCCCATTGCATTTCATTGGAGAGGACGCCGGTCGACAGGGTGTAACCGTTCGACGTGATAAGTAAGTTAGTAAGTGTTCCGCGGTCCGAGATTCGTATGTTGCGGTCGCAAGGGATATAGCTAAAAGGTTCCTCGGCGTAATAGAAGGAGTTTGAGGTTCCCTGCTCAAAGCTGTAGCGCGTATAGGGCGTGAGGTCGGCAAGGGACAGCTGGGGGCGGCGTGCGAGCGGGTGGCGCTCGCTAACGAAGACGTGGACCGTCGCGTCGAAGAGGGGATGGAAGCTTGCACGGGCATCGGCGAAGGCCTTCTGCAGAACGCGGGCGTTAAAGTCATCCAGATACAGAATGCCGATATCGCTGCGAAACGCACGGACGTCATCGATGATCTGCGATGTGGTGGTCTCGCGCATGATGAACTCGAACTTGCTGTCGCGGCAGCGCTCGACCACGTTGACAAAGGCCTCGACCGAAAAGGCGTAGTGCTGGGCGGAAATGGCGAGGCGGGCTTGCGGGGTGCCGCCGTCCTCGTAGCGTGCCTCGAGCATGTCGGCCTGCTCTACGACCTGGCGCGCATAGCCCAAAAGCTCGGTGCCGTCGTTGGTGAGCGTGACGCCGCGGCTGGAGCGCGTAAAGATCTCCAGATGGAGCTCCTGTTCCAGGCTTTTGACGGCGTTTGAGATGTTGGACTGAGCGGTATAGAGGCGCTGGGCTGCGGCGTTGATTGAGCCGGACTCTGCCACGGCGATCAAAAAGCGAAGCTGTTGGAGGGTCATCGGCGCCCGTCCTTTCGATAGCTATCTAAAAAACAGATAACAGGTTAGCGCTTTTAAGTGATTGACCCGGGGAGACGATGCTCGTACTATTCAAAACACACAAAGGCGGTAGGTAATTAAGCCAACCACGGAACCGGGATGTGAAAGGAGGCCCGCATATGAATTGCTTACCAAGACGAATGCCGGGCTCCTGTTTGCGCCCGTTGGCGTAATCAGGAGATAGCGACTTACTTCTCTCACTCTTATTACTTTTGTTCGATCAAGGAGATCATCATGAGCCAGTTCATCAACAACCCCGAGCACACCTTTGGTTTCGATACCCTGCAGCTGCACGTTGGCCAGGAGAGCGCCGATCCTGCATCCGACTCCCGTGCCGTGCCTATCTACCAGACCACGAGCTATGTGTTCCGCAACTCCCAGCACGCCGCCGACCGCTTTGGTCTTGCCGACGCCGGTAACATCTACGGCCGTCTGACCAACTCCACCCAGGGCGTCTTCGAGGACCGTATCGCCGCCCTCGAGGGTGGCGTGGCAGGTCTTGCCGTCGCCTCTGGCGCCGCTGCCATCACCTATACCCTGCAGGCTCTTGCCCAGGCCGGTGACCACGTGGTGGCTCAGAAGACCATCTACGGTGGCTCCTACAACCTGCTGGAGCATACGCTCTCCCAGTTTGGCGTCGAGACCACGTTTGTCGATGCCCATAACCTGGAAGAGGTCGAGGGTGCCATCAGGGACAACACCACGGTCATCTATCTCGAGACGCTCGGCAACCCCAACTCCGACATCCCCAACATCGACGCCATCTCCGAGATCGCCAAGAAGCGCGGTCTGCCGGTTGTCGTCGATAACACCTTCGGCACCCCGTATCTGTTCCGTCCGCTGGAGCATGGTGCCAACATCGTCGTCCACTCCGCAACCAAGTTCATCGGCGGCCACGGCACCTCGCTGGGCGGTGTGATCGTCGACGGCGGTAACTTCGATTGGAAAGCGAGTAGCAAGTATGCCCAGATCGCTGAGCCCAACCCCTCCTACCACGGTGTCTCGTTTGCCGAGGCTGCCGGTCCCGCCGCCTTCGCAACCTATGTCCGCGCTATCCTGCTGCGTGACGAGGGCGCCTGCATCAGCCCGTTCAACGCCTGGGTCCTGCTCCAGGGCACCGAGACTCTGTCGCTGCGCGTTGACCGTCATGTCGAGAACACCAAGAAGGTCGTTGAGTTCCTGGCTGGTGACAGCCACGTCGCCAAGGTGAACCACCCGAGCCTGCCTGAACATCCCGATCACGAGCTCTATCAGAAGTACTTCCCCAACGGCGGTGCCTCGATCTTTACCTTTGAGATTAAGGGTGGCCAGGAGGCAGCTTGGAAGTTCATCGATCATCTGCAGGTGTTCTCGCTGCTCGCCAACGTGGCCGACGTCAAGTCGCTCGTCGTGCACCCGGCTACCACCACGCACTCCCAGCTCTCTGCCGAGGAGCTCGCCGAGCAGAACATCACGCCCTCCACGATCCGTCTTTCCATCGGTACCGAGAACGCCGAGGACATCATTTGGGACCTGAAGCAGGCCTTTGCCGCGCTGGACGAGTAAGACGACTTGTGCAAGGACCCCTTGCGACTCGATAGGTATAACTGCATAGAATGCCTGCTCAAGGCGTCTGCGCAAGCAATGGTTGCGCAGACGCTTTTTTGCATAGGAAGGGCGCTATTACAGGGTTTTTGACATGCTTTATGCAATCGAGATGTGGAAAACTCCTGTTGAGAGGATGTGAGTTTTACGCAAATGACGTGCACCTTTTGAGAAAAACCGCAGGTCGCGATTTGCTCGGGGTACTATGCAGCGCGATCGAATCACACGCAGCTCAAACGCAGCAAAAACGCACTACGGAGGTTTCCAGCTACATGAGGATTGATTCACGAAAACCGAAAGCCGCCGCCCTTTCCGCCGCTCTGACCGTGGCACTTTTGGCGGGCGCCGGCGCAACCGATGCCCACGCGGCAACACTGTCCGACACGGTCGGATCCACGCCGTCCGAGGCGACGCTGATGCAGCCCGTCGACTATCGCGGCGACGGTTATGGCTCTATGCAGGAGTGGAACGCCTCTATGGGGGCCAAGCGCGATTCCCTGGAGGTCCGCGCCCAGATCATCATGAACATGTACGGTGACTATGCCACCGATGACGAGCGCGCTGTGTTGCAGGGTTGCATCGACGACGCGGGTAGCCTGTTGACGATGGGGGAGGTCGACGCCAAGTCGACCGAGCTCGACGAGCTTCGCTCCACGCTCGAGGATGCCAAGCGCGAGGCGCTCGAGGCTGCCGCAGCCGAAGCCGAGGCCGCCGAGGCCGCCCAGGCTTCATATAGCAACGCAGGCTACGGGCCGTCCTATACGGCAGCTGCGTATTATGCGAATGGTTCGGGACTGACGCGTTCCGCCGGCGTCAATAACTATAACGGTCGTCGTGAGACCTATTACAGCAGCAACGTGCTCTACCATCACCGCACGGGCGAGTGGACTCAGGATTCCGAGGGCTTTTGGCGCGATTCTGATGGTTACTACGTCGTGGCCGCGGGCGATAAGGCTCAGGGCTCCACGTTTACCGGTTCCAAGGGTGAGTGCAAGGTCTATGACTCCGGCTGCGCAGCCGGAACCACCGACTACTATACCGGTTGGTAATCTGCCATAAGCCAATAGGACATGACGGGCGGGCGTCTTTACCGAGCCTTTGGGCAACGTAAGGGCGTCCGTCTTTTGTGCGTGCTTGAGTTAACAGAGCGCTTACCGTGGCAGTACACCGCGCATATGGGCGCGGGGCACACTAAGTTATGAGAAACAAAGTCTTTCTCGTGGAGGAAGTGGTCCCATGAACGCTCGAGATGTCGCTATTGCCGTCGTTGCCCTTTTAATCGGATGTCTTGGTCCGACGGCGGCGTTAGCCGTCGGCCTGCAGTCCGCTACGGGCGCCGCTCCTGTGGTTGTGGGCGCCTTGATTGCAGCGGCCCTGCTGGGAGGCGCCGGCGTGCTACTTTGCCGCGATGACGAGGAAGAGGTTCCAGAATCGCAACGATAACTGTTGTGAGATTGGCAGCCGGTCATAGACGAAGATGAAAGCCGCCGCGGGGGAACGGTTCCCTTGCGGCGGCTTTGCTGTTAAGGCTGTTGAATGCGGTGCGTTGGCGCTACCAGCTTTTCTCGATATCGCGGATGCGCCGATAGAGCCAATCGTTTTGCGGCACTTGGATATCGTGTTTGGCTGCGAGGCGGCAGATGGTGCCCGCGAACTCCTCGACTTCGGTTTTTCGTTGTGCGATGCGGTCCTGCGCCATCGAGGGCATACCGGCGGGGTCGATTCCCTCGATGAGGTGCACCATCTGCGTCAGGTCTGCTTCGGTCAGCTCAATGCCCTCGGCGTTAGCGACCGCAAGCGTTTCGCGCATGGCGGAAACAAAGCAGCGGCGCTGCTCGGAGTCCGGCTCCGTGGCGCTTCCGTAGGTCCCGCCGTAGGCCATGCAGGTCTGGTTGATGCCGTCGTTGAGCATGAGTTTGGCCCACATGCGGTGCGCAATGTCGCTCTCGACGGTATGGGCGATGCCGCAGCGCGTGTAGAGCTCGTCGATTGCGGTAATGGTTGCAGGATCCGTGCCGGCCGCCGCGCCAAAGCGGATTTCGCCCGCATTGGTAAAGGTGAGCGCGCCGTCGAGGAATACGGCGTCCATGCCCTGGCAGATACCCAGGACGGTGTGCTTCCAGCCAAAGCGCTCGGCAATCTTTTGCTCGCTCGTAATGCCGTTGCACAGCGAGGCGATGAGCGTGTTGGGTCCCACGATGTGTTCCATAGTCTTGAGCGCCTGGTCGAGTCCAGTCGTCTTGACCGTGAGAATGACCAGATTGGCGGGCGTTGCCTCGCTGGCGCGCACGGACTTGAGTGCGCAGGGCTCGCCGTTGACCGTAAGGGCGTCGCCTGCGTGACGCTCGAAACGGGCGTCGTCCATGACGTATTCGACGGCGTCATTGCCGAGGGCCGTGGCAATCATGCTGCCGTAGAGCAGGCCGACGCCGCCCTTGCCGATAAAGGCGACCTTGTTGATCTGCATGTGAATCATCTCCTCACTAAAAGGCGCCCGCATGAGGGGCGCCTGGTGGATTGTATGCCGCTGGAGCATGTGGCGTGCACCGGAGGCGGAATTTAGAAGAACAAACTCATGGGAACTTATGCCGCGGGACAGACCGCAAAAACGCGCGCAGGGTATCCGACGCCATCGCGCACCTTGGGGAAGGTGCAGAAGATGACGGTGCCTGTGGCGGGAAGCTCGTCCAGATGGTCCATGACCTCGATCTGGTAACGGTCGACCGAGAGAATGTATTGTTCGCCGGGGTAGGGGGCAGGCATCCTCTCGTGTGGTCACGCTCGTCTCCTTTCGTCGGGCTTTTTGCTGATGTTAAAGCGGTGCCGTGACGGCCTGATTTCTGCTGCGTTACGATACGTTCTCGATTGCGATTCCGATGTGCTTCGATGACGTGACAGGTTTGTTTCGCCTTATCAGGGCTTCGATGGGGGAGGAGGGGCCGTGCAATATCGCGTTGACCCCAAAAGCGGTAACCGTATCTCGGCGTTGGGGCTGGGCTGTATGAGGTTTCCCGGTGCGCCGGGACGCCTTGATGCGAAGACAGCCGACGCCATCATCTCCCGTGCGGTGGAGCAGGGGATTAACTACCTGGACACGGCCTATCTCTATCCCGGCAACGAGGCTTGCGTGGGCGCTTCGCTTGAGCGCCTAGGCCTACGCGACCAGGTTTTGCTCGCGACCAAGCTGCCGCATGCTTCGTGCAAATGCGCGGAGGATTTCGACCGGTTCTTCGACGAGCAACTGCGCCGCCTGCGGACCGACCATATCGACTATTACCTCATGCATAACATTACCTCGCCCGCCCAGTGGGAACGTGTGGTGGCGTTGGGCATCGAGGACTGGATCGCGCGTCAAAAGGCGGCGGGGCGCATTCGCCAGATTGGTTTTTCGTATCACGGCAGCGCGGCGGATTTCCTGACGGTGCTTGACGCATATGACTGGGATTTTTGCCAGATCCAGTACAACTATGCCGGCGAGCGTTACCAAGCGGGAACGGCAGGACTCATGGCGGCCGCGGAGCGCGGGCTCGCGGTGTTTGTGATGGAGCCGCTTTTGGGTGGACGCTTGGCGGGCAAGCTGCCTCCGCGGGCCCGCGCCGTGCTCGATGGCGTACGCGATCCGTACCTGAAGACGCCGGCTGCTTGGGGCCTTTCGTGGGTGTGGAACCATCCTCAGGTGACGATGCTGCTTTCGGGTATGACTGATACCGCGCAAGTGGATGAGAACGCGGCGTTGGCCGATCGGGCCCTGCCGGATTCGATGACGGCTGCTCAGCTCGATGCCATCGCGCGCGTGCTGAGGGAGTTTGAAAAATCGAATCGCGTGCCCTGCACGGGGTGCGGCTACTGCATGCCGTGCCCCAAGGGCATCAATATTCCCGGCTGCTTTGGTGCCTACAACGCGAGCTACGCGCATAGTTGGTTTACGGGGCTGTCTCAATACTTTACGGCGAGCGCGGTGCGCACAAGCGAGCCCAAGTTGGTGAGCAATTGCGTCAAATGCGGCAAATGCGCGCGGCACTGCCCGCAGCACATCGATATTCCCGAGCGTCTCGACGATGTGCGCCGACGTTTCCAGCCTGGTCCCGTGACGGCGGTGCTTAAGGCCTTCGGCAAAACGCGCTCCTCATGACCCTTTTATAACTTGCGGTGGAATAGTTCCTGCTTGCGTCAGAATAGAGACCAAGCAGGAACTATTCCACCGCAACTGAAGGGGGCTGTCGTGGGCCATCGGGATTCATGTGATGATTTGCGTGAGGTTCGTTGGGGCGTTTTGGGCGCTGGGCACATTTCGTATCGATTTGCATCGTCGCTCAAGGAGTTGGACGGGGCACGGCTTGTGGCTGCCGCCGGTCGCACTCCTTCGCATGTTGAGGAGTTTTGCAGGGCGTTTTCGATTGATGCCGCGCACAGTTATGCCACGGCTGACGATAGCGGCGATGCGGCTTATGACGCGCTGATTGCCGACCCCGATGTCGACGCAATCTACTTGGCTCTTCCGCATGGCATGCATGCGCATTGGGTCTGTCGGGCACTGCGCGCGGGAAAGGCCGTGCTGTGCGAAAAGCCGGCCGTTTTGAATGAAGAAGAGGCTCTCTCGATTGCCTCCACCTCTCGCGAGCACGGCGTGCTGTTTATGGAGGCGATGAAAAATCGGTTTTGTCCGATGCGTACTCGCGTGAAGGGCTTGCTTGCGTCGGGCGAGCTCGGCCGTATCGTCTCGATTGAAAGCGTGCAAAAACTCGATTATGGTGAGCCCCCTTCGAGTTATCTGCTCGACCCGTTGCAGGGTGGCTGTCTATATGACATGGGCTGCTATGCGGTCGGGTGGTTTGAGGATCTACTTGCGGGTGCGTGCGATGTTTCGTCTCGTGTAGTTCGCTGGCGTGACGTATCGGGCGGCCGCGTGGATTGGGCCGACGAGATCCGTATGAGCGTCGGCGGCATACCCATTCATATGGCGTGCGACGGCAAAGCAGCATATGAAAGCCGCTTAACGATTGCCTGTGAGCGGGGCTCGTTGGAAATCGAGCGCCTCCATCGCCCCGAGCTCGCCCATGTGAAGTACTCCGACGGACGAATGCTCGAAATAAATGCCCCGTTTGAGGTCGATGATTTCTACGGCGAAATCCAGCATGCGACCCAGCTCATCCGGGCAGGGAAACTCGAGAGCCCCGTCATGCCCCTCGCTGCCACACAGCGCTGCGCGCGCATTATCGATGCAATCCGTCTAGCCCCCTAGGACTTGGCGCTGACGCGTAGGGGATCATGACGCCGGCGCCCGTAGCCATAGTGCTTGGCGGCCCGCATCTCTGATGCCCCTTTTATAAGTTGCGGTGGAATAGTTCCTGTTTGCGGCAGAATAGGGGCGAAACAGGAACTATTCCACCGCAACTGATGAGGGGGAGCTGGAGATGCTGACGATTGGGTGTCATCTTTCGACGACGAAGGGCTATCGGGCAATGGGGGAGACGGCGCTATCCATTGGCGCCGATACCTTTGCATTCTTTACGCGCAACCCGCGCGGCGGCAAGGCGAAAGACCTTGACATGGATGATGTGGCGGCCCTGCGTGACCTTATGGCGCAAAATGATTTTGGCCCACTCGTGGCTCATGCCCCCTATACCTACAATCCCTGTTCTGCCAAAGAGCGGGCGCGCGAGTTTGCCCTGGAGGCAATGGCCGAGGACTTGCAGCGTCTGGAAGCACTGCCCGGCAACTATTACAACTTCCACCCCGGCGCGCATGTGGGGCAGGGGACTGATGCCGGCATTCAGATGATCGTCGACACCCTGTGCCAGGTGATGTTTGAGGGCCAGCAGACGACGGTGCTGCTCGAGACCATGGCGGGAAAGGGTACCGAGGTGGGCCGTAGCTTTGAAGAGCTGGCGCGCATTATCGAGGGTGTAGCTGCCAGACGTCCAGAGCTATCGGACAAGCTGGGCGTGTGTCTGGACACCTGCCATGTGAGCGATGCTGGC
Source organism: Collinsella aerofaciens (assembly GCF_015670745.1). Classification (GTDB taxonomy): domain Bacteria; phylum Actinomycetota; class Coriobacteriia; order Coriobacteriales; family Coriobacteriaceae; genus Collinsella; species Collinsella aerofaciens_T. The sequence continues at coordinate 31,436 of NZ_JADPCH010000005.1, read as the reverse complement.
TACGACATCATCCATGATCTGGACGGCGTACTCGACGAGTTCGATGGTGTGGTGGGTATCGAGCGCTTGCGCGCCGTGCATATCAATGACTCCAAGAATCCCTGCGGCGCCCATAAGGATCGCCACGAGTGCATCGGCAAGGGCTACCTGGGTAGTGAAGAGTTTGGCGGCGGTATGCAGGTTATGCAGAATATTGTATCGAATGGTCGCTTGCGTTCGCTGCCGTTTATTTTGGAGACACCGAACGAACTTGCAGGTTATGCGGCTGAAATCAAACTGTTAAGGTCGTTGCAGCAGTAATGACTGTCATAAAGTGGAGTGCTCCATTCACGTTATGGGTTTGTTTCAATCAGTTTTCTAATTGCAGATTCTTCCAAGCGGGTGCATAATAACCCTCAGTTTTTGCAGACCTCTGAATCACGTGGGGTCATTGGAAGGAGACTGATTATGAAGCTGAAGAAACTTGGCGCATTTGCCGCCACGGGCGCTATGGCGCTCGCCCTCGCTCTGACGGGCTGCGGCTCGTCCAACGCCACCTCTGGTTCTGATGCCGGTTCCAGCAGCTCTGACGACGCCAAGGTCGAGAAGGTCGACGGCTCCAAGGAGTACGCGCTCGTCAAGGACGGTACGCTGACCGTCGGCACCTCTGCCGAGTACGCTCCGTTTGAGTACAAGGATGACAACGGCGATTATCAGGGCTTTGACCTTGAGCTCATCAAGGCTATCGGCGACAAGTTGGGCCTGGATGTCGAGTACGTCAATAACGACTTTGACACGCTGGTTCCGGGCGTCGCTTCGGGCGCCAAGTATGATGTCTCCATCGCGGCTATCACCGACACGCCCGAGCGTGAGAAGGAAGTCACTTTCTCCGATTCCTACTACATGGACGATCAGGCTATCGTGACCAAGGTCGATAACACCGACATCACGGCCGATAACTACAGCGAGAAGCTCAACAACGCCGACGCTACCATCATCGTCCAGTCTGGCTCGACCGCCGAGTCCTTTGCCCAGGAGAACTTCCCCAAGGCCAAGATTGTCCCCTACAAGGACGCCACCGAGTGCTTCAGCGCCCTGCAGTCCGATAAGGGCGACGCCGTAGTCACCAACCGCTCCGTTGCCAGCCAGCTGACCGCCGAGCAGTTCAACACCTGCCAGACCATTAAGCAGATCAGCACCGGCGAGGAGTACGCCATCGCCATCAACCAGGGCAACACCAAGCTCAAGGACGATATCAACCAGGCCATCAAGGACCTGACCGACGACGGTACCGTCGACGCCCTCATGGCTAAGTACAACATCAAGTAAAATAGCTACTTGATTGCGCGCGGGCCCTTTCCGTTTTGGCGGAGAGGGCCTTTGCGCTTCTCTTGACGGAGAGCATTTCCGTCTCGTTTTGCCGGCAACTTCTACGATAGGAGCCACCTTGTCTCGACTGAACAAAGGGGCCGCGGAGCAGCGTTTTCCACTGCCCGCCTTGCTCCAAAAGCTAGTCTGCGTCATGGCCGTGGCGCTCGCGCTGGTGTGCGCGGGGGCATATGCGCCCACGACCGCCCAGGCGCTTGAGACCGCAAAGATTACCGCCCGACCCAACACCGGTTCGGGCAGCGCTGTGGTTGGCGGTACCGAGACGCGCATTACCTGGGAGGTCCAGGCCGATGCCGATGAGGAGCTGAGCGGTCTTTCGCTGACGTTTGTCGACGGCACGACGTTTGGTACCGATGACACGCGATTGACGATGCTCTCGGGCGAGGACCTCATGGATCGTACGCCCATGAAGCCCACGTGCAAGGCTGACGGCCAGACGCTCAAGATTGACTTTGGCGAGACGGCGCCTGCCGGCGGCTTTTTCCGTGTCGAGGTTTACGGCGTGACCTTCCCCGTCGAGGGTGGCGATGAGGCCTTTAGCGGCACCTACACTTTGGCCGATGGCTCGACCAAGAAGATCTCCAAGATTCCGTCGGTGGAGATTAAGGGCGTGACGGCATTCGATAACTTCCTGGCCGATCTTAAAGAGCAGCCGTGGGTCGAGGCATGGAATTCCAACATGTTCCTTCGCCTGTTCCTGAACCCGGTCATTTTGGTCCAGAGCCTGCCGATCGTCTTCAAGGGCTTCCTTATGTCGCTCTCGATCGTGCTCGTGGCGTTTCCGCTGGCAATTCCCTTTGGCTTTGCGCTGTCGCTCATGCGCATCTCCAAGTCGCGCATCCTTCGTTGCCTTGCCGGCATCTATGTGAATATCATCCGTGGTACGCCGGCGTTCCTGCAGATCTACATCGCATTCTTTGGCCTGCCGCTGGCCGGCGTCAAGGTGGACGACTATGTACTGGGCGTTATCGTCATGGCCATGAACTCGTCTGCGTACCTGTGCGAGATTTTCCGTGCCGGTATTCAGTCGATCCCCAAGGGCCAGAACGAGGCCGCGCGCTCGCTGGGCATGAACGCGTTCCAAACGCTGCTTTACGTTATGATTCCGCAGACGTTCCGCAATGTCCTGCCCACGCTGACCAGCGAGTTCATCCTGCTCTACAAGGACACGTCGCTGCTTGCCGCCGTGGGCGTGGTCGAGATCGTCATGAACGCCCGTACCATCGTGGCCACGACGGGCTCCATCACGCCGTACGTGGTTGCCGCCCTGTTCTATCTGGTCATCACCCTGCCGCTCGCTCGCCTGGTGAGCGGTCTTGAGGCGAGGCTTTTGGGCACGGCCGAGACCAAGAAGAAGCGTCCCACTAAGAGCGCCGGACAGGTTGTCGCGACGCCCGCCGATCACATCGCCGGTCTGTAAGGAGGTCCTATCATGAGCGAAACCAATAACTCGAACGAGGTCGTCGTCAGCATCAAGAACCTCCAGAAGGCCTTTGGCGACAACGTAGTCCTGCGCGATATCGATCTGGATGTGCACAAGGGTGAGGTCGTTGTGGTCTTGGGCCCCTCAGGCTCGGGCAAGTCGACGATGCTTCGCTGCATCAATCGCCTGGAGCATCCCACGAGCGGCTCGATTGTCGTCGAGGGCGTGGATGTGTGTGCCAAGGGCGTCGACCTCAACAAAGTGCGCACGCACCTGGGCATGGTGTTTCAGCAGTTCAACCTGTTCCCGCACCTGTCGGTCAAAAAGAACGTCATGCTTGCGCAGCAAAAGGTGCTCAAGCGCAGCAAGGAAGAGGCCGAGAAGATCGCCGTCGAGGAGCTGACCAAGGTCGGCCTGGCCGAGCGCATCGACTTTATGCCGAGCCAGCTCTCGGGCGGCCAGCAGCAGCGCGTGGCCATCGCCCGCGCCCTGTCGATGAACCCGCACGTGATGCTCTTTGACGAGGCCACGTCGGCGCTCGACCCTGAGCTCGTGCGCGACGTTCTGGGCGTCATGCGCGACCTGGCGCACGACGGTATGACCATGATCGTCGTGACGCACGAGATGGGCTTTGCCCGCGATGTCGCCGACCGCGTCGTCTTTATGGACGGCGGCGTCATTGTGGAAGAGGGTACGCCGAGCGAGGTCTTCGACCACCCCAAGAGCGAGCGCACCAAGGCGTTCTTGGGCAATATCTCGTAGCCGCTTTATATGACTGACATAGCAGAAAACGGGAGCCGGATGTGATCCGGCTCCCGTTTTTGTTGGGACGCGAATGTGTTTTGTTGCAATGCGCGTTGCGGGCGGAGCTCATTGCCGCTAGGCGAGCTCGGCTCCAAGGGCGCGGCAGGCCGCTTCGCTCTCATCATCGGGGGCGTCGTAGCAGATGACGGAATCGACGACGTTGACGCCCTCCTCGTCGGCGTCCGCCTTCCAGTTGTCCATCCATTCGCCCTCGGCCCACGAATAAGAGCCAAAGAGGACGACCTTCTTGTCGCCGAGGGTCTCCTTGACCTCATCCCACATGGGCTGGAACTCATCATATTCAAGCTCCTCGGAACCCATGGCGGGGCAGCCGAAGGCGATAGCGTCATAGCCAGCGGCCTTGTCTGCGGAGAAGTCGGCGCAGGAGATGACCTCTGCCTCGGCGCCGGCATCGGTTGCACCTTCGGCAACGAGGTTTGCCATGGCCTCGGTGTTGCCCGTGCCGCTCCAGTAGACGACGGCGATCTTGCTCATGTTGAGTCCTTTCAGTTGTGCGGCAGGTTGCCACGGCTTCTATGTTCTATCGGGTTGCCTGGGCAAGTTGCGCCAAGCTGTAGCCCTGCTGATAGACAAAGGTGAAGTATTGGGTGCAGGCGCGGTAGGCATCAAACGTCGCAAGTGCCTGCTCGACCTTTGCGTAGACCTTCCAGGCCCCAAAGACCTTATAGTTCTCGCCGCGCTGGACGATAAACTCGTGCACGTCGTCGTAGGGATATCCTAGGAAGTAGCCTATTTCGTGCGGAAACTCGCAGGTGCAGTCGTTGCTGCAGCTAGCTTGCTGGGGTAGTGCGCATCGAGTCTGGCTACAGGCGCATTCCGCGACGTTATTACTCGCGAGCGTGATGCGTGATGCCAAATGCACAAGGCATGTCGAAAGGTCTCTCGTGTCGTAGCCTTCCGAGGCGAGCGCCGTTTTGGCGCGAGGGTCCGCGAAATAGGTGGTGAGGCTTTTGGCTCGGTACACGTACACGAGCGCTCCGCAGGGCCGCCAGACCAAAACACTCAGGTGGATGCCAAGCGGGTCAAGCTCGCGGTTGCACTGGGCGATAACGTTGAGCAGGCGTGCTCGGCGTTCTGCGATGGTTTCTGTTGCGGTCGAGCCGTCCCCGTGGGCGTAGGTGCCTGGATAGGTAAAGAGCGATGCCGGCTTGATGCCCGCGAGCGTGGGGGAGCAGTTGCGCACGACTGCTGCCTGAAACGTTGGGATGTCTATGGTTCGAGTCACGTCGCTCCTTACGGATCTAAACTGTTAGCCTAGGAAAACTTATACACGAAAGTAAGCCATGGTCAACAAAAAAGTTTGAAGAGGAAAACTAATTGACCGAACGGACATGATTTTGGGTTAAGATGGGGACACCCCATGGGGGTATCTAGATAGTGCTACTGAAAGGGGAACGCATGAGTGACTTGCTCAACCCTGCGAATCTCATCGTGCTGACCGTCATTGCCGTCGGCATGTTTTTTGGACTGCGTCGCATTGCCGCTTCGACACACGGGAAGAGTTGCTGCAGCGATGGTGCGAGCGGCAAGAAGGCCAAAAAGGTTGTGGTGGCAGACACCGACGAGTCCCATTACCCCTATCGTGAGGAACTCCTTATCGGCGGCATGAGTTGCGACGGCTGCGCCCGGAATGTGACGAATGCCCTCAATGCGCTTGATGGCGTGTGGGCTACGGTAACGTACGCGGACCACACGGCACGCGTGCGCTCGAAGCGCCCGGTTGATCGCGACACACTCGAGACGGCAGTGAGGGGTGCGGGCTATTACGTTATGAAAATGTAGGCGTTGCCCTCTCCGGTGGGTACCAGCCTCCTGCCCATTGTGACTATCGGCATCCAAAAATTTGCGCAAAAATAACCTTTAGATGCGGCAAAAGTGGAGTTTGGTGACGGTTTGCGCGGAATTCGCTACCAATCGAGCATCTATGAACCCGTCCAAAAAATTACAGGTGTATATTTATACACTGATTATTGCTGTGCTCAGATTGCAATTAACCGTGGACAGAAATGAAGAATGCTAAAACTGGGCTTTAGGACAGGGGAGGCTATAACCTTATGAGACGAGTGGGAACACTTGGCTTGGTGGCAGCGCTTGCCGCTATCTTGGTATCGCCGCTGCCGGCGCACGCCGAAGACGCATCGGGTGCCGTTACCTACAATGCGGGAAATGGGTATTCCTTTGAGAAGCTCTCGCATCCTACGGTAGGAACGTCGCAGCCGGATGGCATCGTCGACTACCAGGGTAACGGTGCCGTTGCCGTTCCGGGCGCCGATGGTAATACGGCCAACAACGAAGGCGATCGCGGCCAGAGCTACACTTGGGCGGCTGCGAGCTATGGTGACTGGCTTTATGTGGGCACCTGCTATGCGGCGATGGGCAACACGCTGACGCTCATGAACAGCACGCTGGGCGATTCCTTTGATGTCGAAACCATGCGCCTGACGCTGGAGGCCATGTTTAACGGTACCTTCTTCTATGGACAGCAGAAGGAGGACGGCACGGCCGACAAGGACAGCGGCGGCATCTTGGTCAAGATCAATACCAAGACCGGTGAGACCAAGCTGCTACTCTCTGAATCGCTCAACGGCGTCGCTCCTTTGTTCCGCAATGCCGTGAGCTATAAGGGTAAGCTCTATTTCTGCGGCAGCGTCAGGACCAATGACGGCAAAGGCGGCCTGCCTGCTGTATACGAGATCGATCCTAAGACGGATGAGTACAAAGTTGTCTATCAGGGCCTTTCGAGCATGCAGGATTACGGTGCTGCCTACAAGCAGGGCATTTCTACCGGTATCCGCGGCATGTGCGTCCATGATGGCCAGCTCGTCATCAGTAATGTGGGTAAAGACGCGAACGGTAATTTTGTGTCGACAATCCTGACGTCGTCTGACCCCTCGAAGGGCCAGGACAGCTTCACCGAGATTGCCAACTCGGAGACGCTGTTTGGCTATCCGGCGATTCGCTATCAGGACAGCATCTACGGCGGCGCCATTTGGGATATGGTCTCGTACAATGGCCATCTCTATGCGACCATCTGCACCGGTACGCCCGAGAACGCTCCCGATGATAATTCCATGCAGTCGTTTGCCATGGTCCGTGGCGACAAGAATGCCGACGGCAGCTATTCGTGGACTCCCATTGTCGGCGATCAGAAGACGGACGGTGCAAAGTACTGCTTTGGCATCGATCCTGCCCGTACCCGTTCTGGCGCTGCCAACCTCATCGTCTACAACGACTACCTCTATATCGGTGAATACAACGACGAGGAGATTGCCCTCGAGCGCATCCTGTTCAACAAATCCAACACCGAAGAGGGCGGCAAGAGCAGCATGGGTGGCGTTGACTGCTCGTTTGTGAATGCCAATCTTGAGCAGTCGGTTAACATCTATCGCATGGACAAGGACGAGAACATGGAGCTCGTCGTTGGCGATTGCACCGACATGTTCCCCGAGGGCGGTATTTCCGGCCTGACTTCGGGCTTTGGCCGAAACGAGAACCAGTACATTTGGCGCATGCAGAAGTTCGACGGCAAGCTGTATATCGGTACCTTTGATACCGCGAGCCTGCTTGAGCCGATCGGCCAGTTCTCCAATGGCGACATTATCGATATGACGCCCGAGGAGTGGGACTCTCAGGTTCAGCGCCTTAGGGACCTGCTCGATCACCTGCTCGACAAGAAATCGCCTGACGACCCCATCGTTCCCGTGAACACGCTTGCGGACGATGATTCAAACGAGGCCGTCGAGGTCGATGATTCGAACGAAGCTGCTGAGGTTGATGATTCAAACAAGGCCGTCGATGTCGATGACGAGAAGACCGAGGTTGCTAAGGGCTTTGGCGATCTGAGCGATGCGCTGGAGGATGCCGCGGGCGGTCTTTGCGATCAGGCCGCGACGATGTCCCAGGACTTTGAGGACGACGCCGCTTATGTCCAGAAGATCGATGGCGAGATCGCGTACTTCAAGTCCTTTGCCGACCAGTATCAGGACATGCTCGATAGCTATGAGAGCCTTAAGCAGCAGTACGAGGATGCCTATGGCACCGAGCTGCCGAGCGATATTCAGGATGCGCTCGATAAGCTGCTGAGCGAGGAGAACCTCAAGAAGTTGCAGAGTGTCCTTACGTGCATGTGTTACCTGCGCGATGCCGAGCGCGGCTTTGATATGTATGTGACCGAGGACGGCGTGAACTTTACGACGCTGACGACCAATGGCTTTAACGATCCGTATAACCATGGTCTGCGCACCTTTGCGGTGACCAACCAGGGTCTGTGCCTTGGTACCGCCAACCCGTTCTATGGTTGCCAGGTCTGGATCCAGCGCAAGGAGAATTCGGAGAATCCGGTTGATCCCGGTACTCCGGATCCGACGGAACCCACCGATCCTTCGCAGCCGGGTGGCGGCGATCAGCCTGGCGGCAGCCAGACGGGTGGCAACGACCAGTCGAGCAGCACCACGACCACCGTCACGACGACCGCTAAGAAGACTTCGAAGGACGGCTCGCTGCCTCGCGCTGGCGACTCGACCCTCACGCTGGTCTTGGGATTGCTGGTTGCAGCTGCCGCAGTGCTTGGCATTGCTCTCGTCTTGCGCAAGCGTTCTCGTCGCTAGGCTCGTCCGCGTAGCTCAATGTCCTGGATATCGTCGAAGTTGATGGCGATATCCCTGAGTTTGAGCAGCTTGAATGCGGGTAACGCTTCGTCGAGAATGCCCGTGCGGCTACGATAGCCGTACGTATCGTAATAGGTGACGCGCACCAAGTCGCCGCGTTTGAGGCCCTCGAGCTTTTGCGAAAGCTCGAGGGCTTTTTCTTCCGTGAGCTCACGTTTTTGCTCGACGGTGATTTCCTGCTTGCGCACGAGTTCGTAGTATCCCGTGAGGGCGGCAAAGGGCATAAACTGTGCGGCGCGGTTGGCGCGCACGGCACCGTTGGCAGTGAGGTTGGGGTCGGCTGCGCGGCGTCTGCCCTCGGGGTCCGCCAGGCGCTCGAAGGCGGTCGGCGGGCGCATGGGCTGTTGTTTGGGTTTAGGCACGGTGTCCTCCAACTTGATCGTTGCGCTCGCGCGCGGTGGCGCCGGCGGTAAAGCTTAATCCCTTGACGAGCGCGTTCTTGCCGTACTTGCCTTTCACGGCCAGGACGGCGCGCGCCAGGTCGCGCTCGCGCTCATCGGCCTCGATATCGCTGAACAGATCGATGGTGGCAAATTCCTCGGGCACAAGATTGCTAAAGCCCAGGTTGATGCGCTTGACCGGTCGTTTGGGATCGACAGTCTGCGCCCAGAGCTCATCGAAATAGCCCATGATCTTCTTAAACGAATTGGTACGCTCGGGCAGCTTGCGCGAGGCGTTGGAGTGCGCAAAGAGCGCGGCATAGCCACCACGCGGTTTGCCACCATGCTCTCCCACAAAGATGCCATCGATTGCCTGCGCTTCGCGCACCAGGCGGCGCCGTTCGTCATCGCGCTGGACGGGCTTGGGAGCACGGGGCGCGAGCTCGGGGCCGGCGGTTGCGGTGGGTTCGATGCTCGACGTACTCGAGCGCAGGTGTCCGCATCCGTCCACATATTGTGCAGTACCGCTGGCATCAAGCCTGCGTATGTCGGCGCGCTCGCTCGCGTAGCCCACAAAGAGCGAGATGCTGTCGCAGACCACGTGCTTATCGATCAAGTCCAACACGGCGTTGTCGACCATCTCGCGCAAGACGGTGTAGGCCTGCTCGTAGGCATAGCCCTTCGAGAGCACCTGTCCTGTGGTGGTCGAAGTTGCTTGCGGGCGATAGGCTTGGATATCGGCGATGGTTGTCGGCTCGCGTCCGAAGGCGTGGTCGATGAGATACTCGGCATTGACGCCGAGCTCGTCGTAAAGCAGGTTTTCGTCGAGCGCCGCGACGCCCATCAGATCGTAGACGCCGTATTTTTCGAGTCGTGCTGCCACGCCGGGGCCGATGCCCCAGATATCGGTGATGGGACGATGGGGCCAGATTTCCTTGCGAAAGGTCTCATCGTCGAGTATGCCGATGCGGCTGGGTACGTGCTTGGCGGTGATATCGAGTGCAACCTTGGCCTGGAATAGGTTGGGGCCGATGCCGACCGTCGCCGTGATGCCGGTGCGCGCCAGGACCTCGTCGCGCAACATGCAGGCGAAGCCTTCCGCATCGGTGTGATAGAGGTCCAGATAGGGTGTCACGTCGATAAAGCACTCGTCAATTGAGTAGACGTGCACGTCCTGGGGGCTGACGTATTCCAGATAGATGCCGTAGATTTGCGCCGACACCTCCATGTAGTGCTGCATGCGCGGTACGGCCTTGATGTAGTCGATGCCGTCGGGAATCTCGAACAGACGGCAGCGGTTGTGTATACCTAAGTCCTTCATGGCCTGCGTGATAGCGAGACAGATGGTCGTGCGTCCGCGCGATTCGTCGGCAACGACCAGGTTGGTAGTGAGCGGGTTGAGCCCGCGGTCGACGCACTCGACGCTGGCGTAGAACGTCTTAAGGTCGATGCAGACATAGGTGTGACGCTCGTGCCCCACGCGTCCTCCCATCAAACACATGTTCTTATCGAATACATGTTCGATAATACCCGCTTGCGCGGACATCGTCAAAACCTGTCCCTTTTTGGTCGGTTGCCGTTTGGGGGCCGATTGGCAACGCTCGCTGATTGTAGTCTTGACCTGCGCTAGAATAGTGGCATCTGAATGTCCGGGCGCATGGAGGCGTGCGCCCGTATGCTGAGGAGGACTCTATGGCAACTGTTGCCGCACCTATCGATGCTACGTCGACTGCCGCTTGGAAGGCGCTCGAGGCTCATCAGGAGAAGCTCGAGGCCGAAGGTATCGACCTCAAGGCCTGGTTCGCTGCTGACGCCGACCGCGTGAACAAGCTGAGCTTTGACGCCGGTGACCTGCACTTCGATCTGTCGAAGAACCTGGTGACCGATGAGACCGTCAAGCTACTGTGCGATCTTGCCCGCGAGGTGAAGCTCGAGGAGCGCCGCGACGCCATGTTCTCTGGCGAGCACATCAACACTACCGAGGACCGCGCTGTCCTGCACACCGCGCTGCGCCGCCCGGCAAGCGAGAAGGGCCAGCTCATCGTCGACGGCCAGGACGTCGTCGCCGACGTGCACGAGGTCCTCGACCGCATGTATGCCTTCGCCGAGCGCGTGCGCTCCGGTGAGTGGAAGGGCGTTACCGGCAAGAAGATCGAGCATCTGGTGTCCATCGGCATCGGCGGCTCCGACCTGGGCCCGGTCATGGCCTACGAGGCTCTGCGTCCCTATGCCGACGCCGGTATCGACTGCCGCTACATCTCCAACATCGACCCCAACGACCAGGCCGAGAAGCTCAAGGGCCTGGATCCCGAAACCACGCTCGTAATCATCGTCTCCAAGACCTTCACCACGCTCGAGACCCTCACCAACGCCCGCGAGGTCAAGACCTGGATGCTCGAGCAGCTCAAGGCTCAGGGCGCCATCGACGGCTCCGATGAGCAGAACGCCGAGGCCGTGGCAAAGCACTTCGTCGCAGTTTCCACCGCACTCGAGAAGGTCGAGGCCTTCGGTATCGACCCCGCCAACGCCTTCGGTTTCTGGAACTGGGTCGGTGGCCGCTATTCCGTTGACTCCGCCGTGGGCCTGTCGCTGATCGTCGTGCTCGGCCCCGAGCGCTTCCAGCAGTTCCTCGAGGGCTTCCACGCCATCGACGAGTACTTCTGCAACACCCCGCTCGAGAACAACGCCGTCGCGCTGATGGGCCTGCTCAATGTCTGGTACGTCAACTTCTTCGGTTCCAAGAGCCACGCCGTGCTGCCGTACTGCCAGTACCTGCACCGCTTCCCGGCCTACCTGCAGCAGCTCACCATGGAGTCCAACGGCAAGCATGTCCGCTGGGACGGCAGCGCCGTGACCTCCGACACCGGTGAGATCTTCTGGGGCGAGCCCGGCACCAACGGCCAGCATGCCTTCTATCAGCTGCTGCACCAGGGCACTGTGGTGGTTCCGGCCGACTTCATCGCCTTCGCCAATACCGCCAACCCTGCGACCGACGGCGGCCAGGATGTCCACGAGCTGTTCCTGGGCAACTTCCTGGCCCAGACCAAGGCGCTCGCCTTTGGTAAGACGGCCGATGAGGTTCGTGCCGAGGGCACGCCCGAGCAGATCGTCCCGGCCCGTTGCTTTGAGGGCAATCGCCCGACGACCTCGATCTTCGGCGACACGCTGACCCCGTTCGCACTCGGCGAGCTCATCGCCCTGTACGAGCACATCACGTTTGTCGAGGGCACGGTCTGGGGCATCGACTCCTACGACCAGTGGGGCGTCGAGCTGGGCAAGCAGCTTGCCAAGCAGATTACCCCGGCCTTCCACGATGACGCCGCCAAGGCCGAGCAGGACGCTTCGACCCAGGCGCTCATCGAGTTCTATCGCGCGCATCGCAAGTAGTCGCTGCTGTTAACGCATCGCGCCTTATAGTCAGGGGCCCGTATCCTATCGGATGCGGGCCCCTTTGCTTTGCCGTGGTCCCGGGGCGCACGGCCTTTGTGGAACATCGCCGGGGCGCCGCGCGCTGCGAGAACCCTGCGCCTAGATCTCGGCCTCCGCATGGCCTCGCTGCGCCTCGGGCAGCTCCCCGTAGAGCGGATGGTCTTCGAGCCTAAAGCGCTCGACCTGTTCGGGAGTGCGACCGCGTACAAAGAGCCACGAGCGATCAATCGGCGTCGCCATGAGCGTGCTGGGCAGCGCGTCAGCGCGGTCGGAAAACACCCGGGCACTCTCGGGATCCTGGAACGCCAGCACCAGATGCGTGTCGCAGTTGCCCATGATGGAGCGTGCGCGTGCCTCGCCATAGAGCGCATCGAGCTGGTTGGTCGACTGCAGCAGCAGCGTTGCCCAGATGTTGCGGCTTCGGATAATCGAGAGCACGTTGTCGATCTGGGGGATCTGCAGATTTGCGAAGTCATCGAGCATAAAGCGCACGGGCACGGGCAGGCTGCCGTCGGGCTGCCTATCGGCTTCGCGAATGAGGCCCATAAACGCCTGCGTAATAAAGAGGCCGGTCAGCGGATCGAGATTGCGGTCAATATCGCTCACGGTTACAAACAGGGCGCAGGGGGTGTGTCCCATGGAAGCGAAGTCCACCTGATGGCACTCACGATAGAGCTGTGCCACACCGTCGAATCCCAGACACATGACCTTTTCGGCAAGGATGCCGACGATGCTCGCGTGCATGCGCTCGGCATTTTGCGTAATGGCGTAGCGCCGCCATAGCGAGAGGGCATAGCTTTGGGGGTCGGTCGTGATCAGGTCGTCAAACAATCGACCCGTGGCACCGTCTTGCAGGTGCTCGATCAGCTTGATGACCGAGCTGATCGTCTGCTCGCCGGCGGGTAGCTGTTCGGTGACGTAGGCGATAAGACACGACAGCAGGTTTGCCGCGGCATGATCCCAAAAAGGCTGGTTGTTGTCCTCGATGGGGCAGATGGCCTTTGCCACCGAGAGGATGTCCTGCTGGTTGGGCCTGCCGTCCGCCTTGCGGCGAATGTGCCTCAGGGGGTTGTAGCCGCAGCGCTCGATGCCGGACGCAAGGGCCGGGACGGTGTTGAGGTCGGCGAAGTTGAGACATTGCACGCGGTAGCCGTGGGCTGCCAGCACGGGTCCCACTTCGTGACAGAGCGTGCCTTTGGTGTCGAGCACGATGTAGCTTGCGTTCATTTGCAGCAGGTTGGGCTTGAGGACGTTTCGGGTCTTGCCGGCTCCCGAGGGGCCGATCACAAGTGCGTTGTTGTTGAGTCCCGTTTGGCGGGTGTCGCAGGAGAGCGTTCGATCCTTGGCGAGGATGGTGGACGATGCGGACTTAGATGCGGCGAGGCGGCTGGCGAGGTTAGACATGGGCACCTCCTTGGTGGTCGAGAGAATTTCGTGGGCAAAGCCGAGCTCGACGGCGCGCTCGGCCGAAAGGTAGGTGTCTTTTGCAGTGAGGGACTGGATGCGCTTGGGCGTGAGGCCGCTGCGGTCCGAGAGGATTTGCGTGAGGATCTTGCGGGTCTGCATGAGACGCCGGCTGGTTTCCTGCAGCGCAAGTGCCGAGCCGCCTGCCCCCTGGGGGATCAGCGGGTCGTGAATCATGAGCTCTGCATGGGGCGCCATACGGCGATCGTCGCCGCCCATAAAGATCACGGCGCCCATGGACGCGGCGAATTCCAGGCAGACGGTGCGGATGGGGCACGATGCGAGGCGCATGGCGTCATAGATCGCAAGACCCGATCGCACGCTTCCGCCGGCGCTGGCGACAAATATGGTGATGGGGCGGCTGGGGTCGGTGGCATCGAGCAGGCGGATCTGCTGGCATAGGTCGTGGGCCATCGGGGTTTCGATGTTTCCCATGACGGAGAGCTCGCGACGGGCGAGCATCTCATCGTAAATGCTGGTGAGCGTGATACCTCGGGCGGATTCACGCATGGTGAGGGGGCTGATGATGGGGGAATGATTGGTGTCCATGAGGACTCCTTTCTGTTGGTTGTGTTGTGGAATAGGATTGTTGCCCGCGGAGGGGCTGGCGGGCTACAGGGTTCGTCCGAGCCTGAGATCGAGCTCGGTTGTGGGGCAGGCTGCCTGTTCGTGCGGCTCGCAAGCGCCAAGGGCTCCAAAGCGATGGAGCGTTGCGACGGGCGTGGTGTAGGCGAGCCGCAGCTGATGCTCGATAGGGGCACATCCGTCATTTTTGTAATGAGCCGCGTAGTACTGCGCGATGCTGGCGTTCATCTCGCTGCCATTGCGATGGCGCTCAAACTGGCGTCTGCAGGTCTCGATGATCTTTGCTACCGACTTGGGTGCCGTCGCGGGAACAAGGGCGAGATAGCCCTCAAATAGTTCGTTGATGCTCAGGAGGCACAGCAGGTCGATCAGCGTCCTTATGGCTGCTCCCTCGGCAGAAAAGTGCGCGGTCATGCGGTTATATCGGTTGCGGTCGACGATGGCCGCATGGGGTCTTGGAGTTTTCTGCCCCGTGGTCCCGGGCTTTTGCCGCGCCTGTGTATTGAGCTCGACGTTGCAGCGCTTGAGGCCGTCCAACGGAAGGAACAGTGCGGTGCGCAGGGTGTTCCGCTTACTTTCGAGTTCATGACGCTCGTCGGGTTCCCATTCGAGCTTGAGTTTCGTGTCGAGCGCCGTAAGCATATGGGCTAGGCAGCCTACGGTAAGAACGTACGAATCGTTGTCGCGTTTTGGGGCATAGGGGTCTGTCAGCTTGCGAATGTCGGGGTCGCCCATGATCTTTGTGCAGCGCTTCAGCAGTTGAGGGTGGTCGGCCAAGATCGTCGCGAGCGGTAGCGACGCGTAGTTCTTTATGGTCGCGGCGGCAAAGGCGGCGTCATATTCGTTTGCATATGCTCGCTCAATGCGGGCATCCAGAATGCTTTTCTTATCGCCGTCTTCAGCGTGGTGGTTTGTCATAGCTTCTCCAATCGGTTGATGTTCGTGCTGTTTGTTGATGTGTTGGTTGTCGTGAGTGATGTGCTTGCCGTGGGTGATGTGCTGACGTTGGGGTGCTATGCGGTTTTCAATGAGCCCGTGAGGCAGTTGCTGCAGGGGCGGGATGGAACGGCCCATGCAAGGCGGAAGGCATCGTGCTCAAAATCGAGACAGCAATGCCCTGGGTGCCTCACATGTGGCAGTTACCTCATTAAGTTGTCATTGCGTTTGGGGTTGTACTTTGCCGATCTTCCTTCTCTTACACGCTAAAACTCAAACTTCATATGCTCGATCTACTTAAAACCGCAACGGCGGTCTTTTATCAACTTATATGTCGGAACGCGTCTTTGCAAGTACTTTTTTGTCTTTGTTTCAAATGGGGTGGTTTTGCAACCGTCATACGCGCGCCGTGCGAACGTGCCCCGGCTCGGATAAGATAGTGCGCGATAAAAACGATGCAAGGAGGCACATATGGCAATTAAAGCCATCGCAATGGATATCGATGGTACGCTCACCAACGATCAGAAGGTGATCAGCCCGCGTACGCGCGAAAAGCTGCTCGCGGCGCAGGAGTCGGGCATTAAGCTCATCTTGGCTTCGGGTCGTCCCGCATGGGGGCTACATGCTCTGGCACAGGAGCTCGACCTCCAAAACCATGACGGTCTGCTAGTCGCTTTCAATGGCGCGCATGTTGTCGACGCTCAGACCGATGAGGTCCTTTTTGACCAGGCCATGCCAGCTGACGAACTGCACCGTCTGATTGATCACCTGCAAAACTATGATGTGATCCCCATGATCTCGCTCGGGCGCGACCTGCATGTAGAGGACTCGTATCGCTGCATGATTACACTGCCGGACGGCTCGCAGAAGAATATCGTCAAATACGAGCGCGATGCCTGCGACCTTAAGATCCGCGAGGTCGAGAGCTTGCATGAGGTCGTGGACACTTATCCCGTAGACAAGCTGCTGACGGCAGGCGATCCGGCCTACCTGCAGGCGCATTACGAGGAGATGTATGCGCCCTTTACCCAGACGCTTTCGGGCATGTTTACGGCCGACTGGTACTTTGAGTACACGGCGCCCGGTATCGACAAGGCCCGTGCGCTCGAGGGTGCCCTGCCCAAGCTCGGCATCGATGCCAGTGAGGTCGTATCGTTTGGCGACGGCCAGAACGACAAGTCCATGATTGAGTGGGCCGGCACCGGTGTTGCCATGGGCAACGCCGTCGATGAGGTTAAGGCTGTGGCCCAGATGGTGACCGCCAATAACAACGAAGATGGTATTGCAGTGGCGCTGGATAAGCTGCTGGGCTAGAATCGCCGATAATGCATGGTTCGGGCGCCTGCTTACAGGCGCCCTTTTGTTAGGGAGGGTACCATGTCCGCATTTCCGTTCGACGCCGTTATCTTTGACATGGACGGCGTCATTGTCGATACCGAGTATTACTACCTGGGCGAGACTGCCGCGTTTGCCAAGGAGCTTGGGCTTAATCTGACTCAAGAGGAGTTGAATGGGCAGGTCGGTACCTCGCATCAGTTCTTCCTGCATATGCTGGTCGATTGGTTTGAGCGCGCCGGTAAGGGACACTTCACTGGCGAGGAGGCGTTGGCCCGTTGGGACGAGTGGGCGCATAAGCGTCCGCGTGACTATCAGGCTTTGATTAACCCAGGCGCCGTGGATACGATTCGAGAGCTGCCGCGCCGTGGCGTTCGCGTGGCGCTTGCCAGCTCGTCTCCCATGGTTAGCATCGAGGAAGTGCTCAACGCATGCGGGCTGTCTGATGCCTTTGAGTATGTGGTGAGCGGCGAGCAGTTTAAGGAGAGCAAACCCGAGCCCGACATCTACCTGCATGCGCTGGACCTGCTGGGGCTGCCCGCGAATCGTTGCTGCTGCGTTGAGGATTCCGTTCCGGGCATTACCGCGGGTAAGCGAGCCGGCCTGACGGTCATTGCCAAGCGCGAGGAACGCTTTGGCTTTAGCCAGGATGCCGCGGACAAGATTATCGACCAGCTGCCGGAGCTGCTGGAACTCGCGTAGATTCTGGGCGGTACTGCTGTCACAACAGTGGTTCCGTTGGCATAAGAGAGAGGGGCGGCGTCATGGCATTTAACGTGAGCGCACTGGGGTTTGGCGACAACGTCGTCGACTGCTACGAGCATATCCACACAATGTATCCGGGTGGCAATGCGGTGAACTTTGCCGTGTATGCCAAGAAGTGCGGCGCCGCGCGCTCCGCGTATATGGGCATCTTTGGTAATGACGCTGCTGCTGAGCATGTGATTGCGAGTCTTGAGGATGAGGACGTTGAGCTTGCCAAGTGCAAGCAGCTCATCGGCGAGAACGGTGCGGCACGCGTGACCGTCGTTAACGGCGACCGTGTTTTCCTTGGCTCCAATGAGGGCGGCATCCGTGGTGATGCGCGCTATGTGCTCGATCGCTTTGACCTTGCGTACGTGAAGCAGTTCGACGTAGTCCACTCGGGCAACTATTGCTTTACCGAGCGTGAACTTCCCAAGTTGAAGGCCGCGGGCATCACGGTTTCGTTTGACTTCTCGGACGATTCGACCGACGAGTACTACGAGCAGATTGCTCCCTACGTTGACTTCGCGTTCTTTAGCGCGGCAGACGCCGCGAATGAGGATGAGATTCGCGAGCGTCTGGCATGGGTGAGGAGCCTAGGTCCGCGTTTCGTATCGGCAACGGCTGGCGCTGAGGGCTGCATTGCCTATGATGGCGATCGTTATTACCGCCAACTGGCTAAGCCGGTAACGGATATGAAGGACACCATGGGTGCGGGCGACTCATTCCTGACTTCGTTCCTGATGTGTTATCTCGATTCCGTCAAGCGTGGCGAGGATGGTGCCGAGGCCATCGAGCGTGCACTCGACTTTGCGGCGGGGTTTGCTTCGACCGTATGCGGCATGGAAGGCTCCTGGGGCCATGGAGTGCCGATTTCCGAATAGGTGAGCAGTCCCGGGGAGTCGAATTGTCGCCCCCCGGGACTCCATGGACAAAAAATGCTAAATATGAGTACTGTCACTAATTTAGTAACAGCGAAATTAAGCTATTGAGGGCCTAGTTGGGTGTCTGCGAGTGATTAAAACCTGCTAAAAATGACTTTAACCACCTTAAAGTGCCTTGATAATGGATAGCTGTACATTATCAAGGCACTATTTTGCCGTAAAATAATGTGACTGGATTTGCAACAGTACTCATATTTGGCATTTTTTGCCCACCGGGGCTAGCGAAGGTCAAAAACAGAGTGCGCATTTGCTAAAACTGCCGACTCGATGCACTCTGCGTCGCGGTTTTTGAGTGAGGTGATGCGTTCTGAGGTCCATGTGAGCGATCTGATAAGCGACTGTGCGCTTGTTTCGGTGTTTGCCTCCGCCGGCGCATCGGTCTCGAGCAGTAAACGATCGAGTGGGATCTGTCGGGCGTATTCGCGACCGCGCTTGGTGGCGAGCATCCGCTTGTTCACGGAAAAATAACAGCCCGCATTACGCGCGCGGACGAGTTCGTCCGAAGTACCGCTAAACCAGTGGAAGATGATAGCGGGGGAGTCGGAGTTTGGGATGAGTAGTCCATGCGATTCGAGGACGTCCAGTACGGCTCCTGCCGAACGAACGGCGTGAATTGATATCACACGCCCGACAAGAGGATGCTGCACGAGTGCATCGCAGAGCCGGTCAAGCGCCTGTATTTGTAGCGGCTCGCTTCCTGCAAAGCGTGCGGAAAAGTCGAGTCCCACCTCGCCGATGTAGCGCTCTTGGGCAGCAACTTCGCAAAGCAGATCGACTTCGGCAGGACCGCAGCGGCCGTCGGCGAGCCACCAGGGGTGGAGCCCAACGCCAGCGATGATGCCTGGTAGGCGACGGGCGCGCTCGTTTGCGGCCGAAAAGTCGCGCGGATTGACGCCGCAGTCAAATAGACCCAAGCCCAGCGCCGTCGCCTCATCGGCAACGGCGTCCGGGTGAGCCATTAAATCAAGATGGCAGTGTGCATCAAATAACCGGGGCTCCATCTCGGTGCGCTCCGCTAGTCCAGACGTTGGCCATCGGAGCGTACGCGCTCAGTGCCGCGGCCGCTGATCTGGCGGATAACCTCGCCGGCAATCATCTGGCCCATGATAGGGGGCATAAAGCTGGCTGTTCCGAGCTCGGTGCGCTCGTGGATGTTGGAAGGGTCGCGGGGCTGGGTCTTAACCGACTCCTCGCAGCTAAACAGCACGTGCAGGCTCTTGATGCCGCGCTTCTTACACTCTTTGCGCATGATGCGGCTCATGGGGTCGCGTACCGTATCGAAAATGTCGGCAAAGCGGAGGCACTCGGGATGGAGCTTGTTGGCCCCGCCCATGGAGCTAACCAAACGAATGTCGTGGCCCTGAGCATATTTGGCAATGGTGAGCTTGGCCGAGATGGTGTCGATGGCGTCGACGACGTAGTCGATCTTGCCTTCCGTCTGCTCCAAAACGCTCGCGAAGAAATCATCGATGTTGTCGCTCAGCAGGTATTCGGTGCGTTTGATGACGGTAGCGGTAGGGTTGATGTCGTGAATCATAGCCTCCATGACGTCAACCTTGCGCTTGCCGACGGTGCTGTGAAAGGCGATGGCCTGACGGTTGATATTGCTGGGCGCGACGACGTCCTTATCCAGAATGACGAAATGTCCGATGCCGCCGCGGGCGAGTGCCTCGCAGCAGTTGGAGCCCACACCTCCGCAGCCGAGCATCAGCACCGTGGCGTTGGCGAGCTTATCGAGTGCCTCACGGCCCATGATGATCTCGAGCTTGGTGTCGCGTGTCTCGTTGGGAGTTGCGGCTGCGGTTTCGGTCATAGATATCCTCCGATGGGGAGTCGGTCGTGTTTTAGCTATCGCCATTATAGGTAATCGCCCATAGGTTGCGATGGCGTTTGCTTTGATGTGGTTTGAAGCATTGCGATTAGATAGTTAGACAAACATCTAAATATTGAGTATAGTGTGCACGTCATGAGAGATGATGAGAGGAGGTCTTATGCCGGGAGAGGGTTTTAAGGCGCTTGCCGATCCAACGCGACGGCGCATTTTGGAGTTGCTGCGCGAGGGCAATTGCACGGCGGGGGAGCTTGCCGAGCATTTCGATATCAGTAAGCCGTCGCTGAGCCATCACTTGGCGACGCTCAAAAACGCCGGGTTGGTGACCGACGAACGTCATGGCCAAAACATCGTTTACAGCTTAAACACCACCGTCATGCAGGACTTGATCGGTTGGTTTATGGGCTTTACAAACACGGAAGGTGATAAGGATGAATAACGAAAACAAGGGCATTCACGCCACGGGGGTATCGTCGCGCGTGTGGGCCATGCTTGTTGTGGTCTGCGCTATTAATGTTGTAGCGCACCTCATGGTGATGCCGAGCCTGCCTGCACAGATTCCCACGCACTGGGGCGCGAACGGCGCCGTCGACGGTTGGGGTCCTAGTTGGATGGCCTCCGCGCTCGGCGTGCTTCCTCTGGCGCTTCTCGCAATGTTCTGCATGGTGCCGCGCATCGACCCCAAAGGTGAGGCATATCGAACCTCGGGCAAGTTCTACCAGGGCTTCGTAATCGCCTTCACCTTGTTCATGTGCGCCATAAGCTGGCTGGGAGAGCTTACGGTCTGGGGCGTAGTGCCGGCGGTCGGTTCGGTTAACGTGCTGATTTCCGGTGTTGTCGGTTTGCTGTTCATCGGCGTAGGCAACTACTTGCCGCGTGTGAAGCAGAACTATACGCTCGGTATCAAGACACCCTGGGCGCTTGCCGATCCCGAGAACTGGCGCCGTACGCAGCGTTTTGGCGGCGCCTGCTTTATGGTGCTGGGTATTGGCCTGATTGTGATGGGCGTGGCAGGCAGCGTGCTTTCGAGTGAAGTCGTCGCCGCGGTGATTGCGGCTCTGGCGTTTGGTTCGGTTGGAGCCGTTTACGTCTACTCGTATCTGTTGTGGCGCAAATCGCAGCGAGCCGCTCGTTAAGGTTGCGGAAAACTAGCGTACGCAGTTCATAGTATGTTCCGGGGGACTTTTCCCAGGTAGTATTAGGGGGTGTGGGCAACCATGCCCCTTTTTCGTTACGTTTCAGAGCTGGTTTTTTATTTCGTTTCCACTAAAGCGAAACAAGAATAGGGAAACAGCAGGTAGAAAGGATAAAACAGGCAAATGGCGGAGTTTATCTACCAGATGTATCAGGCTCGCAAGGCCCATGGCGACAAGGTAATCCTTGACGACGTGACCCTGAGCTTCTACCCCGGTGCCAAGATCGGCGTCGTGGGCCCCAACGGTATGGGCAAGTCGACCCTACTCAAGATTATGGCCGGCATCGAGGAGGTCTCCAACGGCGATGCCAGGCTCACCCCCGGCTACACCGTGGGCATCCTGCAGCAGGAGCCGCCGCTCGATGACGATAAGACCGTCATCGAGAACGTGCGCATGGCATTTGGCGACATGATCGCCAAGGTCGATCGCTTCAACAAGATCGGCGAGGAGATGTGCGACCCGGATTGCGACATGGACGCACTCATGGCCGAGATGGGCAAGCTCCAGGACGAGATCGATGCCGCCGACGGCTGGGATATCGATTCCAAGCTCGGTCAGGCCATGGACGCCCTGCAGCTGCCCGATTCTGACATGCCGGTCAACGTGCTTTCCGGCGGCGAGCGCCGCCGCGTGGCCCTGTGCAAGCTGCTGCTCGAGGCTCCCGACCTGCTGCTGCTCGACGAGCCCACGAACCACCTGGACGCCGAGTCGATCCTGTGGCTCGAGCATTTCCTGCACAACTATCAAGGCGCGGTGCTTGCCGTTACGCATGATCGCTACTTCCTGGATAACGTTGCCGAGTGGATCTGCGAGGTCGACCGCGGTCACCTTTATCCCTACAAGGGCAACTACTCTACGTATCTGGAGACCAAGGCCGCACGTATCGAGGCTCAGGGTAACCGCGATGCCAAACTCGCCAAGCGCATGGAGGCCGAGCTCGAGTGGGTGCGCAGCTCGCCCAAGGCCCGCCAGGCCAAGAACAAGGCCCGTCTGGCTCGCTACGAGGAGATGGAGGCCGAGGCCCGCGCAAGCCAGAAGCTCGACTGGACCGACATCCGCATCCCTGTGGGCCCGCGTCTGGGCAACAAGGTACTTGAGGCTCATCATCTGCACAAGGAATTCGATGGCCGTGTGCTCATCGACGACCTTTCGTTCACCCTGCCGCGCAACGGCATCGTGGGCGTCATCGGCCCCAACGGTGTCGGTAAGACCACGCTGTTCAAGACGATTGTGGGTCTGGAGCCGCTGACTTCGGGCGAGCTCGAGGTGGGCGAGACCGTCAAGATTTCTTACGTCGACCAGAACCGTTCCGGCATCGACCCCGATAAGAACCTATGGGAGGTCGTCTCGGACGGTCTGGACCACATGATGGTCGGCGAGACCGAGGTTCCGAGCCGCGCTTATGTGGCGAGCTTTGGCTTTAAGGGCCAGGACCAGCAGAAGCGCGCCGGCGTACTCTCCGGTGGCGAGCGCAACCGTCTGAACCTGGCGCTTACGCTCAAGCAGGGCGGCAACCTGCTGCTCCTCGACGAGCCTACGAACGACCTCGACGTCGAGACGCTGTCCTCACTCGAAGCGGCGCTGCTCGAGTTCCCGGGCTGCTCGGTGGTCATTAGCCACGACCGTATGTTCCTGGACCGCGTCGCCACGCACATTCTGGCGTGGGAGGGCACCGACGAGAATCCGGGCAACTGGTATTGGTTCGAGGGCAACTTCGAGGCCTATCAGGCCAACCGCATCGAGCGCCTGGGCGAGGACGCAGCCCAGCCGCATCGTATTCACCGTAAGCTGACGCGCGACTAGATCGTTACGCGGTTTTCCAAACCGCGTAACTGCTCGACGCTGCGCGGGTCGCAAGCAGCCCATCTTGCCGTTCAAGCCGTCGCTCGCGTACCGAAGTACGCGTCGCTCCTCTTTCACGGCAACCTGGGGCACTTGCGGCCCGCTCGCTGTTGGTTACGCAACATCAACAAATAAAAACGGCTCAAATCCTGATTTGGATTTGAGCCGTTTGTCGTTACTGCTCGGGTTCTTCGACTTTATCGATGGCCCAGGTGGATCCGAGGCCACCGGTGGTATTGCGGCGGATGCGCACGGCAACCTCGCGGCGCTCGCCGGCCTGCGTGTAGCGCAGGGGGAAGCTTGCGCGGTTTCGCGCGGCCTCGATGGTACCGCGCTCGCGGGCGATCCAGTAGTACTCGCCGACAATGCCGAGGGTATCGGCGCCGTAGGGGAGATAGGTCGACAGCTGGTGCAGAAGCGGGCCGGGGCAGAAGACCTCGGTTGCGAAATCGACGGGGAAGTCCTCGGGGATGGCGGGCGCTACGGGTGCGGGGGTTGGGGCCTCTGCGAGTACCGAAGCCGGTGCCGGTGCGGGAATTTGGTCGCAAGCAGAGGCGGGCACGGATTCGATGACGGGTGCGAACTCCAGCGTCGTCTTCGGCTTGATTGTGGAATCTGCGGGCTTCACGGTGACGGGCGCGTTTGCAGCTTCAGTTTCAACCTCAACCTGCGTCGCGCTCTCATTCTCGACGCTCGACTTTGCCTCGATGGGCGTGGATGCCATGGTGGTGATGCCGGCATTGGCATTCTCGGGGTCATAGACGACCGTGAGCGAGATGGCGGGCTGCGGCGTCTCGGGTTCCGGCGCCGACTCGGTAGCGTCCTGTTCTGTGGGCTCTTCGGGCTGATCGTCCTCAGCCTCGTCGCCAAAGACATCGCTGTTTTGGAACGCAGGCGTTTCGGATAGGTTAGCGGCTTCTTCGGCTGTCGACTTGGGAGCCTCGTTGAGCTCAGCAGTGGCTTCCTGCTCGGATATGACTACGGGCTCGGTCGTGGCAGCGATTTCGGTTTCGGCTTCTGCCGTTACCTCAATAGCGACTTCGATCTCTGTCTCGGGCTCGGGTTCCGGCACGACTTCAACCATGGCTTCGGGCTCGGGACGCTTAACGTGCTTGGGGCGCACGGCCTTGAGGTCCTTCTCGCCGCGCTTTTTCTTTTTGTAGGACTGCTTGGCGCCCTTGGCAGCTTTGGGCTTGTCCTCGCCTTTGGCAAGGGCGGCATCCCAAGCCTCGTTGGCGATGACGGTGGCATACAGGCGACCGCCCTTAAAGACAGTCAGCTTAATGCAGTCGTCGAGCTCCTCGAGCAGCTCGTGCGTGGACTCAAAGCCCAGGTCATATGCGACCATGTCACCAGCGGCGAGTGCCTCCTCGACCTGCGTCATAAACGTTTGCTTGCCGCACCCAATCGCGTCGCGCAGCAGGCGATACAGATAGATGTGGTTGCCCAGCGATAGCGTGGGCTTAACTATTGTCTTGCTCATGGCAAATCTCCTCTTTACACACCAAAGCATCTTACCATCGCGCGGGGCTTGCCATCTCGTCGCCCAAGGCAAACGGGCGCGACCGTTGCCGGTTCGCGCCCGTTATGCAGGTCGGTTATCTATGAGGGGCAAACGTGCTTAGTTGCCCGATGCCGTGTCTTGGCTCGAGCTGTCTGATGCCGTGCCGGAAGCGGTTCCGCTCGAGCTGTTGGTGTTGCTATTGTCGGTAGATCCCGTGCCCGATGCATTGCCGCTCGTCTGGTCGCCTGTGCTCGGTTGAGAGCCGTCAGTCGTTTGGCTTGAGTCGGTCGTGCTGGATTGCGTGCCGCCGCTGTTCGCAGAGGAATCAGCGCTCTGCGACTGATCGGGGGTGTTCGAGGACGAGTCGGTGGATGCGGAGGCGCCCTGCGAGTCGTCCTGCTGGCTTTGCGATTGACCGGTGTTATCCGCGTCGTGCTCGGTCGTGCGCGACGACAGGATTGGCTCGGGACGCTCGCCCAGACCCTCACCGGCAGTGGTGATAAGGATGGCGCCGGCGCAGGCGATGACCGCGACGATGGCGATGGCGATCGAGAAGACGATGACCTTCTTTTGTGTCTGGCTGCGCTCTGCCGCCGCCTTGGCGCGCAGGCTGTTGGGGGCGACGCGCGCCGTGGTCGCGCGTCCCGCAACCTGGCGCATCTCCTGCGTGGTCGCGGCGCCACCTAGGTGCTCCTCGACATCGGGCTCAACGGGCTCGTAGGCGCCGGCAGGGTAGTCGACAGCGGCATGCGTGCCCTTGATTGCTTCGGCGCTGGCGGAGATAAAGTGGCGATAGACCTGCGAGGACACAACAGTGATGACTGAGCTCACAGCGGCACCAATCACCGAGCCGGCAATGCCGATCTTTGAAGCAAGCGCCACGCTCGTGGCGGCAGCTGCGGCGCCGGCGATGATCTGGGGAATGGAAATGTCGTCGAACAGGCCCTTTTTGGGCGCGATGGCCATGGTCTGTCCAATGGAATGGTTCTCGTGTACGCCGTTGTTGAGCAATGCCGGCGTCATGACGCGCGTGCGCGGCGCGTCGGTGTACTTGGTTGTCATACGGGGTCCTCCCGGTGTAAATCTGCTTCGTTTCGTGTAGCCATCAGGGTACCCACCAGATGTGAATCGTACGTGACATTTAACAGATACCATCAACTCATCAATTGCTCACCAAGTTGGTGGGATGCGGTTCCACCCGGCGGTTGAACTACAATAGGGCTTGCTAATTGTGTTGAATAGCGTTTACGCACGGGAGCATTCTTATGAATCTTCACCTTTCTCAGTCTGATGGCTTTTTGCGTGTGGCGGCGGCCTCGCCGCGGATTCGCGTGGCCGATGTCGAGGGTAATGCCGAGGTTGCGCTGGCGGCTGTTCGCGATGCTGCCGGGCGTGGCGTTCGCGCGCTGGTACTGCCCGAGCTTAACCTGACCGGCTATACCGCGGCCGATCTGTTCCATAACCGCACGCTGCTGCATGCCTGCGAAGCAGCGCTGGTGCACATCCTCGATGAAACCCGTGAGCTGCCGATCGTCTTTACCGTTGGCTTGCCCGTTGCGGTGGCTGAAAACATCTACAACTGCGCCGCCGTGTGCTGTGCGGGTGAGCTTTTGGGTCTTACGGCTAAGAAGTATCTGCCCAACTATGGCGAGTTCTATGAGCGTCGCTGGTTTGCTCCGTCGCCTGCGGATCCCGTGTGGGTTGAATTTGCCGGTCAGGGTCCGGTTCCGCTGGGTTCGGGGCTTGTCTACCGCTGCTGTGATGAGGGTGCCGAGGATATGGTGCTGGGCGTTGAAGTCTGCGAGGACCTGTGGGTGCCGGCGCCCCCTTCGACCGAGATGGCGCTTGCCGGTGCGACGGTGATCCTCAATCCGTCGGCTTCGGACGAGATTATCGGTAAGGCGGATTACCGCCGCAGCCTCATCTCTAACCAGAGCGCACGCCTGTACTGCGCCTATGCCTACGCGGACGCGAGCGAGGGCGAGTCCACGACCGACATGGTCTTTGCGGGCGAGAACCTTATCTACGAAAATGGCTCCAAGCTCGCCGCCACCAAACTGCTTACCTGCGATATGGCCATCGCCGACGTTGACCTTGACCGCCCGGTTGCCGAGCGCCGTCGCTCGACGACGTGGGCGCGCACCGACGATGCGCCGGAGGCCACGACCGTTGAGTTTTCGTTTGAGGGCGTGCTGGCCGAAGAACCTGTCCTGCGCGATGCCTGCGATATCGACCGCGTTTTCCCGCGCGCGCCCTTTGTGCCGGCCGACCACGGCGACTTGGCCGAGCGCTGCGAGACGATCCTCGATCTGCAGACTGCGGGCCTCAAGACCCGCCTTGCCCACACGGGTACCAAGGCTGCGGTTATCGGCCTTTCGGGCGGCTTGGACTCCACGCTAGCGCTGCTTGTGACCGTGCGTGCCTTCGATGCACTGGGGCTGCCGCGCACTGGTATCACAGCCGTGTCCATGCCCGGCTTCGGCACGACGCATCGCACCAAGTCGAATGCCGAGTCGCTCGCTCGCGACCTGGGTGTGAGCTTCCGCGAGGTTTCGATCCACGCGGCTGTGGAGCAGCACTTCAAGGACATTGAGCATGATCCAGCTGTGCAGGACGTGACCTACGAGAACAGCCAGGCGCGCGAGCGTACGCAGATTCTGATGGATCTGGCCAACCAGGCTGGCGGTTTTGTCATTGGCACGGGCGACCTGTCGGAGCTGGCGCTCGGCTGGGCTACCTATAACGGCGACCACATGAGCATGTACGCCGTCAACGCGAGCGTGCCCAAGACGCTTGTGCGCCATCTGGTACGCTATGCCGCCGATGTCTTTGGCGGGCGCATTGCCGAGGTCTTGCTCGATATCCTCGATACGCCGGTGTCCCCCGAGCTTCTGCCGCCCACGGGCGACGGCGAGATTGCGCAGAAGACCGAGGATTTGGTGGGCCCGTACGAGTTGCACGACTACTTCCTCTACTACCTGCTGCGTTTTGGCTTTGAGCCGGGCAAGATCTACCGCATGGCGCTCAAGAGCTTCGAGGGCGTCTACGACGCCAAGACCGTCCACACGTGGCTACGTACGTTCTACCGTCGCTTCTTTGCCCAGCAGTTTAAGCGCAGCTGCCTGCCCGATGGTCCCAAGGTGGGCTCGGTGACGCTCAGCCCGCGCGGCGATTGGCGTATGCCGAGTGACGCTAGCTCGCGTCTGTGGCTTGCGCAGATCGACGCGCTCAATCCAGTTGACTAAGGTTGGCTAAATTGAACCAATACGGGGGTTGCAAGCGTTACACTTTTGCAATCTGATGGCCCGTATCGCGCGGCGCTCTTGTCGGAGCGCCGCGTTTTTCATATCGAAAGGTGGCACCATGCAGGCATCGCAGCGTCTCGACCGCTTTGGCGCGGAGGTCTTCGCCTCGCTCAACAACAAGCTTCTCGCGCTGAAGGCTCAGGGCAAGACCATTTACAACATGAGCGTGGGCACGCCCGACTTTAAGCCGTACGACCACGTGGTCGAGGCGCTCACGCAGGCAGCCCAAGATCCCGAGATGTGGAAGTATGCCCTGCGCGACCTGCCCGAACTCAAGCAAGCCGTGTGCGATTACTATGAGCGTCGCTTTGGCGTTTCGGGCATTACGCCGTCTATGGTGCAGTCGTGCAACGGCACGCAGGAGGGCGTGGGCCATTTGGGCCTGGCCCTGCTCGATCCGGGTGACACCATTCTGGTTCCCGATCCGTGCTACCCGGTCTTTGAGGCGGGTGCCAAGATCGCCGATGCCAAGCTCGAATACTATCCGCTGGTTGCCGAGCATAATTACCTGCCCTATGTGGCGGGTATCGATCCCGAGGTGGCCGATCGTGCCAAGTATATGATCGTGTCGCTGCCCGCGAACCCGGTCGGCTCGGTGGGCACGCCCGAGATCTACGAGGAGATCATCACTTTCGCCCGCGAGCACGACCTGCTCATCGTTCACGACAACGCATACTCCGACATCGTGTTCGACGGCGAGCCGGGCGGCAGCTTCTTGCAGTATCCCGGCGCGCTCGAGGTGGGCGTTGAGTTCTTCTCGCTCTCCAAGTCGTTTAACGTCACCGGTGCGCGTATCGGCTTTTTGGTCGGTCGCGAGGATGTGGTCTCGGCCTTCGCCAAGCTGCGCAGCCAGATTGACTTTGGCATGTTCTTCCCGATCCAGAAGGCCGCCATCGCGTGCCTTAATGGCCCGCGCGATGAGGTCGAGGCGCAGCGTCTGAAGTACCAGGAGCGCCGCGATGCCCTGTGCGATGGTCTTGAGGGTCTGGGCTGGGAGCGTCCCAACGCGCATGGCTCTATGTTTGTGTGGGCCAAGCTTCCCGGTGGTCGCACCGATTCCATGGCGTTTTGCGAGGAGCTCATGGAGAAGGCCGGCGTTGTGGTGACGCCGGGCGCGAGTTTTGGTCCTTCGGGCGAGGGACACGTGCGCATGGCGCTGGTCCTACCGCCCGATCAGATCGCTTTGGCTGTCGAGGCCATTCGCGAGGCGGGCCTGTATTAGAAACCTATTTCGACTCGTCAATAGCTCGAAACCGATTTCGCGCAGTTATTTTACGAATACTGCAAACAATTTCGGTAAACGGTCGATTTTTGGCTGCGAATAGGGGCATAATCAAAGTCCCGATTGGATGTATTGGGATTACGACAAGCCGCTCGGGTCGTTCCCGGGCGGCTTGTTTGTGGAGAGAGATGGGAGTTTCTAATGGTTAACGAGAAGAAGGTCGCTATTGTCGGCTGCGGTTTCGTCGGTTCGTCTTCGGCGTTCGCACTGATGCAGAGTGGTCTGTTCTCCGAGATGGTCCTCATCGACGTGGACAAGAACCGTGCCGAGGGTGAGGCCCTGGATATCGCGCACGGCATGACGTTTGCCGAGCCGATGAAGATCTACGCCGGCGATTATTCCGATGTCGCCGACGCCGCCATGATCGTCGTCACTGCTGGCGCTGCCCAGAAGCCCGGTGAGACCCGCCTGGACCTGGTCAACAAGAACGTCAGCATCTTCAAGTCCATTATTCCCGAGATTAAGAAGTCCGGCTTCGACGGCATTCTGCTAATCGTCTCCAACCCGGTTGATGTTCTGACCTATGCTGCCATCAAGATGTCTGGCCTGCCCGAGGGCCATGTCATCGGCTCCGGCACCGTGCTCGACACTGGCCGTCTGCAGCAGATGCTTGGTGCCCACGTCGAGGTTGACCCGCGCGATGTCCAGGCCTATGTCATGGGCGAGCACGGCGACTCCGAGTTTGTCGCTTGGTCCAGCGCTCAGGTTGCTGGCGTTCCGCTGAACACCTTCTGCGAGCTTCACGGTCATCTGGAGCACGAGGCTGCCGAGAAGCGTATCGCCGAGGACGTTAAGAACTCCGCCTACACCATCATCGAGAAGAAGCACGCCACCTACTACGGCGTCGCCATGGCCGTCAAGCGCATCTGCACCGCTGTTATGCGTGATGAGCAGACCGTTCTGCCCGTTTCCTCGCTCATGGTGGGCGAGTATGGCCTGTCCGATCTGGCCATCTCCATGCCGACGGTCGTTGGCCGCGACGGCGTCGTCTGCCGCGTCCCCGTGCCGCTGAACGATGACGAGCAGCATGAGCTCACCGCCTCCGCCAAGGCCCTCAAGGACATCATCGACAGCGTCGACTTCTCCTGCTAAATTCGGCTCGTTTGGGCAACAGGCTACAATGAAAGGCGTCCGGGCCACACGGTCCGGGCGCCTTTTTAGTGCGAGGGGGGGTCAGGTTACTTTGCACCACCCCAATGCACCATAGTTGATGGGAGGGCCATGTCGGATTCGCCTAATTTTTTGACCTATGCCCAGACGGCGTTTGATCCGTTTGAGGAACGGCCGTTCTGCGCGGTGGATAGCCTGGTCTTTGCGTGGTTGTCCTATTTGCGTTTGCCGGGTGATATGGCGGAGCTGACGAACTGGCAGGGCCTAGACGTACGCGAGCTGCTGCGCGCCGAGTGCTACCAAGACATGATTGGCGACCTGTGGGATCCGGAGGGGAGTCGTGCCCTGTTGGAGGCTGTGGCAGCAAGCCCTCGCTACCGTGGCGTTCGTGTTTGCGGCTATCGTAGCGTGAGTGATGCCGAGACAACGGAGCAGTTTGCGGCCATGACGTTCCGATTTCCGGCGGGGTTTAGCTATCTTGCCTTCCGGGGGACCGACAGCACGATTGTGGGCTGGAAAGAGGACTTTAACATGGCGTTCCGGTGTCCTGTGCCGGCCCAGGAATCCGCGGCGCGTTATGTAGACGAGGCGGCGGATGCGATTGACGGGCCGCTTTTGTGCGGAGGTCATTCCAAGGGTGGAAACCTTGCGGTGTACGGTGCGGCGATGTGCCCCGATGTCGCCCGTGAGCGAATCGAAAGGGCGTATTCCCATGATGGCCCGGGCTTCGTCGAGGAGTTTCTGAGCGGCAACGCCTTCGCCGATCTATCCGGTCGAATCGACAAGACGCTACCTCGGTCGTCGATCTTTGGCATGATGTTCGAGACACAGGAGGACTATGCCATCGTTGAGAGCACCGAGTTCAGCCTGCTTCAGCATAATCCCTTTAGCTGAGTGGTTGATGGTCGCGACTTCGTGTACTGTGAGCGCCTGTCCGCCGGTGCTCGATACGTTGATGGCTCCATTCGCGAGATGCTGCTTGCGGTGTCGCCTAACGAGCGCGAGCGTTTTGTAGATGCGTTGTTCTCCGTGCTTGAGGCTACGGGTGCTGAGCGGTTTGCGGATATCGCTGGGAATCTACGCGAGAGCCTGCCCGTGATGCTCCAGGCTGCGCAAGGCTTTGACAAGGATACGCGACGCTTTGTCTCGCAGACTATCGTTGCGATTCTTAAGTGTGCGCTTCTGCCCAAACGTCCATTACAGTCGAAATTGTCAGCCTGGGACCATCTCGGGCTACGATTGAGGCGCGCCCAGAACGGGCCGCCG
>NZ_JADPCH010000004.1 GCF_015670745.1 Collinsella aerofaciens | reverse complement strand
CCATCGCGCCGAGAGTACTGCGGGGTCAGCCCGTGGGAGGCCAGGGCGCCGCTGACCGGTGGACGGCACCGAGCCGTACGCTTGAACTGAGAAGGGGGAGGCCTCGCGGCCTCCCCCTTTTTTGCGTTTACGGGGCATAAATAACTCATTTACGCCAGACGATTTAATTCTTTTTGGTATTGAGCTTTTATTTAAAGAAAATAAAACGAATAACAAGGGCAACTGCTATGGCCACAATGATCAAAAGCAGGATTGTCAGTCGATGCTGCTTGCGTCGTTTACTTGACGAAACGAAGATTGATTTTCCCTGTTTTGGCGTTTCGAGATAGCGAGCCGAATTCGTCAAGGTTTGCTTTGGTCGAGGACCTCTTTGTTGATGAGTGGCGGATGCTTTCATCGGCTCATCACTAGCTGCGCTGTTTTTAGATAATGGTGCGTCTTTCAGATATACGGGGTCTCCCGAGGCGACGCCCATATGTTTACGTCCCGTTTGGGCATCCTCGAGCGTTTGATATCGATTTCTCGTCACATACTCGGGCTCCGGATCATTAATGGGCTCTTGCGAGATGTGGGGGCGATGGAACCGTGGCGGCTGCGTGGAAGTATCTTCCCCCTGCGTCGGCATAAACATTTTGTTCTGGTTTTGGTCGTCCATGATGCCCTTTAGCTCGTTACCAACAACGTGTACGCGCTCATTGTAAGCCCCTTGTTATTTGTAGCTGGGGACATACTCGGTATTTAAGCTCTGGTTCAAAGAACCTTAACCTTCCTAAAACCTGAGTCATACGCACTTAGATATGCTTATAGTACTGGACTCAAAAAACTTTATAGTCGATGTATATATGAGCACTGGGTGGGCATATATAAGAGCGTCAAAAGAAGTCCCAGTCACCTGGAAGATGACTCGGCAGTCCTATAAAGGAGTGGTAAACATGGCAAGCATGGTTCCTTATCGTTCGGTTTTTGGCGTTCGTCCCTCTGCAAGCTCGCTGTTCGATCTGTTTGATGATATGAGCGACCTAGCGAACAGCTCGATTGCCTCTAAGGCGTTCCCCGTTGACGTTGAGGATAAGGGCGATGGCTATGAGGTCAAGGCTTATCTGACCGGCGTCGCCAAGGACGATATCGATGTCGAGCTTAACGAGGGCCGTCTGTCCATTAGCGTGAATGTCGAGGAAGACGAGGAGAACGAGGGCAAGAACTTCCTGCAGAAGGAGTTCAGCTCGTACAGCGCGACGCGTGGCGTGTATCTTAAGGACGCTTCGAGCGAGGGCCTCTCGGCTAAGTACGCTGACGGCATCCTGACCGTTACGGTTCCCAAGATCGTCGAGAAGAAGAACGTTACGAAGATCTCCATCGAATAACTTCGTTGGTGTTCTTCGCTATTAAAAGACAACAAAAGGGGCTGGGAAGCGATTCCCGGCCCCTTTTGCTGTTTAGGACAGTCTATTGAATGGTTGCTGGCCGATACTGGCTTGCGGGGCGTATCGAGAGTTTTCGCGATCCTTGGAGAAGGGTGGCGGAGCTGCCGAGCTCGTCATCCAGGGTTGCGGCTAGAGCTTTGGCATAGCTTTTGACGGTAAGGCTCGGACGATTGTTGTCTTGGCTGATATGCATGGCAATGAGCTGTTCGGTGCGATCGGTAACAAGTTCGCGCGCGGCTTCGGCGGCTTGGCCGTTGGAGAGGTGTCCCCTTGCAGACAGGATGCGCTCCTGAAGAAAGCGGGGATATTCTCCCTCGCGCAGCATGGTCACATCGTGGTTGCTTTCGAGCGCGAGGACTCGACAATCTTTGAGGGTGTTCATGGCTTGGCTCGATAGCTCTCCGGTGTCGGTAGCAAAGCCGATGGAATCATCGAGGGCGTCGAATCGAAAGCCGATTGGATTTATGACATCGTGTGATGTTGAGTAGGTTTGCGCGTGGATGCCGGCAATGGATAGGGTGTCACCGGGGTCGAATTCCTCGACAGGCAGATGCGAAAGATTTTCTTTGCTCGAAAGTGTGCCCCTACTGGCAAAGAGGGGACCGTGCCAGTGCTTGCACCAGACATCGAGACCCTTGATGTGATCGCTATGCTCATGAGTAATGAGAAGAGCCGAGACGTTGTCTGCCGAGAGTCCCAGTTCTGCCATGCGCTTTAATGTCTCGCGGCGAGAAAGACCGTCGTCAATCATGATGAGCCCCCGGGGGCCTTCGATGAGCGCGCAGTTGCCTTTTGAGCCGCTGCCAAGGATATGAAGGTGCAGACGAGACATAAGATTCCAAAGGATACAATGGGTGCGGACGAATAGAGGAGGAAGCAAATGCCTACGGTATCACAGCATTACGGACACCATGCCGTGCCCGGGGCAGTCGATGAGACCCGAACGAGGCAGCAGGCTGCTCCTGTCGTGCTCATGGTATCAGGCGGCGCGGACTCGACGGCACTGCTTCTTATGGCGTGCACATCAAAGCTGGATATCCAAGACGGGCGCGGTGTTGCCCCCATTGCTCGCGAGCGCCTGCATGTGCTGCATGTAAACCATCATCTGCGCGGCAAGGCGTCCGATGGCGACGAGGCCTTTGTGCGTGAGCTCTGCGCGAAATATGGTTTACCGCTGTGCGTGGAGCACGCTTATTTTGATGGGGAGTCGGGCAATATTGAGGCCGCGGCCCGCGAAGTGCGCTATGCCGCGGCGCGGAGGTATGTTCGCGAGCTCTGCGCCCAGACGGGGGCACCGCGAACGGCGGCTCGTATCTGCACCGCGCACACGTCTTCGGATCGCGCGGAAACGTTTTTGATGAACGCGATTAAGGGTTCGGGCCCCGCTGGCCTATCGAGCATTCCTCGCCGGAGGAATATCGTGGTACGTCCCTTGCTCGACCTAACTCATGGCGAGCTCGTGGGCTATCTACAGGTACATGGTCAGCCGTGGCGTGAAGACGAGAGCAATGAGGATATCTCGTATCTGCGAAACTACGTGCGCCATCGAGTAATGCCAGTGGTGGTGCAGCGCAACGCGAGCGTCTGCAAGACGATTGGCGCCGCCTGCGAGATCTTAGGCGATGAGGACGCGTTTTTGTCTCAGCTTTCGGCACAGGCGTTTCGAAGCTGTTTGCGCAAAGAGGCAGCGGGTGCGCTGGTGCTCGATGCCAGGCGCCTGGCTGCGGCCGAGGTGGTAATCGCGCGGCGCATCGTGCGACTGGCGATTAAGCGCATCGATCCGGACGCTCGTCCCGAGATGCGACATGTGGAGCGAGTCCTTTCCTGCGTTGCCGAGGGCACCGGCTCGGTCACGCTTCCGGCGGGGATTGACGCACGCATTGAGTTTGGCATGCTGGCGTTTAAGGCGCCGGCGGCTCGCGAGGGCCTGGTCGCGGGCTGGGTTACCGTACCCGGTCGTTTGCCGTTGGGCGGGGGACGTATGCTGGTCACAGAACCGATGGCTGTTGAGCCGGGATGCGATATCGTGCGCCGCGCCCGTGAGCTTGCGGCTGCCGGGGAAGTGACAGCTTTGGTAGACGCGGCTGCCCTGGGTTTTGCCGACAGCGATAGTGAGCGGATCCTGGCGGGCTCGCGTGGCGAGATCCCTGCCGAGGCGCGATTGGCGCGCCTGTGGGTGGACGGTCCCGCGCCGGGAGACGTGATGTGCCCGTTAGGGATGAGTGGCCGAAGCAAGAAAGTATCCGATTTGCTAGGTGAGGCTCGCATTCCCGTTTCCGAGCGCGCCGGCGTGCCCATGGTGAGGACGGCGCCGGGGGGTGCCGTGGTGTGGGTCGCCGGAGTTCGCGCGGACGAGCGTTTTAAGTGCACGGCCGCAACGCGCGTGGCATATCTGCTCCGCGTGGTCGATGCGGAATAGCGTCCCACGCCTGCCATTCTGTGCGACGTTGACGGTATTCCCGCGCTGATGGCGCACGGGCTGGTAAATTTACCCCGTGCGCTGCTAGAATGTGTAGTTCGCGTCCATACGGCGGTGTGTGGGCGATAAGCACAAGAAAGGGTTGTCATGGCTTCTCAACATCCGGATATCGAGAAGGTTCTGTTTACGCAGGAGGATATCGACGGTATCGTCTCTCGCCTGGGCGAGGAGATTACGCGCGACTACGCGGGTAAGGATCTGGTGCTGATTGCGGTCCTGCGCGGCGCCGTGGTCTTTATGGGCGACCTGATGCGTAAGATCGAGCTGCCGACCAACATCGATTTCATGGCTGTTTCGAGCTACGGCGACGGTGTGAAGTCCTCGGGTATCGTGCGTATCATTAAGGACCTGGATATCGACATCCGCGGTCGCGACGTGCTGATCGTCGAGGACATTCTGGACTCGGGCCTGACGCTCAAGTATCTGATGAAGAACCTCGAGAGCCGCAAGCCCGCTTCTCTGGAGGTCGCCGCCTTCCTGTGGAAGGACGTTGAGGACCGCGTCTCGGCCATCACGCCCAAGTATGTTGGAACCCATTGCCCCGATGCCTTTGTGGTGGGCTACGGCCTCGACTATGCCGAGCGCTATCGCAACCTTCCGTATCTGGGCATTTTGAAACCGGAGGTTTATTCGTAAGATGCCCGACGACCGTAACGACAACAATTCCCAGACTCCCCGGGACCCAAAGATCCCGGGGATGCCCGGAGGCAAGAAACCCACGCGTACGGGCTGGCTGTATTTTCTTTTGGCTTGCGCGCTTCTGGGCTATGCCTTCTTTAATATGGGTTCCGGCTTTGCCAGCTCCAGCAATACCGTTAAGCTCGCGACGAGCGAGATGGTCAGCGCCATCAAGCAGGATTGCGTCGAAGATCTGACCTATACGGTTCAAGACGGAAGCGTGACGGGTCATTACTGGAAGACAAAAAAGGACAAGGGCGATACGAGCGAGCTCAAGAGCTTCTCTTCGACCTATGTCGGCTCCGATTCGCTTGCCGAGCTCATGGCGGAGCACCCCGATACCAAGTACATCGTCAACACCAACGATCCCGATTTTTGGGGCGACTTGGCGATGAGTGTGCTTCCGACGATCGCCCTTATCGCCATCATGTTCTACTTTATGCGCCAGATGATGGGCGCCAACAACAGGAACATGCAGTTTGGCAAGACCAACGCCAAGACCAACGAGGCCACACGCCCCAAGGTCAAGTTTGAAGACGTTGCCGGAGTGGACGAGGCAGTCGAGGAGCTCGAGGAGATCCGTGACTTTTTGAGCGATCCGGATCGCTATCGCAAGCTGGGCGCCAAGATCCCGCGTGGCGTGTTGCTGGTTGGCCCTCCGGGCACCGGTAAAACGCTGCTGGCCAAGGCCGTTGCCGGCGAGGCGGGCGTGCCGTTCTTTAGCATCTCGGGTTCCGACTTTGTCGAGATGTTCGTAGGTGTCGGCGCCAGCCGTGTGCGTGACCTCTTTAAGGTGGCCAAGTCCCAGGCCCCGTCGATCATCTTCATCGATGAGATCGATGCCGTGGGACGTCAGCGCGGAGCTGGCTTGGGCGGCGGTCACGACGAGCGCGAGCAGACGCTCAACCAGCTGCTGATCGAGATGGACGGCTTTGAGGAAAGCGAGTCGGTCATCCTGATCGCCGCCACCAACCGCCCCGACATTCTGGATCCGGCGCTGCTGCGTCCCGGTCGTTTTGACCGTCAGGTTACGGTCGACCGTCCGGATGTGAAGGGCCGCGAGCAGATCTTGCGCGTGCATGCCGAGAACAAGCCGATGGACGAGGACGTTAAGTTTGAGAAGCTCGCCCAGATGACCGTTGGCTTCACTGGTGCCGATCTGGCAAATCTGCTCAACGAGTCTGCGCTGTTGGCTGCCCGCCGCCATCGTTCCGTGATCTCGATGGACGAGGTCGAGGAATCGATGGAGCGCGTGATTGCCGGACCGCAGCGCAAGGGTCGCGTGATGACCGAGGCCGAGCGCACCACGATTGCCTACCACGAGAGCGGTCACGCCCTGGTGGGTCACATCCTGGAGCACTCCGATCCGGTCCACAAGATCTCGATCGTCAGCCGCGGCCAGGCTTTGGGTTACACGCTGCAGCTTCCGCAGGAGGACCACTTCCTCAAGACCAAGAACGAGATGCTCGACGAGCTCGCCGTGTTCTTGGGTGGCCGCGTTGCCGAGGAGCTCATGTGCGATGACATCACGTCGGGCGCGAGCAACGATCTGGAGCGCGCAACCAAGATGGCGCGCGAGATGGTCACGCGCCTGGGCATGAGCGAGGAGCTGGGCACGCAAGTGTTTGGCGAGGCGCAACATCAGGTGTTCCTTGGTCGCGATTACGCCGATCACCAGGATTACTCCGAGGAGACGGCGCGCCGCATCGATATCGAGGTTCAGCGCATTATGCGTGAGGCCCATCGTCGTGCGGTCGAGATTCTGGACGCCCGTCGCGATCAGCTCGATCTGATGGCGAAGGTGCTGCTTGAGCGCGAGACCGTCGAGGGCGACGCCGTGAACGCCCTGCTCGACAACGAGTGGAATGCCTACCTTGAGCGCGAGGGCGATATCCTGGCGGCCAAGGAGGAGCGCAATGCCAAGGCGGCCGGCATGCCGACCAAGAAGCGCGTGTCTCGAATGAGCGAGGAGGAGCTGGCGGCTGATGCCGCGGCCTTTGCGCAGGCGGCCATGCAGGAGGATGCCGAAGCCGCATCCGATGATGCTGACGATGACCATGCCGTCGTCGATGCCGACACCGACGCCGACAAATAGTCTTTGTGGCGAAAGCCTCCGCGGGGAAACCTGCGGAGGCTTTTTCTTTTGAGCGATATGGGGCCGTCTGTTGATTGGGGACAGACTTAAATGAGCGTTTTCACGCATTTAAGTCTGTCCCCAATTAACATTGCTGCGGCACTTTGCTCGGCTAAAGCGTACAATAGCGCCTATGCGAAAGGGGAACAGATGATCAACGAAACTATGTATGCTCGCGGCGCGGAAAGCTCCATCATCCGTGAGATTTTTAGCTATGGCCTTGAGCGCAAGGCGCAGATCGGTGCGGAAAACGTATTCGATTTTTCGCTGGGCAATCCGAGCGTTCCGGCGCCCGCTGCTGTGGCTGAGTCGATTAAGAAGGCCCTGGAGCTGCCGAGCGACCAGCTGCACGGCTACACGCCCGCACCGGGCCTGCCGCAATGTCGTGCCGCTGTGGCCGAATCGCTCAACCGCCGCTTTGGCACGAGCTATGAGGGCAAAGACGTATTTATGACGGTGGGTGCCGCGGCTTCGCTCACCTGCACGCTCAACGCCGTTACGAACCCGGGCGACGAGGTTATTGTTATCGCCCCGTACTTTCCGGAGTATCGCGTTTGGATTGAGAAGGCCGGCTGTACGTGTGTTGAGGCGCTCGCCGATGAAGATACGTTCCAGCTGAGTGTGGACAACGTGCTCAAGGCGATCAGCGATAAGACGGCGGCCGTCATCATTGACTCTCCCAACAATCCGACCGGTGCCGTATATACATGCGACACGCTGACGCGACTGGCCAATGTTCTGCGCGAGGCCAACGCTCAGCGCGATCCCGAGAATCCGATTATGCTCATCTCGGATGAGCCGTACCGCGAGATTGTGTACGGTGCCGAGGTGCCTTGGGTGCCCTCGATCTACGAGCACACCATCGTGTGCTACTCGTATTCCAAGTCGCTGTCGCTGCCGGGCGAGCGCGTGGGGTGGATCTTGGTTCCCAACACCAATCCGCAGGCTGCCCGTCTGATGCCGGCTGTTGCGGGTGCTGCCCGTACGCTAGGTTTTGTATGCGCACCGGCACTCTTCCAGCGCGTAATCATCGATTGCATCGATGAGCCGAGCGATGTCGAGGCCTATGCGCGCAACCGCACCGCGCTTACCGACGCACTAGCGGAGTACGGCTACACCTATGTTGAGCCGGATGGTGCATTCTACCTGTGGGTGAAGGCGCTGGAACCCGATGCGAATGCGTTTTGCGAGCGTGCAAAGAAGTATGAGTTGCTTGCGGTTCCCTCGGACAGCTTTGGTATGCCGGGTTGGTTCCGCCTGGGCTATTGCGTGAGTTACGAAACGATTATCAATTCGCTACCCGCTTGGAAACAGTTGGCGGACGAGTATCGTTAAAAGTAAAGCGCTCTGCCTACAATGTTTTACGTGAAACGGGGTTTGGTGTTAAGCCAGACCCCGTTGTCATGGACGTTGTGTCTTTGGGATGGAGTGGTTTTACGACTATCGAAGGCTATGCGTACAATGAATATAAGCAACGGCCGTGCCAGATAAGGAGACCTGATGCCCTACCTGCTTTCTTGTGACATTCATACCCATACGATATTCTCTGCGCATGCATATTCGACTATTGAGGAGAATGTGTACTGGGCGGCAGAGCGTGGCCTGCAGGTGCTCGGATCTGCCGACCATCTGAGCTCTATGGTTACGGCTTGCCCCAATGACCTGCGCAGTTACCAATTCTTTATCAACCAGGATATCTGGCCGCGCATTTGGAGCGGCGTGCTGGTGCTGCGTGGTGCCGAGGCCGATATCGTTTCGCTGGACGGAAGCCTGTTTGGCGAGGACACTCCTGTCACGCTCGATATTGCCGGTGATTCGTACAGCCGTCAGCATTCGCTGTTCGATTTGGTTACGCGAAATTTGGATTATTTGGTTGCGAGCGTGCATAATCCGCAGATTGCTGAAGGCGCGACGCTGGCCCAGACGACCGAGATGTATATCAATGCCCTGGAGTACCCCAAGGTGTTCATGCTGGGTCACACGGGGCGTTCGGGCGTGCCGTTCGATATCGACGAGGTGCTGTTGGCAGCTAAGGCCAAGCACAAGATTATCGAGATCAACAACCATAGTCTTGAACACGGTGTCGACACT
Source organism: Collinsella aerofaciens (assembly GCF_015670745.1). Lineage (GTDB taxonomy): Bacteria > Actinomycetota > Coriobacteriia > Coriobacteriales > Coriobacteriaceae > Collinsella > Collinsella aerofaciens_T. The sequence continues at coordinate 112,935 of NZ_JADPCH010000004.1, read as the reverse complement.
GAGCATTGGGCCGTATGCCGCAAGATCGCCGAGCGCTGCGCCGAGCTGGGCGTGGGCATTGGCGTGTCAACCGATGCCCACATTGGCATGGCCATTGGCAAGCTCGATCACGCGCGCAAGATGCTCGACGAGATTCACTTCCCGCTAGATTTGATCGTGACGCGCGACCGCGAGACGCTGCTGCGCGAGATGGCGGCAGCCGGCGTGTGCGATCTGCGCAATGGGATGTAGCGGAGTTTATAAACCAAGCGAAGGGGGCGGCCCAGGCGGGTCGCCCCCTTTCTTGTCCCAAAAATCTACTGAGGTCGGTTAGCGGCGTTCGAGGACCGCTACGGTTTCGGTGTGGTCGGTGTGAGGGAACATGTCGACGGGCGTGATCTTGAGCAGGCAATAGCCTCCGTCGAGGAGCTGATGCAGGTCGCGCTCTTGAGTTACGGGGTTGCAGCTGATATAGGTGATGCGGCGCGGCTTAAGCGCGCAGGCAGCTTCGAGGAACTCGGGGGTAGAGCCGGCGCGCGGCGGATCGATGGAAAGGACATCGACCCGCTCGTTGTTATCGGCGGCATCCAGGATGCAATCGGTGGCGTCGTCGGCCATAAACCAGGCGCTGCGGGTGAGGCCGTTGAGCTCGGCATTGCGACGTGCGTCGGCAATGCCCGCCGGGTTGCGCTCCACGCCGAGCAGCATAATGCCGATGCCCTTTTTCTGGGCATCTTTAACTGCGCAAAGACCGATGGTACCGCTGCCACAGTAGGCATCCATGAGCACATCGCCCTGGTGCAAATCCATGCCGTCGATAGCGAGCTGATAGAGCAGCTCGGTCTGTTGCGGGTTGGTCTGATAAAACGCGGTGGGGGAGATGTCGAATTCGCAGCCGAGCAGCTGGTCGCGCATGCATTCGGCGCCATACACGATGCGGGTTTCCTCGCCGAGGATGGCGTTGCCGGGGCGTCCGTTGATGTTTTGGGCGACGGTGACGATGCGCGGATCGAGTGCGGCGACAGCCTCAAAGAACTCCTGCGCATGCGGCAAGTCGCGCTGAGCGGTCACGAGCGTGACCATGACCTGGTCGGTACGCCAACCGCAGCGGACGACGGCATAGCGAAGCAAACCAAGATGCTTGTCCTCATTAAAGGCGGGAATATGCAGCCGCTCAGCTTCGCGTGCGATGCCGTTGAGAATCTGACGGGCGCCCGGTGCCTCGACGGGGCATTCGGGTACGGCAACGATCTTGTGTGTGCCGCGCTCAAAGAAACCGCAACGGACGGCGCCCTCCTTACCGGGAGCAAAGGGAGTGGCGGCCTTATGGCGAAACCCGCGCGGCGCAGGATATTTACCCGGGTCGCCCAGGGTGATGCCCATACCGCGAATGGGGTCGACGCTAATACCCTCACGCTCACAAAGCGAAGCAAAAAGCTCCTCCATAGCAGCCTGCTTAGCTGCCAACTGCTTTTTATAAGGACGATTGAGCGCCGTGCATCCGCCACAAGCTCTCATGATGGAACAGGGAGACTTGGGATCCACAGCCTTACGCGCAGGCGAAACCGGATCTTTATGCGGACGCTTGGAGCGAGTCTGAGACGCTTTGTCTCCGCCTCGACGAGAGTCAGAACGCTTGGTCTTAGCCCTGCTCTTGGTCGATTTGCTTTTTGCAGCTTTAGAAGACTTGGATTTCGTAGAAGATTTCTCCTCCTTCGACCCCTCAACCGCCTCCACCAAAGCACGACGAGCCCTACGCTCCGCACGAGATTCTGCCATCAATAACTCCACTTATTCATGAATTAAAGCTGCAAGTATTGTACCGTGCCAAGCCAGCAGACGATATACAAGCGGTTTATTCGTGTCAGTGATAAGCCCAACGACGGTTGCCCGCCGCGTGAGGGGTGTGGGGGTTAAGTTTATCGCGAGTTCCGCACGAACAGGAGGCCACTTAATGTGGCCTCCGTCGTGAGCAGGACTGTAGAGCAGGAAACTTAACCCCCACACCCCTCACGCGGCGGGCAAACTCGCCTTGTGCTCTATCACGCTAAAGTGTATGATTCTGAACGTTACATGACTCACTTTACCTAACTAAAGTGCCACCAAGGGGGAATACCATGAATACCGATATGTCTCGTCGTCAGTTTGTTGGTCTAGCCGGCTCGTTTGCCACGGTGCTTGGCCTTGGTCTTGTCGGTTGCGGCGGTGGTGCCGGCAAGGGCTCCGCTGCTGGCTCTGCCGCGGCCAAGGATGTGAAGGGCGCTGCGGAGTCCAAGAAGCTCGTGGTGGGCTTTGATAAGTCCTATCCTCCGTACGGCTTTGTGGGCGACGATGGCGAGTACACCGGCTTTGATCTCGATCTGGCCAAGGCTGTTGCCGATAAGCAGGGCTGGGAGGTCAAATACGAGGCCATCGACTGGGACGCCAAGGATACGCTGCTCAACTCGGGCGCCATCAACTGCATCTGGAACGGCTTTACCATGGAGGGCCGTGAGGATGACTATACGTTCTCCGAGCCGTACATGCTCAACGAGCAGGTGCTGGTAGTAAAGAAGGATGCGGGCATCAAGAGCTGGGACGATCTTGCCGGCAAGACCGTGATTACCCAGACCGATTCCGCTGCGCAGGATGTGCTCGAGGGTGACCAGAAGGATCTGGCGGCGACGTTTGCCACGCTCGACACGATCGGCGAGTACAACACGGCCTTTATGCAGCTCGAGAGCGGCGCGGTCGATGCCGTGGCTTGCGACCTTTCGATTGCCCAGTATCAGCTTGCCGCCAAGCCCGATGCCTATACGCAGCTCGACAAGCCGCTGTCCAGCGAGCACTACGCTGTTGGCTTTAAGAAGGGCGACACCAAGTCCGCCGATGCCGTGACCGAGTCGCTCAAGGCACTCTACGATGACGGTACGGTTAAGGATCTCTGCGACAAGTACGCGAGCTACGGCCTGTCCTTCGACAACTGGGTTCTCAAATAGCCACAGCACCCAACCTTGCGGCTCCAACCCTCCTCGCGTACCAAAGTACGCTTCGTCGGGCTTGTCGCTCGCAATCTTGGGCACTGTGCCTATTTGAGAATAAGATCAGCCGTTCTGTTGCTGCGAAGGAGAAGGTAGGTTGTCTATTCAGGTCATGATGCAGATGCTTGGCCAGGGATTCTTGGTCAGTTTGCAGCTGTTTGTACTGACGCTGCTCGGGTCGATTCCGCTGGGAATCCCCGTGGCGTTTATGCGCATGAGCAAAATCGTGCCGCTTCGCTGGATTGCGCGCATCTACATTTCGGTCATGCGCGGTACGCCGCTCATGCTGCAGATGTTTGCCATCTACTTTGCCCCGTACTACGTGTTCGGCATCTCGCTCACGCCCGATTCCAAATGGACGGCGTGTGTCGTGGCGTTCATCATCAACTATGCCGGCTACTTTGCCGAGATCTATCGCTCGGGCCTGCAGTCGATTCCGCGCGGTCAATATGAGGCTGCCGAGGTACTGGGCTACTCGCGCGTGCAGACGTTTCTGTATATCGTGATGCCGCAGGTCGCCAAGCGTATTCTGCCGGCGATGGGCAACGAGATCATCACGCTGGTCAAGGACACGTCGCTGGCGTTTGCCATTGGCGTGGGTGAGATGTTCTCGACGGCCAAGGCGCTGGTCGCCTCGCAGGTGAGCATGGTGCCGTTTGCGATCGCGGCGCTGATTTACTGGGTCTTTAACTTTGTGGTCGAGATGCTGCTGGGCGCCGCCGAAAAGAAGCTGGACTATTATCATGACTAACCCAGTGATGAAAATCGAAAACGCGCGTAAGGCGTTTGGCGGCAATGAGGTGCTCAAGGATATCTCGCTCAAGGTAAAGCGTGGCGAGGTCGTGGCGATTATCGGACCTTCGGGTGGCGGTAAGTCCACGCTGCTGCGGTGTGCCACGCTGCTCGAGACACTCGACGGCGGCTCGCTTTCGTTTGGCGACCTTGCCGTTGCGACGGATGCGGGTTCGGGCGCGGTCTATGCGAAGGGCGATGTGCCCAAGCGGGCGCGCTCGCGATTCGGCCTGGTGTTCCAAAATTACAACCTGTTCCCGCACTATACCGTGATGAAAAACATCATCGATGCGCCGATTCGCGTGCTTAAGCGTCCGCGCGAGCAGGCGGAAGCCCGCGCTCACGAGCTGATTGCGCAAATGGGGCTGACGGGCAACGAGAACAAGGTGCCGTGTGAGCTTTCGGGCGGTCAGCAGCAGCGCGTGAGTATTGCCCGCGCCTTGGCGCTCGATCCGGAGATCCTGTTCTTTGACGAGCCGACCTCGGCACTCGATCCCGAGCTGACGGCCGAGGTGCTGCGTGTCATTAAAGACCTTGCCGCGCAGAATATGACGATGGTGATTGTGACCCACGCGATGCAGTTTGCGCGCGATGTTGCCGACCGCGTGGTCTTTATGGATGGCGGTCGCATTGTCGAGGAGGGTCCTGCCGAGCAGGTCATCGACCATCCGCGTGAGCAGCGCACCCGTGAGTTCTTGAGCCGTATCGAGGGATAGGCTCAGGTATTTACTCAACTATTAATTGAGGCGAAGCCGCCGCAGGTCTTACGGTCTGTGGCGGCTTTTTGTTTGCATCGACGGGGTTCAACAATCGCCTCACAAGCTTGTCTCTTCCTCTCGCCGCCTGTATTCATACGTGCGCCGAAAGGTGTGCATGGACGGTCGCCCGTGAGGGTAGGGTGGTGGCATAGGACATTTGGAGGGTGAGTCGGCTCGGCTGCCGACCATGCTGCTCCCGGGATGGCACCGACCGCGAACTCTCCCCGTTGGCGTCGCGCATTGCGCGCGGCCCTGCAAGGAGGTCATCATGGGTGCTCCCAAGACCGGTAACGTAAGGAACGTGGTGCTCGTAGGCCAAGGCGGGGTGGGCAAGACTTCACTCGCCGAGGCCATGCTCCACCTTTCCGGCAAGACCGCCCGCCTGGGCGGCCACGACGGCACCAAGCCCACGCTCGACTATGACCCCGAAGAGGTCAAGCGTGCATTTTCCATCTCGACGACCATCGCGCCGATCGACTGGAAGGGCGCGCGCATCAATGTGCTCGATGCCCCGTGTTACCCCGATTTTATCGGCGACGCCTTTGCCGCGATGAGCGTCTGCGAGACGGCTCTGTTTGTGGTCGACGCCGAGGCCGGCCCGCAGCCTACGACGGTTAAGCTCTGGTATGCCGCCGAGGACCTGCGCCTGGCGCGTGCGGTGTTCGTAAACCGCCTGTCGCGCTCCGAGGCTAGCTTTGCGACCACGATGGACCTGCTGCAGGAGCGCTTTGGCACGCGCCTGGGCGCCGTGACCCTTCCCTGGGGCGAGGGCGAGGACTTTGACGGCATCATCGACCTGGTGCGCATGAAGGCGCGCCATTGCAACGGCACCGAAGCCGTTGAGTCGGAGATTCCCGAGGAGTATCGTGCCCAGGCCGAGGAAGCCCATGACCATCTGTGCGAGCTGGTGGCCGAGGCTGACGACGAACTGATGATGAAGTACTTGGAAGGCGAGGAGACGCTGACGCAGGAGGAGCTTGAAGGCCTGCTGTCGAAGGCGATCGCCGAGCGCATCTTTGTGCCGGTCTTTGCGGGCGATTGCATTAAGGAGCAGGGCGTCAACTCGCTGATGGACGACATTGCCACATACTTCCCGGCGCCGACGGACTACGGCGAGATGCCGCTCATCGACGGTGATTCGCTCAAAATCTCGAGCGACGATGACCGTCCGGTGGCGTTTGTGTTTAAGACCCTGGCCGATCCGCAGCAGGGTCGCATCAGCTTTATCAAGGTGCTGACGGGTACGCTTGAGCCGGGTCTTGAGCTGATCAACGCGCGTACCCGCAAGGGCGACCGTCTGGCTCACCTGTATGTGATGTGCGGCCGCGATATGACCGAGGTTGGCCACGCTTATGCCGGCGATATCATCGTGGCGCCCAAGCTGGCTGCCGAGACGGGTGACACACTCTCCATTACCGGTAAGGTCGAGGCGGCGGCGTTTAAGTTCCCCAACTCGCAGTACCGCATTGCCATCGAGGCCGAGAACCGTGGCGACGAAGAGAAGCTCTACACGTTTATCGAGAAGGCCTGCAAGGCCGATCCGACCATGAGCATCGACCGCGACGAGGAGACTGGTCAGACCATTATCTCCGCCGTTGGTGAGGCGCAGGTTTCGGTGCTGCTCAACCGTCTGGAGGACCGCACCAAGGTCGCTGCCAAGAGCGTGCCGATCCGTATTCCGTATCGTGAGACCATTCGCCGCACGGCAAGCGCCCAGGGTCGCCACAAGAAGCAGACCGGTGGCGCCGGTCAGTACGGCGACTGCTGGCTGCGCGTGGAGCCGCTCATTGGGCCCGACGGTACGAGCGACGGCTATGAGTTTATTGACGAGGTCGTGGGTGGCCGCATCCCGCGCTCGCTCATTCCTGCCGTGGACAAGGGCGTTCAGGAGACCATGAAGGACGGCATCATTGCCGGCTACCCGCTTACGGGCATTCGCGTGGCTGTGTACGACGGCTCGTATCACAGCGTCGACTCCAACGAGATGGCGTTCCGCGCGGCGGCTCGCATCGGCCTGCGCAAGGCATGCGCCGACGCCGACCCGGTGGTGCTGGAGCCCATCGAGGAAATTACGGTGACTATCCCCGAGAGCTACGCCGGCGCCGTGATGGGCGACATCTCGGCATCGCGCGGTCGCGTGACAGGCATGGAGACCGATGAGCGCGGAGACACCGTAGTCATTGCCCAGGCGCCTCTCGCCGAGCTGACGGATTACTCGACGCGTCTGCGCTCTATCACACGCGGCACGGGCGACTTTACCATGAAGCCCGCAGGCTATGAGCAGGTGCCTTATGACGTTCAGGCCAAGCTGGTCGAGCGCTATGAGGAGGGCCGCGCCAAGTAACATGTAGTTTTGCCTGCAATGTAGGTGCTGACAAAAAGGCCGCCCTGGGTAACCGGGACGGCCTTATTTGATCCCTTGGGGACGGAGGAAAACGGATCATTTTTTGGGTTACGGGCGGTGCGGTCGGCGCTAGTCTCCGGATGCCTGGTTGCGGCCGGTGGCGTAGTCGATCTGCACGTGCGGCTGCAGGTTGTAGCAGTACACGTGGAAGCAGAGGGTCTTGCCGTGGTCCTCGACCGATTGCGCCTCAAGGCGCACGCCGCGGCAGACAAGCTCCTCTTCGTTATACATGGGCGTGACGCGGTAGAGCACGTGGTTGCCCGTTTCGCGGATGTAGTCGAGGATCTGTTCTTCAAACGGTAGCATGCCCGTTTCGTTGAGATAACGCGTGCCGGTGAGGAGATTTTTGCGGTTGGCGTTTTCGCCGCAGAGCGACCAGGCGATAAGGTGGCAGCGGTTGTAGAGGCTCTGGCCCGGAATAAAGTCGTAGCGCTGCTGGTGCCAACCGGCAGGATGGATGCGCGAGATATCGCCGCGCTCGCCTTGACCGAGTGATTCGGGGCCCACGCAGGCGAGTGCTTTGCGGGTGCGGCCCAGGCTGTCGAGCTTGGAGAACTTCTTAAAGCAGCTCTCTTCTGTAGCGCGCTCGTATTCATCGAGCGTGAATGATGGTGTGCCGAGCGGGTGCGTGCTGTCGGCGCGAAGGGCAACGTAGGGGTTGCCGGCGTAGTCGGGAATGCTGCTGAGATAAACACCGCGGGCGCGGTTGAGGTCGGGGTTTTCGACCTCGTCGATGGGGGTGGCGGCACTGCCCGCGGAAACGTCGTCATCGGTGTCGGTCGCGGCGGAATCGGAGCCATCGCCAGAGTCCTGGCTGTTTTGAGGGTCCGCCGCGCTCGCCGTTCCCGATTCGAGCCGAGCGACCAGGTCTGCCTCGTCGTCGGTGCGGCTGGGACTCTCGTTTTGTTTTTCGGCCAGAGCCGCCGCCTGCTCATCGCCTTGCGGCGACAGCAACTTGGGCGCTCCGTCGAGCGATCCCGTAAACAGCGCAAACCCCAGCACCACGGCGGTGCCGATGGAAAGTGCTTGCTTGTAGGCGGGCTTGCGCGACATTGAGGCTCCTGGATGGACGGTTGGGAATCTACCAGTCTAGCAGGAGCCGGCAGGGGTCGTTCTGTCGAACAAATACTTAAGATTTGGAACAAACGCTACTGGTTCATTTGCCTCATATGGAGCTGCGGCGGTTGTGAATGTGGGGCTATTCGGCGTTTCCCCAGATAAAACCTACCAAAACAAATCTGTCCCTTATTGGCAGGTTAATCGTGAGTTATTTCACCGCAACTTAGGGCACGGTTAGGAAGTGTGCACCTTAAAGAGAAAGCCAGTTAAAGAGATAACATTGGGCTATCTAACAGTGAATTCGATACATCTCTCTAAATGTCTCTCTAAAATAAGGTGCTTATCTCTCTAAAGTTAGAGAGATAAATCTATTGTTTTAGAGAGACGGAATGCCAAAATTCGTCCGTCAGCTACCATCTGCCAAAATGGCGGATAAAGGACTCATCGAAGTAATGGGCTCATCGACGAGTCGTAACCGCCGATATCGGAAGAAGTAGATGCAGCCGGGTCGCCTCTCTAGTGTCTCTTGAGGCCAGATGGGTGCTGGAGGGGCGATTGTCTCGCGATATTTCCCCAGATAAAACCTGCCAAAATAAACCTGTCCCTTTTTGGTAGGTCAGTTAACGCAGTCCAGGTTGAGCATATGCGAGCGAGCAGGCTCCGGGTGCGGTAAGGTGACGTGAAACAAGCGGGCGCTGACCTTTTGGTCGCGCCCGTGAAGTTGAACGTCAGATTGCCGTGCCCGGGGCCTGCGCAGCGCCGAGCAGTTACGCCGTTTGTAAAACGGCGTAACCTAAAGGTTCATGTTGCCGTGAATGTAGGGGGTGACCTCGGGGGAGATATGGTCGCAGCCCAGCTCGCGCAGCGCGGACTCGATGGCGGCGGGCAGCGGGGTCTTGCCCTCGGCATCGACGGCGGTGCCGCCGAGCGCGGCAATCTTGGCGACATCTGCGGGTGCGGCCTCGATATGCATGCAGCCGCCGATCAAGCGCGCGCGTACCTGTACCAGATCAAGATCGTGCAGGTAATCCTCGCAGGCGCGGATTAAATCGACCTTCTCGCGCGTGAGCTCCTCGCCCGTGGGGACGCGCGTGGCAAGACATGCTCCCGCCGGCAGGTTCCAAACGGGATAGCCCCATGCGCGCAGCAGCTCGCGCTCTTCGTCCTTGGTAAAGCCGACCTCCATGAGAGGGGAGCGTACGCCGAGCTCTTCGGCGGCGCGCATGCCGGGACGGTAATCGCCGCGGTCGCTCGCGTTGCTGCCATCGATGACGGTGGGAAAGCCGAGCGACTTGGCGTGGTTGACGATGGCGGTAAAGCCGGCGTGCTTGCAGTGGTAGCAGCGATTAGCATCGTTGCAGGCTACTTGGGGGAGCTGCAGCTGATCCACCGAAAGATTGAGCACGGGGAGCTTAAAATGTGCCCCTTCGTTGGCTTGTCCATCAACGGACCGCTCAAACGAAGCCTGTTCGGGCGTGCCGATGAGCGGTGTGGTGAGATGGACAAGGAGGGTATTGGTAGGCATGATGCGGGCGCATACGGCGGCCAAAAAGCTGCTGTCGACGCCACCGGAAAACCCGATAGCCACGCGCCCGTATGCCAAAAGCAGCTGTTCGAGCGCCGATAGCTTGTCTTGAAGCTCCTCTGCGGGTGCCGTGGTGTCTAAAATCATGAAACGTTCCTTACCATTGAGTACTCGGTCGAAAACTATAATCCTAATGCGTTACTTGCTATAAGTCTTCTATCTATGTAACGAAAGTGCAATATGCTATATACGTTATATACAAGTTTGTAAGTGCGGTAGAGTGGTAGTAACACAATCCGGTGAGGGGACCGATATGATCAAGGCTGTTATTTTTGACATGGATGGAACGCTGGTCGATACCGAGCGTTTGGGGATTAAGGCCTGGAAGGCAGGCGCCGCTGAGCTGGGGCTCGCGATTGATGAAGCGCTGATCCATCAGTTTATCGGCCGCACGCTGCCCGATGTTATGGACATCCTTGATGAGCATTACGGCAGCCATGAAACCACCGAGGCGGTCTATGTCCGCCACAAGGAGATTCGCGACGAGATGGTCAAGACCGAGCTGGAGCTTAAGGCCGGCGCCGCCGAGTGCCTAGACGAGCTGCTGGCTGCGGGCTATCACGTGGGTCTAGCGACGTCGTCGCGCCTCGTTACGGCCGAGCGCAACCTTAAGATGGTCGGCCTCTTTGACAAGTTTGAAACGGTAACGTGTGGCGAGGACGTCGTGCACGGCAAGCCCGACCCCGAGATGTATCTGCTTGCCTGCGACCGCGCGGGCTTTGCTCCCGAGGAATGTGCCGTAGTCGAGGATTCGCGCAACGGTTGCGTCTCGGGCATTACGGCCGGCTGCCGTGTCTTTGCCGTCCCCGATATCGTGCCGCTGCCGCAGGACGTGGTGGATGGCTGCGAGGCCGTGCTCGATACGTTGTTCGACCTGGCGGCGGCGGTCAAGGCCGTGCGCTAGACAATTGCGGCGTTGAAACGAGCAATTGCCCACGTTTGCGCTCAAGCAAAAGGGGTCCGGCAATAGTCGGGCCCCTTTTGCTTAAGCGGCGACTTAGCATACTCGCGGGCGTGCTATAGATACGCACCGAGGTTGATGGCCGTGGCGTCGGTCTGGCTGCTTGCCTGGGTGCTGGCGCGTTCCAGTAGGAACGGACGTACCAGTTCTTGGCGGTTGATATCCTCGGCGGCGACTGCGGTGACGGTACGCGCTACGGAGCCGACACGGATATGCTTGATCTTTGCCGGGGCCTTGTTCTCGATTTGCTCCATCAGCAGTTGGACACCCTTGCGGCCAATCTCGTAGCCCGGGGGCGCTACCGTAGTGAGCGGGACCGATCCGCTCCAAGCGAGCGGGTTGCCGTCGCATCCGGCCACGCGTACTTGCCCGGGGACAGAGATGCCCTTGTCGACCAGCGCCGAGATAACGCCCGAGGCCAACACGTCGGTCAGGCCGACGACAAAATCGGGGCGTTCGTTCGCGGGGCGCTCGGCGATTTGGGCACCGATGCCGTAGCCGTCGGCAGCGGTATTCCATTCGCCGGCGTCGATGACTTCGATCTTGATATCGGGGTGCAGAGCGAGGGCCTTGTGAATGCCAAGCACACGTAGGGTGAGCTGCATAAATGCTGCTCGGCCGACGACGACAATATGGTGCGCGCCGCGGGCGATGGCGAGTTCGGCAATGATGCGACCCTGGGCCTCGTTGTCGGCCGCTACGTAGTAGCCGGGCTCGGAGCAATGGATGTCCAGGTGGACGATCGGCACGGGCATCTTAGCCATGGCGGGGTGCCAGTCGGGGGATGCCATGGGCTGAACCATGACGCCGGACATTTGGGTGCCCATAAAGTAGCGCAGGTAATGGTCCTCGAGAATATCGTCGTTATCGGCGTTGGCGATGAGCAGGTCGTAGCCGTGCTTGCGGGCCTCGTTGTGGGCGCCGCTGGCGATTTGGAGCGAAAAGCCGTGATCGAGACGGGGGAGCACCAGGCCAAAGGACTTGGTGGCGCCGCCCGCGAGCTGACGAGCGCTTTGGTTGGGCAGGTAGCCAAGGCGATTGATGGTCTCGTTGATGAGCTTGAGGGTTTCGGGGCGCAGCTTTTCGGGGTGGTTGAGCGCGTTGGAAACCGTGCCCAGCGAAACTCCGGCCTCGCGCGCGACGTCGCTGATTTTTACCTTTGCCATAGCGGCCCCTTTGATGCGTTTCAAGTACAAGCCAGATTGTAGCATCCCAAACCAACCAAAAAGGGATAGGTTTATTTTGGCAGGTTTTATCTGGGGAAACGCTGTTGCCAACGCGACCACCACGAAGGGGGACAGGCGCCTTTGTGGTGGTTTGGACCGGCTGGACGTGTGTGCATCGGGTGGTATCTAAGTTGAGGTACCACTTCTGGTATATCAGCTTGCGTTTGCGTGAGTACAATACTCGAACGTTATACGTCTCAGCGCCCCCTGTGCGTGGACGTCTTGCAGTCACGCGAACGAAGGGATTTATCCTATGTGCGGAATCGTCGGCTACACCGGCTCTGATATTGCAAAGAACATCCTGGTCACGGGCCTCAAGCGTATGGAGTATCGCGGCTATGATTCCTCGGGCGTCGCGCTCGAGGTGGGCGAGGGCGCCGCGGCGCACCTCGACGTCATCCGCCGCGTGGGCAAGGTCGCGGGCCTGGAGAGCGAGCTTTCCAACATCGACAGCGACGCTACCTGCGGTATCGGCCACACCCGTTGGGCCACCCACGGCAAGCCTTCGGTCGTTAACGCTCACCCCCACACCAGCTGCGACGGTCGTATCGCCATCGTCCACAACGGCATCATCGAGAACTTCGCCGAGCTGCGCGAAGAGCTGGAGGGTCGCGGCCACCACTTTAAGAGCGAGACCGATACCGAGGTCTTCGCGCATCTGATCGAAGAGGCTTATGCCGAGACGCACGACCTGATGGCCTCCGTGCGCGAGGCGTGCACCCACGTGGTCGGTGCCTATGGTCTGGCCGCCGTGTGCGCTGACGAGCCCGGCGTGATCGCCGTGGCCCGCAAGGATTCCCCGATCGTGGTCGGCGCGGGCGAGACCGGCTCCTATGTTGCTTCCGATGTCATCGCGCTCATCGACGCCACCCGCGATGTCGTGGTGCTCGAGGACGGTCAGTTTGCCAAGCTCACGCCCGCAGGCGTCGAGTACACCGACGAGGCCGGCAACGTTATCGAGCCCAAGGTCACCCACATCGACTGGGACCTGGACATGGCAGAAAAGGGCGGTTATCCCGACTTTATGCTCAAGGAAATCCACGAGCAGTCGCGCGTCGTGCGCGACACGCTGGTTGGTCGTATGACGCCGGCTGGCGAGCTCGACATCGACGAGCTGGGCCTTTCGCTCGAGGAGCTCAACGACATCGACCGCGTCTACGTGATCGCTTGCGGCACCAGCTATCACGCTGGCCTCATTGCCAAGAATCTCATTGAGGGCTGGGCTCGCATCCCCACCGAGGTGGAGGCGGCCAGCGAGTTCCGTTATCGCAACCCCATCATTACGCCGACGACGCTTGTCGTTGCCGTGTCCCAGTCGGGCGAGACGGCCGATACCCTTGCCGCCATTCGCGACGCGCGCATCAAGGGTGCCAAGGTCTTCGGCATCACCAACGTGGTGGGCAGCCCCGTGGCGCGTGAGAGCGACGGCGTCATCTACACCAAGGCCAACAAGGAGATCGCGGTCGCCTCGACCAAGAGCTTCATCGGCCAGGTTGTGAGCCTGACGCTGCTGGCCCTGCTGCTGGCGCAGGTCAAGCACCGCCTGACCACCAAACAGGCACGCATGCTGTTCCGCGAGCTTTCCGATACTGCCGAGCAGATCCAGTGGATTTTGGACACGCAGACCGATGCCGTGCATGAGGCTGCCCTGCTGTGCAAGGATGCGCAGTCGGCGCTGTTCGTGGGCCGCGGCATGGGTGCCGCTATTTCCTACGAGGGTGCGCTCAAGCTCAAGGAGGTCAGCTACCTGCACGCCGAGGCCTACGCCGCCGGCGAGATGAAGCACGGCCCCATTGCCCTGATCGACCCGGGCTTCCCTGTCATCGCTGTGGCCACCAAGAGTGCCACCTACGACAAGACCGTGTCGAACCTTATGGAGTGCAAGGCGCGCGGTGCCAAGGTCATCGTCGTTGCCACCGAGGGCGACGAGGAGATCAACAAGATCGCCGACTGCATTATCCGCGTGCCAGCAGTCCGCGACGTGTTCAGCCCCATCACGGCGAGCGTTCCTCTGCAGCTGCTCGCACGCGAGGTCGCCATCCTGCGCGGCTGCGACGTCGACCAGCCCCGAAACCTCGCCAAGAGCGTCACGGTAGAGTAGTTGGTTCCGTCATCCTAACAACTAAGGCCCGGCTCCGTTGCAGCGGAGCCGGGCCTTGTTGCATTTGCCCAGATAAAATCTGCCAAAATGAACCTGTCCCTTTTTGGCAGGTTAGCGGAGCTTGCTGGTCTCGAAGTACTCGGGGAACTGGTCCAGAACCTCGGTTTGGTTGCGGAACATCATGTGCAGGTGCTTGCTGACCAAAAAGCTCGCTTCGATGGGGTCGCGACCGGCGATAGCGCGGCGAATTTGCTTGTGCTCGTTCACGATGTCCTGATTGTCGAGAACCTGCGTGGCAGCGCGCAGCCAGCGGAAGCGCTCCAGGTCGGCATTGGTCTCTTCGAGCCACGACCACACGGTGCTGCGACATGCGATGCTAAAAATCATGTGATGCATGAGGTTGTCGCTCAAAAAGAAGCCGATGCGATCCTCTTCGGCCATGGCCTTTTCCTGCAGCACGATGGCGCGGTCGAGCTGCTCGATGCCGGCCGACGTGGCGCGCGCACAGCACTCCACAATCACCTGCTTTTCCAGATGTTCGCGGATGTAACAGGCGCTCTCGGCAAGGGTGAGGTTGATGGGTGAGACGTAGGTGCCGCTTTGGGGCACGGTGCGCACCAGGCCTTCCTGCGCCAAGCGAACCAAAGCCTCGCGCACAGGGGTGCGCCCCATATCCAGGTCGTCGCAAAGTTGCTTGACGCCCAGCTTTTCGCCCGGCTTGTAGTCCAGGTAGACGATTTTGCGTCGAATGGTGTGGTAGGACTGGTCCTGTAGGCTCGTTTCCTGCTCGCCGACGTGCATCGATTCTTCCATAGCGCCTCGCAACTGTTCTATCAAACTCATATGTCAGTTGTTAATTATGCCGCGAATCAGCTCTCCGCGGTGGGTAATTCGGCTGTTGCCTGAGAACTATTGCGGCATCTTAGTCTGTGTTTGCGCAAGGCTGCGCTCGATGTTGCCGTATCATAAGCCGTCGCAAACGTGAAATAGAAAGAAGGAATCCCATATGCAACTGGCAAATATCGTACGCGAGCGCTGGAAAGGCGTCTTGTTCTGCCTGATCATCGCTATCCCCGCGACGTTGCTCGGCAAACAGGTTGAGGTGGTCGGCGGGCCGGTATTTGCCATCCTTTTTGGCATGGTCCTGGCGCTCGTCTTTCCCAAGAATCGTCGCGAACCGCTCGCCGCCGGCGTTACCTATACGTCCAAAAAAGTCTTGCAGTACGCGGTTATCCTGCTTGGTTTTGGCATGAACCTCTCCCAGATTCTGTCCAAGGGCGCCCAGTCGCTGCCGATTATCGTGGCGACAATCTCGACCTCGCTTGTCATCGCCTTTGTGCTCTGCCACGTTATGAACGTGCCGGGTAAGATCGCGACGCTTGTGGGTGTGGGTTCGTCGATTTGCGGCGGTTCGGCCATCGCTGCGACCGCACCCGTCATCGATGCCGACGATCGCGAGATTGCCCAAGCTATTTCGGTCATCTTCCTGTTTAACGTTATCGCGGCGCTCGTGTTTCCGACGCTCGGCGGCATGCTCGGGCTGACCAACGAGGGCTTTGGCCTGTTTGCCGGCACCGCCATCAACGACACCTCGTCGGTAACGGCTGCGGCGAGCGCCTGGGACAGCATGCATCCCGGCGCCAATGTGCTCGAGAGCGCCACGGTGGTCAAGCTCACCAGAACGCTGGCCATTATCCCCATCACGTTGGTCCTCGCATGCTGGCAGATGCATCTGGCGCGCAAGGCCGGCGGCGACGCCAAAAGCACGTTCTCGCTTAAGCGCGCGTTTCCCATGTTTGTGCTGTTCTTTGTGCTGGCGAGCGTAATCACCACGGTGTTTCAGCTTCCCGCGTCTTTTACGGCGCCCATCAAGGAGCTGTCGAAGTTCTTTATCGTGATGGCCATGGCGGCTATTGGTTTTAATACCGATATCGTCGAGCTGGTCAAAAAGGGCGGCAAGCCCATCGCGCTGGGCTTTTGCTGCTGGATTGGCATTGCGTGCATGAGTTTGGGAATGCAACACGTACTGGGAATCTGGTAGAGAAGTAGCTTGTTTGCGTGCTGCGTGCTGGTGAGCGCATTCTCACGGTGGAGCGATAGGAGCTCTTGCGGGTATGGCTTGTCCGCAGGTTTATAAGTCCCGAAGAGCTCTTATCGCCCCGCCAGGATGGCGATGCGGGGCAACACCTATACTCGCAGGACGGCGCTTTCTGCCCTATAGTGTTTGGTGAGCAATATCGTTCAATTTTGAAACACTCGGTCGTGCGACCGTCGGCGGTTGCACGTCGCTGCGGACAGGGGGGGCAAATCATGGATAGCGATGCCAAGTTGAACATCTTGACCGATGCCCTAGCTGCTGCCGGGGCCTCGGCATTGGCAATCGATGCGCGTGGGGACGTCGCGATCTCGACCATGAATGACGCGGCGCTCGAGCGGGATGTGGCGGCTTTTATTGCCGAGCGTCTCGACCGTATAGGAGACGGCGCGCGTCTGGTTATGGGGCGTGCGGGTACGCGCCTGAGCCTGACCGTTCGCCCCACCGACAAAGAGGGCGGGGGGCTTTGGGTCGTCGTGGTCCGCGAGGTGCGCGGCGCCGCGGCGCATGCGGGCATCGAGTGGCTCAACGCCGACGAGGTTGAGGCCCGCTACGAATCGAGCGCGTACGGCATCGTTGAAGGGGCGGCCTCGGTAGCTGCACCGGTTGCCGAGAGCTACGCGCGCGGTGTGCCCCTTATGCTCGAGGGTGAGCTGGGAGCGGGTCAGGTTGAGATCGCCAAGCGCCTCTATCTGGACGGTCCTTTTGCCGATCAGCCCTTTGTTTCCGTCGCGCTCGATGAACTCACCGATCGCGGTTGGCGCCATGTGCTCAAAAGCGCCGAATCGCCGTTGTTCCAAACAGGGCTGACCCTTTGCATTGAGGGCTGGAACGCGGTTGGCCCTCAGCGCCTTCGCGAGCTGGTCTCCACGATGGCCGACACTGCGTTGGCGACGCGCTGCCATGTGGTGCTGACGGCGAATGATATGCCGGGCGGCAGCGAAAGTGATCAGGCTGCTTTTGTGACTGAGCGCTTCGCCTGTGCGGTGAGCGTGGCGCCGGCAATCGCCGAGCAGGGAGCCGCGTCGACGAAGGTCGCGCGCTATTTGGAATATCTCGCTGATGCATTTGGGACGGCAGCGCCCACGCTGTCTGCCACGGCGACGAAGACGCTCGATGCTTACCGCTGGCCGCGCAACTATCTGCAGCTCCGCGAGGTCTCGGAACGACTGTATATATTGGTGGGGGCGGGCACGGTGGACCGCGCTGTGGCGGAGGAAGTACTCGCCCAAGAGGACGTGATTAAGACCGCAACCTTTGGCGCCCCGACACTCGAAAGCGACCTGTATATCCTGCGACCGCTGGCCGATACCGAGCGAGATATCGCGCATCTGGTTGTAGATCATCTCCACGGCAATCGGACTCGTGCGGCAGAGGTGCTGGGTATAAGCCGTACAACGCTGTGGCGCTTGCTGAAGGACGATGACCGTTGAGCGAGGCGCCCGTGACCGCGCGCGACGCGTGTGCTACAGTCCAAAGCGTTATTGTTTCGATTTGGTTACGGCGTGCGAGGGCATATGGCTGAGACTTCAAAACCGAGCCGCAGAAGGCGGAGTGCCGCGCCGGTTAACCGACGCACAACATCGGTGACGTGGGGTAAACACGCCTCGGGGTTTGATGGCTCGTTCAAGCGCACTAAATACGGCTATCCTTCGGCAAGCGCCCGCTTGGCAATGCAGGCAGAGTCCTCGCTGTGGGGCCGCAAACGCGTGGTGGGCTCAAAGCTCAAGCACGACGGAACGCTCGGTTACATCAGCCGCGGGGCGGCTCGCCGCAGCGGACTCAATCCGGCTGGTTGGCACCGTTATGTTCCGATCGCGGTCGTCGTTGCAGTGATCGTCATCGCGCTCGCGGCGCTCGGATATGCCGGCGGTGGCGCCAACTTGGACGCAGTGTTTAAATCGCCCGAGCTCGCGCATGCAGGCACAGAAGTTGTCGAGGGCGCACAGACCCAGACGGGCGTCGCGCCCCAGCGCGGCATCGTCGCGGCGGCCTCCACCATCGCCGATGCGCAAAAGGACGAAGACAAGCAAGGCGACGACGCCGAAACGGCCCAGACAAGCGAAGCGACGACAACTCAAATATCAACATAGCTTGCCGGCAGAAGGGGACGTTCCTTTTCTGCCGGCAGTTTGGGACACTCCTGCGCTACCTAACGTACACCACGTTGTCGCGGCGCGGCTTTGCCTCGGGTAGCGTGTCCTCGGCGTAGCCAAGAATGCAGTTACCGACACCGCGCAGACTGCCGTCGGCGGGCAGGCCCCAGCTGGCCAGCAGCTCCAGGCCCTCGGGCGAGTCAAAGACCTCATGCGCGCGGTGAATCCAGCACGAATCGACACCCAGCGCATAAGCGGCGTTGAGCAAGTTGCCCATGGCGAGCGAGCCGTCTTCCAGATGTGTGGGCACGCTGCGGTCAACCAGCACCACCACAACGGTCTTGGCGCCATAGAAGGGGTCGCTGTTGCTGCCCATGACTTGCGCGTTGAGCTGCGAGAGACGCTCGACGGTCGCGGGGTCGGTGACGGCGACAAACGTCACCGGCTGGCGGCCCATGCCGCTCGGTGCATATTGGCCGGCTTCGATAATACGTGCAAGCTTTTCGGCCTCGACGGGACGATCGCTGTAGTTGCGGCAGCTGCGGCGGTGAATGAGTGCTTCGATAGTCTCCATGGTGTCTCCTTGCGGTGGCGTTGCAGATGCCCCGTTCATACCCGTCGGGCTCAAACGATAGACGGTCAATTGCCCGGCCAAAAGGATAGATTCCAATTGGGAAAGTAGGTTTGCATAAAAGTACCTTCAGAATGTGACAAACAAATGGGATGGTTAAACGTTTTATCCCGTCTACCCTGCGGTTTTTTACCACTTGCCTAAATGACGAACGCATAACCTCTGATAAAGGTTTTACTAAAGGAGTACCAACGTTTATCAACGCGCCGTGGTGGCGCCGGGCCAGGAGGTAACTATCATGTTCCAGGCTGGAGATGTCGTCGAGACCGACTTCGAAGGATTTCTGAAGCTGCTGCGTTCCAAGACGCGCGCTTTCGTGTCGATCAACGATCACGAGTACTACATCACGCACACCGATGGCTATTGGCGTGTTCAGGATTGCGAGGCCCTCAACGACAAGGGCCACTTTACTGACTGCTCCGAGCTGGTCAACACGGTCTGCGAGGTCGTCGAGCTGCCGTGGATTGCCGGCAAGAGCCTGCATGACAGCTTCTCGGGCGCTACGGTCTATGAGGCCGTCGCCGCCTAACAGGCAATAAAACCCGATTTTCACGTGACCGCTGGCGCCGCCCCCGCGCCGGCGGTCTTTTTCTGCCGATAGGCCATAAAAATGCACGCATTCGCGGAGAGCCTGTTGACGATAGTCAAAACTCGGACTAATGTAGAGATATAAATTGGTCAAAACTCGGACTATCGAATGGTGGGAGAGATGAATAGTGCAGTTAGCCTGGTCGATTTCGACCGGATGCTCAACGGGCTTGACCGTATCTATTCGGAGTTCGCGCGCGGCTGCGGTCTTTCGGACTGCGCTTACTGGATGCTCGTCGATACCAGCACGGTGGGCGGCAGTATTGCCGTAAGTCGTCTGACAAGCGAATGGTTCTACAGCAAACAGACCATCAATTCGGCGATCAAGACGCTTAGGGCGCGAGGGCTTGCGACGTTGGAGTTTGCCGAGGGCAGTCGTAAGAACAAGGTTGTGCGACTGACCGAAGAAGGCGTGCGGTTTGCCAAGCGCTACGCGTTGCCGGCGCAAAAAGCCGAGCAACAGGCATTCGAGGCGCTCGAGCCGTGGGAGCAGCGCGAGATCATGCGCTTGGTCGGTAAGTTCTCCCATGTTCTGAACGAAGAGTGCGAGGCATTTAAACGGCAAGTGGCCGCCGAGAACGAGGCTGACGATAAGGGCGAGGGGGACGCATGCGACTCTTAATGAGATTTATGAGGCCGTACCGCGGTCTGATTGCGGTGACGCTGTTTGCGGTGCTGATAGATAACGTCGGTACGCTGTTGGTTCCCACGATGCTGGCGAACATGGTCAACACCGGTATTGCCACGGGCGATGTCGACTATATATTACGCAACGGCCTGTACATGCTTATCGCGACCGGCATGGCCAGCGGCGGCACGGTGCTGGGCTGCTATCTTTCAGCGCGCCTGGCCGCCAACGTGGCCTGCGATATCCGCAATGCCGTGTACGACAAGTCGCTCGAGCTGTCCGCCAGCGACTTTGAGCGCTTTGGCATGGGTTCGATGATCACACGCTCGCTCAACGACATCAACGTGATTCAGCAAGCTGTCCTTCAGACGATTCAGCTGGTGTTGCCGGTGCCGTTCTTGGCCGTGGCAGGCATCATTTTTGCTTGGTTCATCGATCCCGCCATGGGCACGCTGCTGGGCGTGGTCGTTGCGATCGTGCTGGTGGCGGCGGTCTTTACGGTGGCTAACGCCGCGCCGATCTTTATGCGCCTGCAGAGCTTTATCGACCGCATGAACGTGGTGCTGCGCGAGAACATCGTGGGCGTGCGCGTCATCCGCGCATTTAACAAGGAGCGCCACGAGGAGCAGCGCCTGGACGAGGTGTTTAGCGATTACGCGGCCAACGCCATCAAGGTCAACCACCTGTTTGTGGGTCTCGACAGTTCCAGCTTCTTTTTGATGAATATCGCCGAGGTGGCGGTGCTGTGGGTGGGCGGCAACCGCGTGGGCGTCCACGCCATGCAAATCGGCAGCATCTCGGCCGTGTTGGAATACGCGATCCTGATCCTTTTCTTTGTGATGATGGCGCAGATGGTGATTCTGACGCTCCCGCGCGCTGCGGCGTGTCTCAACCGTGCGCAACAGGTGCTCGAAATCGAGCCGAGCATCGTGGACGGCAAGCGCACGCTAGATACGTGCGCGGCGGAGCCTGTTGACGGTACCGATGCGGTTGCCGTGTTCGACCATATGTCGTTCCGTTTTGACGATGCCGACGAGGACACTCTGTGCAACCTGAGTTTTGCCTGCCGCCGCGGACAGACGACCGCGATCGTGGGCTCAACGGGCTCGGGCAAGTCAACGGTGGCCAAGCTCCTGCTTCGCTTCCACGATGCAACGAAGGGCGCCATTCGCCTGAACGGCATCGATCTGCACGACCTTTCGCAAGGTGAGATTCGCGGGCATATCGCTTACGTGCCGCAGAAGGCGTGGCTGTTCTCGGGCACCGTTGCAAGCAACCTGCGCTTTGGCAACGAAGGCGCGACTGAGGCTGACATGCTCCATGCGCTGGAGGTTGCCCAGAGCACCTTTGTGCTCGACCAGCCCCAGGGGCTCGATACGCCGGTGGCCCAGGGCGGCACGAACTTCTCGGGCGGCCAGCGCCAGCGCCTGGCCATTGCTCGCGCACTCATGAAGCGCGCCGATCTATATATCTTCGACGATAGTTTTTCGGCCCTGGACTTTAAGACTGATGCCGCCCTGCGCCATGCGTTACAAGATGAGACACGTGACGCAGCGGTGCTCATCATCGCGCAGCGCATCTCGACGATTTTGCACGCCGACCAGATTGTCGTGCTCAAGGACGGCGAGGTTGTGGGCTTGGGCACGCACGAGGAGCTTATGGAAACCTGCGAGGTGTACCGCGCCATCGCGGAATCGCAAATGAAGGGAGGTGAGTAGCATGGCCGAGGAGCTCAAGAAGCAGAGCGGCGGTGATGGCGCCGTTGCCGCGGGGCTGGTCGAGGAAACGGCTGCCGTGGCACCCGAGCTGGATGACGCCGCCAAGGCTGCAGCCGAGCGCGAGGCTCGCCGCCAAGCGCTCTACGAGGAAAACGAGCGCGCCGAGGACGAGCGCGCCCGCGCTGAGGCAGAGCGCATGCGCGATGTGGACGACGAGGACGAGGACGAGAAACCCCGCGACACCTGGGCGACGGTGCGCCGCCTGTGGAGCGAGGCTGCCGGCGACCATTGGCGCTTCTATATCGTGTTCGCGAGTATTGTGTTCTATGCCATCTTTAACACCGCTGCGCCGGCATATAGCGCCCGTGTGATCGATGAGCTGTGGGGCCACATTCAGGTGGCGTTTGCCAACGATACCACCTTCAACATCACCTGGGAGAACTGCGGCAGGACCATCTTCATCTACTTTATGATTTGGACGGCCGCCGCTTCGTTCTACGCGCTCCAGAGCTTTTTGATGTCGAGCGTGGCCGAACGCCTCAACCTGCGCCTGCGCAACCGCATCGCGCAAAAGCTCAACCGTCTGCCGCTCGCCTATTTTGACGCGCATCGTCCCGGCGAGGTCGTCAGCCGCGCGACCAACGACCTGGACAAGATGTCCGAGAGCATGCAGCGCGGATTGCTGCAGCTGCTCGTGTCGATCGGCACGGTTGTTGGTGCTGTGAGCGTGATGTTCGTGTTCAGCGTGCAGCTTACGCTCGTCTTTCTGTTCTTTACGGCACTGTCGCTGCTGGTGACGAAGGTCGTCTCGCGCCGCACACACGATGTGACGGGCGAGCGCCAGGAGTGGGTGTCCAAGATTACGAGTGCGGTCGAGGAAGGCTATTCGGGCCGTCTGGTGATCCGCGCGTTTAACCGCGAACGTCAGAGCTCCGCTGAGGTGCACGAGGCTTCGAAGGAATTGGCTCGTGTGAGCACCAAGGCCGACTTTATGATCAATGCTGTCGGCCCCGCGGTGCGCTTTATCGGCCGTTTGGCGCAGATCGTTATTGCGCTGGTGGGCTGCAGCATGCTGGTTGCCGGTCACATGACCGTCGGCGTGTTCCAGGCGTTCTTCCAGTTTATCTACGAGGCGTCCGAACCCATGACGCAGCTGTCGTTTACCTTCAACTCGCTGCAGAGCGCGTTGGCGAGTGCGGAGCGCGTGTTCGACCTGCTCGATGAGCCCGAGATGGAGGCCGATCCGCTGCCGGACAAGGCCGCCAAGCTGCCGGGTCGCGTGGAGGGCCGCGTCTCCTTTGAGCACGTGCGCTTTGGTTATTCGCCCGACAAGCTGCTTATGCGCGACGTGTCGTTTACCGCCGAGCCGGGCCAGAAGATTGCCGTGGTGGGAACCACGGGCGCAGGCAAGACGACGCTCATCAACCTGCTCATGCGCTTCTACGAGATTGACGGCGGGCGTATTACGCTCGACGGCGTGGATACGAGCCGCATGGATCGCGGCGAGCTACGTCAGCAGTTTGGCATGGTGCTGCAAGACGCCTGGCTGTTCGATGGCACGATTGCCGAAAACATCGCCTACGGCTGTCCCGAGGCGACGCGCGACGAGATCGTGGCCGCCGCTCGTGCCGCGCAGGTCGACTTCTTTGTGCGCACCATGCCGCAGGGCTACGACACGCGCGTGGCCAACGATGCCGAGAGCATCAGCCAGGGCCAGCGTCAGCTGCTGACCATCGCACGCGTGCTGCTCAACAACCCGGCGATTCTCATTCTGGACGAGGCGACCTCAAGCGTGGATACGCGTACCGAGCTTGCCATCGGTCGTGCCATGGACGCGCTCATGCGCGGGCGTACGAGTTTTGTGATCGCGCACCGCCTGTCGACGATTGTGGATGCCGACCTGATCTTGGTCATGGATCACGGCAACATTATCGAGCAGGGCACGCATAAGGAGCTGCTGGCTGCCGAGGGTGCCTACGCCGACCTCTATCTGAGCCAGTTCGCATAATGTGACAAAGGGACAGTCTCTTTGCCACATCACAAATAAGGCGCGCCGGGGATGAATTCTCTGGCGCGCCTTCTTGCGTTGATGCCGATGTCGTTTTGTGCCGCTTGCGTTCCTAGCGCTCGTCCACGAGCTTGGCGACGAGGGCCTTGAGCTCGGCCACCTCTCGCTCGAGTTCTTTGACGCGGCGGGCGTTCTCGGTGATGCCTTGGCGGTTGAGGGCACTCTGCTCGGCGGCGTCATCGGGCATGTACTCGCGATGCTGCTTGGCGTCGAAGCTCTCCTCGAACACGCGGCAGCCGTTGCGCTTGATGATGCGTCCCGGCACGCCCACGACGGTGCAGTTGTCGGGCACGTCCTTGACGACGACCGAGTTGCCGCCGATCTTGACGTTGTTGCCGATGCGGATGTTGCCGAGCACCTTGGCGCCCGTGCCCACGGTGACGTTGTTACCCAGGGTGGGGTGGCGCTTGCCGGTTTCGTTGCCGGTGCCGCCGAGCGTAACGCCCTGGTAGAGCACGCAGTTGTCGCCCACAATGGTGGTCTCGCCGATGACGACGCCCATGGCGTGGTCGATAAAGAAGTGCTTGCCAATCTGTGCGGCAGGGTGAATCTCGACGCCGGTGATGTGGCGGGTGATTTGAGATAGCACACGGGCGAGCGAGCGATGACCGTGCTCCCAGAGCCAGTGCTCGGGCACGTGGTTCCACTTGGCGTGCAGACCAGGATAGGAAAGGAAGATGACCAGGGCACTTTGCGCGGCGGGGTCTTGCGCTTGGACGGTCTTGATGTCCTCGCGAATGGTATTGATAAAGCTCACCGGCCGCCCTCCCTTAGCGCCATGGCAATGCGATTCAATAAAGTATAGCGATTCGCTAGGGATTAAAAAGGACAATCTTGGCGGCTTTGCGCTACAAGTGTCAGTTATGCAAACTTGCTGGTAATGGAGTCATGCTTTTGTGGGGTTGCGCACGAGGGGACGCCGCAACCGTATACTGGTCAACTTGGACGTATCCGCGCCCACAACTGAGAGGTTTTACTTCATGGGTTTCATCAATTTTATCGCCGAGCTGCTCAAAGACCCGCGCACCGCGATCGCCAGCTGGATCGCCGCCGGCCCGCTTATGGCCTACGGCTGCGTGTTCCTGATCATTTTCATTGAGACAGGCGTGGTGTTCTTCCCGTTCCTTCCCGGCGATTCGCTGCTGTTCGCCTCGGGTTTCTTCGCCCACAACGGCGGCTTTAACATCGTGGCGCTTCTGGCCACCGCATGGGCCGCGGCCATCCTGGGTGATCAGTGCAACTTTATGATCGGTCACTTCTTTGGCCGCAAGATCATCGCTTCGGGCAAGGTCAAGGCCATGACGCCCGAGCGCATTAAAAAGTCCGAGGACTTCTTGGACAAGTGGGGTCACCTGGCCATCTTCCTGGGTCGCTTCTTTCCGTTTATCCGCACCTTTGTGCCCTTTATCGCTGGCATGGGCGGCATGCACTGGCGCAACTTTGTCGTCTTTAACGTGCTGGGCGGCATTACCTGGTCGACGGTCTTTACGCTGCTGGGCTACTTCTTTGGCGGCATTCCCTTTGTGCAGGAGCACTTTGAGCTGCTGATTATCGGCATCGTTGCCGTGTCGATCATCCCGACCGTGGTCGGTCTGGTTAAGGCCAAGCTGGGTAAATAGAACGCCTAGCTCGAGCCAGCGCGCAGACCGTACAGTTGAGGCCCGTCACCGCTTACGGTGGCGGGCCTTTTTGCTTCGGTCAAATGAAAATACTTTACTTAGTTAAAGAAAAGCGTTTTATCAGACGCGTGCGGGGAGTACAATCTCGTGCATGCGAATCGACGTGCCATCGGCTTTGATGCTGCTCGCGTGTCCCGTCCGGCTCTACGCTCCGGGCGTGCGACGTTGCGACGCGGTCGGCCTCGGTCCTTGCGTGCGGGTTCGCGAGTATGCAACTGTGTATGTAAGGAGCGACATATGACTGTCGAGAAGAAGGATATCGATTGGGGTAGCCTCGGCTTTGGCTACATGAAGACCGATTACAGCTACGAGGCTCATTGGAAGGATGGCGAGTGGGACGAGGGCGGCCTGACCACCGACCACACCCTGCATGTCTCCGAGTGCGGCGGTATCTTCCATTACTGCCAGGAGGTCTTTGAGGGCCTGAAGGCCTACACCGCCGAGGACGGCAGCATCGTCTGCTTCCGTCCCGACATGAACGCTGAGCGTATGTATAACTCTGCCCAGCGCCTCGAGAT
Source organism: Collinsella aerofaciens (assembly GCF_015670745.1). GTDB lineage: Bacteria > Actinomycetota > Coriobacteriia > Coriobacteriales > Coriobacteriaceae > Collinsella > Collinsella aerofaciens_T. Next base: position 87,029 of record NZ_JADPCH010000004.1, on the reverse strand, counting down.
GCCCCCGTTCCCCAAGGACAAGTTCGTTGAGGCCGTCAAGCAGGTCGTTTCTGCCAACGCCGCCTGGGTTCCGCCCTTCGGCTCCGGCGCGACCCTGTACGTGCGTCCGTTTATGATCGGCTCCGGTGACGTGATCGGCGTGGCTCCCGCTCCTGAGTACACGTTCCGCATTCTCGTGACCCCGGTCGGTCCGTACTTTAAGGGTGGCCTCAAGCCCGTCAAGCTGCGCGTTTCCGAGTATGACCGTGCCGCACCGCACGGCACCGGCAACATCAAGGCCGGCCTCAACTACGCCATGTCCCTTAAGCCCACGATGGAGGCCCATCGCGAGGGCTATGCCGAGAACCTGTATCTCGACTCCGAGTCCCGCACCTATGTCGAGGAGACCGGTGGCGCCAACGTCCTGTTCGTGAAGGAGGACGGCACCCTCGTCGTTCCTCAGTCGCACACCGACTCCATCCTGCCCTCTATCACCCGTCGTTCGCTCGTTCAGGTTGCTCAGGACCTGGGCATGACCGTCGACCAGCGTCCCGTCGAGTGGGCCGAGGTCAAGGCCGGTACCTTTGTCGAGTGCGGCCTGTGCGGCACCGCTGCCGTCATCTCCCCGGTTGGCGAGATCGACAACAAGGTTTACGGCGCCGACGAGACCGTGACCTTCCCGGCTGGCTACACCGAGATCGGTCCCGTGATGAAGAAGCTTCGCGAGACCCTGACTGGTATCCAGTCCGGTGCTGTCGAGGACAAGCACGACTGGGTTTACACCGTCGCGTAATTTGTCTTACCTATCCGGGCAGAGAACAAGTTCCCTCCCGGCGCGTCCTCGGACATGCAAGAAGCCCTCGCTGCGCACTTCGTGCGGCGAGGGCTTCTTGCGTCCTGCGGAGTGCGCCGGGAGGGAACTTGTTCTCTGCCCTGCGGGTTCGGCGATGTCACAACGGGCAATGATTAATCTGAATAAAGATGGTGCGCGGCCTTTTAGGCCGCGCTTTTGCTTTGCTTCGCGCCATGTGGGGGCGGTGGCGACGTGCATTTTTGCGAGTATTCTGCAATCGAAGGCCCCTGCATACCGGCCTCGGGCAAAAAATCGGGATTTCTCGATGTTTTCTACGAATGATGGGCGGGGTTATGGGCTGACAGCGTTTGGTTTGCAGGGATATTCGCGGTCTTTGGCATTTGCCGTGGCGCCCGAAGCTCTTGGTTATGTTGAATACTCCTAAAAATGCACGACGCTTAGAGGGGGACCTTTGCGAAAAAGGAAACCGCCCCGTCGAAGTATGCATTCGACGGGGCGGTTTATGCATTTGGCCGATTAAGGATGCGCTGTCAAACTACTAGAACTTGACGGTCGGGGCCTGGCGGGCTGCTTCGGCGGCCTCGAAGCCCTGGCGCTCCTTAAACTGGAAGATGCCGGCAAAGATGACAGCCGGGAACGTCTGAATGGCGTTGTTGTAGCTGAGCACGCAATCGTTGTAGCCCTGGCGTGCATAGCTAATCTTGTTCTCGGTATCCTCGAGCGATGCCTGCAGCTGCGTAAAGTTGGTGTTTGCCTTAAGATCGGGATAGGCCTCGGCTACGGCGAAGAGCTGGCGCAGCGCACCAGTCAGCACGTTGTCGGCTTCCATCTTTGCCTCGGGCGTGGTGGCCTTGACGGCGGTGTTACGCGCGCTGATCACGGCGGAGAGCGTCTCCTGCTCGTGCTTGGCGTAGCCCTTGACGGTCTCGACCAGGTTGGGGATCAGGTCGTTGCGGCGCTGCAGCTGCGTATCGATGTTCTGCCAGGCGTTGTCGATGCGGTTACGCTTGGTGACCATGTTGTTGTAGATGCCGGCGATGGCGCAGACAATCACAATGACAACAACGATGCCGATGATGACGGTAATCATGATGTCTCCGTTTCGAATGGCCGCGGCGGCATGCGCCAGCTGCCGTTGGTATAACGCTACTAGTATACCCGCAACGTTTTGCCGTGCCGAACTTTCCGGTAAGCGTTGTGTTTTCGGCGGGGTTGGCACCGGGACAAAGCGCGCGAGGTACAGGTGTAAGATATGCGACAGATTGACGAGTGTTGTCTTTGCCCTGAGGATGGCGATACCAGTGGACCTTCGCATTAAGAAAACCTACCGCGCCCTGTTCGATGCCTTTACCGAGCTTCTCGAGGAGCATCGTTTTGAGGACCTGACGGTTGCCATGCTGTGCGACCGCGCCATGATTCGCCGCACGACGTTCTACAAGCACTTTCGCGACAAGAACGATTACTTTGCCTTTTATATCGATGAGCTCATGTCGGGCTTGCCGCAAAAACAGCCCGATGAGGCCGGCGCGGTGTCTGCCGAGGACGTACGCGCGCTTCGACACGCGATTTTGGACGATGCCATGGATTTGATTCTGACGCACGAGCGGCTCATGGATAACATTTTGGCAAGCAGCATGTCGGGTATGTTGACCAACGTTATTTGCGACCGCATTGCCCGCTCCATCCGCGAGCGTGTGATGAACGTGCTTGCCGAGGATGCCCTGGCCCCCGTGTCACTCGAGACGACGTCTGAGTTTATCGCCGGTGGCATTATTCGGTTGTTCACAAATTGGTGGGAATCGGGCCACGATCTTGAGCGTCGACCCGAGATGGCCGACGTGGTCGATGCACTGTTTGAGCGGACCATGACGCCGGTGAATCACTAAGGTGGCGGAGAGAGGGGGATTCGAACCCCCGGAACGCTCTCGCGCTCAACGGTTTTCAAGACCGCCGCATTCAACCGCTCTGCCATCTCTCCGTGAGTCGTAATGATAGCATCGTTTTGAATTTGCAACAGGGAAGGCGAACGATGACGATCACCGAAATCGACGAGAAGTTCATGCGCGAGGCGCTGGCGGAGGCGCGCGACGCCGCTGCGGTGGGCGAGGTGCCCATCGGAGCCGTAGTAGTGCGCTCGGGCGAGGTTGTCGCGAGGGCGCATAATCGCCGCGAGCTCGACCAAGACCCTTCGGCTCATGCCGAGTTTTCGGCCCTGTGTGCCGCCGCTCAGGCGCTTGGACGCTGGCGTCTTTCCGATTGCACGGTCTACGTAACGCTCGAACCCTGCTGTATGTGCGCGGGGCTTATGGTTAACGCGCGTGTGGGGCGTTGCGTGTATGGCGCGGCCGATGCCAAGGCGGGCGCGCTGGGCTCGCTGTGTGACCTCAATGCCGATTCGCGCCTGAACCATCGGTTTAACGTAGATGCCGGCGTGCTGGCGGATGAGTGTCGTGAGGTGTTGAGCGACTATTTTAGTGGGCTGCGTGGCACCGATGGTGCTGGCTGCGGTTGTGGGGCCGATCTTGAGGCGCACGCCGCTCATGCCGAGGCACTCGCGTGTGCCGAAGATATTGCCGTTGAGGCGGCCGACTTTGGCCCCGTGCAGCGGCGGCCCCGCCGTGTGCTGCTGGCGATCGACTCCTTTAAGGGCAGCGTTTCGAGTGCGCAGGCGGAGGCGGCGGTTGCCGAAGGCGTGCGCCGCGTTTGGCCCGATGCCGAGGTGTGCACATTGCCGCTGGCGGATGGCGGCGAGGGGACGCTCGGTGCCGTTGCCGCGTGCGGCGGTGAGATTGTGACCTGCGAGGTGGCAGGTCCCTTGGGCGACCGCGTGTCTGCCCGGATGCTGGTGGACGACGAGCGCGACTCGGCTGTAATTGAGATGGCCGAGGCGGCGGGTATTGGGTATTCACCCTGCACGGAATCGGCGGCGCTTGCGGCTTCGACCTATGGCGTGGGCGAGCTGATGCTCCGTGCGGTTCGCGCCGGGGCAAAGACTATCTATATTGGTCTGGGCGGCAGTGCCACCAACGACGGTGGCGCCGGCATGCTGCATACCCTGGGCGCGCGTGTGGTCGATGATCAGGGATGCGATGTCGCCCCCGGTCTTGCCGGCCTTGAGCAGGTGGCGAGCGTTGATTTGGCGCCAGCTCTGCAGGCTTTGGATGATGCTCGTATCGTTGTGCTTTCCGATGTCGAGAATCCGCTCGTGGGGCGTCGAGGCGCACTGGCGGTGTTTGGCGGGCAGAAGGGCCTGCCGGCGGATGATGTCGAGGTGCTGCGCAGATACGACGGCTGGATGGTCGGCTACGGTCGCCTGCTCGATGCGGCAATTTTCGAGGCGCGAGCCCAGGGGTTGTTGCGCACACCCGAGAACGCACGGACATTTGGCTCGGTGCTTGGCGTGCCCGGCGCGGGCGCTGCCGGTGGCTTGGGCGCGGCGTTGCTGGCGCTCGGCGCGGAGCTACGCTCGGGCGTGGAGACGGTGCTCGATCTGATTGGGTTTGACGAGCGCGTACGCGATGTCGACCTGGTCATTACAGGTGAGGGCAATATGGACGAGCAATCCGCCGCCGGCAAGGCACCGGTGGGCGTGGCCCGTCGTGTGAAGCGATATGGCAAGCCGGTGATTGCTGTCGTGGGCGGTCGCGCTGACAACCTCGATGCGGTGTATGGGCAGGGCATCGACTTGGTGCTTCCGATCTGCCGCAAGCCCATGCCCCTCGACCAGGCGCTCGGTGTGCAAGAAGCCACAACCAACCTCATCTGCGCCGGCGAGGCAGCTGCCCAAGCCTATGACCTCGCTCGCCTCTAAAACCAATCCGAAGTTGGATGCCCTGAGCTTTGCATCGGACCGTCTGCCACGAAACGTGGCCATCTACTACGTTTAACCGGCCATCCTCGACCATCCCGGAATTTGCAAAAACAAAACCGCAGGTAGAAAGCTTGCCGATTTTCGAAAAAGCACGCTATGGTTGACCTCTGTGACCAAAACGTAGTAGATAGGCCCTTTTCGTGGCACGGCACCAGATCAGTCTATTTAGGATGGGGCTTACTTGACTACTTTCGCCACCCTGATGCCCCTCCAGTCAAAAAGTGGTCAAAAAAGCCCCGTCCCAAATTAGCTACCTTGCTCTGGTGGGCGGGAGCAGGTAAGATATACCGAGCGCCTAGCGCGTTCGATGGGTTCGGATGACGACATGTTCCGAATCTGGTCAGGTCCGGAAGGAAGCAGCCATAAGGAGCCTCTGTCGGGCATCCGAATCCATCGAGCGCACGGGCGCTTTTTTGGTGCCGCGACATGGCCCGGCCGGCGGCGAGGTATTTGGTGTCTCGCTGGTCCTCGGCTTCGCCTGCGGGATCGCTCGACTACCAAACACCTCGCCGCCGGCCGGGCCCCGTCGTCCAAAAATCACCCGTAAAGGCGCGTTTATCTAATTAAATCTATCCCTTGCGGAATGCGACTTGCTGGTGTTGTCTGGGCATTGAAGGCTATGTGGTTCAAGAGGCGGCGGTGCTGTTGCTTGAATTTTTGCAGTTAAAGAGGCTCGTTTCCCTAGGTTGGGGAAACGAGCCTCTTTTTGTCTCTGGGCTTGTGGATTGGTGAAGGCAGAATGCTCTGTCGGCTATTTTGAGTTCCTGATGCGGCGTGTGGCTGTGGCGGTTATTCCGAGTCCCATGGCGGCGATTCCTGCGAGTGCTATTGCGCTCGGTGCTGTGTCGCCCGTGTTCGCGAGCTTGCCGGCGGTCGTATTTGCTTGCTTGCCGCTGCTCGAGTTCGCCTGCTTGGTGGAGCTTGGTAGGGCGTCTTTGCCGGTTGCAGGTGAGGCAACGGGCGGTGTCGCCTCGGCGGGTTGCGTTGAGCCGGAGGGGGGCGTCGTCTCGGTCGGTTTCGTTATCTCGGGCGAGGTGGCCTTGTCTGCCGCGGCCTTTGCCTCTTCGTATGCCTTGCAGGCGTCGTCATAGGCCGTTTGCGCTTTTTTCAAATTGTCGAGGAGCGCATCTCGCCAGGCTATGAACCGGTCGATATCGGCTTTATATTTCTCTACAGCACGTTCACAGTCATTAACTCGTCTTTCCTCTCTTCTGAGGCGGTACTGGAACTCGCGGAGCTCCGTTTCGCAATAGTTTACGTGCGTTTTTGCCGATATGATCTCACTGTGCAACTGCTTTATTTGCTGTTTAGTAGTTTCGACAAACTCCTCGTAGCCGAGTGCTTCGAGTGTCTTAAGCATCTCATGTTTCTTCTCTAATTCTGCCTGGAGCTCGCTTACCCGGTTGATGGCCCCGTCGTATTTGGCTTGGGCAGCATCGACGTCCGCTTGCATGGTGGGAAGGAGTTCCCTCCCTTCGGCGGCTTGCGCCGCCATCTTTTCGCGGTACTCTTGAAAACGGGTAATGTCATCATTGAATCTCGCAATTTTCTCGGGACTTGCGGCGTTTTTTGCGGCCTCGAGGTTTTTGAGCGCTTCCTGCATGGCTGCATACGCTTTTTCTTTTGCGGCGGCCGCGTCTTCTGTCTGCGGGGCGCCCGAATTGCCGTTGGTGGCGCTCGTCTGCGAAACGGCCGCACCGGTGGGGGAACTGGTTTCTGCCGCGATCGCCGTTGCGGGGGCGATTCCCGCGACAAGTGCCGCGGAAAGGGCGATGCCCACAGTTGCTCGTCTTGCTCTTCTTGCGAGAATGTCGTTCATCTCGGCACCTCATTTCAAGGGTCGGCGACTAACTTGGTAGCACTAATGTAAGTATACCAAGCGGTCGACCCGACACTGGCTGGGCGTGCGCGTGCCTTTCCGCTTCTTTGGAAACCGAATCCCATTAGAAATGACGAGTTGTTTACGCTTCTTTTGGGGTGGCGGTACTATCATGGTTCGAATTGAATGTGGATGATGATAGGGAGCGCCTATACATGATTGAGCTGCTCAGGCGTTTTGGCGGTAAGTTTCGCCGCTATATGGTGATTGGTCCTGCGTGCAAGCTGATCGAAGTGATCTTTGACCTGCTGACGCCGCTGGTGATTGCCCAGATGATTGATAAGGGTATCGGCGCACACGACGTGAACGCCGTCGTCCACTACGGTATGGTACTTGGCGCCATGGCTGTGATCGGCATCTCGTTTACGCTCGTCTGCCAAAAGATGGCGGCGCTCACCTCGCAGGGCATGGGCACCGACATTCGCGGCGCGCTCTACCAGCACATCAACAAGCTGAGCTATGCCGAACTCGACCGTTTTGGCACGCCGTCGCTCATCACGCGCATTACCAACGACGTCAACCAGGTGCAGCTCGCCGTGGCGCTGGGCGTGCGCATGCTCATCCGCTGGCCCTTCCTGGCGGCGGGCTCCATGGTCGCGGCCCTTGCCATCGACCTTAAGCTCGGCATCATCTTTTTGATCTGCACGCCCGCCATTGGCCTGGTGTTCTGGGTTGTCATGGCGCGCTGTATTCCGTACTACAAGCAGCTGCAGGCAAAGCTCGACCGCATCGCGCTTATCTGCCGCGAAGGCCTTTCGGGCGCTCGCGTGGTCCGTGCGTTTGTGCGTGAAGATCACGAGCGTGAGCGCTTTGCCCAGGCGGCCGATGACCAGGCACATACCGCCATCGCGGTGGGCAAGCTCTCGTCGATTCTCAACCCCGTCACGTTTCTTGTGATGAACCTGGGCGTGTGCGCCATCCTGTGGGTCGGCGGCATCCAGGTCAACGTGGGCGAGCTCACGCAGGGTCAGGTCATGGCGTTCGTCAACTACATGACGCAGACCCTCACCTCCATCGTGTATGTCGCCAACCTGGTCGTGGTCTTTACCAAGTCGAGCGCCAGCGCGTCGCGTATCAACGAGGTGCTCAATTGCGTGCCGAGCATCACCGACGGGGGCAACCAGCCGGTCGCACTGCCCGAGCCGGGCAATGTCGCTCCCGTTCCTGCGTTGAGCTTTGACCATGCGAGCTTTTCGTTTGGCGTGGGCGCGGCAAATGCCGTGAGCGATGTGACGCTGGAGCTGCCGCTGGGCAAGACGCTCGGCATTATCGGCGGCACGGGCAGCGGCAAGTCCACGCTCGTTTCGCTTATCCCGCGCCTGTACGATGCGAGCGCTGGCAGCGTGAGCGTGATGGGCGCCGACGTGCGCGCCTGGCCGCTCGACCAGCTGCGCCATGTGGTCGCGACCGTCCCGCAGCGCGCGTCGCTGGTGAGCGGCACCATCCGCAGCAACCTGACCTGGCGTGACGAGTCAGCGACCGACGATGAGCTCTGGGCGGCGCTCGATATGGCGCAGGCCAGCGAATTCATGCGCAACAAGCCGCAGGGGCTCGATGCCCCGGTCGAGGCGGGCGGTAAGAACTTCAGCGGTGGCCAACGCCAGCGCCTGACTATCGCGCGTGCCTTGGTTGGTTCGCCTCAGATATTGATCATGGATGACTCCGCGTCGGCGCTCGACTTTAAGACCGACGCGGCGCTTCGCCATGCCATTCGCGAGCGCAGCATGCGCGGTGCCGCCAAGGGCGGGCTGCCGCTGACCACGGTGATTGTGAGCCAGCGCGTCTCGACCGTGCGCGATGCCGACGTGATCTGCGTGCTCGACCACGGCTCGGTTGCCGGCCTGGGCACACATGACGAGCTCTATGCGACCTGTCAGCTCTATCGCGAGATTTGCCAGTCGCAGCTGCGCCGCGAGGAGCTTGAGGGCCAGCGGGGGAGCACAGCGCCCGCGCTCGCCCCAGGTGCCCCGACCGCCCCCGCATCCGTCTGCGCAAAGGAGGGCTGCTAAATGAATCCGTACACTTCCTCCGGTTCGGTCGCCACGATGACGGCCAACGTGTCCGGTAACGATAGCCTCAACGACCTGGGCGACGGCCCGCGCCAGCCTGGCGACCCCGAGCGCTATCCCGTGGGTGCGGTGACCCGCCGCCTGCTGGGCTATGTTCGCCCGCACCGCGTCTCGTTTACGGCATCGTTTGTGAGCGCCGCAATCTCGGTGATCTTGCAACTCTATACGCCCATCCTCATTGGCGAGGGCATCGACCTTATCGTCGCCGCCGGACAGGTGGACTTCGATGCGCTGCTGCCGCTTGTCACCAAGCTCGCGATTGTCGTCGTGGGTGCTGCGGCCTTCCAGTGGCTGCAGGGCTACTGCGTTAACCGTCTGTCCTACGAGACGGTGCGCGACATGCGCGTGGAGGCGAGCGACAAGCTCGGCCGTATGCCGCTCAGCTTTATCGACGGCCATGCCCACGGCGACCTCATGAGCCGTGTGGTCAACGACGTCGACCAGGTGGGCGACGGTCTGCTGCAGGGATTCACGCAGCTCTTCACCGGTGTTATTACCATTGTGGGCACGCTCGCGTTTATGCTCTCCATCAACCTGACCATGACGCTCGTTGTGGTGCTCGTCACGCCGCTTTCCATCTTTGCGGCCGGTGCTATCGCCAAGCTTTCCAATAAGAGCTTCACTGCTCAACAGCGCATCCAGGGCCAACTCGGCGGTCATATCGAGGAGTATGTGGGTGAGCAAAAGCTCGTGGACGCCTTTGCCTACGGCCCGAACGCCCAAGCGCGCTTCGCTGCCCTCAATGCCGAGCTTTACACCGCGGGTGAGCGCGCGCAGTTTATGGGTTCGCTCTCCAACCCCGGTACGCGCTTTATTAACAACATCATCTATGCCGTGGTCGCTGTGATCGGCTGCGTGGGCGTGATCACGGGCGTGCCCGCGGCGCTTACGGTGGGCGGCGTGCAGATTTTCCTGTCCTATGCTAACCAGTACACCAAGCCGTTCAACGAGGTCACCAACGTCATTACGCAGATCCAGACCGCGTACGCCTCGGCGCGCCGCATGTTCGCGCTGCTCGATGCACGCGAGCAGGAGCCCGATGCGCCAGATGCCGTTGAGCTTGCCGCCCCGCAGGGCGAGGTGACCTTTGAACACGTGGACTTTAGCTACGTTCCCGACCGCAAGCTGCTGCAGGACATCTGCATCGAGGCTAAGCCCGGCATGCGTTTTGCCCTGGTCGGTCCTACGGGCTGTGGCAAGACAACGCTCATCAATTTGCTGCTGCGGTTTTACGATATCGATGCCGGACGCATCATGGTCGATGGCCGGTCTTCGCGTGATTACACGCGCGCGAGCCTGCGCCGTGCCTTTGGCATGGTGTTGCAGGATACGTGGCTGTTCGAGGGCACGGTGGCGGAAAATATCGCCTACGGCTGTCCCGACGCCACGCGCGAGCAGGTCATCGAAGCCGCCAAGCGCGCGCACGCGCACAAGTTTATCGTGCAGCTACCAGGCGGCTACGATACGGTAATCGGTGAGGACGGCGGCACGTTTAGCCAGGGCCAAAAGCAGCTGCTGTGCATTGCGCGCGTCATGCTCACCGACCCGGCTATCTTGCTGCTGGACGAGGCGACCTCGAGTATCGACACGCGCACCGAGCTGCAAGTGCAGGCGGCATTCGACGAGCTCATGGCCGGTCGCACAAGCTTTGTCGTGGCGCACCGCCTGAGCACCGTCCGCAACGCCGACTGCATTCTGGTGATGCGCGACGGGCAGATTATCGAGCGCGGCACGCACGACGAGCTGCTAGCGGCAGGCGGCTTCTACGCCGAACTCTATCGCAGCCAGTTTGCCCAGTGAGCAAGCCCGTGGGGCAAATTAATCAGGTTTGTTTGTCCCATAGAGCGATCTTGTTATATAGCGTTCTACCAGCGCGTGAAACATTTTGACGATACTCCGTGACACAATTTGACGGCGTTTTGTGAAACAGTTTTTCGGCCATTCGTGAAACGTTCTGCGGCGGTTTCAATCCGAAGTACATACTGTTCGAAATCTGTCCAAAGATGTCGTCTGCGTCGCCAATCGACAGACGGTGGTTTACATCTGTTACGTTAGTACTAAGATATTCATCTAATAAATTGCAATAGTGGCTTTAGTTTTGGGGGAAACGAGGCAACGTGACTATGACGTGCTCTTTGGTGGTTAACAGCAAGAGCGGTAATACCAGGATGGTTTCGGGTGCGATCAAGCGCGCTCTGCAGGCTGCGGGCGTTGAGTTTGTCCACGCTGCGGCGTTGAGCGACGATGCGGATGCAGATCAGGTTGCGCTCGAGGCGCAGGGCGCCCGCGTGGCCGACACGGTGCTCGTTGGTTTTTGGTGCGACAAGGGCGCGTGCACGCCCTCGGTCGCGGCGTTGCTCTCCGCCTTGCACGGCAAGCGCGTGTTCCTGTTTGGCACCTGCGGCTTTGGGGCCAGTGAGGAGTATTTTAGGCAGATTATCGATCGCGTGACCTCCAATTTGGCCAATGATGCCGAGCTTGTAGGCTGGGCGATGTGCCAGGGCAAGATGGGCCCCGCGGTCAAGCAGCGCTACGAGGCCATGCTCGAGCAAGATCCCGAAAACGCCCGATTTAAGATGCTACTCGACAACTGGGTTGCCGCAAAGGATCACCCCACCAAGGAGGATCTGGATAACATGGCTGCAGCCGCCAAGAAGGCCGTGCTGGGGGAGTAGCTCCCATCGCTGACGGCGGTCGGTCCATCTTTCTAAATGAAACGTCCTCCCGGGCGTCGGGGCACGAAGTTCCCTGCTCTACAGTCCTGCGCAAGACGAAGGCCACATTAAGTGGCCTTCTTTGCGTGCGGAACTCGCGATGAACTTCGTGCCCCGCCGTCCGGGAGGACGCCTCTTTATTGATGGGAGGCCTGATAGGTCGATGGTTCCGTGCCCGGATGCGTCCAAAGTGGGACGGGCTTTCCGGATGGGCAGGCTTTCGAAAAATGCGTCCCGGAATTTGCCTTTGGAATGGGACGTAGTTTCCCGTTGAGGTGCTTTGCGGAAAGTGCATCCCACTCTGGGCGGTCGAAGTGGGACACACTTTCCCAAAGGCGCTCCAACGGGAAATTGCGTCCCATTATTCGGTCAAGAAACGGGATGCATTTTCCCAATGAGAGCAAAACCGGAAAATGCATCCCACAATCAGCCCTCAAAGTGGGACGCCGTTTCCCAATGAGGCTCAAGCGGAAAATGCATCCCGGAATTTGCGCTCAAAGTGGGATGCGGTTTCCGGTTGAGGGTCTAAGGGGAAAATGCGTCCCAGAATCGACGCTTGAAATGGGATGCAGTTTCCCGATGAGGCACTCGACGGAAAATACATCCCAGAAATGGCCTTTGAGCTGGGATAAGATTTCCGCGGCATCTCGGATTCTCAAAAATGAGACACGCCGTTGGCGAAAATGAGACACGTGATATCGGGCATCGGATGTATCATTTGCAAAAATGAGTCCACTCCACTCGAATAAAGCGAGGTCCCTCATGTACGTTCCACACCCCCGTATCCGTAGGCTGTCGAAAATCCCGCTTGTTGGGACGGCGGCGCTTGCTGCGTTGATCGCCACGAGCGTCGCCTGCTTCACGGCCACGCCCCAGGTTGCCCAGGCGGCAGACGCGCCCGCAATCACCGATATGACCGAGCAGGATTATCAAGCCCTGGGTCTGGGCACGAGCGAGGACATTCCGGCCGATACCGTTGGCCCCTATTCCACTGATACCCCCACGACGTTTGCCACGCGCAGCGAGGTCTATATGGCAGCTAACGGTAGCCATGGCAATCGCTACACTCTGCGCGACAAGCTCGAGAACGTCGAGCGCGGTGACATTGGCGGCAGCAGCAAACTCACCGATGGCTATGGAAGTGTGTGGGGCGCCGCAAAGTTCTGGCAAAACGTCAACAACTTCGATACGAACAGCGATCTCTACAAGCATAGCGACTACGGTGGCGGCACCTGGTCGTACCTAAGCAACAATGAGTCCTCAACAGTACTCGCCAACGACAACAACGGTTTCTCGGGCATTCACGCCACGAGTGTTGAGTTCTGCAGCGACGCCAGCACGGGCAAAAAGAGCCGCGTTGCCGAGCTCCGTGCCTACGGCGACAGTTCCTCCACGACGATTGACGGCAAGTCATACGCCGGAAAGGTTGAGCTGGTCCTCTGCTCGTTTAGCAACGGGCGTACGCGCACTCTCGACACACACCTGCCGGTGACGGTCAACACTAATATGATGTACGAAGGCCGTTTTAAGTACCTGGATGCCGGTTACCTGCAAGAGCACGACGCCGTCTTTGATGTCGAGGCGGGCGATGTCTATGGCGACGGCGTCGACGAGCTTTTTGTCTACGCGGGCTGCTATGTCGACGAGAACGGCGTGCGCAAGGCTGTAGTCGACATGTATGACTTGGAGGGCGGCAACTGGAAGCAAAGCGTCGTCAAGATCGATGCCGGTAACGCCGCGGACTACACCACGCACAACAAGGGCGGGAACGACTCCTGGACGCAGCTTCAGTCAGCTCCTGTCGTTTCGCTAGCGGCCGGCGACCTCGATCGCGATTTTTGCGATGACCTCGCCATCGTGGTCTCGGCACCCTACGGCAAGAAGAATATTGATAAGTCGACGCATTGCGAGCTGTTTTCGTGGGATGCATCCAAGGGTGCGCTCGTCCATGTCGATGCTCTGGGCGACGCGGGCGCAATCTCCCTCTCCGCGAACGGCAAGACCATGGTCGCTGCGAATGCGACGTTCGGCACGTTTGCCGCCTACGATGAAGAAGGAAAGAAGACGGGTGAAACCGTCACGGGCCTTATTCTTGCGGGCTATGACTGGCAACGCAGCGCTTTTGATTACGGCGCTTCTGACGGCAGCAAGGGGCTGTACGGCGCGCTGTACCGCTACGCGTATTTTGACTCGGAGTCTGGCGAGTTCAAGCTTTCCGATTGTAAGGAATACAGAGACGGGCTCCTCGCCTCCTATGGGCTGATGCATGTGCCCAACAGCGTATGGAAGGATAGCGCTCAGGATAAGCGCTATCCGTGCACCTTGGCGCCTATTGCCCTTGCCACTGCCAACCTTGACGGCCTGTCCGAGCAGCTGGCGGTTGACGAGGTGCTCGTGGGCGGCGATGTGTTCCGCGACTTTGCCTGCAACACGGCACAGAGCGGGGCTCAGGGCTTGGGGTCCATGGTCGGAACCATGAGCATGAGCGGTCAGCAATACAACAGCAGCAACAAGCATGACCACAAGGGTATAGAGCAGGTGTGGATCAGCGACGTCAAGGCGGGCAGCGTCTCGGGTTCGGACCGCTATAACGAGAGCTTTATCGCCGTGGTGGGCAAGCACCGCGACGAGGACCTGCGCAAGAACGATGACTACTATTGGATGACCGCCTCGCATTTTTCGCTCGACGAGAACGGAAAGGTGCGCCGTGGCGAGGAGCAGGTGATTAGCGAGAGCAACCGTCGCGGCACTACCTACGGCACATTTATCTCGCTCGCGCTGCCCGATGTCGACAACGACAGCGTTAAGATCACGTACAAGGACCGCTACAAGGTCTATACCAACCCGCGCGTGCTTGCCGTGCTGCAGGATGCGCCCTATGTTGAGGATCTGGAGCGGGCATACGGCTATCTGGTGTTGGGCGGCACGTCATACGGAGAGGAAAAGGGCACGGGGACATCCCAGGGCTATACCATTGGCGCCGAGTTGGGCGTTGCCGTCGAGGTGCAGACCGGTCCGCCCCTGGTCGCGATGAATGCTTCAGTCGATTTTGCCGCCGAGGGATGCTATGACTACCGGAGCGAGCGCACGGTCAGCGCAAGCGTAAGCTATGAGTCGCATGCCGGCGAGGGTGACAAGGCCGTGCTCTACACGATTCCGATGGTCTATTACGAGTATGAGATCGAAAATGAGGAAACTGGTGGCAAGGGCGTGATGGCGGCGCCCGTGTCGCTCGGCGCGCAGACCTCGGTCGTTAATGTCGAGGCCTATGACCGCATTGCCAAACAGCACAATATGACGCCGCTCAGCTACTTTTTGACCAACCGGTCGGGAGAACCCGGAACCTATCAAACGACGCTCAACGGCGAGACTCCCGTTGGGGATTCCTTTGGCCTGGGCAAGCCTGGCGTAACGCGCGCCTACACGCACGATGGGTTTAACGGCGCCGCCGCGCAGTCGGGGGCGAGCATTGAGCAGACCATCGAAGTCGAGGAGGGCAAGGAGCAGGAGCTCGAGCTCGGCTTGACGCTGAACGGCAGCGTTGTCATGGGCGCGAAGCTCGCAAAGCACGAGTTGTTTGGCGGCCTGTGCTTTGGTGCCAACGCCGGCTTTACTACGGGTAACTCCTCGAGTGAATCGACCGAATACGGCGGCACCGTTGACAACCTGCCCGAGGCCGCGCAGGGCAAGTACGGTTTTGTGTGGCGTCTGGGCGTCAACGCGGTGGATGTCGACAAGTTCGAGGCAGACTCGGGCGACAAGCTCGGCACCAAGGACACCGACCAGTTCTGGATCGTGGGCTATGACGTTAAGGACGTCGAGATGCCCGACGCGCCGGCCGTGACGGGCTTTACGGCAAACGCCGTCGATTCGACCAGCGTTACGTTTAGCTGGGACGATGTACTCGCAAACAAGAGTGGCTTTAGCTACGGCGTGGGCATGCTGCAGAGCAATGCGGCGGATGCGGTCGTCAATAGCTGGAAGATTGCCGACAACACGCAGACCTCGCTCAAGTGGGATGGGCTGCAGCCCAATACGGAGTATCGATTCGCCATCGCCGCCGTTAAGAATGGATCCACGACCGAAACAGGTATTCGCTCGGCAATCATCACGGTCAAGACCATGCCCGATGGCATGACGATGACCGTGAGCGGACCTGCGGCGGATGCTGCGGAGGGGTCGGATCTTGGATACGACTCTTCGGTTGAGCGCGCGGCGGGAAGCCACCTGACGCTCTCGGCGATTGGCCATGTGAAGCAACTCGGTGCCGACGATAGCGAAACAGGGCTGGCACCGACCTATATGTGGTACCGCAAGGGCCGCGGCGAGACGGAGTTTAAGCTCGTGGGTGCCGATGGCAACCTCGCGGCTGGAACGGCCTCAAAGCTCGAGATTGACCTGACCGCAGACGATGACGGTGCGCAGTATTACTGCCACGTGGGATACAACGACGTGGGTCTCGACACCGGCACGACGCTCGTGAATATCGAGGCCGAGGAGACGGCGCCCACAACGGTGAACGCCACCCCGATCCGCACGCGCCGCCTGTTCTCACAGGCAAGTGCGTGCGCCAAGAAGTTCCTGGACCATACGCTGGTAAACACCGCCGGCCCAACCGATTCCGAAGGCTCAAAGGACCCCGAGACTCCTGAGACCCCGACGAACCCGGACAAGCCCAAGTCCGACAACGGAGCTAAGACCGACACCAAGGTCAAGACTACGACCACAGCGAAGAACCTCTCAAACACCGGCGACCAAACATTCGCCCTAGTCGCCACCGCAGCAGCAGCGGGGGCAACGCTCGTAGTGATAGCCCTCATCATGCTGATCAAGCGCCGCAAGACCCACTAGTAGCCAGTCGAACATATCGACAACCCAAAACCCGGGTAGCCAAAAAACAGGCCACCCGGGTTTTCTGTTGAGTGGAGACTCCGCAAGCGGAAACTGCATCCCACAATTAGCGCCCGGAACGGGACACATTTTCCGTCAAGCCCTCATCCGGAAAATCCATCCCAGTTTGAGCGCCCAGACCGGGACGCACTTTCCCAAAGGGTCCTCAACGGGAAACTGCGTCCCATAATTAGGCCGAGAAATGGGATGAACTTTCCCAATGAGAGCCAACCGGAAACCACGTCCCAGAATCAGCCCCCAAAGTGGGACGCACTTTCCCAACGAGCCTCAACCGGAAAATACATCCCGGAATCCAGCTGAATAGTGGGATGCGGTTTCCCAACGGGGCCACAAGTGGAAACCGCATCCCATTCCAGACACGGATTCCGGGACACACTTTCCGGATACAAAGAAGGCCACATGACGTGGCCTTCAACTTATATATGTTGCGGTTACCACCCCATGACAGGCCGCGCTTCAACAACAAGGCGTCTGTCCGGGCGGAGGCATATAAGGTTCATCGCGAGTTCCGCACGCAAAGGGGGCCACTTAATGTGGCCCCCGTCTTGCGCAGGACTGTCCGAGCAGGGAACCTTACATACCTCCGCCCGGACAGACGTTTCAGTTATGAACTCGCAGCTAGTCGCTACTTGATCTTGGTCGTGCCCGGTGCCAGGTTGGGGTCGGTCTCGTTGGCCTCGGTCTGGAAGTGCTCGGTGTACACGTTCTTGCCGTCGCGGAACATCTCGTAGTACTGCATCTTGGCGTAATCCTCGCGCGCCTTGGTTACGGCTGCGGCAGCGGCGTCGTCACCGGTGACGTTGGAGGAGAGTGCCCAGCGCAGGCTGGCGTCCTCGTAGCCCACGGAGTTGATGGCGGGCAGCGACTCGCGCAGCGTCATGTGCGCCTTCTGGTAGTCGGTCAGCGGGGCGCCGATCAGCTGCATAAGCTGGGTGGACAGGTAGTTGGTGGACAGGTCGTCGACCTCACTCGTCTGGTCGCAGCCGGCAACGTCGTAGTTGGCCCAGATGATGTAATCGGTCTGCCACAGACGCTCTTGATGCGTAGCGTCATCCTCGCCGGTAAACCACTTGTCATTGAACTTGGACGGGAAGAACGGCTGGTGGTCGCCCCAGAACACCACGACCACCTTGCGGTCGAGCTTGCTCAGGGCGTTGAGGAAGTAGCGAAGCGCCTGGTCGGACTGCTCGATGCACGAGACGTACTCGTCGACATCGGAGAGCGTGCCGTCCTCGACGGTCTTGGCGTCCAGGTCGGTCGTGTCGATGTTCAGGTGCATCTGCTTGTCGACCGGCAGCAGGCCCGTATCGTAGCCCGAGTGGTTCTGCATGGTCACGTCGAAGATAAACTGCGGATCGGCGTTCTGGTCGAGCAGCTCAAGAATCTTGTCGTAGGTAGCCTGGTCGGTCACCATGCCGCGCAGGGTATCGGCGCCCTGGAAATCGTTGATGGACAGGAACTGGTCAAAGCCAAAGTCCTTGTAGACGTTCTCGCGGTTCCAGTTGGTCGCGTGGTTGGGGTGCATAGCCGTGGTGGAATAGCCGAGCGATTTGAACTGCTCTGCCAGGTTCCCGGTCGTCTCCATGTTGTAGATGGTGTAGGGGTACACGCCCGAGCCCAGGTTGGCCATGGAGTTGCCGGTCATAAACTCAAACTCGGTATTGGCGGTGCCGCCGCCGTAGGCGCTCACGTAGAGCTTGCCGCGGCTGAGGCAGTTGGACAGGTTCTTAAAGTACTGCGGGCCTTCGTAGCCGGCGCGCATGTTCTGGTAGATCGAAAGATCCGAGAAGGTCTCGTTCATGATGGCGATGACCGTGGGCTTCTCGCTGTCGAACTGCTCCTTTGCGGCGGCGCGCTCGTCGCTCTTGGCCGCGTCGGACTTGTCGTAGGCCTTGGCGTACTTTTTGAGCGTGGCCTTGGCATCGTCGACGGAGTAGTCGGCGGGTTTGGGCGGCTTGATGGACTGCGCTGCGCTAATGAAAGCGGGCAGGTAGCCCTCGCGCCAGTAGCTCTCGAGCGGGCGCCAGGTGTAGACGGTGATGCCGAGGGTGTTGTAGTAGTCGATGAGCGTGACGTGTGCGGTCACACCGCCCAGGCACAGCACGGCGACGAGCAGGTTGGTGAGCAGCATGCGCTTGGCGTTGGCGGCGCCCTTCTGACGGTGCGGTGCCACCAGGCCGGCGTACTCGCATAGCAGCATGGCGATGGCGGTAAAGCCCATGGACAGCACGCAGAACAGTGAGATCGAGAAGGTGTAGCCGGTGCCGGCGACCGCGGCGGCGGTGGAGATGGCCGAAAGGTCGCCCGGCTGGATGGGCATGGATTTAAACGTGATGACGAAGAACTCGGCAATGCCCAGGACAAAGAGGGCAAAGGCCAGGACCGCGGGAGCTGCGCCGTGGCGCTGGAACAGGAAGAACAGGCCGACCATGAGCGTGGTGATGATGGCCCACTCGAGCAGGATGCACAGGGGGTAGACCCAGGTAAAGTCGTGGTTGGACGATACCTCCATGCCTAGCAGCGCAAAGACGCCGGCGAGCAACAGGCACAAGACGGCGGCGACAAGCGGTTTGCCCACAAAGGCTCCGCGCAGGCGGGCGAGCTTGCCGGTGGGGGCGGGGGCGTCGGGCCCGGCGAACGCAAAGACGCGCGGGGCGATGCGTCCGCGGGCGATGCTGGTCCAAGCGCAGCCGGTGAGGATGGCGTTGGTCAGGATGAGCATCACAAAGGCGAGCGGCTCGTTTTGGGCGACGAGGCCAATGGCGCCCCAAATGGTCAAAAAGACCTGGAAAAGACCGAAGGCGACGCTCCACCCAAGAGCGCTTTTGGCAACGGTGCCCGACTGAGCGCGAATGGCCTTGGCCTCGCGCAAGACAAGGTAGACGGTCGCCGCAAGACCGACGAGCGAGATGGCGGCAGCGAACATGCTGAGACTCCTCACAAACTAAAACGTACGAAAGCGGGGGTTTACCCGATTGTTACCTAAATATGCGCTGCATTTGCGGGTTGCGCACAACAACCAGCCATATTAACGCGCACGTGTGGCGGTGTGGCGCAATGTAGTGGCGACCTGCGCGATAATGGACGGGAATTACACGGAAACGTAAAGGCTTCTTAAAGAATTGGCGAGGATGAGGCGATGAACGAGCAGGTTTGCACCAAGGCTGTGGATACGTGTGGCTATCCGGTCGAGACGACGGGCAATGCGGTGCTGGACACGTTGGAGCACCGTTCCTCCACGCGTGCCTTCGCGCGTGATGGCGACGACCGCCCCGTGGCGGTGACCGACGAGCAGCGGACGGCGATTCTGCATGCGGCGAGTCGCGCGCCGTCGGCGGGCGCCATGATGATGTATTCCATCGTAAGCATTCGCGAGCAGGCTACGCTGGACCGCCTCGCCGACCTGTGCGATCACCAGCCCATGATCGCCAAGGCGCCCTGGGCACTAATATTTGTGGTCGATTATGCCAAGTGGATCGATCTGTTTGAGCACGTGGGCTGCTTTGAGCCCGAGTTTGTCGAGCGTACGGGCAAGGCGCCCCGCCGCGCGCCGGGTTTGGGCGACTTTGCCATCGCGGCCCAGGACGCCGTGATCGCTGCGCAAAACGCCGTGGTTGCCGCCGAGGCCCTGGGGCTGGGGAGCTGCTACATCGGCGATATCGTCGAGAATGCCGAGGAAGTTGCCGAGCTGCTGGACTTGCCGCCCTATACCATGCCGCTGTCGATGCTCATCATCGGCACGCCCCGTAAGGAGCGTCCGGCCATTGCGCATCCCGTGGTGAACCTGGTGCACGAGGAGCGCTACTGCCGCGCCGATGCCGCGACCATGGACGCGCAGGTGGCCGAGATGGACGCGATGTTCCGTCCGCATGCCCGCGAGGTGGGGGAGCGCGTCGTGGACATCTATACCCGTAAGCACACGAGTCCCTTTATGGCCGAGATGAGCCGCTCCATGGAGTGGTGGTTCAAAAATTGGCTTGGAAAATGACGAATGTGACAAAGGGAAAGTCCCTTTGTCACATTCCATATCGCCGAGGTGGCTTAAAGGCTGTATAAATGTTTATCTAGCTGGGAAAACAGTGCCATTCAAACATGGGCCGATTACCTATAATTCCTTCGAACATTAAAGTTGGGAGGAAACCGGCTTATGGAACAAAAGGCCAAGGAGGCAGCTTCGCACGCTGCGATTCCTGTGAGCATCTCGGCGATGCTCGTCACGCTGGGCGTGGTGTACGGCGATATCGGCACCAGCCCTATGTATGTAACCAAGGCGCTCGTTGCCGGCAACGGCGGCATCGGAAGCGTCACGGAGGAGTTCGTGCTCGGCGCGCTCTCCCTTGTCGTGTGGACGGTCACGCTGCTGACCACCATCAAGTATGTGCTCATCTCGCTGCGCGCCGATAACCATGGTGAGGGCGGCATCTTTGCCCTGTACAGCCTGGTCAAGCGCTGCGGCAAGTGGCTCATCATCCCCGCCATGCTGGGTGGCGCCGCGCTGCTCGCCGACGGCATCCTGACACCTGCCGTTACCGTTACCACGGCCATCGAGGGCCTGCGCACCATCCCGGCGGTCCATGCCGTGCTGGGCGATGACCAGGGTCGCGTCGTCGCCATTACGCTCGCCATCATCATCGTGCTCTTCTTGGTACAGCGCATTGGTACGGCCAAGATCGGTCACGCCTTTGGCCCCATCATGACGCTGTGGTTCCTGTTCCTGGGCGGCACGGGTCTGTTCTTCGTCTTCCAGCACCCCGCCGTGCTGCTGTGCCTCAACCCGGTGCGCGGCATCGCCTTTTTGCTGAGCCCCAACAACCACGCGGGCATCATGATTCTGGGCAGCTGCTTCCTCGCCACCACCGGTGCCGAGGCGCTCTACTCCGACATGGGCCACGTCGGCCGCGGCAACATCTACGCTACCTGGCCGTTCGTTAAGTGCTGCCTGCTGCTTTCCTATATGGGCCAGGGCGCTTGGCTTATGAACAACGCTGCCAACCCCGAGCTCATGGGCATTGCCGACCTCAACCCGTTCTACCAGATGCTCGCCCCGGGCCTGCGCCCGTTTGCCGTCGGCCTTTCCACCGTCGCGGCCATCATTGCCTCGCAGGCGCTCATCACCGGCGCATTTTCGTTGGTGTCCGAGGCCAGCCGTCTGGACCTCATGCCGCACATGCAGGTCTTCTACCCTGCCGAGACCAAGGGCCAGCTCTACATCCCCATGGTCAACAACGTCATGCTTGTCGGCTGCGTCATCGTGGTGCTGCTGTTCCAGAACTCGGCGCATATGGAAGCCGCGTACGGCCTTGCCATTACGCTGACTATGATGTGCACCACGCTGCTGCTCTTCTTCTACCTGCACGAGGAGCGCAAGCTCAAGGTTGCTCCGTGGATCTTCGCGGCCTTCTTCCTTTTGCTCGAAGGCTTCTTCTTCGTGAGCTCGCTCACCAAGTTCTTCCACGGCGGCTACTTCACCATCCTCATGGCTGCACTCATCATGGGCATCATGGTGTGCTGGTACAACGGTACGGCTGTTGAGCAGCGCCAGTTTACGCTGCTGCCGCTGCGCAGCTACCTGCCGCAGCTCAAGCGCCTGCGCGATGACGATCGCTACGAGCGCCTGAGCGACAACATCGTGTACCTGACCAAGGACACCCATACCGATTACATCGACCGTGATATCGTCTACTCGATCTTGGACAAGCATCCCAAGCGCGCCCGCGCCTGGTGGTTTGTGAATGTCGAGACCATGGACGAACCGCACACCTTTGCCTATTCGGTCGAGACGTTCGGCACCGACTACGTGTTCCGCGTGCACCTGTACCTGGGCTACAAGATCAACCAGCGCGTCAATGCCTACCTGCGTCAGGTCGTTCAGGACCTGGCCGCCACCGGCGAGCTGCCGGCGCAGACGCATGACTACTCGGTCTACAAGGATCCGGGCAACATCGGTACGTTCAAGTTCGTCCTGATTCGTAAGCTTCTGGCGCCCGAAAGCGATGTGGAGCCGAGCGAACGTACGGCCATCACGCTCAAGTACATCATCCGCCGCGCCGCCGGCACGCCTGCGCGTTGGTACGGCCTGGAGAACTCCAACGTGAGCTTTGAGTACGTGCCGCTGTTCACCAAGTTCAAGGCCGTGAACAAGATGCAGCGCCTGGCCCCCAACGAGCGGCCGTAGTCACCGACAGGCTGCATGGAGTTGGTTTTCGATGGACAAGATTGAGGCCGGGGAGGTAAACATGGATACAAAGGCGCTCGATGGCCGTGAGGCGGTGGTCGAAATGGTGCGTGAGGCGCGCGTCGACGCCGCCGAAGATCGGTTCTTTACGAATCGCGCCAACATGGACATGGCCGACCGCGTGATCTCGATCGTGGTTACGCTGCTTGTCGCGGCGTGCGTTTGCGCGCTGCTCGCGCACGTGTTGTTTGTCTAGCGACCGCCGGTTGCAAAGGCTATACACTTGGAACCACCACAAGGGAAACCACCACAAAGGTGCCTGTCCCTTTGTGGTGGTTTTTGTTTTTGAGAGAGGGGCGGGGCGCTGATGGACGTCCGTACGGACGGCGATATTGCCGATAGCTTTTGGTGGCGGCGCACAACGCTGACGCGCCGCACTCCTCTGTATGACGCCTGCGTATCGGTGGGGCTGCTGGTCGCGGCGACGATTGTGGGCGCGCTGCTCGACCATCCGGGTCTCGCGCCGAGCATCATGATCGTCTATGTGTTCGCCGTTCAGCTGTGCGCATTCTTTACCTGGAGTCGCCTGTATTGCTTGCTGAGCTCGGCTGCCGCCGTGGCGCTCTACAACTTCTTGTTTGTCGACCCGCGCTACTCGCTGTCGCTTATCGACCGCGGCTATCCCGGCATGTTCTTCATCATGTTCGTGGTCTCGCTTGTATCGAGCTCGATTGCGTTGGCCCTGCGCCGTGCCTTGGCACAGGCTGCCGCCAGCGACCGTCGCACGCATATGGTGCTCGAGACCAACCGCATGCTACAGCGGTGCGCCGACGAGCAGCAGATCGTTCACGCCATGGCAACGCAGCTGGCGCGTCTTTCGGGCTGTCCGGTCGTGTGGTACAGCGCCGACGCCGAGGGCGATGACCTGCTGCCGCGTGCGACATACACGGCCGTGGGCGATGCCGCACCGGTGCACGAACTGGCGCCGCAGATGCCGCCGCGGCTCTCGGCATCCGCCTATGTGGGAACGCCGCTCGACGCCACGTTTGGCGGCTCGGCGTTTTATGGCATCTACCTGACGGTTCGCACAGGCGACGGCTTCGCGCGCTCGGGCGACCCCGCCTCGGTGGTGGGCGTGCTGGCTATCGTTGCCGAGCCCGACGTGCTGACGCACGAGGAGCGGACACTTGCCGATGCTATCGTGAGCGAAGGCGAGCTGGCGCTCGATCGCGCCCGCGCCATGGAGGCCCGCGAGGAGGCGGCGGTGCTTGCCAAAAATGAGCAGCTGCGCGCCAACCTGCTGCGCTCCATCTCGCACGACCTGCGCACGCCGCTCACCAGTATTTCGGGTAATGCCGATGTGCTGCTCGACCAGGGCTCGACCGGCACCGCCGTGCTCGACGCCCAAACGCGCCGCGGCCTGCTCTTGTCCATTCGCTCGGATGCGCAATGGCTCAACGCCACCGTCGAGAACCTGCTCGCCATCACCAAGCTCGAGGGCGGCGGTATGCGCCTGTCGACCACGCTCGAGCTCATGGACGATATCGTGGAGGAGGCGCTGCGCCACGTGAACCCTGCCGTGCGCGAGCACGACCTTAAGGTGGTGGCGTGCGATGAGCCGGCGCTCGTCAACGTCGATGCGCGCCTGATGGTGCAGCTGGTGGTCAATCTGGTGAACAACGCCATCACCTATACGCCCGCAGGCTCGCATATCATGATTTCGATTAGCGTCGACGATGGACGCGTGGCGTGCTCGGTGGCCGATGACGGCCCGGGCATTGCGCCCGAGGACCGCGAGCGAATCTTTGAGTCGTTCTACACCGCCAACCACGGTCTTGCCGACAGCCATCGCAGCGTGGGCCTGGGTCTTTCGCTCTGCCGCTCCATTGCGCTGGCGCATGGCGGTAGCATAGAGGTTGCCGCGGCGGACCCGCACGGCTCGGTCTTTACGATTGAGCTTCCCGTCGCCGACGTTTCGTTTGATAAGGAGTAGCGCTGTGCCGAACTCTGCCGTAAAACCGCTCATCTTGGTCGTTGAGGACGATCCCGCCGTCCGCAACCTTATTGTTGCCGCGCTCGAGGCGCACGGCTTGCGTCATATGGCCGTGGAGACCGCCCATGCCGCCATCGCCGCCGCCTCATCGCAGGCACCGAGCATCGTGCTGCTCGATCTGGGCCTGCCCGATATGGACGGCGTCAAGGTGGTGGAGTCGGTGCGCGCATGGTCGGGCATGCCGATCATCGTGGTCTCGGCGCGCAGCGAGGACGCGGACAAGATTCGCGCGCTCGATGCCGGCGCCGATGACTACCTGACCAAGCCGTTTTCGGTCGAGGAACTGCTTGCACGCATTCGCACGACGCTCAGGCGCCTTTCGTATGCGCAAACGGGTGGTGTTGCCTCCGAGGGCTCGTTCGATACCGGTGAGCTGCATATCGACTTTGATGCCGGCATTGCCACGATGGATGGCGAGGAGCTGCATCTGACGCCGATTGAGTACAAGCTCTTGTGCCTGCTGGCACATAACGCCGACAAGGTACTAACGCACCAGTTTATCCTGCACGAGATTTGGGGTACGGCAACTAAGAGCGACCTGGCGAGCCTGCGCGTCTTTATGGGCACGCTGCGCAAGAAGATCGAGTCCGACCCCGCGCACCCGCGCTATATCCAAACACACGTGGGCATCGGTTACCGCCTGGTCACCCAAGGGTAGGACGGCGTCCGCCATCCCACTATGAGTTGCGGTGAAATACGGTCTATATTTGCCTAATTCCAGGTAAAACAGTCCGTATTCCACCGCAACTTTGTTATTTGCCCTTGGGCTTGCTGGCGTAGAACTTCTTCTTTTTGGACTTGCCGGCAGGGGAGGGTTTGCCGGCAAAGTTTGATTTGCCGTTGCCGGCCTGCGTGGGCGCGGGCGCTGCTGCACGAGGCTTGCGCGCCTCGGGGTTGCGCAGCTCCTCGGTTCGCTCGGCAATCTCCTCGGCGCTAAAGCCGACCTCGGCCATGGCGTCCTCGATGGGCAGGCGGCGCACGATATAGCAGTGGTGCACCTTCTGGTTGCGCGCGAAGTCCTCGGGGATGGTCTGTGCCGTAATGTCCTCCAGCACGACACCCGCGCGCGCGAGCTTGCGCGTCTCGGGGCGGAAGCCGCGCAGGTTGCAGCTAAAGATGGCGTGGCCGCCCTGTGCGAGCAGGCGCGATACGCCGGCCAAAAGCTCAACATGGTCGCGCTGGACATCCCAGGTGCGGCGGCCCATCTTGGACGAGTTCGAAAACGTGGGCGGGTCGACAAAGATCAGGTCCCAGCGGTTGCGCGTCTGGCGCTGGTCGCGAATCCAGGCGAGCACGTCGTCGCGCACAAAATGATGCTGCGGACCAACAAAGCCGTTCTGGCGCATATTGCGCTCGGCCCAGTCCAGGTAGGTGTTGGAAAGGTCGACCGTCACGGTCTCCTCGACGCCGCCATCGGCCGCGTAGCAGGTGGCAGTGGCAGTGTAGGCAAACAGGTTGAGGAAGCGGCGCGCCTGCTTGGCGTGCTCGCGCACTAGGTTGCGGGTGACGCGGTGATCCAGGAAGATGCCCACATCCAGATAGTCGTCAAAGTTGACGGCAAAGGTAAGGCCGCCCTCTTCGATGAGTGGCAGACGACGGCGTGCGATATTGGCGCGCTCGCCCGAGCCGCCCTTGCCGGCGCCCTGCTTACCGTACTGCGAGCCGCCGCGCGAACGCATGCGGGCCTTGGCGTGCACATGCTCGGCCGGAACATCAAGGATGCGCGGCGCGATGGCCAGAATGTCGAGCATGCGGGCCTGGGCTAGCGCGGGGTCGATGGTCTTGGGCGCGGCGTATTCGGCGATGACGAGCCAGCGGCCCGGCGTCTGCGGGCAACCCTCGTACAGGTCGATGGCGGCGGAGTAGTCGGGCAGGTCGGCATCGTAGACGCGGTAGCAGCTTACGCCCTCGCGCTTGGCCCACTTGCGGCGCAGGCGCGCGTTCTTGCGCAGGCGGTTGGCGAACTGCTCGGACCCGGGGATGAGCACGGGCAGCGGCTTGCCGCCGCCCAGGTCGAGCGTGGCGGCAGGTTCGGGCATGGCGGGGGCGGCGCCTTCGTCGTTGGCTTCGTTGGCATCCGCAATCTCGGCCTCGGTATCCGCGCTGGTCGCAGCCTCAAACGCTGCAGCGGCGTGGTCGAGTGAGGGCCAAACCTCAAGAGCCGCCTCCTCGTTATTGGGCATGACGGCGATCGAGCGCTCGGGCTCGGCGTGGAGCGCGCGGGCCAGCAAGCCGTCGCGGGTGAGAGCGGCGACCGGCGCCGAAGCGAGCTCGGGGGCGCGGCGCAGCTCGCCGATGAGCGTCATGGCATCGTGCATGAGCGAAAGCGGGGTCTCGGTCGTGTCCGCGACCAGGGCGGCACCGGCGACGGCGCCCGCATGGTCCAGCACGGTGGCGGGCTTGGCGGCACAAAAGTCGACAAAACGCTTGTAGCCGGCGCACTTGACCATGCGCTCGGCAGTCTTGCGGGCGGCGGGGTCGATGTCTACGGCCACGATGCGCGCCTGGC
The DNA here is from genome assembly GCF_015670745.1 of Collinsella aerofaciens. Classification (GTDB taxonomy): domain Bacteria; phylum Actinomycetota; class Coriobacteriia; order Coriobacteriales; family Coriobacteriaceae; genus Collinsella; species Collinsella aerofaciens_T. The sequence goes on along the minus strand of NZ_JADPCH010000004.1, from coordinate 60,055 downwards.
GCTCGCGCGCTGCCGCCTCGCGCTCGCGCGCCTCGGCAAGCAGCTGCTCCCACAGGACAGCGTCGTGCAGCTGCCAGCCCTCAAAGCCCCAGCGCTCGCGTGCGGCGCCCGGGGCGCGGTCGGTCAGAATGTTCACGGCCTCCAGCAGCAGACCGCCGCCGGCGCACGAGGCATCGATCAGCGTGGGAAGGGCTTCGTTTTCGTAATCGTCGGCCGTCAGCTCGCGCTCGCATAGTGCGGTCCAGCCGACCTGCGCCAGCACCAGGGCGGCGTAGTCGGGGCGCAACACGTGTGCGCCCTCGCCGGCACGAGTCGCAGCGGGCGGCAGACGCTTGAACAGCGGGTCGCCCGAAAGGTCCAGGCTGATGCTCGCGCGGCGCTGACGCAGCGAAAGCAACAGGTGAACATCGGGGTCGGCAGCATCGACGTCGGCGCGACGGCCCGTGGTCTCGGCCAGACGGTCGCACAGCGCGTCTTTGGCGCGCAGGGCCGAGAAGCGTGTGTTGCGCAGCTGCTCGGTCACGCCGCGGGCGGTGATGGCGATGGTGGCGCCGGGGCGGATGATGGTCTCCCAGGCGATGTCGTAAACGCTATCGTACAGTTCATCGGCATCCTGCGCCTCAAAGCGCCCGAGTACCACGAACACACGGCTCGCCAGGCGCGACCACAGACAGGCGCGGTAGCCTTCTTCGAGCTCGCCCTCAAATGTAGCGCGGCCCTTCAGCCGGCGAACATGCGAAAGCCCGAGGCGTTTAAGCTCATCGGCGAGTGCGGACTCAAAGCCCTCGGGGCAGCTTGCGTAAAATTCCATGGGTGACCTCTCTGGTTGCGTCGCTCCATTATATGATGGATACTTCGTTTACTCTCGCCCCCGAAAGGAACCCATATGATTGATGCGTGCCCCGATTCCGCCGTGCTCTTTTTTGACGTGGACGGCACGCTGACGTCGTTCGATCCCGACAACATGACCGACAAGGACTTTTCGGCGGTTCACCCCTCGCAGGCGGTCGTCGAGGCGTTTCATCGTCTGCGCGACGCGGGACACCATGCATTTATCTGCACGGGTCGTCCCTTGTGGCTGATTGCCGATGGCCTGCGCGCGCTGAACCCGGCGGGTGTCGTTGCCATGGCGGGAGCGACGCTCGAGGTCGAGGGCCGCGTGGTGCATGAGGACTGCTTTGACGAGGACGTTATTGAGGAGCTTGCGCGCCGTATGGCCGCGGCAGGGATTGAGGCCTTTTTCGAGACCAACGTGGCTACTTTTGCCCTGGAACCCGCGGGTGTTGAGCAGTCGTCTCTGATCGGCACTTCTGTGGTGCACAGCACCGAGGAAATGCGCGTCGACGGCAGTCTGCGCGTGGGCAAGGTATGCCTCAGTGTGCCCAGTTTGGCTCGCGTGGCCAACGATGACGGCTTTATCGATCGCGAGTTTGAGCTGTGCAACACCGGTGGCCAGAATCGCGAGCTGAGCCCCAAGGGCATTGACAAGGGCGTGGGCGTGGCGCGAGCGCTGGAATACCTGGGTCGCACCGGCAACGCGCGCACCTTTGGCTTTGGCGATTCCGGCAACGATCTGGGTATGCTCGCCGCTGTCGAGACGGCCGTGGCCATGGGCAACGCTATGCCCGAGGTCAAGGCGCTCGCCGACTACGTGACTGATGATGTCGCACGCGACGGCACCGTCACAGCGATGCAGCATTTCGGCCTCATCTAATGAATCCCACGTTCTGACGTTTGCTCAAACTGCGACTCTTTGCTTTTGCATGCTCAATCGATTTATCAATCCAAACACTGAGGTGTTTATACCGTTCGCCGAGAAGATAAAAAACCGCAGCTCACGCCTTGATAAACGTAGGTAAAGTGTTTAGCAGTTTAACGCCCATGTGCAAGCGAAAGGAATCAGGCAGATGGCAATCAAGGTGTTCGCTGACGGTGCAAACCTCGAGGGCATGCTCGACATGTACGAGAACGGCAACGTTCAGGGTTTCACGACCAACCCGTCCCTTATGAAGAAGGGCGGCGTGACGGATTACCGCGCGTTTGCCAAGGAGGTCCTGGCCCACATCACCGATGTGTCCGTCTCGTTTGAGGTCTTTGCCGACGACGTCGAGACCATGGAGGTCGAGGCGCGCGAGATCGCTACCTGGGCCGAGAACGTCTACGTCAAGATTCCGTGCGTGACCACCAAGGGCGAGTCCACCGCCGAGCTGGTGCGCAAGCTTTCGGCCGACGGCATCAAGGTCAACGTCACCACCATCTTTACGCCTACGCAGGTTGATGAGATGGTCGAGGCCGTCGACGCCGAGACGCCGTCCATCATCTCGCTCTTTGCCGGCCGCATCGCCGATACCGGCGTCGACCCCATTCCGTTTATGACGGAGTCGGTCAAGAAGGCCGCCGCAAAGCCCAACTGCGAGGTCCTGTGGGCGTCCACGCGCGAGCTCATCAACATTTACCAGGCCGAGGCCTGCGGTTGCCAGATCATTACGGTGCCCAACAGCATCCTGGCCAAGCGCAAGAACATTGGTCGCGACCCGTACGAGGTCTCGCTCGATACCGTGCGCGGTTTTGCCAAGGATATCGCGGCGCTCGGTTTCCATATCCTGCCGTAGCGCGAACACCGACTGTACCGTGGGCTGTTCGCCCCGGCCTTTCCTTTCCCTATCGCTCACGCGCTCCGCGAGGGTCGCGCTAGGCAAAGGAAAGGCCGGGGCTGCCGGCACGAGCTTGCCAGCAAGTTGGCGATTGGCTTCCATATCCTGCCGTGGGCAAAGGTACCCCCGCCTGCGCCGTGCAAAATTGAGAGTATTCAGCAAGGTAAAGGTCTTTATCAGTTAACCGAAGCATGGAACGGCCCCCGTTTTGGCTCTGACGACGCTAAAACGGGGGCTGTTTTTTGCTTTTTCGTCTCTGAGGGGCATCCGGAACGGTGGAATTTGCAGAATACTCGCGATTTTGCACATCGCTACAGGGGGTACCTTTGCTTTGGCGGTTTACTTGCCCTGCACCATGGCGAGCGAGATCTTCTTGCGGTCGCGATCGACCTTTTCGACCCACACCTTGACCGTGTCACCGACGCGCACGACGTCGCTGGGGTGCTTGACAAAGCGGTTGGCCAGCTTAGAGATATGTACGAGGCCGTCCTGGTGCACTCCCACGTCGACGAAGGCGCCAAAGTCCACAACGTTGCGCACCGTGCCCTTGAGTTCCATGCCGGGTTCCAGGTCGTCGATGGAAAGCGCTGAGCGGCTAAAGACCACCTCGGGCGCATCGTCGCGCGGGTCGCGACCGGGCTTCTTGAGCTCGTTGACAATGTCGATGAGCGTGAGGGTGCCGCAGTCCAGGTCGCTTGCCAGCGCCGAGATGCTGCCCAGGCGGCGCTCGATGTCGGGCACGCCGCCGCGGCTGAGCTCGCTGGCCCCAACGCCGGCGCGCTTCAGGACGGACGTGGCCACCTCGTAGCTCTCGGGGTGGACGCTTGTCGCGTCGAGTGGGTTCTTGCCGCCGCTAATGCGCAAAAAGCCCGCGGCGTTGAGATATGCCTTGGGTCCCAGCTTGGGGACCTTCTTAAGCTGGCGGCGATCGGTAAAGGCGCCGTTTTCCTCGCGGTAGGCCACGATGTTTTTGGCCACGCTCGGCGTGATGCCCGATACGTATCCCAGCAGGCTCGCGCTCGCGGTATTCACGTCGACGCCCACGCGGTTGACGACGTCCTCCACCACATGGCCCAGGGTGTGCGAAAGCTCGACCTGGTCAAGGTCGTGCTGGTACTGGCCAACGCCGATGGACTGGGGCGGGATCTTGACGAGCTCTGCCAGCGGGTCCTGTAGACGGCGGCCCAGGCTCATGGCGCCACGCACGGTGACGTCCAGATCGGGATACTCCTGGCTGGCGAGCTCGGAGGCGGAGTACACCGATGCGCCGGCCTCGTTGACGATGGTGTATCGCAGCTCAGGCGCCTGCTCGGCGATGAACTCCGAGACGACTTCCTCGGTCTCGCGGCTGGCGGTGCCGTTGCCGATGACGATGGTGTTGACGCTGTCCTTTTTGACGAGGCGGGCGAGCTCGCGCTTGGTGCCGGCGACGTCGTGGCGCGGCTTGGTGGGATAGACCACGCCGTGGTCGAGCAGCTTGCCGGTCTCGTCCATGACGGCGACCTTGCAGCCGGTGCGGTAGCCCGGATCGAGCGCGAGCACGCGGGCGCCGCGCACGGGGCGTGCCGAGAGCAGGCCCTCGAGATTCTTGGCAAAGACATTGATGGCCTCGGTCTGCGCACGGACGGTGAGTTTGGCGCGGGCCTCGCGCTCCAGCGAGGGGGCCATGAGGCGCTTGTAGCCGTCGGCGATGGCGGCGTCAAAGACGGGCGCGAAGACGCCCTGGCGTCGGGGCCAACGGCTGCCGAGGCGTGCCGTGGCGGCGGCGCCGTCGACGTTCACGCGCACGCGGAGCTTGCCCTCGCGCTCACCGCGGTCGATAGCCAGCACGCGGTGGTTGGGTATACGGCGCAGCGGCTCATCATAGCTGTAGTACGGCTCGTAGGGGGTCTTCTCGGTGGGGTCGGTGGCCTCGACGACGATGTCTGCGGTGTTTTGCGTAAAGGCACGCAGGTCGGCGACGTTCTCGGGGTCCTCGGCCACCGTCTCGGCCACGATGTCCGCCGCGCCGGCGAGCGCCTTCTCGGGCGTGTCGAAGCCGGCTTCCTCGTTGACGTATGCCGCGGCGGCGTCGAGCGCGCTGCCCTTGGCCGAGGCCTGCATGATGACCATGTTGGCAAGTGGCTCCAGGCCTGCCTCGCGGGCCTTCTGTGCGCGGGTCATGCGCTTTTTGCGGTAGGGCTTGTAGAGGTCCTCGACACGCTGGAGCTGCGTGGCCTCGCGAATTTGCTGTTCGAGCTCGGGCGTAAGTTTGCCCTGGGCGTCGATGAGCAGAATGACGTCCTCTTTGCGCTGTTCAAGATTGCGCAGGTAGGACAGGCGCTCGTCGAGTGCGCGCAGGGCGACGTCGTCCATTCCGCCTGTGGCTTCCTTGCGGTAGCGCGAGATAAAGGGGATGGTGTTGCCCTCGTCGATGAGCTTGACGGCTGCCTCGATGTTGGCGGCCTTAAGGTTGAGCTCGTGGGCGAGCTGGGCGATAAGATCCATGGGACTCCTTGCGTTTAAGGTGCGTTTGCAGCACAGGGCTACCAAGGATACCACCCGTTTCAAAAGACTGTTTTGGGCCCGCGCCACGAAAACGACCTATCTACTACGTTTGAACCGTATGGGTCGACCATCCCCCGGTTTTCCGAGAATGCGCAAGCCGTCTACCTGCGCTTTTGATTTTAGGAAATTCGGCATGGTTGAGGGCGGTCGGTTAAACGTAGTAGATAGGCCCATTTCGTGGCGAACGAATCAAGCCGAGGTGCAAAATAGCCCCCGCCCCAGAAAAATCGTCGGCAAGGTAGCAAAATGCCCCGCGGGCAGGAGGCTGCTCGCGGGGCAAAGAAGAGGGGCTTGTTGGTGACGGACCGAAGGGTTCGGCATGGGGTTTCTGCCGCGGTCGCTCTTAAGGCATTACAGCTCGACGAGCTGGCCGGTCTCGGCGGCCTCCTTGATAGCGTTAAGCAGCGTGAGCGTCTTGACGTTATCGGCGGGGGTCACGACGGGCTCGACCTCGCGGCGGACGACCTTCACAAAGTGCTTGAGCTGCATCTTGTGCGGCAGCGCCGGGTCCACGGCCGGAATCTCCATCTGCAGCGGCTTGTGCCAGTTGGAGGCGCCGTCGTAGGAGAACTGGTGCAGGCGGGGCAGCGACAAGGCGCCCTTGGTGCCGCCGATAAAGTAGGCGTCGGCGTCGAAGGGGCGGTACTGCGGATCCTCGCGAGCGGTTGCCTCCCAGTTCCAGGGGCTGGCGGTGGCGTCGGAGATGGTCATGCTTGCGAGCGCGCCATCGGCAAAACGGACGTTGACCACGGCGGAGTCCTCGGTCTCAAAACCGCGGGCGGCGCTGGACTGCATACCCTGGACGGCAACAGGCTCGCCCAGCAGATAGCGGAGCAGGTCGACGTCGTGAACCAGGTTGACCAGGATCGGGCCGGCACCCTTCTTGCGGCGCCACTCGACATCGAAATACTCGTCATTCTTATAGATCATGTAGTGGAAGCTCGACACGGTGAGCTTGCCCAGCTCGCCGGACTCGATGATCTCCTTGGCCTTGTTGACGAAGGGGTTGTGGCGACGGTGCTGACCTACGAGCACGGGCACGCCGGCGGTCTCGGCCTCGGCGGCGAAGGCCTGGGCATCCTCGAGATCGTTGGAGATCGGCTTTTCGATCAACGGCACGATATTGCGCTTCACAGCCTCGCGGGCAACGCCCAGGTGCAAGTCGTTGGGGGTGGCGATAATGACGGCCTCGGGTTTGACCTCGTCCATCATCTGGGCGGGATCGGTGTAAAACGGCACGCCGGCGGCCTCGGCCGTGGCGCGAGCGCCCTCAAAGGCGTCGGCGATGGCGACGAGTTCGGCCTCGGGTTCCTCGGTGACAAAGCGGATGTGGTTGCGGCCCATGGCGCCGGCGCCGATAACGGCAATGCGGACGGGGTTGAGCTCAGACATTTCGACTCCTTAATACTGGTGACCGGTGGGATGCGACAAAGGGGCTGTCCCTTTGTCGCATCGGTAAAACTAGGCGGACTTCTTCTTGCTGTCGGAGACCATCATGTAGACGGTGAGCACGACGGCGATGGCGGCGATCACAATGGCGCCGTAGAAGGACTGCTGGTAGGCGGCGCTGCCGGCCTCGGCGTGATACAACACGGCGGTGATGGGCTGGCTGATCCAGGTGGAAGCGGCATAACCCAAAAACATGATGCCGTAGTTGACGCCGATGTTGCTGGTGCCAAAGGCGCCACCGGTGAGCGGCGGGTAGATGACGAGCAGAGCGCCAAAGCTAAAGCCGAGCAGGGCGAGCGCCACAAAGAACATGCTCTGCGTAAAGCTCATCGACATGATGACGAGTGCGACGATGGTGACGACAAGGCTGATGAGCAGCGACTTATAGGCGCCGAGCTTGTCGATGATCTGGCCAAAGGACAGACGGCCGACCAGGTTGGCGCAGGTGTTGACGGAGACGACCACGCCGCCGAGGGCGACGGCCGCGGCGCTCGTGGGGTCGGCGAAGAGCTGGACGGCGGCGATGGAGGCAACCTTGCCCACGAGCAGGGTGCCCGCGGTGGCGGCAAAGGCGAAGGTGACGATGAGGACCCAGAAGCGCGGGGTCTTGACCATCTCGCCCGGGGTGAGGTCGCCGAAGGTGCCGGCATGTGCGCCACCCTTGGGGGCCTCGAAGCCCTCGGGCAGCCAGCCGGCCTCGGGGGCCTTCAGGAACAGGGCGGAGGCGGCGATTGTCACAAAGAAAATGACGCCGAGCGCCTTAAGGGCGCCAAAGATGCCCAGGCTCGGGATGAGCAGCGAGGCGAGCACCGGGGACAGCACGGCGGGGCCGGCGGTCGAAGCGGCCAGGGTGATGCCGGAGGCGAGACCCTTCTTGTCGATGAACCACTTTTGGCCGGTGGTGAGCGCCGGGTTGTAGCCCAGGCCGTTGCCGATGGCGGCGACGAGCGAGAACCACAGGTAGAACTGCCACGGCTCGGTGACGGTACCGGACATGAACCAGCCCAGGCCGTAGCACACGGCGGCGGCGATCACGACGTTGCGCGGGCCGATCTTATCGGAGATGCGGCCGGCGAAGATGCCCGTCACGGCCATGATGGTCTGAAAGACCGGGAAGGCCCAGGTAAGAGCGCTGGACCACTCGGGGTAGACGGCGAGCAGGTTCTTGCTCACGACGGAATACAGCGCGATGGAGCTGATGAAGAACATGGTGACGCACGCGGCGGAAAGCACGACGGCGCGACCCTTGTTGGAGTTGGTGGAAGCCATTGGACTCTTTCTAATCGATACGGGGGAGGAACAGGCATGTCTGCGGGTCCTCCCTGTCGGGTTGGTTTACTGGTCAGTCGGCTTGGCGACGCCGGACTCATCGGACCAGAGCTCGACACCCTTGTTCTTAAGGTAGTTGTCGGCATAGGCGCGACGGCCGCCGGGCTTGGCGGTGAGGTCGCCCATCATGTTGGAGAAGCCGCCGTCGACCTTGATGGCGTCGCCGGTGGTAAAGTCCGAGCGCTTGGACGCCAGGAACATGACGGCGTTGGCGATATCGCTGACCTCGCCGATGCGGCGCGTGGCGATCAGGCGGCTGCGGCTCTTTTCGACCTCGGGGTCGGCGTAGAAGTTGGCCGACATCGGGGTCTTAACGAAGCAAGGCTCGACGCAGTTGGAGCGGACGCCGTAGGGGCCCCATTCGGCAGCCAGCATCTTGGACATCATGTTGACGCCCGCCTTGGTGGAGCTGTACACGCCCGAGAACGTCTCGGGGGAGTGGCTGGCAACGGTCGAGATGTGCACCAGGCGACCCTGGCCGGCCTTGATCATCTCGCGACCAAAGCGCTGCGAGGTGATGAAGTAACCGGTGAGGTTGACGTTGAGCACCTGCTCCCAGTCGCTCAGCGGCAGGTCCTCCATGGCGGCGAAGCGCAGGATGCCGGCGGTGTTGACAAGGACGTCGACGCGGCCGAAGTCGGCGATGGTGGCATCGACGGCGGCCTGAACCTCGGCCTCGTCGGTGGCGTTCATCTTGTAGCCCTCGGCGTGGATGCCAAACTCGGCGGCGAGGTCGGCGGCTGCGGCCTTGACCTTCTCCTCGTCCAGGTCGAGCAGGACGACGTTGGCGCCGTTGCGGGCGAACTCGCGGCAAATCTCGACGCCCATACCGCCGAGCGCGCCGGTCACGGCGCAGACATCGCCCTCGAGCTTAAGCCAATTGCTCATAGGAACTTCCCTTCTTGTGCCTCCCGGTGGGTCGCTCCCATTAACCGACCCACGTGGTTTTCGCTGGCTATCGTATGCTTTGCATTTGCGCAGGTGAATTGCATATTTGTTAGAATGGCGTTAACCGTAGGTTTATACTGTGCGATGCAGTTTATCTCAATCGAGCGCGTGACCTGCCAAAACGACCCCCTGTGGCGCCATGCGTTCACAGGCGCGAAAACGGGAGATTGACGTGTACGATCGACGACTCGAGGCCATATCGGCCGCCGCGGAGCTGGGAAGCTTCTCACGTGCGGCGGCAAAATTGCGCGTGTCGACCCCGGCGCTCGTCAAACAGGTGTCGGGTTTCGAGGCCGAGTTTGGCATCACGTTGTTCGAGCGCTCGCATTCGGGTGTTAAGGTGACGCCGGCGGGCGCTCTGCTGGTGGACGACGCGCGCTCGATCATGCGGCAGTCCGAGGACGCGCTGCGCCGCGCCCGACGCGCGGCGGGCGATGGCGGTGCCGTGCGTCTGGGTGTGTCGATGATGTGCCCGGGGCGCCAAACGCTGTCGATGTGGTCGGGCGTACACGAGCTGGAACCGTCGCTGCGATTTGAGATCGTGCCGGTAAGCGACCTCTATGACGAGCGCGAGACCGTCATGCGCAGCCTCGGTCGTGAGGTCGATGTGGTGCAGTCGAGTTTTTCGACCCCGCGCTGGGGTGACGCCTGCCAAAAGCTCCGCATTGTCAACGTGCCGTTTTATATCGACCTGCCGCGCACGAGCCCGCTGGCGCGCAAGAATCGCATTACGGTCGCCGACTTGGAGGGTATGCGTCTGCGCGTGCTCCGCCACGGCAACGACGCTATGGACAGCCTGCGTATCGATCTGTTGGCCGACGGCGGCGTAGACGTGATCGACGTGGACAGCTTTGACTTTGCGCTCTTTAACGAGGCAGAGGAAAAGGGCGACGCGGTGCTCACCTGCGGCGCATGGTCGGGGGTGCACCCGGCCTTTGTGGGCGTGCCGTTCCTGTGCGGGCGAGAGGTGCCGGTCTTTTTGCACTATCCGCTCGAGCCCACCCTCCAAGTACAAAAATTCGTCAACGTCATGGCCCAACTCCTCAAGTAGCCAAAAGAGTCCCGTCCCAAATTAGCTACCCTTTGCTACGGGTTTAGCGGTCCTCGCGTTGCGGCCCGGCTGCCTCGGCTGTCTTTACGCGGTTCTTATCGACGTACATGTTCTTGTCGGCCTGGGAAAAGAGTTCGCGCATGGTAGGCGGCTCGTCAAAATCGCTGGAAAGCGCATAGCCCACCGCGTAGCTGATGGGCATATCGGGGTGGACTTCGGAATACTCGTTCACGTTCGCGCGAATCCGAGCGAGACAAGATTCCACAGCGGCTCGGTCGGCATCCCGCAGCACCGCGATAAACTCATCGCCGCCGTCGCGACCCACAAAGCACGTCTCCGACGCCACACTTCCCAGTTGTTGGGCAAAAGAGCGAATGTATTCATCGCCCTTCTCATGGCCGAAGTTGTTATTGACCATATGCAGATTGTTAAGGTCGAAGACGCACACCGCAACGGGCTCCTCCGCGGAGACAGGCTGCTCCTGCCCCAAGATCTCCTCGCACTTGTTCTTGTTGGGCAGCCCCGTGGCTTCGTCGAGATAGACTTTGTTCTGCAGTTCGCGATTGAGCGCGGCAGTTCGCACCGCGCGAACAAGTTCGACCGCAAAGGTCGCCACCAAGCCCATGATGTCGATGATCACCAGGCCCTCGAGATAGTTGAGCGCCGACGCCTTCTCCTGAGAGTAGTCCTCTGCGAGTCGCGTAGCATCGTCGCAAATGCCAAAGAACTCCTCGCTCATGGAGATGATGTCGGTGTTCTCATAGCCGACTTCGCGCACGCGGATGATCTCGGTGCAAAGCTCATCAAAATAATTTGCAAGCTCGGTCATTTTTGCCTGATACTCATCGTCGTCGAGACGGACGAGGTTGAGGTCGTCACTTCCGTAACGCAAACCGTTGATGTATGAATCCACGGCTTTGAGCAGGTCATCTTGAGGCTGGCCCGCATCCTCGAGCTTAACGATTCGCTGCGTGGTACCGCGCACCAGACCGGCGTAGTTGACCACACGCGCCGTGCCCTGGATATCGGAGACGAGCAGCATAACATTGATGAAGAAGAAGATGAGAACTGCCGTGAGCACCATCATGAGCAGGCGCACCGCCTGGCCGGCCTTCTTGGCGACAGAAGTGTTCACAAGTTCACTCCCCTAAATGACAAAAGAACAGGTAGCACGCAGTGTGCTGAAATTCATGGGTGGTTAACTCTACCATATGGGCCAGCAGCCTCAAACTGCAGCAGACGCTCGTCCAAATTGGCGTGACGCTTGCCTTGTTGTTCTTGACCTGGCCGCGCTATCGGACATGCTTCTGGTCTTGGATCACCATGGGAAAGCTCATCCCGTTTTGTGCGTCTAGAGTGGGATGCGGCTTCCCAAAGGTGCCGTTAGGGGAAATCACATCCCGGTTTACCCCCTTGAAATGGGATGCCGTTTCCCGGAGGGGGTCCAGCGGGAAACGGCATCCCATTTTGGGCCCGAAAAGTGGGATACGGTTTCCGGCCGGCATGAAAAAGCCTCCGCAGCTCGTGTGGCTGCGGAGGCTTTATTCGTTGCGGTGCATTGTATTTGGGTCGTTGAGATGAGTCGATTTGCCCCGAAAGAGGAGGGCATTGACCTTAGGGTCATGCCCGACGAATGAGCGACAAATCGGCCATCTCGGCGAGCCGAACTACTCCAGCTCAAACGCTCCGGTATAGAGCTGGTAGTAATACCCGCGCTTGGCGATCAGCTCGTCGTGGTTGCCGCGCTCGATGATGCGGCCGTGGTCCAGACAGATGATTGCGTCGGAGTTGCGTACGGTGGAGAGGCGGTGCGCGATGACAAACGTCGTGCGGCCTTCCATGAGCTTGTCCATGCCGGCCTGCACGATAGCCTCGGTGCGGGTATCGATGCTCGACGTGGCCTCGTCCAGAATCATTGCCGGCGGATCGGCGACGGCGGCGCGTGCGATCGAAATCAGCTGACGCTGGCCCTGCGACAGCTGCGCGCCGTTGCCGGTGAGCATGGTGTCGTAGCCGTCGGGCAGGCGGGTGATAAAGTCATCCGCGCCCGCGAGCTTGGCCGCCGCGATGCACTCCTCGTCGGTAGCGTCCAGGTTGCCGTAGCGGATGTTATCCATCACAGTGCCGGTGAACAGGTTCACGTCCTGTAGCACGACGCCCAGCGAGCGGCGCAGGTCGGCCTTGCGGATCTTGTTGACGTTGATGCCGTCGTAGCGGATCTTGCCGTCGGCGATGTCGTAGAAGCGGTTGATGAGGTTGGTGATGGTCGTCTTGCCGGCACCGGTGGCGCCGACAAACGCGACCTTCTGGCCCGGCTTGGCAAACACGGACACGCCGTGCAACACCTCGTGGTCGGGCGTGTAGCCAAAGTCGACGTTGTCCATGACCAGATCGCCACGCAGCGGCACGTACTCAATTTCGCCGGTCGCGCGGTGCGGATGCTTCCACGCCCACATGCCGGTGTGGTGGTCGGCCTCCTCGAGCTGCCAAGTGTCGGGGTTGACCTGCGCGTTGACAAGCGTCACGTAGCCCTCGTCGGCCTCGGGCTCCTCGTCGATGAGCTCAAAGATACGGTCGGCGCCGGCGAGGCCCATGACCACGGCGTTGATCTGCTGCGAGATCTGGCCGATCTGTCCGCAGAACTGCTTGGTCATGTTGAGGAACGGCACCACGACGGCGATGGACAGTGCCATGCCCGAGATGCTCAGGTTGGGCACGCCCAGCGCCAGGAAAATGCCGCCTGCCAGTGCAACCAGCACGTAGAGCAGGTTTCCCAGGTTCATAAGGATAGGCATGAGGATGTTGGCGTACATGTTGGCCTTCTGCGAGACCTCGAAGAGCTTTTCGTTGCGCTCGTCAAAATCGGCCTCGGCGGCAGACTCGTGGCAGAATGCCTTGACGACCTTCTGGCCGTTCATGACTTCCTCGATATGGCCCTCGACAACGCCGAGCTCGGTCTGCTGCGCAATAAAGAAGCGCGCGGAGTTGGAGCCGAGCAGCTTGGTCATAAAGGTCATAAAGGCGACGCCTGCCACAATGACCAGGCACATCCAAACGCTGTAGTACAGCATGATAAAGAACACCGTGACGATGACGATGGTCGTCATGAGCAGGTTGGGCAGCGACTGGCTGATCATCTGGCGCAGCGTGTCGATGTCGTTGGTGTAGTGGCTCATGATGTCGCCGCGCTGGTGCGTGTCGAAGTAGCGGATCGGCAGGTCCTGCATGCGGTTGAACATCTTCTCGCGCAGCTTCTCGAGCGAGCCCTGCGTGACGATGGCCATGGCGCGGTTCCAGAACAGCGAGGACAGGATGCCGACGCCGTAGATGCAGGCGAGGGTGGTCACGAGCTGTGCGATCTTGGGCTGTGCAGCTTCCCAATCGCCCGACTGCCACGATTCGCTAATAATCTGCAGGGCGCTCTGAAGGAAGGTCGCGCCGATGGAGTTGATGATGGCGCAGAGCACCACGCCGACGACGACGAGGGGCAAAAGCACGGGGTAGAAGCCAAAGAGCGTCTTGATGAGGCGCGACATGGTGCCACCCTTGCGGTTGAGCGCGCGCTCGGCGGTCGTTGCCTTACTCATGTGCCTCGCCTCCTTCCTGGGTCTGAGCTTGTGTTGCGGATGCCTCGGTGTCGGCTTCGACGGCCTCTTCGCCCTCGGCAGACATCTTGTTCTGCGAGGTGAAGGTCTCGCGGTAGATCTCGCTCGTCTTGAGCAGCTCGTCGTGGTTACCGATCTGCGCGATACGGCCGCCCTCCATGACGATGATGCGGTCTGCGTCCTGCACGGAGCTAATGCGCTGGGCGATGATGAGCTTGGTCGTGTTGGGCAGATAGCTTGCCAGCCCTGCGCGAATCTTGGCGTCGGTCTTGGTGTCGACGGCGCTGGTGGAGTCGTCCAGGATCAAGATCTTGGGGCGACGCAGCAGGGCGCGCGCAATGCACAGGCGCTGCTTCTGACCGCCCGAGACATTGGAGCCGCCCTGTTCGATCCAGGTGTCATAGCCCTTGGGGAAGCCGTCGACAAACTCATCGGCGCAGGCCAGATGTGCCGCCTCGCGGACTTCCTCGTCGGTGGCGTTCGGGTCGCCCCAGCGCAGGTTCTCGGCAATGGTGCCGCTAAACAGCACGTTTTTCTGTAGCACCATGGCCACTTGGTGGCGCAGCGCGTCCAGGTCGTAGTCGCGTACGTCCATGCCGCCCACGCGCACGGTGCCTTCGGTGGCGTCGTACAGACGGGCGATGAGGTTTACAAGCGTGGACTTGGCCGAGCCGGTACCGCCGATGATACCGATGGTCTCGCCGCTCTTAATGTGCAGGTCGATATCGTCGAGCGCCTGGCGCTTCGCATGCGCGGAATACTTAAAGCTCACGTGGTCAAAGTCGATGGAACCGTCGGCAACCTCGAGCACGGGCTCGGCGGGATCGGCGATCGTGGGCTCGGCGGCCAGCACCTCGGTAATGCGGTGCGCCGATTCGTCGGCCATGGTCACCATGACAAAGATCATCGACAGCTGCATCAGGCTCATAAGGATCTGGAAGCCATAGGTAAAGATGGAGGAGAGCTGGCCCACGTCGAACAAGGTGCCCTGGCTCGTGATGATGAGCTCGGAGCCCAGGTAGATGATGACGACGAACGCGCCGTTGACGCAGATGTTCATCATGGGGTTATTGAAGGCGAGCAGCTTTTCGGCGCGGGTGAAGTCCATCTGGACGTCGCGCGCGGCGGTGGCGAACTTCTCTTTCTCGTAGTCCTGGCGCACGTAACTCTTGACCACGCGCATGCCGGTGACGTTTTCCTCGACGGACTCGTTGAGCGCGTCGTACTTGCGGAACACGCGGGCAAAGATCGGGCGCACCTTATAGATGATAAAGAACAGGCCAAAGCCCAGCAGCGGAATGATGACCAGGTAGACCATGGCGACGCTGCCGCCCATGGCGTAGGCCATGGCAAAGGCAAAGACCAACACCAGCGGCGCGCGCACGGCGATGCGGATGAGCATCATAAAGGCCTGCTGCACGTTGTTGATGTCGGTGGTGAGGCGGGTGACGAGCGAGGAGCTCGAGAACTCATCGATGTTGGCAAAGCTGAACGTCTGGATCTTGTAGAACAGGTCGTGACGCAGGTTCTTGGCGAAGCCGCAGCTCGCATGACTGCAGGTGACGCCGGCAGCGGCACCAAAAGCGAGCGACGTCAGTGCGATGAGCACCAAAAAGCCTGCGGTGGGAAGCATCTGGGCGACGGTGGCACCGTCTTTGATGGCGTCGATCATGTCGGCGGTGATAAACGGGATCATCATTTCGCAGAGCACCTCGCCAAGCACCAGCAGCGGCGTGGCGATCGTGACCTTCTTGTAATCGCGGATGCTTCCCATGAGGGTTTTAATCATCCAGTTCCTCCCAGGTTACGCGGATTTTTTCGAGCATCTCGGCGAGTTGTTCGCGCTCGTCGTGGGTGAGGGCACCAAAGGCCTGCTCTCTAAAGCGAATGCGGGCTGCCTGGTCGATGCGGGCGTTTTCCCGGCCGGTTTCGGTCAGGCGAATGGTGAGCTGCCGTCGATCCTTGGGGTTACGGCTGCGCTCGATGAGGCCGTTGAGCTCGAGTTTGGACAGGATCTCGGAAAGCGACCCCGGCTTGAGGTCAAAGTGCATGCCGAGTTCCTGCTGCGACATCTCGCCGCCGGGTTGCTTGGCCAGCAGGCAGATGATGGGCGCCTTGCCGGACACGCCTCCGCCATGAAAATGCATGTAATGGCCGCAAAAGCCCAGGCCATTGAGGATGCGCTTGGCAAGCTTGTCTTCTGAGCTAACCGCTTCGGGTGCATCCGCCGGCTGTGACGGTTCGCCGCCGGGCTCGTGCGAACAAAGGTTAAGAGGTTCATCGCACATGAATTAGTGTTGCTCCTTTCTTTAGTTAGGTAGTGGAATTGTTTTGTGCCTAACCAATCTAGGAGCATGAGAAATGAATGTCAAGGTACCAAACTTATTAAGTTACGGCGTTTTGCCAAACGCCGTAACCGCTCGACGCTGCAAACGCTCCTAAGCGGCAATCTGGCGTTCAATCGTCGGGCATGGCCACAAGGCCTATGCCCTCCTCTTTCACGCCACCTTGCTCGCTTAGGAACGTTTTCGCTGTCCGTCCTCAACCTGTGATTCCGCCACGGTCCGTTTCGGTGCATGCAATCCCTTGGGGACGGAGGAAAAGGGATCATTTTCCGTAACCTTTCCGCAACAATTTACCCTTCGCGCTGCTCGACTCCGCTCACAACGTCCCCTGCGCTACACTTAGTCGCACTGTGGCGCTGCTGCGCCGTGCCCGAACCAAGGGAGACCCTCATGAAGAACACTCAGCTGCTGCTGATCAACGATATGTGCGGCTACGGCAAGGTCGCGCTTTCCGCCATGCTGCCGGTGCTGTCGCACATGGGCTACCGCATCCACAACCTGCCGACGGCACTTGTGTCCGATACGCTCAACTATCCCAAGTTCTACATCCACGACACCACCGAGTACGTGCGCCAGAGCCTCGCCATCTGGGAGGAGCTCGGCTTTGAGTTCGACGCCATCTCTACCGGCTTTATCGTGACCGAGGAAGAGACGCGCATCATTTCGGACTTCTGCCACCGTCGCGCGCAAAAGGGTACCAAGGTGTTCGTCGACCCCATCATGGGCGACAACGGCAAGCTCTACGCCGGCGTGCCCGAGTCCACGATCGGTCTCATGCGCAGCCTGCTCGAGTGCGCCGACTATGCGGTGCCAAACTACACCGAGGCGTGCCTGCTCACCGATACGCCCATTGCCGAGCAAATCACGCCCGATGAGGGCCGCACTCTTGTGGATGCCGTGCGTGCCCTGGGCGCCAAGTCGGTGGTCATTACGAGCGCTGTGGTCGACGGTGCGAATGTCGTCATCGGTTACGACCATGTGGCGGGGGAGTACTTCACGATTCCCTTCGACCTGATCCCGGTCTATTTCCCGGGCACGGGCGACACGTTCTCGGCGGTGCTCGTCGGCCGCGTTATGGCAGGTTGGAGTCTGCAGCGCGCGACGTCCGATGCCATGCGCGTGGTGGCTGAGCTTATCGAGCGCAATGCCGACCAAGAGGATAAGTCGGCTGGCCTTCCCATCGAGGCCTGCCTGGACGTGATTGACCATGAGTAATGCTGGCGAGGGCGGCGCCAAGCCTGCGGGCGGGGGCAAGCCGCTCGGCGCGCCGCGTGGCAAGCGTCCGCGTATCCGCGTGAGCTGCGTGGACCAGCTGGGTGCGTGCCGCTGCCACCATGGTCACAAACCGGGCGACGTCTTCGACTTTGACCGCGACCGCGGCAAGATGTGTGCCATGGCCTGCCATGTGGGCTTTCCCTATATCGATATCCTGCGCTATGGCGGAACCGTGCCTGGCAACGAGCCTGGTACGGCAAAGTTCTGCTGCCCCGAGGTCGATACGCTGAACGTCTGGCTTGCCGAGATCGTTGACGAGTAGTCGAGCGCAATGTGGCAAAGGGACAGCCCCTTTGTCACATTCGCCGGGGCTGCCCCTTCTTTTTGCTTATAATCCTAAATCTCTGCATTTCATCCGATTTTAGGTTCTAAAAATCCTACATTTCATCGATAATTAAGCGCATAAAACTTTGCATTTCATTTGATGACACTGAGGGGAGAGCCTATGCTGCGCAGGAAAATAGCGGCAGAGCTGGAGCGTTGGCTGAAGTCTGCCGAGCAAAAGGCCTTATTCATCACGGGTTCTCGCCAGATCGGCAAAAGCTATTCGATTCGCGCATTTGGCAAAGCCAGCCATGCAACCTACATCGAGCTTAACCTCATGGAAAATCGCCAGGCAAAAGATGCTCTTCTCGAGGCGCGGGATGCCGATGATTTCATCAGCAGGGTGACGCTTCTTTCGGGAAAGTCGATTGCACCAGGCAAAACGCTCGTGTTTATCGATGAGGTCCAAGAGGCCCCCGACATCATGACGATGGCAAAGTTCCTTGTTGAGGACGGGAGGTGCCGCTGGGCGTTTTCGGGGTCAATGCTCGGGACCCAGTTCAAGGGCGTCAGGTCCTATCCCGTGGGGTATGTCCACGAGCTTAGGATGTTCCCGCTCGATTTTGAGGAGTTTTGCTGGGCAACCGGGGTGAGCGAGGGGGCTCGCCAAACGATACGTGACGCGTGTATCAGCGAGAGGCCCATTCCTGATTACATTCATGACGCGATGATGGCAAACTTCAGGACCTATACCGTTGTCGGCGGAATGCCGGAGGTCGTGCAGCGTTTCCTTGACACGCAGGGCGACCTTGCCTCTGTTCGTCAGCTACAGTCAGAGCTCAACGAACAGTACCGGCGGGATATCTCCAAGTATGCAAGCGGGCGAGCCCTGCAGGTGCAGAGCATCTACGATCAGCTCCCTATTATGCTCGAGGGCGAACACAAGCGTTTCGTGCTCAATTCCATTGACCCCAAGGCGCATTATGAGAAGTACCAGCGAGATTTTGTCTGGCTTGTCGATGCCGGCGTTGCTCTCAAAGCCGATATCGTAACCGAGCCAAAGTCGCCCCTGCTCAAGACGGCACGGCCATCGCAGTTCAAGCTATACCAATCGGATACGGGCATGTTGATGGCGCGCTACCCCGTTGGAGTCGCCCAAGCGGCGTATCTTGATAGCAAGGAGCCCAATCTGGGCGGCATTTACGAAAACGTGGTGGCCCAGCAGCTGGCTGCCCAAAATCGCCAGCTTTACTACTATCAGACAAAAAAGCGCGGTGAAGTGGACTTTGTGGTCGACGGACCGGATGGGACGGCTGTTCCGATCGAGGTTAAATCGGGCTCCTATTACCACGCGCACGCTGCGCTCGGTCATGTGCTTGATACGGCTGAATATGGCGTAAGGCTCGGGATTGTTTTCTCGAGAGGCAACGTTGAGCGCAACGGAGCGGTTCTCTATTTGCCGCTATATGCGACCTGGGCCCTTTCGGATGTTTTGGGCGACTCCTGCGCCGAGGGGATAAAGCTGGAGGTCAAGCCGGTCTAGGGCCAGTCCCGGATGTGACAAAGGGACAGTCCCTTTGTCACATTCATGAGTGTGGATTTTCTCCCACCGAGATAACGAGCGTGGATTTTCTCCCGTTTAGAGCGCACTCGAACGCTCAAAGTGGGAGAAAATCCACGCTCGTTTTATGCCGATGGCGTGGCCCGTGTGCCCGCGCCGCCCGAGCGCCTACAGCTGCTCGAGCATGGCGGTGCAACCGGCGAGTACATCGCGGTAGGTGGCGTCGAAATTGCCGGTGTACCAGGGGTCGGCCACGTCGCCGGGGCGATCGGTCCAATCGAGCAGGCGCGAGATCTTGCCATCGGGGTCCTTCCCAAAAATTCGGTACAGGGCGCGGGCGTTCTCGTCGTCCATATAGACAATGTGGTCCCAGTCGCCATACTCCGCGCGACGTACCTGACGTGCGCGATGTGCGACGACGGGAATCCCGACCTCGCGTAGCTTGGCAACGGTACCGTGGTGTGGCGGGTTGCCGATCTCCTCGGTCGAGGTCGCCGCGGAATCGATGGCAAACTCCGCCTCGCGCCCAGCGCGGCGCACGAGCTCGGTAAACACCGACTCGGCCATCGTCGAGCGGCAGATGTTTCCATAGCAGATAAACAGTACACGTTGCATATGCGGTTTCCTTTCGATCGCCATCATCGAGCTCGAGTATCGCATCTACGCCTGCGCCATCGCCCTCTTGCGTTCCCAGCGAGCCAACTTAATCGTCACCAGCGTAAGCACCCAGGCCACAAGCGAGAACGCGGCACCCACTGCGCCTACATATGCAATGCCAACGCTGCTTACCACGGCGCCGCCCACTGCGGTGCCAAACGAGATGCCGACGTTAAACGCCATGGGCTCAACCGAACTTGCGAGTACCATCGACTTGGGATGGCGGCTGCGTGCCACGTCCATAAAGTGCGTGATGCACGACACCGAGAACAGGTACATGAGCAGCGCCAGGCTAAAGACAAAGACCAGCGCGAGCGGCATGGTGCCGCCCACAGCAAACAGTCCGAGTAACGCTGCAGCCTGCAGCACAAACGTCACGAGTAGCGCCTTCATGCCAAAGCGAGCATCGATCCATCCGCCCAGGATGTTCGAGATCAGGCAGAACACGCCGTAGGCCATGAGCGTGGTACTGGCTTCGACCGTGCCCATGCCCAGCACCTGCTCAAGATAAGGCGTCACGTAGCCGTAGAACACATAGACCGAGCCCACGCCAAACAAAAAGATGAGCATGCCGGTGATGATGCTCGGTTCGCGCAGCAGCCCCGCCTGCTCGCGAAAGGTGGCAGGTTCGTCGGTTTGCCCAGCGCGCGGCATAAACATCACGAGCGCTCCGCAGATCAGAACGGCAAAGGCCAGCGTGCCGTACATGGCCACGTGCCAATCGAGTGTGTCGGCCACAAACTTGCCGATCGAAGTGACAAAGACCATTGCCACGGAAAACGCACCATATACCACCGAGATGGCAAACGAAGTTTGCTGCGGGGACAGCAGCTCGGGGATGTACGTCACACCCACAGCGAGCAGTGCGCCAGAGACGGAGCCCAGGATGATGCGCGAGATAAACAGCACCTGGAAGTTGGGCGCCAACGCCATGACCAGGTTGCCGAGCACAAAGACGATGCTGTAGCACACGAGCAGCTGGTAGCGGCGAAAACGTCCCGTGCTGAGCGCAAGCACCGGCGTGGCGATGGCGTAGACAAGCGCAAACACGCTGATGAGCTGGCCTGCGGTGGCAAGCGATATGCCGAGCTCCGTCGCCAGGTCGCTCTCGATGCCGATGACCACGAACTCCGAGCAGCCGAGCGAAAAACCTAACAACACGAGCAGCGCCAGGCAAAGATTGGTGCGCGCAGGTGAAAGCGCGGCGGCGGTTGACTTGCTTTTAGGCGTGGTTGCGGCGGTCAAGGCTGTCACTCCAATGTCGCATTAATAAGCGGGATTCAATCCCTGCAACTCTAACAGAATGTGACAAAGAGACAGTCCCTTTGTCGCATTGCGCTGCCGGCCAGTCACCCAAACCGTCACAACATTCGGCGAAAATCTCGAAATCGAGGAAAAGCGTCGAATGTTGTGACGGTTTTTGTGTCCGGCGCGGGTGAGCTTCGGTGTCGTCTGGGGGTATAAAACTAACAAGTGTTTATTTGCGAGGCCTAAGGGGCGCCCCGTATGGATATCGATAACTTTGAATGGTGGTATAGCGAGGGTGAGGCTCCGGACGAGGGGTGGGACGAGCCCGCGCCGCGTGACGTGTCGAGCGACGAGGACGAGACCGGCAACGCCGCCGCCGACTCGGACGCCGCCCTCGACCCCGTCGAGCCCCTGACCTTCGAACAAGCTTGGGCCCAGGCCGAGGCAGACGAGGCCAAGGCCGACGCTACGGCCACGCTCGGCGAGCCAGCCGACATGTCGATCTCGCCGGCAAAGACCCCGCAGCCGCGCCACACTATCGATCCCGACAGCACGGCATCCTTCAGCATTCTCGACGTGCCCTCGCAGGGCGCTCAGGCGCCCGCACCCACACGTCGCCCCAATCTGTCTCGCGAGGAAGATGCAGGACGCCGCTCGCCGCTCGGCCCCATCCTTATCGCCTTTATGGCCGGTGTTATCGCCTGCTCGGTAATTGGAAACGTCTGGAGCCATGTCGAACAACAGCGAAAAGACGCCGCCAAGGTCGAGATGTCTGTCGAGCAATCGCTCGGCCGCACGCGCTCGGTACATGTGTCGGTCGAGGTCAAGGACGGCGCGACGTGGGACACCGCGCGCGGCGACAGCCAAATGCTCATCCACATCGTGGGGCGCACGCTCAAAGGGCAGACAATTGACGAGTATCAATACGTCAATTCCGCTGGTGACGGCATCGAGCTCAAGCCCGGAGACTACGAGCTCACCGTCGATGAACCGCCCGTCGCCACCGACGGCACGCGCTTCCGCGCCTCAAAGCGCATGGTCCCCGTGAACTTTAACTCACAGGCGCCCGACACGGTCGACACTACACCGCAGGGCGGGTTCGACCTTTACGTGGATACCCAGTAGGCGCTCGCCGCTCATTCCGCTATGGCTACTCAATAATCGCCTGCCGTCCCGTCCCGCCGCCAAGAGTGGGACAATAGCCCTCGACACTATTGTTTACTTTTGGAGGAAGTAGCATGTCTACCGTCACTACCATCAAGCGCGGCGGCCTCACCGCGGCCATCGATTCCATGGGCGCCCAGCTCACGAGCCTTGCTCTCAACGGCAACGAGTATCTGTGGCAGGGCGACCCCGCCTTTTGGGGCAAGCACGCGCCCATCCTGTTCCCCATTGTGGGCTCGCTGCGCAACAACACGGCAACGTCTGCGGCCGGTACCTGCGAGATGCCGCGCCACGGACTCGCGCGCATTGTCGAGCACAAGCTGGTCGAGGTTTCGGAGGACGGCTCCTCGGTAACGTACGAGATTACCGATACGCCCGAGTCGCTCAAGGCCTTTCCCTTCCACTTTAAGCTCAACATGACCTATGCACTCACCGGCGACGCTACGCTCACCCAGACCTTTGCCGTCACCAACACCGGCGACGTGGATCTGCCGTTCTCGATGGGCGGTCACCCTGCCTTTAACGTGCCGGCCCCCGCCGCCGTTGACGAGGCGTTCGAGGATTACGAGTTGGCATTTACCGAGGCATGGACCAACGAGGCGCCCATCATCACGCCCGATGGCCTCATGACGTTCGAGGGCAGCTACAAGGCTCCCGACAACTCGGACGTGCTGCCCATCACGCACCGCAGCTTCGATAACGACGCCATCATGTTCACCGACGTCCCCGGCTCCACGCTCACCCTGCGCGGACGCAAGTCGGGTCACGGCGTCAAGATCGACTTTGAGGGCTTTAAGTACATCGGCGTGTGGTCTGCCGCCAACGACGCCCCGTTTGTGGCGCTCGAGCCCTGGACCGGCCACACCACCATGGACACCGAGGACGACGTCTTTGAGCACAAGGTCAACACCATTACGCTGGCGCCGGGCGAGACGGACGTCCGCAGCTTTAGCGTCACTTTGCTCTAGAGGTTCCGCCGTTCTGACGAACGGCGGGCCGGTCGACGCTGCGCGCCGCCCAGAGCGACAATTTGTCATTCAAAAGGCAAGGCATGACCAGAAGGTCTATGCCTTGCCTTTTTCATGCCTAGTCGTTGGGGACGTTCTTGTTTGACTAGTCGTTTAAGAACGTCCATTACGACTACCAATCGTTTTCAGTTCGTAAACTTGCATATATGCATTTATATATGCATTTGCTGGAGGTAGCGCTGAGCGGTATCCTGTTAAGTCGTCAGCATACGATTCAACAGGGAAGGCAGATTATGCATTCTCCCCAACAGCGCGGCATGCAGACCCAGCCGGTGTGCAGCCGTCGCATCTTTTTGGGTAGCGCTCTCGCTGCGAGTGCTTCCGTCGTCGCCGGCGCGCTCGCCGGCTGTCAGCGCCCGTCCGCGCTCAAGGTGGTTCAGCCCACGACGGGCGGCGGTCGCGACGACCTGTCCGATTCCGTGATCGGCAAGGACAAGATCCGCATTGGCATGGAGGCGGCCTACGCTCCGTACAACTGGCAGGTCTCCGAGGCCAGCGAGTACACCATTCCCATCGACAACGTGCAGGGCGCCTATGCCGATGGCTACGACGTGCAAATCGCCAAGATCGTCTGCAAGGCCCTCGGCGGCGAGCCCGTCGCCGTCAAGCAGGGTTTTTCGGGCCTTATCGATTCGCTCAACAACGGCCAAATCGACCTCATCATTGCCGGCATGAGCGCCACGCCCGAGCGCGAGGAGTCCGTCGGCTTTTCCGACCCGTACTTTATTGGCTACTTTGGCCTGTTCGTAAAAGAGGGCTCGCCCTACCAAAACGCCACCAAGCTCAGCGACTTTAGCGGTGCCACGGTGCTCGGCCAAAAGGACACCATGCTCGACACCGTTATCGACGAGATTCCGGGCGTTGTCCACAAAAACCCGGTCGATTCGGTGCCCACGGTATTCTCGAATCTGCTGCAGGGCACCTGCGACGCCGTGACCTACAACACCGAGAACGAGAAGGGCTATATGGCCCAGAACCCGGGCATCGTTCCCATCCATTTTGCCGAGGGCGAGGGCTTTAAACAGGAGGTCACGGCAAACGTCGGCTGCCGCAAGGGCTCGGACAAACTGCTCAAGCTTATCGATAAGACGCTCAAGGGCATCAGCCAGGAGGAGCGCGACCAGATGTGGGACGCGTGCCTCGACCGTCAGCCGGCATAGGGAGGCAGTATGAAAACCGTCAATCGTCTGGCCTCCTTTATCAAGGCCGACCATCGTTATGTCTACCTGGGCACGAGCGTTATTGCGGCGCTCGGCTTGGCGTTTAGCCAGCGCAACCCCACGCCGCTGAGCTTCTTGGCCCCCACGGGCGTGTTCCAAGATTGCCTTTGGGCGATTCTTTGGGCCTGGCTCGTCGTGTCGGCGGCGGCGCTGGTCACCAAGCTCATGCACTGGAACGACTATCGCGAAACGTCGCCGTTTGCTTCCGAGCGCTTCCGTCGCGGCGCGCGCCTGGGCAGCTATGTCGTGGTCGCCATCGCGGCGATCTTTTTCGTGGACCGCTGCGTCATGTCGTTTATCGACCTGGTGCAGGTGAGCATTGTCTCGGATTCCAACCCCAGCGACTTTTTGTCGAGCCTGGTCTACATGACCTACAAGAGCGGGGACTTCTTCATTCGCGGTATCGAGATCACCATCGCGCTTGCCACCTTTGGCACCGTCATCGCATTCTTCCTGGCGCTGCTCTTCGTGTTCCTACGCATTCAGACCTTCGATCGCGTGGACAACGACCTGGTGCGCTTCTTTAAGAGTATCGGCCGCGGCTTTGCGACCATCTACTCCACCATCGTGCGCGGCACGCCCATGATGGTCCAGGGCCTGCTCATCTATTACGCGGGCTTCACCGTTTTGCGCGGCATGGGCTTCGAGACCGCTCAGGCCAACCAGATTTGGAGCACCTTCACCGCCGGCCTCGTTACCATCTCGCTCAACTCCACCGCCTACATGATGGAGGTCCTGCGCGGCGGCATCGAGTCCATCGATCCCGGCCAGGCCGAGGCGGCGCGCTCGCTGGGCCTTTCGCAGTGGCAGGCTATGCGCAAGGTCGTGTTCCCCCAGGGCATTAAAAACGCGATTCCGGCGCTCACCAACGAGCATATCATCAACATCAAGGACTCGTCGGTGCTTTCGGTCATCGGCGTGTTCGACCTTATGTACGCCACCACCACCGTCGCCGGCGTGTACTACCGCCAGATGGAGGTCTACTGCGTGGCGCTCGTGGTCTACCTGATCCTGACGCTCGTGGCGAGCCGCCTGCTCGAAGCCTTTGGCAAAAAGCTTGGCGCCGATGCCCCGGCAACGCTGCCCAGCTCCAACTAGGCTCAAGACGAGGAGAATCATCATGGCAGATACCGCCACTACCGGCACCGCGGCCGCCGCACAGACCAATGGGCCGCTCATCCGCGTCGAGGGCCTGCGCAAGAGCTTCGGCTCGCTCGAGGTGCTCAAGGGCATCGACCTGTCCGTTAACACCGGCGAGGTCGTCACCATTATCGGCGCCTCGGGCTCGGGCAAGTCGACCTTCCTGCGCTGCCTCAACCTGCTCGAGACCCCGGACGCGGGCCACATCTGGTTCCACGGCCAGGACCTTACGGCCGAGCGCTGCAACATCAACAAGCTGCGCGAGGACATCGGCATGGTGTTCCAGGGCTTTAACCTGTTCAACAACATGGATGTGCTCGACAACTGCACGCTCGCGCCCGTCACGCTCAAAAAGATGAGCAAGGCCGAGGCCGAGAAGGTCGCGATGGAGCATCTGACGAGCGTGGGGCTCGAAAAGTTCGCGCACGCCGCCGTGGGTCGCCTGTCCGGTGGCCAAAAGCAGCGCGTGGCCATCGCCCGCGCCCTGTGCATGAATCCGCAGATCATGCTGTTCGACGAGCCGACTTCCGCACTCGACCCCGAGATCGTGGGCGAGGTGCTCGAGGTCATGCGCAAGCTTGCGGCCGACGGCATGACCATGGTCGTCGTCACGCACGAGATGGCCTTTGCCCGAACCGTGTCCGACCGCGTGGTCTTTATGGACAAGGGCGTGGTGCTCGAGGACGCCGCGCCGGCCGAGCTCTTTGGCAATCCTAAGCACCAGCGCACCCGCGAGTTCCTCTCGCGTTATCTCAACGACAAATAATGCAAGCGAACGTGGCAAAGGGACCGCCTCTTTGCCACGTTGTTTTTGGAGGAAGGCATGGCCGAGGTTTGGCGCTTCTTTGCGCACGAGGATGATTTTGCCGATATCGACGAGGTCGGCGCGTGCGAGCGCCTGGGCCGCGTGCTGTCGTTTCCGACGATTTCGAGCATGGATGCCCAGACGGTGGACTGGCGGCCCTTCGACGACCTGCGCGCCTATATGCAGCAGGCCTGGCCGCACGTATTTGCGGCGGGCGAGGTCGAGCTTATTGACCATTCGCTGCTGGTGGCGCTTGCCGGCAGCGATCCAGCTCTTAAGCCCGTTATGCTCATGGGCCACATGGATGTGGTCCCCGTGGTGCCGGGTACCGAGGCCGACTGGACGCACGCCCCCTTTAGCGGGTACGTGGACGACACCTACATCTGGGGCCGCGGCGCGATCGACATGAAGGACCAGGTCGCAGGCATTCTCGAGGCCGTCGAGTATGCGCTGGCACACGGTTGGCAGCACGAGCGCACGCTGCTCCTGGCCTTTGGCCAGGACGAGGAGACTACGCAGTACGGCGCAGGCGCCATCGGCCGAGCGCTCGAGGAGCGCGGCGTTGAGCTTGAGTACCTGATTGACGAGGGCGACTATCGTATCGTTGAGGCTGCCGAGTACGGCGCAGGCGAGGGTTGGCTTATGCATGCCGATCTTGCCGAGAAGGGCTATGCCGATATCGTGCTCAGGACGAAGAGCGAGGGCGGGCATTCTTCCAACCCTTACGGTGGCACGTCGCTCGAAGTGCTCAGCCGCGCTATTGCCGCGATTTGCGATATCGAGTGGCCGGCGCGTGTGACCGATCTGCTTGCCGCGCAGCTCGTCGAGCTGGGGCTTTATACCGCAGACGAGATTGCTGCCAGCAAGGATGCCATCGTGCGCGACTGCCTTGCCAGCAAAAAGCTGTACCCGCTTGTGACCACCACCTGTGCGCCCACGCAAATCGAGGGCGGCAGTACCGGTGCCAACGTAATGCCGCAAGATATGTGGGTCAATATCAACTTCCGCATGCTCGAGGGTACGAGCGTGGCCGATGTCGTGGCCTGCTGCCGCGAGGCCGTTGCCACCGCTGGGCTCGCCGGCCGAGTCGAGGTCGAGCTGGGCCCCGGCAGCTCCGAGCCCTCGCCGTCCCCGCGCGTGGGCGGTCCGGGGCTCGAGGCCGTCCGCGCCATCGCCGCCCGCTATTTCCGTGATCCCAAGCCGACGGAGGAAAACGGATCGTCTGCGGTGGGCCAAGAGCCGATGAGCATCGTGCCCTCGACCGTGATTGGTGCAACCGATGCCGCCAACTACCAGCGCATTTGCCACGAGTGCATCCGCTTCTCCGCCTTTGTGGTCGACGATGACGAATGCGACCGCGGCGTCCACGGCACCAACGAGCGCATCACCCGTCGCGCCTACCTCCAAGGCATCCGCTTCCTCATCGCCCTGCTCCACACACTCTAGCATGCGACAAAGGGACTGAGCCGATTTCATCGGTAATGAGACAAAAACTGTCATAGAATAAGACTAAGATATCTTAAGAGACATATGCTGGGGTTGGTATTCCTTGAACGACTGCGGGCATGTGCCAGACTGCCTCGGCCCCCGGGGAGCACCCGGGCAGGTCGCCGTGTGACTGGGGAGGAAATTATGCAGGAGCTCAGAGAGACGACGTCTCGACTCGTGAATAATGCTACCGGGGGGGGGTGTCTAAGCAGGGAACTTCCTGGTGAACACCGGCCGCGCGAGCGGTGGTCCGTCATGTCTTATGGCCGTCGTCGTGGGCTGCGCCCGGTCTCGCCATATGTGATTGTTTTGGCCCTCGCCGTCGCGCTGACGGCGAGTTTCTTCCTGCCGACCCGTGCGGAAGCGGCGTTTTCGGACCACACGGTTACGACGATTTCGCCTTCGGGGACAACAATCAACCTGTTTGATTACTGGGTGAATCCCGATGATCACCTGTCGGTTTCCGGCAACGGCGGCATCAACGCAAACCACCGGTTCCAGTTTAACGACGGCCAGGGTGGTGAGTCGCTCAACCGTTGGACGGGCGGCGAGAACCCGCAGTCCGGCATCGTCAGCAACACGCTTTTCGACGGCTACCCGCGGCTTTCCGATACCTGGGGCGGCAAGTCCCTCCGCTATCTGTTCGATTCCTCTGCCCAGACCGGCAAGACGTCCCATTTTGGCGTGACGGGCCTCCTCCAGGCTCAGGGCGGCTACTACGTCTATGACAGCACCCACAACTACGCAGCCTACAACGCTAACAAGAATGCCTTCGACATCTATGACACCGGGGGCGTTGGCAATTCGTCCCACCAGGGTCAGTTCTTCCCGTTCGACGCGGCAGACAAGGTGTTCAATGAGGAAAACGACCGGCTCGTCCAAAATGGCATCACGGCAGACAACACCGCGAGCTACAACGGTGGCAAGCCCGTCAACCATCACTTCGGTCTCTCAATGTCCACGCGATTCGTGCAGTCCGACGGCGGCAAGACGAACAAAGATGAGGACATGACCTTCGAGTTCGCCGGCGATGATGATGTCTGGGTGTTCATCGACGATGTCCTCGTGGGTGATATCGGCGGTATTCACGACCGCGCGAGTCTGAACATAAACTTTAAAACGGGCGACATTAAGGTGAACGGCAAGAGCGACGGCACGCTGCTGAGCAAGTACCAGAATGCGGGCAAGGACGGCGACACGAGGTGGTACGGCAGCACCTTCGCCGACGGCACCAACCACACCCTCAAGTTCTTCTACCTGGAGCGCGGCGCCCTCTACTCCAACATGGAGCTCAAGTTCAACCTCGTGACGGTGCCCGAGTCCGACATCATAAAGTTCGACCAGGACGGCAAGTTCGTACAGGGTGCCGAGTTCCAGCTCTATAAGACCGATAAGGACTTCAAAACCGAGGGCGCGCTTCTCGGCTCCGGCACCACGGACGAGGCCGGCTGCCTAACGCTCACGAACGACGATGGCAGCGGCGTCATCAACTTCGACGATCTCTACAACAAGGATCACAGCAATAAGTACTACCTCCTGAAGGAGACGAGCGTGCCCAAGGGATACCGCTCGAATCTCACGACGACGGATGGCAGCATGCGCCTCGAGTACGAGCCCACGAGCGACAAGAACGGCGCGGGCGGCGTCATCATCAACCGCGGCGGTATGGACGCGGGCAGCGCCGTGTGGCGGACGGGTGCGTTCGCCGGCGCGAAGGAGACCATCACCGCGCCGTCGATCGTGTACAAGGCGAATGATGACCTGACGAAGTCCAACGACGCTGTCAGCCTGGACTCCGGCATACTGTTCGCTGTGGTGCTCAAGCGCGATAAAAGCGCAAGCATCAAAGATCCGAGCAGTTGGTACGCCGTGTCGGGCGACCCATCGACGGGAGCGGGATACACCCTCGCCAAGGAGCCGGGCACGGCCGGCGCTATCGAGGCGGCGAAGAAGGACCTGCACGCCTTCACGCTCAACACGAGCGGCCAGTACCAGGTAGAGATTCAAAATCTGCCCGGTGACATCTCCAAGTACTACTACTTGCTGAGCGGTGAGGCCCGCAAGGATGCCGAGTACACGGTGGCCATCTACCACACAACGGCGAGATCGATCGGCGACGCGACGCCTAAGAACACCGTCCACGTGTACAGCGACGACATCGCAGACGGCACGAACTTCAAGCGGCAGTTCGCCACGCGCCTGCTCGTCACGAACATCCAGAATCGCCTGTTCGTGCAGAAAACCGATACCGAGGGCAACCCCGTAGACGGCGCAACGTTCGGCTTGTACAAGGCGACAACGGACGCGAACGGCAAGGTTGTGCCCAAGGACGATCAGGGCCCCTATGACACCCTGACGACGGGGTCGGTCGACAACCCGGTCCGGCTCGAAGGGGCGGGCATATTCCCGTGTACGAGCGACGGCAACAAGCCGCTCAAGAATGGCACCTACTTCCTAAAGGAGGTCTCGGCGCCCAAGGGCTTCCTGCTTAACGACACGCTCACCAAGGTGATTGTGGACGATGACGGCGTCCATGCCGATGCTGGTACGGACGATGACGGCGTTTCGACGTTCGTGGGCCCGGGCGCGCTCATGAAGAGTCTGGACCAGTTTGGCGCAGAGGGCGACATCGACAACACGCTCACGTGGATCAAGGGTACGCGGCAGACCTCGAATGGCGAGACCAATGTTAAAGGCAACCTGACGTGGACCGATGTCGAACCCGTGGGTGCAGACGACACAGTGCACCTCAAGTACGGCGCTAACGGACGCATGTACCAGTATGGGCCCACCGAGGAGGGCAAACCCTACCGCCTGGAGACCGAGACGGGCTGGATACGTATGGGTATCACCCAGGACGAGCAGCCCAAGGGAATCACGGCGAAGGGCGCCCGCGCCGACTTGGGCGCCATGAACCTGAACGCCCTGTTCACGGGCGCCACCTGCGTGCGCGTGGCGAACGAACGCGAGGCGAGCCTCGAGGTGACGAAGAAGGTCGTGGTGCCCGATGGCCTGACGGGCAATAAGGACGCGGGATTTACCTTTAAGTTCACCGTGCCAAAGGGGAAGACGTACAAGGCTGCGGTGTTCGAGAAGGCGGGTACCGTCGATGAGAAGCAGGTCGGCAACGTGTTCGACCTGACAAATGGCTATTCGCAAACCATCAAGGCCGACGAGACGATTCGCGTGTACGGACTTGGCGAGGGCGACGAGTACACGGTGCAGGAGCTGACCGGCGCAGACGAGATGCCCGCGGGCTATAAGCTGACCGGCCGCAAGCAGGGTGACAAGAATCTGACCGGCGTAGGCGATGGTATCATCACCGGTAAGATCGCGAAGCAAAATACCGACGGCACGCTGGCCGAAGACAACAAGCTGGTGTTCACCAACAGCTACAGCGTGAAGTCTTCGGTGACGCTCACCGGCATTCGGGCGCAGAAGGTGCTTCAAGGCCGCAAGTGGACTAAGGCCGACAGCTTCGACATCTATCTGCGCGCTGCCAAGGGCACGCCCATGCCCGGGGGCTACAAGGGCGTATCCGGCGTGCCCGGATACGTCCAGGTGGTCAAGACCGTCAACAATGGTGATGAGTTCGACTTCGGCCAGATTACGTACAAGAAGCCCGGCACGTACACCTATACGGTGGCCGAGCGGACGCCCGACGAGCATGACTCGTCCTGGCTGCCCGGCTTCGGCTACTCGAGCGCCGGGTACACGGTGACGGTGCAGGTGGACGACACGGGCAGGGGTACGCTGTCCGAGCCGGTTGTCACTATGGCTCGCAACGGCGACGATGATGGCGCCCACCACGACCCGGCCGTGCCAGTCGATAACAAGGTCGCGGTGTTCACCAACAAGTTCAGCACCGACACCAAGACAATCTCATTTAACGCGCAGAAGTCGTATACCGACGAGTCGGGCGACAACCCGCTTGCCGCGGGCAAGTTCACCTTCGAGCTGAAGGCGCTGGGCGGCCTGGCCAACAGCGCGGTGGGGGCTGCCCCCATCAAGTTCAATGACCTGAGCTACACGGTCAGTGCGAACGACGCGCCGATGCCCGCCGACGGCGTGACGACCGCGGAGAACGATGGCGGCGGCATTGCGGCTTTCCCGCAGATCACGTTCACCGCTGCCGACCAGAACACCACCTACGTGTACCAGGTGACGGAGCAAGCTGGTTCCGATGCTTCGACAACGGGCGGCATGACGTACGACACCACCGTGTACTACGCGATGGTGCAAAACACGCTCGACGACAAGGGCCAATTGTCCTCCACGGCCACGTATTGGAAGGCCGACGGCACGCAGCTGACGGACACGGG
This sequence comes from Collinsella aerofaciens, assembly GCF_015670745.1. Taxonomy (GTDB): domain Bacteria; phylum Actinomycetota; class Coriobacteriia; order Coriobacteriales; family Coriobacteriaceae; genus Collinsella; species Collinsella aerofaciens_T. The sequence goes on along the minus strand of NZ_JADPCH010000004.1, from coordinate 27,955 downwards.
TGGATATATCCCGTTCAAGAACACCTACACGGTGGCCCAGACGATGTTGGCACCGGTTACTGTGCAGAAGACGCTGGCTGGGCGTGCGTGGGAGCAGGATGACAAGTTCGATTTCACGCTGACGCCAGCGGATGACGCCACGATGAAAGCGGTTAAAAACAAGGTCGTTACTCAGAAGAAGGCTGCCGACTCCGATGAGACTGGCGATTTGACGACTAAGGTCGAGATCGCAGGTCCCGGCGACGCGATGCGCACCACCCCGTTCGGCACGGGCGACCTTGTGTTTACCAGGCCGGGCGTGTATACGTTCAAAGTGAACGAGACGAGGCCGACCGACGCGGACAAGACCGGCATCAGCTATGACGACCATACGTCCACAGTGACGTACACAGTGACCGATATCGAGAACGGCACGCATACCGGTAAGCTGACCGCGTCGGTTGCGTACGACAACAAGCAGGCGACGACGGATGCCGACCGGCAGGTGACGGGTGCTGCCGCGTTTACCAACACCTATGCGGCCTCCGGTACCTACGCGGGCATCGATGTGACCAAGACTCTGGTTGGTACCCCGCTGGAGAATGGCAGGTTCCCGTTCACCATCGAGGCGATGACGTATAACGGCACGAAGGCCCCGGAGCCGGTTGATTCCGATAAGTCGTTCACGAACACCGTGGGCAAGGATGACGGTGACGATACGCAGACCGCCACGATGTCCGGTAAGCTGAAGATGAACTTCACGCAGCTGAGCTACAACAAGATGTACGTGTACAAGGTGTCTGAGGTACATGACGCCAACGCTGCTGGATACACGTATGACACCGAGTACCCCGGTGATGCCTTCGTGCTCATCGCGGTGAAGCCGAATCCGGACAACAAAGGCCAGCTCTACACCAAGACGACCATCGTGAAGGGCCCGGACGTGACGGCGCTCGTTGGCGTGGGCGACAACGTTGATGCGCTGACGGCCGAGGCGATTAAGGGCCTTAATACCACGACCAACTACGTGCAGACGGTCTCGAGTCGCGGTGCGAAGCCCGCTACGCCTATCGTCCCGTTCAAGAACGAGTACAAGGTCGAGACGGTTGAGTACGGTGCGAAGGCCGGTCTACAGATTGAGAAGAAATTCACCGGCACCGGTGATGCGAGCAGAACATTCAGCTTTACGGTGACGCCCGAGGACTATCAGGCCGAGGGTCAGGATGGCACGAAGTTCATCCTGACCTCCGCCGACGCCGCGGCGAAGAAGCTCGACATCACGGGCGGGGCGGAGACCTTCAAGATTCCCGAGATGAAGCTCGGGGACACCAAGACCGTGAGCTTGCTGCCGAAGGGCTTGCAGTTCACACACGACGACGTGAGCAATGAATGCCGCGCCAACGTCTACCAATACAGGGTGGAAGAGAACGTGCCGAAGCCCGTCCCCGCCGGCTACACCTACGACAAGACGGTCTATACCGTCAAGATCGCAGTGTCCGACAACGGCGACGGCACACTGAAAGTCGAGACGACGGTTCTGAACAGTGATGGCAAGAGGGTCGATTACCGTAAGTTTGCCCCCGGCGCCTCGCTCGAGGACAACACGGCGACTATTCCGTTCGAGAACAGCTACAAGACGGTCGCCAGCGACGAGCTGACCCCGCAGGTAACGAAGAAGATTTCCGGCACCGAGAGCACGGACAAGAAGTTCTCGTTCACGCTGACTGCCACGTCGGAGACGAAGGATAAGATTGCCGCCGGCGATCTGAAGGCTGACGGCCTGAAGGGCGACACATCCTCGGAGTCCAAGACCACGGAGGGGAAGATCACCAGCAAGGACGGTCAGCCCCTCAGCTTCTCCGGCATGCAATTCAACAAGGCAGGCGACTACACGTTTACGCTCACCGAGGCCCACGGGGAAGATGACGATCCTAATACGACTGGTGTGCAGAACGCCGGTTGGACGATGGACGATTCCACCTACACCGTCACGGTGAAGGTTGAGGACAAGAATGCCAAGCTGACTGTCACAGGCGTGGCGGTGGAAAAGGACGGCGATGACAAGAGCGAGACGCTTGAGGTCAAGAACGGCAAGGTGAACCTCGTCACCTTTACCAACAGCTATGCCGCGAAGGGTTCCGTGACCCTGGCGGCGAAGAAACGCTTTACGGGCGGTGCGCTCGCGGGGAACGACTTCTCGTTCGCTCTGTACAAGGGTGACAAGACGGAAGGCACGCCCATTGAGACCGGCACAAACGACAAAAACGGCAACATTACCTTCCAGCCCATCAACTACACCGAGTCCGGTGACTACGAGTACACCATCAAGGAAGTTACCGGTAACGACCAGACCATCGTCTACGACGGTCAGAAAGTGAAGGTCAAGGTCAGCGTCACCGATAACAAGAACGGCACGCTGGACGCAACCGCTACCTACGACGGCGATGAGGCTGTGCCGACCTTCACCAACGCGAAGCCGACGGCCGATGCAACCATCGAGGCAAAGAAGACCCTCACGGGCAAGGACCTGACGGAAGGCGCGTTCAACTTCGGCCTGTACCAAGGCGACGCGTCCACGGGTAATCCCGTCCAGCTCGCCCAGAACGACAAGGATGGCAAGATCAATTTTGCTCTCACCGGTCTGACCATCGGCGAGTACGACTACATACTCAAGGAGGAGAACGTCGGTGCCGATCCGACTATCACCTACGACACCAAGGCGGTGAAGGTTCACGTCTCGGTGAAGGCGGAGGGTGGCAAGGCGAAGGCGACCGTCACTTACGACGGCAAGAACGATGCCCCGACCTTCGAGAACACGTATCAGCCCGCCGAGACCTCGGTGGCGCTCGCGGCGAAGAAGACCTATGTGAAGTCCGACAGCACGCCGGCTGCGCTCAAGGGCGGCGAGTTCACCTTCAACCTGTACAAGGGCGATTTGACGGCTGAGCAGCTGAAGGGCAAGCAACCCATCCGGACCGCTGAGAACGGCGAGGACGGCACCGTTACCTTCCCGGCCATCGACTACACCAAGGCCGGCGAGCACAAATACACCGTCGCGGAGCAGAAGGGCGACCTGTCCCACGTGACCTACGACGCTACGGTGCACCATGCCGTGGTGACGGTCGTGGACAACGCCGGCAAGCTGGAGGCGAGCGTCACCTACGACGACGGCAAGACGGATGCCCCCACCTTCAAGAACACCTATACCGCAAAGGGCTCCGCGGAGCTGACGGCGACCAAGGTCGTTGCGGTCGCGCCGGGCTTCACGCACGACACCAAGCTGAAGGGCGGCGAGTACACCTTCGACCTGAAGGATGCCGCCGGCAACGTGCTCGACACTGCGACGAACAAGGCCGATGGCACGGTGAAGTTCACGCGCGACTTCGAGCTCTCCGACCTGGACGGCGCCGCGAGCAAGGACTTTACCTACACCATCGCGGAGCAGCCGGGCGCGGAGGCCGGCATGGTTTACGACAATCATGCCCTCACCTATACGGTGACGGTCACAGACGGCGGGAACGGAGCACTGAATGCGAAGGCGATCGTGACGAGCACATCAGGCCCGGAGACCTTCACCAACATCTACCAGCCGGCCGCGACCGGCCTGGCCCTCGGTGCGCAGAAGAGCTACGTGAAGAAGGACGACAACACGCCGATCGTACTCAAGGGCGGCGAGTTCACCTTCGATGTGTACGAGGGCAACCTGACGGCTGAGCAGCTTGCCGGGGCCGAGCCCGTCCGGACCGCGACCAACGGCGCGGACGGAAGCGTTAACTTCGATGCCTTCTCCTACGCGAAGCCGGGTACGCACGAGTACACCATAGTTGAGCGGAAGGGCGATCTGGCCTGCGTGACCTACGACGCCGCGGTGCACCATGCCGTGGTGACGGTTGCGGACAATGCCGGCACGCTGCAGGCGAGCGTCGCCTACGACGGCGCGAATGTCACGAAGCCTACCTTCACCAACACCTACGAGGCAAAGGCGACGGACTCCGGTGCGATCGCCCTCACCAAGAGCGTTAACGTGCACGACGGCAGCTATCAGCTAAAGGAGGGAGACTTCGCCTTCGAGCTGATGGGGTCTGACGGCTCGGTGATCCAGACCCAGAAGAACGATGCCGACGGCAAGGTTGCCTTCGACAAGCTGACCTTCGACCATGCGGGCACCTTTACCTACACGGTCCGCGAGGTGCAGCCGACGGTCGACGCGCCGGGCGTGCCGGGCGTGACTTACACCGGCAAGACGTACACCCTGACTTACGTGGTGAAGGACAACAACGACGGCAAGCTGGTGGTAGAGAGCTCCACGGTGAAGCCGAGCGAGGGTACCGAGAACGGCGTCTCGCCCGGAACCATGACGTTTGCGAACAGCTACCAGCCGGGCCAGACCTCCTACCAGATCTCTGGCACCAAGGTGCTTAAGAATGCCGACCCGGCCACCACGCGGACGCCCGCCGATGGCGAGTTCACGTTCGCGCTGATTGACGTGGCCACGGGGCAGGTGATCGACCGGACCACGAACGTGGGTAAGGCGTTTACCTTCAAGGCCATCTCGTACACTGCGACTGGTTCACATGAGTACCAGGTGAAGGAGGTTGCGGGCCAAGATGCCACCATCACTTACAGCGATGCGGTGTTGGATGTGACGGTGAGCGTGACCGACGACGGCAGCGGCCAGCTGATCGCGACGGCGAACAAGACGGCTGCGGATCTGACCTTCACCAACACCTACACGCCGACGGCAACGACGGCGACGATTACCGGAACGAAGGCCCTGACTGGCCGCGACCTGGCCGAGGGTGAGTTCTCCTTCGACCTGAAGGACGCCGACGGTAACGTGGTGCAGACGGTGCAGAACGGTGCCGACGGCACGTTCGGCTTCGCGCCGCTGCAGCTGGACAAGGTGGGGACGTACGTCTACACCGTGTCCGAGCGGGCAGGGGCGACGGCGAACGGCGTCACCTACGACACGACGGTCTTTACCGCGACGGTGACGGTGACGGAGAATGCGGAGACGCACGCGCTGGAGACGCAGGTTGCCTACAGCAAGGGCGGCAAGGCTGCGGATGCGGTGGCATTCAGCAACAGCTACGCGCCGGCCGCGACTGAGGTGAAGCTGGGGGCCTCCAAGGTGCTGAGCGGCGAAGACCTTAAGGAAGGGCAGTTCTCCTTCCAGCTGAAGGATGCCGACGGCAAGGTGCTGCAGACTGCAAAGAACGCGGCGGACGGCACGGTGGGCTTCGAGGCGATCTCGTACGACAAGCCCGGAACGTACGCCTACAGCATCTCCGAGGTGGACGACGGTCAGAAGAACGTGACGTACGACGCGGCCGAGCACCGGGTAACGGTGACGGTGACGGACGACGGTGCGGGCCATCTGGTGGCGACGGTAACCTATGATGGCGACGTGGCGCCGGTGTTCAAGAACACGTACACGCCGCCGACCACCCCGCCGACGGAGCCGCCCACCAATCCGCCGAGCAAGTCACCGGTGCCGAAGGAGGAGAAGCCGGGTCTGCCGTATACGGGCGATACCAGCTTGTCGCCGATGGCCCTGGGTGGCATCGCGGGCGGCGCGGTGGTGCTGATCGCCGCAGGCGTTATCCTGCGGCGCCGGAACCGGTAGCTACGGCGGCCGAGAAGGGCTTTGATTGAGGGCGGGTGGTCGCAGGGCGCGGCCGCTCGCCCTTTTTGGTGAAAGGCTATGTTAACCCGCCGTTTGCACGTCCGGCTCCAGATGGAACTCGTACTCCGGCTCCATCATCTTCTTCCGGATCTTTTCGTAGCGCCCGTCGTCGAGCTGCTCGCGCATGAGCGACGTCCTGTTCCCGACGCGTGCGGCCTCGCGCAGCCATCTGAACCACATCAGGCAGCTGTGGAGCCTGCGGGTCGATACGCCCTTGAACCTCTCGAGGAAGTGGCCGAGCGAACCCTGCGCTTCAGCATCCTCTGGACCGTGTTCCGCTCGTACCCGGTGAGCCTGCCGTGGGTCCTCGGGACCGCCCTCGCGGCGCCCTTCCCGCCCTTTCCGGACATGGCGTCCTCCGATCTCCCGGGGCCGGCCGATCCGGCCCTCAGGGTATCGGATTCCCAAATTTATCCGTATATGTGCGGATGAATGCGGGAGGCGTTCGGATGAAGTTGTATTCAAGGAAAGAGACTGACCCTTTGTCGCATTCCGTGCGGGTTATATGCAGGTTTGCCTGCGCACGCTATCATATATGGGTTAGACCGCAACTATGTACCCCATACGTGAAGGGATGCGCATGTATCTGAAGATCGACATGTTCTAGCTGGGCTTACCCCCGCAGTGGCGCCGCGCGCCCCATCAACTCTGCCGATTTTCGCCTTCACGCACATAAAGGAGTCCCGCCATGCGCGACAAGCTCGAAAAGATCATCAAGGCCTACGAGGAGCTCGAGAAGAAGCTTTCTGACCCGGCCGTCGCCTCCGATATCAAGGAGTTCACGCGTCTCAACAAGGAGTACGCGCACCAGTCCGACCTCATCGCCGCCTCGCGCGAGTACATCGGCGCGCTCGATGACATCGAGGCCGCCAAGGAGATGCTCCGCGACACCAGCGATGCGGACGAGAAGGAGATGCTCCAGATGGACATCTCCGAGAACGAGGAAAAGCTTCCCCAGCTCGAGGAAGACATCAAGTACATGCTCATCCCGAGTGACCCCAACGACGACAAGAACACCATCGTCGAGATTCGCTCCGCCGCCGGTGGCGACGAGGCAGCCATCTTCGCCGGCGACTTGTACAAGATGTACCAGCGCTTCTGCGAATCGCGCGGCTGGAAGACCACCGTGCTCGATTCCAGCCCCAGCGAGGCAGGCGGCTTTAAGTCCATCGAGTTCAAGGTCGAGGGCGACCGCGTCTACTCCGTCATGAAGTTCGAGTCCGGCGTGCACCGCGTCCAGCGCGTTCCCAAGACCGAGTCCCAGGGCCGCATTCAGACCTCCACGGCGACCGTCGCCGTGCTTCCCGAGGCCGAGGAGATCGACGTTCAGATCAACCAGTCCGACCTGCGCATCGACACCTACTGCGCCTCCGGCCCTGGCGGTCAGTGCGTTAACACCACCTACTCCGCCGTGCGCATTACCCACCTGCCCACCAACACCGTGGTGCAGTCGCAGGAGCAGCGTTCCCAGATCCAGAACCGCGAGGTCTGCATGCAGATGCTGCGCGCCCGTCTGTACGAGATGGAGCTCGAGAAGCAGCAGGCCGAGCTCGGTGCCGAGCGCCAGAGCCAGATCGGCCACGGCAACCGTTCCGAGAAGATCCGTACTTACAACCAGCCCCAGGACCGCGTGACCGATCACCGTATCGGCTTCAACTCCACCTACAACGGCGTCCTCCTGGGCGATCAGCTCGGCACCGTCATCGAGGCACTCGCCGCCGCCGAGCGTGCCGAGAAGCTGGCACAGGCTGTGTAGGTTCCGCCGTTCTACCGAACGGCGGACCAGCCGACGCTGCGCGGGCCGCATTTGGACAATCTGACGTTCAACTTCAAGGGCGCGACCAGAAGGTCAGCGCCCTTTCGTTTCACGTCACCTTGTCTCAAATGCGACCCGCTCGCTGTCCGTCCTCTACCTGCGGCGCTGCCTTGCTCCGGATGCGGTATGCTCAACCTGCGGCGCCTTAGAGGTAGTCATTGGGGACGTTCTTAAATGACTAGGTTGGGCACATTGCTTTGAGATGTTATTCAATCGGCTTTGATGGCCATGAAGCCGGCTACCTGCTCAAAGAAATTAGCGGCATTTATCTGCTATTGAAAATAATGCTCAAAAAATCGTTCAAGAAGTCGCAGTGCATTTTTTGATGCGTCGCACGTCAAGTGATTTGGCAAGTTCTTGGTTAGATATTGGTCAGTTTTGGGTCAACCTTGCCAAAAGCTTGACGAATGCAGATTTTGACGTCGACGAATGAGCACTTCAGGCAGGTTCCAAGCAAAAATCTGGGCTGATTCTCGATAATCGCCTTCAATCGTCCCTTGCCAAGCGCTGGCCTCGCGTACAATCTGCTCCGACATTCGCGCGCCGTCCGGCGCTTAAGAGGGGAGGGCCCCATGGCAAACGAGATTTGGACCATCAAGCGTTGTCTCGAGTGGACCAAGGAGTACCTGGCCGAGCGCGGCGAGGAACACCCCCGTCTTTCTGCCGAGTGGCTGCTCTGCGCTGCCACGGGTTTGGCACGCATCGACTTATATATGCGCATGGACGAGACGCTTAACGCGGCTCAGCTCGAGACCATGCACGCGGCCGTTGTTCGTCGCGCTAAAGGTGAACCGCTGCAGTACATCACCGGCAGCACGCAGTTTCGCATGATTGACGTCGCGTGCGCCCCCGGCGTGCTCATTCCGCGTCCCGAGACCGAGATGCTCGTCGAGGATGTCCTCAATTATCTGGATGCCGAGGTGCTGAGCCCCGAGGCTGTCGCCCGTCAGCGTGTTGAGCTGCCTTGGAACGATGAGGTCGAGGAGGCACGCAAGGCCGAGGCCGCGCTGGCAGACGAACGGGCGACCGCCGAGCGCCGCGCCGCTAACCTGACGGCTGCCGATGAGGCGGTGCTAGGCGGCGACGTACTGGGTAGCCGCGCCTATGCCGAGGAACTGGCCGACCGCGAGGCCGAGGAAGCCGCCGCGCAGGCAGCAGAAGCCGAAGCGGCAGAAGCAGAGGCCATGGAAACCCCCGAGCCCGAGCTCGACGAATACGGCATCGCCATTGAGGACAACGACCAACAGGCGACTCCCGCGCAAGATGCCGCCGAGGCTAACGTATCTGCCCCAGCCGAGCCCCGCACTGCCCGCGTTCTCGAGGTCGGCTGCGGCACGGGCTGCATTTCGCTCTCCCTTGCCTGGGAGCGCCGCGGGCACGTTACCTGCACTGCTACCGATATCGAGCCGCGCGCCATCGACCTTGCTACCAAAAACCGCGATGCGCTTGGCCTCACGTCCGACGAGGTCGCCTTCAGCCTCACCAACCTGGTGAGTTCCATTCCCCGCGAAGAGTGGGGCACCTTTGACGTACTCGTCTCCAACCCGCCCTACATCCCCACCGATGTCATGCGCTCGCTGCCGCATGAGGTCAAGGACTTTGAGCCCGATCTGGCGCTCGAGGGCGGTGCCGACGGTCTCGATATCTTCCGCCGCCTGCTCAACGCGGCGCCCTACATGCTGCGTGCCGGCGGCCTGTTTGCCTGCGAGCTCTACGAGGGCGCGCTCGACGCCGCGGCCGAGCTCTGTCGTCAAGCAGGCCTTTCGGACGTGCGTATCGTCCACGACCTCACCGATCGTCCCCGCATCGTTCGAGCCATCGTCACCGAGCCCAAACAGCGTATTTAAGCTGAATAAATAGACATTTGCGCAAGTTTGTCCTTGCAATATACCGTAAAACTTCTACTATAGAAGGAGAAAGGTATGTCAAATCAGCTGCATCGGTACCGTATCGTGCTTGATTACATTGAACCTTGGCTTGATGAGCAGGATGAAGCTACGCTGAAGCAGATTTATGCAGACCTTTTGGTGCTCGAGAAGGAAGGTCCCGGCCTTGGTCGTCCGCTGGTTGACCGCGTAAAGGGCTCGAAGCTTCATCATTTAAAGGAGCTGAGAGTGACGTCGTGTGGTGGGCGGGTGATTCGCATCCTCTTCGCCTTTGACCCCAAGCGCCAGGCGGTATTGCTATTGGCGGGTGATAAGTCGCGAGCGGGATCGTCAAGGGCAAAATGGAACGGTTGGTATGCGATCAACATTCCAAGGGCCGAGCAAATATACCGTCGCCACGTAAGGGGGCTCGATCGAGGTGGAACTGCATGAGTATATGGAATCCCGCGGGATAACACGCGACTCTATTGCCGCCGAGCAGGAGAAGACTCGCGAGCGCGTCGAAGCCTATAAGCTTGCTCAGATTCGCAAGCTAAAGGATCTAACGCAGGCGTCGATTGCCCAGTCGATGGGCGTTTCTCAAAAACGCGTATCTGAGCTCGAGCGCGGGGAGTTGGGCTCGATGAGGCTCGACACGCTGAGCAGGTACGCAGAGAGTCTCGGCGGAAAACTGGTTGCGAGCATTGAGTTTCCCGATCGTACCGTTACGCTTGCTCGCTAAATGCCTTCAATAACCCCTCACTTTCACCGACTACTATAGCCGCTCACCAAACCAACATGCGCTCTGGGCAAATAGGTTGAATGTTTCGTGCGAGAATGCCCCACAGTAAACAAACTTGCACCGGAGCGTAAGGGGCTGGCATACACATGCAGACGGTCTATCGGGTATACGAGGGAACGCGCGATCCGCATCGGCTTGCCGTCGAGCGCACGGCCGAGGTGCTCGGCCGCGGCGGCCTGGCTTTGATCCCGACCGAGACCGTCTACGGTGTCGCCGTGGCAGTCAACGCCTTCTCGGACGCCGTGCCCCAAGATACAAGCGAATTCCCATCGTGGCCGCGCGATCCGCAGGCTGCCGTCAACGGTGCCGCAGTCCCTGCGCTTGGCACCGGCTATCGACGTATCTTCACTCTCAAGCAACGTGAACTCACGCAAACCGTTGCTTGGCTGGTCGATGGCGTTGAAGCACTCGACCGCTATGGCGTGGACATCCCGGAAGATGCCCGCGTGCTCGCGCGACGATGCTGGCCGGGAGCCCTGACTATCGTGGTCAAGGCAGCCCCCTGCGTGCCGACCTTTATGCGTGCCGCCGACGATACGGTGGCCCTGCGCGCTTCGGCCTCTCCCGTGGTCCAAGCGCTCATCCGCGCCTGCGGCAGTCCCCTTGCCTGCACGAGCGCCAACACGCACGGCGCGCCCTCGCCGGCAAGCTTTGCCGCCGTCGAGGGTCGCATTCTGGAGGGGGTCGATGTTGCCGTCGACGCCGGTGAGACCCCGTGTCGCGACGCCTCGACCATCGTGTCGTTCCAGCACGGCGGGCTCAAGATCCTGCGCCAAGGCGCACTTCCCGCATCAGAGATCGAGCGGGTCCTGTCCGACCCGATGCAATAGAAAGTTGTAAGCGATGTCGTTGAATCTGGGCAGCCTGGGCATGGAAGATGCCTCGTTTAACTTTGTCGGTTCCTACATCATGGCGCTCGACTGCGGCACCACCTCGGTACTTGCGACCATCGTCGACGAGTACGGATGCATCGTCGCGCAGGCACGTCGCAGCGTCAAAACGAGTTTTCCGCGTCCCGGTTGGGTAGAGCAAGACCCCATGACGGTCCTTGCCAGCCAGATTGCCGTCATGATGGAGGTTCAGTTTAAGAGCGGCATCCATTCCGATCGCATCGCCGCCATCGGCATCTCCAACCAGCGCGAGACCACGGTGGTCTGGGACCGCGTGAGCGGCCAGCCCATCTATAACGCCATCGTATGGCAGTGCCGTCGTACCGCGCCGGCGATCGACGCGTTGGTTGAACAGGGTTGCGAGGAGCTGGTGCGCTCCCGCACGGGACTTACGCTTGACCCGTATTTCTCGGCCTCCAAGGTGCAGTGGATTCTCGACAACGTCGACGGCGCACGCGAGAGCGCGGCGGCGGGCGACCTCATGTTTGGCACCATCGACACCTGGCTCATCTACAACCTCACCGGCGGCCAGGTCTTTGCCACCGACTACACCAATGCCAGCCGCACGGCACTCTTTAATATCCATACGCTCGATTGGGACGACGACCTGCTGGCGCTCTTTGACGTTCCACGTTCCATGATGCCCGAGGTTCGCTGGAGCTCGGGCGACTACGGCCGCGTCGCGAGCGACATCATGACCAACATGCCGCCCATCATGGGCGTGGCGGGCGACCAGCAGGCATCGCTGTTCGGCCACTGCTGCTTCTATCCCGGCCAGACCAAAAACACCTATGGCACGGGCTGCTTTATGCTCATGAACACCGGCGACGAGATCGTCGAATCCAAGAATGGCCTGGTCTCCACCATCGGTATCGCTGCGGACGGCAAAGTCAGCTATGCGCTCGAGGGCTCTATTTTTGCCGCCGGCTCAACGATGAACTGGCTTCGCAACAACATGGGCATCATCTCGAGCGTGAGCGAGTCGGCACAACTCGCCGCTTCGATTAGCGACAACGAGGGCTGCTACTTCGTTCCCGCCTTTGCGGGTTTGGGCGCTCCCTGGTGGGACCCGCATGCCCGCGGTATCGTGTGCGGTCTGACCGGCGCCTCGAGCCGTGCGACCATCGTACGTGCCGCCTGCGAATCCATGGCATATCAGAGCTACGACGTGCTGCGCGCCATGGAGCAGGACGTGGGGCTTTCGATCGAGCGCCTGTCTGTCGATGGCGGTGCCTCGCGCAACGAGTTCATCATGCAATTCCAGGCCGACCTGCTGGATATCCCCGTGCTGCAATGCGAGACGGTGGAGACCACGGCAATCGGTGCCGCGTACTTGGCGGGTCTTGCCGTCGGCTATTGGGAAGACCTGGAGGAGCTGGAGCAAAATGCCCAGATCGTTAGGACCTTCCTTCCCCACATGTCCGCCGGGCGCCGCGAGCAAAACCTTGCGGGCTGGCGTGATGCAGTCAGGCGCTCGCTCAGCACCTCACAGTAGGGCTGCGATGGGCTGCTCGATACAACAAACCGCTAAACTAATGCATGGCGTGCGGCGGCAACATTGCTGCACGCCTTGTCAGCAAGGCCGTTTTGCGGCCGCAACGAAAGGGGCAATCAATCCATGACCGTCACCTACGATGCGTCCCGTGTGACGCTTGTCGATCACCCGCTCGTCCAGCACAAGCTGTCGATCCTGCGCGACAAAAACACCGGCACCAACCAGTTCCGTCAGCTCGTGCGCGAACTCGCGCTTTTTGACGGCTACGAGGCCATGCGCGACCTGCCTATGGAAGACATCGAGGTCGAGACCCCCATCACTACTGCCACGTTCAAACAGCTTGCTGGCAAGAAACTCGCCATCGTGCCCATCCTGCGTGCGGGCCTTGGCATGGTCGACGGCATCCTCGACCTGGTGCCCTCCGCTCGCGTGGGCCACATCGGCATGGAGCGCGACGAGGTTACCCACGAGCCGCACGAGTATTACTGCAAGATGCCCAAGGATATCGACCAGCGCATCTGCCTGGTCGTCGACCCCATGCTCGCCACGGGCGGTTCGGCCGAGATGGCCATTAGCTACCTGCGCGAGCGCGGTGTCAAGGACATCCGCATGCTGTGCATCGTCGCGGCCCCCGAGGGCCTCAAGTCGCTGACTGAGAAGGACCCTGATGTGCATATCTATACCTGCGCCATCGACGACCATCTCAACGAGGCGGCCTACATCGTTCCCGGCCTGGGCGACGCCGGTGACCGCATCTACGGCACGCTCTAGTCGCTGGGCTAAGACGGCCGCGGCTGCAAATACGAAGAAACGGTGCGCGCGGACGAACAAAAGGCGACCGCGCGCACTCCTGTTAACGGACGTTTTGCCCTGCAGGGTTCGAGAAAAACGTATTACCGTACCTGCGGCATAAAGAAGGTCTTAAGAAAACGAACAGGTGCGTATTAACCGATGCTTTTTCGGTTGTACTTTAGCGATTGGCTCGTACAATAGTCACCAATGTTTGGCGGGAACTGTTCTGTGAAGCGTTAAAAAGGAAAGTGAGGACGCCAGTGTTTCAGATAGCCGATCTGCTCGCTATCGTTGCAGGCGCCATCGCGGGCGCAATTGCCTTCCTTCCCTTTGTCTTTACGCTCAAGCCGGTTCTTGACGATAAGCAGAATGCGGACATGCTCAAGGGTATGGTGAGTCTGGCGGTCTCGGCGATCGCCCTGCTCGTCTTTACCTTGGTTGTGTTTGTGTTGTTCGGAGAGGCATTTCGCATGTTCCTCCTGGGCGAGGCGATCGGCTTCGTGGCCTTTATGGCCGCCTGCACGGTTCGTGTCGCCAAGGCGCTGCGAGATCCTCATGAGGTCGAAAGGTAAGTCGTGGAAATTTTTGAAAAGCTGCCTGATGAGATTAATCATCTGGTCAGCGAGTTCAGCTCCACCCCTGTCGTGGGCGATCTAAGCTGCGGCATCACGCAGTACTCGTTTTGGCTGATCGTCTCCACGATCGTGCTCCTGATCGTCCTGGCCGTGTTCAAGAAGAAGCAGACCCTGGTTCCCAAGGGCTTCTTCGTCAACGGTTTCGAGTACATCATCGAGTACGTCGAGAACGATATCGGCAAGGGCGTCGTGGGTGAGAACTGGAAGAAGCACTTCCCGTTCCTGTGCTCGCTTTTCCTGTTCATCCTGATCAATAACATGATCGGCCTGATCCCGGGAATGAAGCCCGGCACCGGCGCAATCGGCTCCACTGCCGCGCTCGCCATCTTCGCCTTCGTGTACTTCATCTACTACGGATGCAAGGCTCACGGCGTGATCGGCTACATCAAGAGCCTCGCCCCGCAGGGCGTGAGCTTCCCGATGAACGTGCTCGTGTGGGTCGTCGAGCTTTTCTCGACCTTCCTGCGCCTCATCACGCTCGCCGTCCGTCTGTTCTGCAACATGTTCGCAGGACACGTGGTCATGGGCTCGTTCGCCATCATGGCGAGCATGTTCATGCAGCCGTTGCTTCAGCAGGTTTCCGCGGCGCATGCCGTCGGCGCCCTGCCTTCGCTGGCCTGGCTTGCCATCCTCATCCTGATCTATGCGATCGAGCTTGTGGTCGGCGCCATCCAGGCTTACGTCTTCACGGTCCTTACCGCCGTGTATGTCTCCGAGGCAGAGGAGGTCGCGGAGGAGGAGTAGTCTTCCGTTCGCGCCTTAAAGGTAAGGCAATTCGTTAAACCGCCGGTGCCCGTACCCATGGAGCCCGGCAGTTATAAAAAGGTTATCCTGCGTGAAATAAGACACGCACGACAAAGGAGGAATCGTGGGAGTTATCGGTTACGGTCTCGGTGTTATCGGCGCTGGTCTTGCTATCGGCCTGTCTGCTCTGGGTGCTACGGGTGCTATGGCCCGTCAGCCTGAGGTCCAGGGCCGCGTGTTCACCGTCTTCATCATGGGCTCCGCCTTCGGCGAGGCTCTGGCTCTGATCGGCTTCGTTGTCGCGCTGATCGTTAAATAGCACGGAGCGTCAAGTATGAATCTTTCATCCCAGAAGAGCGCGATCGCACTCTCCGCGTCCGCGGCCGCGCTGCTCATGCCGGTTTCCGCGTTCGCCGAGGACGGCGCTGCCGGTGCGGACATCCTCATCCCTAAGATGGCGGAGTTCATCCCGGCGCTTATCGCCTTCCTGATTATCTGGATCGTGCTGGCCAAGGTCGCCCTGCCGGGCATCATGAAAACCATGGAGGAGCGCGGCAAGAAGATCGAGGAGAGCCTCGACGAGGCCGAGAAGACCAAGCAGGAGGCCATCGCCAAGCGCGCTGAGTCCGACTCGATCGTCACCGACGCCCGTCGTCAGGCTGCCGACATCGTTCTCGAGGCCCGTAAGGACGCCGAGTCCGAGCGCGCCCGTATCATCGAGGCTGCTCACAAGGAGGCCGAGGAGATCATCGCCAAGGCCCATACGACCGTCGAGGACGAGCGCAAGTCCATCTACGCCGGTGCCGCGAGCTCCATCGCCGACCTGTCCGTTGCCGTCGCCACCAAGATCGTGGGCGAGGCACTCGAGGACGAGACCGAGCAGAAGAAGCTCATCGAGCGTTACATCCAGGAAGCAGGTAGCCTGAATGCCGACTAGCCGCTATCAGGACAAGGTGCTCGAGACCTACGCGCGCTCCCTTCTGGAAGCCGCTAAGGCCGAGAACCATGTGTTCGAGGACCTCGAGATGATCGAGCGCCTGGCTTCTGCCAGCCCCGAGATCATCGCCGTGCTCGACACCATGTCCAAGCGCGACCAGCTCGACCTTCTTCCCAAGGTGGCAGCTGCCTTTAAGTATGTTGCCGAGGAAGACGAGGATGTAGTGGGCGTGACCGTCACCACGGCGATCCCGCTCGACGACGAGCTGCGTCAAACCATCACTAAGAAATGCGAGCAGGACTTCGGCCGCAAAGTATTCCTTATCGAGCAGGTCGACCCGTCTATTGTGGGCGGCTTGGTGCTCGAGGCCCGCGGCGAGCGTCGTGACATTTCCGTCAAGACGCAGCTGCGCATCGCGCAGGAGACCCTCGCAAACTCTGCTAATTCGTACGGAGGTGAAGCCTAATGTCCGAAACCCTCAATGCCCAGGATATCGCCAAGAAACTGCAGGAGCAGCTCACGAGCCTCTCCGCGACGGTCGATACGCATGAGGTTTCAACGGTCGATGAGGTAGGCGACGGCATCGCGCGCGTCTCCGGCCTCAAGAGCGCCATGGCAGGCGAGCTTCTGGAGTTCAAGAGCTCCGATACCGGTGAGACCGTCTTCGGCCTTGCCCAGAACCTTGACCGTGACGAGGTCGGCGCCGTTCTGTTTGGTGCCGTCGACTCCATCAAGGAAGGCGACGAGTGCCGCACCACTGGTCGCATTATGGATATCCCCGTGAGCCGCGCCATGCTCGGCCGCGTCGTCAATCCGCTCGGCCAGCCCATCGACGGCCTGGGCGACATCGTCGCCACGCACCGTCGTCCCATTGAGTTCAAGGCCCCCGGCGTCATCGACCGTACCCCGGTGTGCGAGCCGGTTCAGACCGGCCTGTTGGCCATCGACTCCATGGTGCCTATTGGTCGCGGTCAGCGAGAGCTCATCATCGGCGACCGTAAGACCGGTAAGACCGCCATTGCCATCGACGCTATCCTCAACCAGCGCGGCAAGGGCATGGTCTGCATCTATGTCGCCATCGGCCAGAAGGCCTCCACGGTTGCCAACATCCGCGAGACCCTCGCTCAGCACGGTGCGCTCGACTACACCATCATCGTTTCGGCCACCGCTGCCGATTCCGCCCCTATGCAGTACATCGCGCCTATGGCCGGTGCCGCTATCGGCGAGTTCTTCATGTACAACGGCGAGGACGGCAAGCCCGCCAGCGAGACCAACCCCGGCGGCCACGTGCTCGTCATCTACGATGACCTGTCCAAGCAGGCTGTGGCCTACCGTCAGATGTCGCTGACGCTGCATCGTCCGCCCGGACGCGAGGCCTATCCTGGCGACATCTTCTACCTGCACTCTCGTCTGCTCGAGCGTGCTGTCAAGATGTCCAAGAAGAACGGTTACGGCTCCATGACAGCTCTGCCGATCATCGAGACCCAGGACGGCGACGTCTCGGCCTACATTCCGACCAACGTCATTTCCATTACCGATGGTCAGATCTACCTGCAGTCCGAGCTCTTCTTCCAGGGCCAGCGCCCGGCAGTCGACGTGGGCATTTCCGTGTCCCGCGTCGGTGGCGATGCGCAGACCAAGGCCATGAAGCAGGTCGCCGGCAACCTCCGTCTGGACCTCGCTTCCTATCAGGAGCTCGCTGGCTTTACGCAGTTTGGCTCCGACCTTGACGAGGCTACTCAGAAGCAGCTGACCCATGGTGCCCGCATGACCGAGCTCCTTAAGCAGCCGCGCTACAAGCCGTTTGAGGTTGGCGAGCAGATCGTTACGCTGTTCGCTGGCAACGAGGGCTTCCTGGATGACCTGGAGATTGCCGACGTGCTGCCTTTCCGTGCCGAGCTCATCGAGTACATGGACAATGGCTTTGGCTCGCTGCTCGACAAGGTTCGCGCCAAGAAGATCGATGATGACACCAAGGCTGAGCTCTTGCGCGTCATC
Organism: Collinsella aerofaciens; assembly: GCF_015670745.1. Lineage (GTDB taxonomy): Bacteria > Actinomycetota > Coriobacteriia > Coriobacteriales > Coriobacteriaceae > Collinsella > Collinsella aerofaciens_T. The sequence continues at coordinate 10,316 of NZ_JADPCH010000004.1, read as the reverse complement.
GGCGACTTCAAGCAGCAGTTCATGGCCAAGCACCATTCGGATGTTTCTGGATCAGAGGAGAACTAAGCCCCATGGCCAACCTTCGCGACATTAAGAAGCGAATCTCCTCGGTTACCACGACCAAGCAGATCACGCGCACGATGGAGATGGTCTCTACGGCCAAGATCCGTCGTGCTCTCGATCGCTCCAAGCAGGCCGAGCCCTATAAGGAGGCGCTGACTGACGTCATGTTGACGGTCGCCGGCGACGCCTCCTGTTCGGGCACCGATCCCATGCTGCAGAAGCATGAGAGCGTCAAGCATGGCCTGATTGTCGTTATTGCCTCGGACCGCGGCCTTGCCGGCGGTTTCAATACGACGGTGGAGCGCACGGCCGAAAAGCTCGCCGCTTCTTGGGCGAACGACGGCATCGAGTGCGAGATCATCGCGTGTGGGCGCAAACCGGCCACGTATTTCCGTGACCGCGAAAACGTCGTCATGCACTTTGAGGGCAACTCCTCTGAGCCCGATTTCAATCAGGCCCGCATGATCTCCTCTCATATCTGCGATGCGTATCGTGCCGGTGAGCTTGACCGTGTCGAGCTTGTCTACCACCACGCCAAGAACCGCGTGGATCAGGAGCTTCGCGTCGAGCATCTGTTGCCGCTCGACCCCGAGATGATCGCTATGGCCCACGGTCCGCGTAAGAACGAGACCGACGCCCCTAAGCGCATCTCGTCCACGTTCGAGTTCGTGCCCTCTCCCGAGCATGTTCTCGGCAAGCTTGTGCCGTCTTATATCCTGACGGTCATCTACCAGGCCCTGATCGATTCGGCGGCTGCCGAGCAGGGTGCACGCCGCAAGGCCATGCACTCCGCGACGGAAAACGCCACCGCGATCATCTCGACCCTTACCCGCACGTATAGTCGCGTGCGCCAGGCTTCGATCACGACCGAGATTAACGAGATCGTCGGCGGAGCCTCAGCATTGGAGGAACAGTAATGGCTAATAACACCGTAAAGCTTGCGGTCGAGGAAGCCACCAAGAAGACGACTGCCGGTGATGGTCGCATCGTGCGAATCATCGGTCCTGTCGTCGACGTCAAGTTTGACGGTGCGGTGCCCCCGATCTACAACGCGCTCACGGTCGAGGCCGAGACCCCGATCGGTCATCTGAGCACGATCCTCGAGGTCGAGAGCCAGCTTCCGGGCGGCGTCGTCCGCACGGTCGCCATGTCCTCGACCGACGGCCTGCAGCGCGGCCTCATCGCCACCGATACCGGTGAGCCCATGAAGATGCCCGTTGGCCCCAAGACGCTCGGCCGTATTTGGAACGTCATGGGCAAGCCCGTCGACGGCAAGCCCATGCCCGAGGTGGAGGAGTTCTACCCCATCCACCATGCAGCGCCCCGTTTCGACGAGCTCACCACCAAGACCGAGATCTTCGAGACCGGCATCAAGGCCGTCGACCTGCTCGAGCCCTACATCCGTGGCGGCAAGACAGGCCTGTTCGGCGGCGCCGGCGTCGGCAAGACCGTTCTGATTCAGGAGCTCATCAACAACCTCGCCCAGGAGCACGGCGGCACCTCGGTGTTCACCGGCGTCGGCGAGCGTACCCGCGAGGGCACCGACCTGTTCCTCGAGATGAGCGAGTCTGGCGTTATCGACAAGACCTGCTTGGTCTATGGTCAGATGAACGAGCCGCCCGGAGCGCGTCTGCGCATCGGTCTGGCCGGCCTTACCACCGCTGAGTACTTCCGCGATCGCGGCCAGGACGTTCTGCTGTTCATCGACAACATCTTCCGCTTCTCCCAGGCAGGTTCCGAGGTTTCCGCACTGCTGGGCCGTATGCCGTCCGCCGTTGGTTACCAGCCCACGCTGGCAACCGAGATGGGCGACCTCCAGGAGCGCATTACCTCGACCAAGACGGGCTCCATTACTTCCGTCCAGGCTGTCTACGTCCCCGCAGACGACCTGACCGACCCGGCGCCTGCCACGACGTTTACGCACCTCGATGCCACCACGGTTCTTTCGCGTAGCATTTCGTCGCTCGGCCTGTTCCCGGCTATCGACCCGCTCGCGTCTTCCTCCGACGCTCTCGATCCCTCGATCGTCGGCGAGGAGCACTACCGTGTCGCCGTCAAGGTCCAGGAGCTCCTGCAGGAGTACTCCGACCTTCAGGACATCATTGCAATTCTGGGTATGGACGAGCTGTCCGAGGAGCAGCGCCTTACGGTCAACCGTGCCCGTAAGATTCAGCAGTTCCTCTCGCAGTCCTTCCACGTCGCCGAGAAGTTCACCGGCAACCCCGGTGTCTACGTCCGCGTCGAGGATACCGTCCGCTCTTTCGCCGAGATTGTCGATGGCAAGGCCGATGACCTGCCCGAGCAGGCTTTCCGCTATGCTTCCACGATTGAGGACGTGCGCGAGCGCGCCCGCAAGATGGGGGAGAAGTAGGTTATGCGTATCCGCATCGTGTGCCCCGTGAGCTGCGCCTATGAGGGCGACGCTGCGTTTGTGTCGATTCCGTCCACGGATGGCGAGTTTGGCGTCCTGCCTGCTCACTCCAGCGAGATCTGCACGATCGACCGCGGTTACGTTCGCGTTTCCGATAAGGCCATGGGCACTGTTGACCACACGTTTGCCGTGGCCGGCGGCTATGCCCAGGTTGCGGACGATGTCGTGACCGTTCTCGCCGAGCGCGCTTGCGATTTGGCGACCGTCGATGCCGACAAGCTTAAAGCTGATATTCAAGGTTTTGAAGAGAAGCTGGGTAATTTGTCGGAGGATGATGCACGCCGCGCCTACCTCTATAATGAAATCGCATGGTGTAAGCTCAAGCTTGCCCAATAGTCAAACGATTTAGCGTTCGACCATTTGCGAACACATCATGCCCGGGATGGCTCAGCCATCCCGGGCATGCTTTTTGAAAGGGTAGACCTTGGATATTATCCGCGTTGAGGGTGGCCACGCCATCGGAGGCTCCGTGCCCGTTTCGGGCGCCAAGAACTCCGCACTCAAACTCATGGCGGCAACGCTTCTGGCGCCGGGCAAGACGACGCTGCAGAACGTGCCCGATATTTCCGATGTCCACGTGATGGGCAAGGTGCTCAAGGGCATGGGCGCTACGATCGATGTTCTCGACGAGCACACGCTCGAGATTGATACCTCTCAGGTCGATTCTTGGGAGGCCCCCTACGAGCTCGTTGCCAAGATGCGTGCTTCCACCGCCGTGATGGGACCCCTGCTGGGTCGCTTCCATCGCGCCAAGATCGCCATGCCGGGCGGCTGCAACCTGGGTGCTCGCAAGATCGATATGCACATTCTTGGTCTTGAGGCCCTGGGCGTTGAGTTCGATACCGCCCACGGCTACATCAACGCTAATGCGCCCCAAGGTCTGCGCGGTACCACCGTCACGCTCGAGTTCGCCAGTGTCGGTGCGACCGAGAACCTCATTATGGCATCCGTGCGCGCGAAGGGCACCACGGTTATCGACAATGCCGCCCGCGAGCCCGAGATCGTCGATCTCGCCAACATGCTCAACGAGATGGGCGCCAAGATTGTTGGCGCCGGTACGCCCGTCGTGACTATCGAAGGTGTGGAAGAGCTCCATCCCGTTACCCATCGCGTGGTGGGCGACCGCATCGAGGCCGGTACCTTTATCGTTGCCGGTGCGCTGATGGCCGACGATCGCGGTGTCGATGTCACGGGCTTTTGCCCCATTCACTTGGGCATGGTGCTCAAGAAGATGGAGCTTATGGGCATCGATTGCGAGCGTACCGACGACGGCGTCCATGTAAACCGTGCCGAGCGTATCAAGCCGGTCGACATCCAGACGCTTCCGTTCCCCGGCTTCCCGACGGACATGCAGGCGCAGATTATGGTACTCTCCGCCCTTGCCGATGGTAGCTCCGTTATCACCGAGAACATCTTCGAGAATCGCTTTATGTTTGCCTCTGAGCTGGTGCGCATGGGTGCCGACATTCGTATCGAGAGCCATCATGCCATGATTCATGGCGTCAAGGGCTTCTCGGGTGCACAGGTTACCTCGCCCGATCTGCGTGGCGGAGCGGCCCTCGTCGTAGCGGGCTTGATCGCCGACGGGACGACCGAGGTTTCGGCTATTCATCACATCAAGCGCGGCTACGAGCAGTTTGTCGAAAAGCTGCAGGCGCTCGGCGCGCATGTCGAGCGTGCTACCGTTCCCGATCCCGTCATCTACTAATACAGGTTGCCTATGTTTAATAAAAAGCCCCTCGCGGATACCACCGCCCGAAGACCCTCAACTGGTGCGCAGGCCAAGATCTACAGTCGCGATAACGTGGCTCGCTATTCCGAGCGCGCTCGCCAACGTCGTCGTAGCCACACGATTCGTCACGTCGCGCTCATTGTCGTGCTTGGCGTGCTGCTGAGTGCCACTACCGCTGCCGGCCTGTGGTTTGCCACCATTATGGGCAAGCTCGGCGATTCTAATGTCATTACCGACAATCTGCGTCGGGTTCTGGTTGACACCGATGAGGCAAAGGATCCGTTCTACGTGCTGCTTCTTGGCACCGACGGCCGTTCGGGCGAGGATACGTATCGTGCCGACTCGATTATCCTGGCACGCATCGACCCCACGCAAAAGCAGGCGACGCTCATTTCCGTTCCGCGCGACACCAAGGTCGAGTACAAGGGCGAGACCATGAAGATCAACGCCTGCCATACCGTTGGCGGCGCCGAGGCCATGGTCGAGGCGGTCAACGAGCTGTGCGGTGTTCAGATTTCCCACTATGCCGAGGTCAGCTTCGACGGTATGCAGGCGCTGATTGATTCGGTTGGCGGTATCGACATTAACGCAACCGATGATGTTGACGACCCCGAGCACCTGGATATTAAGATTACCGCTGGCCAGCAGCATATGGACGGTGCCACCGCCCTTACCTATGCCCGCTGCCGCTACACCTATGCCGACGGCGATTACACGCGCATGCGCCACCAGCGTCAGGTGCTTGGCGCCCTTGCCAACCAGATTCTCAATAACTTCGATGCCACGAAGATCTTTGGCCTGGTTAATTCGCTGTCCGATATGCTCGTAACCGATATGAGCGTTCAGGATATCGTGGCTACGGTCAACGCCATGCGCGGTATGGATGTCGACGGTATCTACTCGGCCAACCTGCCCTCGTACGCCGACGACAGCACCATGATCGACGGTGTGAGCTACGTCTTTGTCTACGAGGACGAGCTCAAGGAAATGATGGAGCGCGTCGATGCCGGCAAGGACCCCAAGGGTCCCAACACCATGGGTCTTTCCGACGGTTCCAGCTCTACGATCGGCGACCTGAACAACAACACGTCTGACGACTACGCAAACGGTACCGCAACTTCATCGGTCAGCTCTGACGATTCCGATGACTCAGGCGATTCGAGCGATTCGGACTACTACGAAGAGCCCACCGGCGACGGTAACGGCTACGAGGCCAACTATTAGAGTTACGCGGGCTTACTAGCCCGCGTAACGGCTCGACGCTGCGCGCCGCCCAGAGCGACAATTTGTCATTCAAAAGGCAGGGCATGACCAGAAGGTCAATGCCCTGCCTTTTTCATGCCAACTTGTTCGCTCTGGACGTCGCTCGCTGACGTTGATTCAACCAGCGATGTCGTCACTTGCAGTTGGGTAGTCCACTTGGCACTTGGGGACGTTCCTTATGTGCCGGCAGTTTGGGACACTCCTTGCGTTAAGAGGCTGGCGTGCGTCAACCTGTTCTCGTTGCAGCAAAAAAAATCGCCCCGTTTTCGGTTGAGGACGGGGCGATTCGTCTTTTGGGCTTATGCAGCCAGGCTTATGCAAAGCGGGCGACGAGCTCCTGCAGGACGTCGGTCATCTTGACGAGCGAACTGACCGGGACGAACTCGTTGACGCCGTGGTAGCAATAGCCGCCGGTGGAAAGGTTGGGGCAGGGCAGACCGCGGAACGACAGCTGCGCACCGTCAGTACCACCGCGAATCGGCAGCACCTGGGGCTCAATGCCGCAGGTAAGGTAGGCTTCCTTGGCGATATCGATAAGCTCCGGGTAGTCACGCACGATCTCGGCCATGTTGCGGTACTGGTGCTTAATCTCGACTGTTACGAGTTCCTCACCCAGGCGCTGGTTGAGCAGTGCTGCGGCGGCATCCATCAGCTCGAGCTTCTGCTGGAACTTTGCCGCGTCGTGGTCGCGAACGATATAGCGCGCCGTGGCATGGTCGACCGTTGCCGAGACGCCCTCAAGGTGATAGAAGCCCTCGTAGCCCTCGGTGTATTCCGGACGCTGCTCGTAGGGGAGCAGGGCATTGAAATCGCAGAACAGATTGCCCGCGTTGACCATGCGGCCCTTGGCGTCGCCTGGGTGGATGGACTGGCCCTCAAAGCGGACGGTCGCCTCGGCGGCGTTAAAGCACTCCCACTCCAGCTCGCCGATGGGGCCGCCGTCGACCGTGTAGGCGTACTTGCAGCCAAAGGTATCGATATCCAACAGCTCGGCTCCGTGGCCGATCTCCTCGTCAGGGCAGAAGCAAATGCCGAGTGCGGGATGGGGCAGAGAAGGGTCCTGAGCGATACGCGCGACAAGCGACATGATCTCGGCGACGCCTGCCTTGTCGTCCGCGCCCAGCAGCGTGGTGCCATCGCTGCAGACCAGGTCCTCACCTGCGAGGTCGTTCAGGGCGGGAAGCTTGGCGGTACTCATGGCAACGGGCTTACCGTCAACCGTGCCGCAGACCAGGTCGCCGCCTTCGTAGTGTACGATGTGCGGTTTCACGCCGGCACCCGGTGCAACTTCGGTGGTGTCGAGATGGGCGATCAGGCCCAGGGCGGGCTTGTCCTCAGCGCCCGCACTTGCGGGGATATGCGCGCAGACATAGGCGTGCTCGGTCACGTGGGCATCTTCCGCACCAAGCTCGCGCAGCTCTTCAGCCAGCACGTTGGCAAGGTCAAACTGAACGGCGCTCGAGGGTACCTGGTCGCAGTTTGCATCCTCGGACTGCGTGTTGATCTGGACGTAGCGCAAAAAGCGCTCGAGGACATCGGGGTTCGTGGTGGTGTTTTCCATAAAGACCGCTCCAATCTTGGTCGTCGTGTGCAACAAGAACTCTAGCACGGTATGCCACGGCATACCGCGACGCTTGGATGGGGTAGAATCAGCCATTGAATGCAGAAGGGACGGAAGATCATGGATACGACAAATAGCTCGCGCGAACTACATCTGACGGTGGCGAACGAAGACTACTTGGAGTGCATGGTTCGCATTGAAAGCGAAGAGGGGGAAACCAACGGCGTTCGATCGGTCGACATCGCGCAGCGCCTTGGCGTCTCCAAGGCATCGGTCAATAAAGCGGTTTCGGCTCTCAAGGCATCCGAGCTTGTCGAGCAATCGCACTACGGCAAGGTGATCCTGACCGATCGCGGCCGCGAGGTTGGCACGGCTATCTGGTACCGTCATCGCCTCATCCGCACGTTTTTGGTTCAGGAGCTCGGTGTCGAATTTGAGCGAGCCGATTCCGAGGCCTGCATGATGGAGCATGCGCTATCCGAGGACACGATGAGCCGCTGGCTCGCCTATCTCGAAAAGCAGGGAATCAGCGTCGAGGAATAGCGGGATATATATGGATACGAGTTATTACAACCGCTTTGGTGCCGAGGAACTTACGCGCCGCTTGTCGAGCGAGACCTTGTTGGCGCAGGGCCCCATGGGCAGTGTTTTGTTGAGTGAGTACGATGCCGCCGACATTCCACCGGCGTTTTGGAATCTGGCAGAGCCGCAGACCGTTTCTCGTATCCATCGCTTGTATGTCGCCGCCGGCGCGCAGGTGCTCATTACCAATACCTTTCAGGCATCGAGCTATGCCCTCAAGCACGACCAGATTGCGCCGTCCGTGGCGGAGGTCAATCGCGGGGCCGTCGACGATGCCCGCCAGGCGCACCCTCAGCTACTGCTGGGCTCGATGGGCCCGATCGGTATTGAGTGGTTTGCCGAGGACTCTGTCGAGTATCGTGAAATCCGCGGCATTGCGCGCGAACAGGCGCACGCCTTGCTCAATGCTGGTGTTGACGGTCTGCTGATCGAGACGGTGACGTCTATCCGTAATCTGCAGCCCATGCTTGCCGGCGCCCGAGATGCCGCCGACGGCATGCCTGTTCTGGTGAGTTTTGTCGTTGACGATAAAGGCGACCTGCTGGGCGATGGCCTCAACATCGAGGCAGCCGTTTTGTACGCCGAAAAACACGGCGCAAACTCGATTGGTGTTAATTGCTGTTCGCTTGCGGCCGCGAACGCGGCGGTGCCCAGGATGGTTGCATCGGCGACTACTCCCGTCACGGTGCGTCCCAACGTAGGCGATCCGGTCCAGACTCAGGATGGCCCCGTATGGCACGAGAACCCCGAAGCTTTCGCGCGCGCATGCATCGAATGGAGACATGCCGGTGCCGCAATGGTGGGCAGTTGCTGCGGAACCACGGCAATCACTACGGCAGCGATGGCCGAGGCGCTCGATATATAAAGGGCAAAACCGCTCCATACGGGGCGGTTTTTTTTTATTGCCTGCATGTCCTCGGCAGCATTTGCCCAAATGGTGAATGCTGGTGCCGGCAGGTTGCCGAGTGCGTGTTGCGGGTATACCCCATGCGTACCATGATCCAAACACTGTGAGGTGTCTGCGCGTGTGCGCGATAATTCATTTTGGAACTGACGGTTGGCGCGCTCGCGTCGATGAGGACTTCACTGCCGATAACGTTGCCCGTATCGCCGATGCCGTCGGCGAGTTGTGGCAAAAGACCAATCCGGGCAAAACGGTATATATAGGGTTCGACACCCGGCCCCTGGCGAGCGAGTTCGCTGAGCTCGCGGCGGGCGTGCTAGCAGCGCACGGGCTGGACGCCGTGCTCGCTTCGCGACCTGTTCCGACCCCTGCCCTTACGTGGGCGGCGGCTTATGACGGTGAGGCGTGCGGCGCGCTCATGGTGACGGGGTCCCATCATCCGCAGGGTTATCTGTGCCTCAAGATTCGCATGGGTGACGGCTCGACCGCCAACCAGGATGTCATCGAAGAGCTCGAAGAGACCATGGCTCCCGAGCCAATGGGGATCGAGGGGCAATATCGCACCGCGGATATCATTCCTGACTATATGCAGGCGGTGGCATCGTTTGTCGATGCCGAAGCCATCCGCGACGCGCACCTGCGCGTGGTTGTCGATCCCATGGGCGGCGCAGCCCAGGGTTATCTAGCCGACTTGCTGCGCGAGCTTGGCGTTGAGGTGCACGAGATTCACGCCGGGCAGGCGTCTGACCAAGAAGATATCTGCCCCGACCCCGTTGAGCCTTGGGTGGACGCTTGCGAGCGCACGGTTATCGATGACGGAGCTTGCGCTGGTCTGGTGACCGACGGCGACGCCGACCGTATCGGTGCGGTTGACGAGCGCGGCAGATATATACATCCGCATCAGATCATGGCGCTCGTTTTGGGCGACTTGGTTCAATTTCGTAATTTGGAGGGGCGCGTCGTCGTCAATCTTTCATGCTCGACGCTCGTGCGTCGCATTGCCGAGGCGCTTGGCTGCCGCGTGACCGTCAAACCAGTCGGTTTCAAATATATAGCGGCGGAGATGAAAAAGGGCGGCGTCCTCATAGGCGGCGAAGAAGCCGGTGGTATCGGCATCGCCGCGCATATGCCCGAGCGCGATGGAATCCTCGCCTGTCTGATTCTGTGTGAGCTTATGGCAAAGACGGACGCGCCTTTGGGCGTTCTGGTCGACCAACTCGAGGACAGTTTTGGTAAGACGAGTTACGGTCGACGGGATTTGCGCCTTGAGGCCGAAGATGCCGAAACGTTACGAACCCTGCTGCCGGGCGTAAACCCCAAGTCGATTTGTGGCAAGGTGCCGCAAAACGTTAGTCATATGGATGGCTTGCGTTTGGCATTCGAGGATGACACGTGGCTGCTGGTCCGTCCTAGCGGGACCGAACCAGTGGTGCGCGTCTACGCCGAGGGGTTCTCGGTGGAAGAGCGTGATGAGTTGCTCGATGCTGGCTGTGCTTTAGCTAGGGGGACGTATCCGCTTTAACCATGAGACTGCCTTATATAGAAGAGATGCTCGGCGAGCGGTAGGTAACGGCTGGCAAACGTTAGTCGGATCACAAAATGTGTAGGAAATGTGTACGCCCAGATTCCCGCCCACGGGGCCCCTCCGGTCTGGCAATATATCTCCTTGCCGCGCGGCCCGGTCGGACCGGATGAGCCGCAAAGCGTGCACCTTGAGAACCGGATACTGCGAGGATGGGCACTTACGAGTGTCGCATCCGGGCAGACATCGAACCATTTG